>NZ_KQ033884.1:0-25044 GCF_000967265.1 Bifidobacterium mellis
ATGGCGCAGGATCCGCTGGATGCCGCTGCCCAGGCCAAGAGAATCTGGGATTCGGTCCTGCAGGTGCTCCGCTACAGCAGCTCACTGACCTCCAGGGACAAGGGCTGGCTGGAGGACATCACCCCAGAGGCGGTCTTCGGCACCACCATCGTTCTGCGGGTCTCCTCCAAGGCCACCCAGGAGGCTGTGCAGGGACCGCTCAGCCAGCCGCTCCTCAATGCACTGCAGCTGGTCACCAACCAGGAAATGTTCCCGGCCATCAAAATCGTCTATCCGGAGCAGATGGCCAAGCAGAAGGCTGCCAATCAGCAGAACGACCAACGCGCCTCCGCCATGGCCAGCTCCGCCCCGGGCAGCGACGAGTTCCGTCAGGTTCCCAGGCCTGCCGAGGATCCCTACGGCGACTACCGGCGTCAGAGCAGCGCCGACCGAGCCCCCAGCTCGGAGACCCGCCCGGACTGGCGGACCGAGGCTGCTGAAACCTCCAAGTCCCCGACTGTTTCCGTCAACGACTTCCACGAAGGCACCTATGTGCCCATGACCTTGGATATGCAGGCCGAACTGTCCGAACCCTCCCCCACTATGAGGCCAACGGCAGGCGCTGATGCCGACCAGCAGAGCGAGACAGAGAGGACCGCATCCCGGCCCGCCTTCACCGTGCCCCGCTTCCCCATGAGCCAGAACCGGGTGGAGCGCGATCCACAGACCCACCTGAACAAAAACGCCACCTTCGACACCTTCGTCCCAGGCGACTCCAACCGCTTTGCGCGGACCGTGGCCCTGGCCGTGGCCGAAGGATCAGGTCAGGACTTCAACCCCTTGTGCATCTACGGCAGCTCGGGTCTGGGCAAGACCCATCTGCTCAACGCCATCGGCAACTATGCTCTGGTCAAGGATCCCTCGCTCAAGGTCCGATACGTCAACTCGGAGGAATTCACCAACGAATTCATCGACGCCCTGCAGAACTCCACCCAAGGATCGGGTCAGATCGCGGAATTCAACCGCCGCTACCGGCAGGTGGATGTGCTCCTTATCGATGATATTCAATTTCTTGGAGGTAAGGAAGCCACCCTGGACCAGTTCTTCCACACCTTTAATGCCCTCCATGACGCCAATAAGCGCATCGTCATCGCCTCGGATGTGGCTCCCAAGAATCTGAAAGGCTTCGAATCCCGACTGATCTCACGCTTCGATTCAGGTCTGACCGTGGATGTCAAGCCACCAGACCGGGAGACCCGGGTGGCCATCCTCAGAATGATGGCTTCCATGAACGGAGTCAGCATTCCCAACGAGGTTCTGGATCTGATTGCGGAACGCTTCACCGAGAACATCCGGGAGCTTGAGGGGGCCCTGACCCGTGTCACCGCCGTGGCCAGCCTCAACAATCAGCCGGTCACCACGGCCCTGGCCGAACAGACACTGCAGGACTTCTTCTCAACGGACGTGGAGATCAAGCCCACTGACATCATCTCCCAGGTGGCCAAGTACTTCCATCTGACCTTCGACGATATCGTCGGCCGCACGCGCACCAAGAACATCGCCCTGGCCCGGCAGATCGCCATGTATCTGGCCCGGGAAATGACCAGCATGTCCTTGGTCGACATCGGCGAGGTCTTCGGCGGCCGCGATCACACCACGGTCATGCACGCCTACACGCGCATCTCCAATGAGATGCAGGAAAAGCGGGAGATTTACAACTACGTCATGGAACTGACGGTCCGGCTTAAACAACCTCAGAATTGATACGACACGCAGACACCAGTGTGTACTGACAGAAAAAGATATCCACCTACTTATCCCCGGATGTGGGCAAACCTTGGGAATAACCCACCGGTTTTCTGGGGATAAGTGGTGAATTTGTAGCGAATAACCACCATGCTTTTGTGGATAACCTGACAAAAATCCGCCCCTGTGGATAACTTGCCTTTTTAGTCACATCGATTTCACCACTTATCCACACCTCTTAAATGAAGCCTATCCACCGCGTTGCAGGGATTTGAAAACTTATCCACACCATCCACCGAGCTTATTACGATGACTCTATGTATATTTATGCAATAATCGTCGTCATATTCAAGCACATCTGCTCGCTCCAACCACATCACCCGACCTATTCGATAGAATGAGTCCAGTTCATTCATCGACAAGAAGGCTCCCATGAAAGTAGAAGTGAATTCATCCGCACTCTCGGATGCAGTGGCCTGGACCACCCGCATCATTCCCTCCCGACCGGCTTCGCCGATTCTGGCGGGCATCAGGATGGAAGCCTCCGACGGAACTTTGAAGCTTTCTGCTTTCGATTACGAGGTTTCGGCAAGAAACCACATCGAGGCAGGGATCGATGAATCCGGAACGGCATTGGTGCTGGGCAAACTGCTGGCGGATATCACCAAATCCCTGCCATCGGAGAAGACCTACCTGTCAACCGAGGGATCCAAGATGACCATAACCTCGGGCAAATCGACTTTTTCCCTGCAGCTGATGCCTGATAGTGAATATCCCGACCTCCCTGCCGTTCCCGAACCCATGGGCCAGGTGGATGCTGAGACCTTTATCCAGTCCATCTCCCAGTCCATCGTCGCTGTTTCCAGGGAAGAGAGCCGTCCGGTCCTGACCAGCGTCAAGACCGAGATCACCGGGGACAAGGTGGTCATGACCGCCACCGACCGTTTCAGGTTGTCCCGTTCGAGCTTCACCTGGACTCCTCGCGACGCCGACTTTTCCACCTCCATGCTGATCCGCGGCTCTCTGTTACGGGACATCGCCCGTTCCCTTGACGAGCACCAGAATGTGACCATGGATTACGAGGCCGACAACCCCACCATCATGGGCGTGGAAAACGCTGGCAAGATATCCACCACCCAGCTGATTGACGGGGAATTCCCGGCCGTGGATCGTCTCTTTTCGGACGAATACCCCATCCAGGCGGTCATCGCCCGGCAGGATCTGATTGATGCCATCAAGCGTGTGGCCCTGGTAGCCGAGCGCAACGCCCCCATCCGTATGGTCTTCTCCGGCAACGAGGTGACCCTGAGTGCAGGCACGGCCGACGAGGCACAGGCCCATGAGGTTCTGCAGGCGGATCTGGACGGTGAGGACATCACAGTGGCCTTCAACCCCAGCTATCTGATCGACGGGTTGGGCGCCATCGCTGAGCCCTTTGTCCGCATCAAGATGACCTCGGCAGTCAAGGCTGTGGAGTTCAACGGTCAGCAGGAGCAGGATTCCGAGGAGTCCATGGACTACCGCTACCTGCTGGTGCCCATGCGTTTCAACAACTGACGCCGGGCAGGTTCGAGGAACAATCGCCGTGCACATCTCCCGTCTGGTTCTGGATCACTTCCGTTCCTGGGAGCACTGTGTCCTCGATCTGGAGCCCGGGGTGACCATTCTGGAGGGGCGCAATGGTCTGGGCAAGACCAACCTGGTCGAGGCCATCGAGGTCCTGTCCACCGGCGGTAGTCATAGGACTTCATCTTCCCTGCCACTGGTGGAGCGCGGGCAGTCCAAGGCCACCATCAGGGCCAGGCTGGAACAGGATGGGGCCGCCACTGACTATGAGTTGACCATTGCCGCCAAGGGAGCCAATCGGGGAAGAATCAACGGTGGGCCTTCCCTCTATCAGCGTGACCTGGTGGGCCGGGTGCCCTGCGTGACCTTCAGCCCCGAAGATCAGCTGATGGTCTCCGGGGAGCCGGCAGCCAGGCGGACCGTGCTGGACCAGGCTGGCAGCCAGCTCGATGCTGACTACTTCCAGGTTCGGCAGGATTTTCGCCATGTGGCCAGACAGCGTGCCGCCCTGCTCAAGCAGCTCTCCCAGGCGGGCCATGACCCCTCCGGTGACGGGCGTGACGCCGCCCTGTCCGGCCTTGAGGTCTGGACCGGACAGTTCATTCGGACAGGTCTGGATCTGAGCCGACGACGAGCGGCTCTGGTAGAGGCCCTGGGCCAGCCCTTCAGTGATTTGTATGGTCGGCTGGCAGGTCCTGGTCAGGATGCTCGATTGACCTACCGACCCTCCCTGGAGGAGATCGGACCTGACAGGCAGACCGGTCCCGAGGTCGCCGAGGCCGTCAGCCGCCACTTTCAGCGGATATACCCGGGAGAAGTGGCCCGGGGCACCAATCTGATCGGTCCCCAGCGTGACGATCTGACCTTCACCCTCAATGGTATGCCTGCCAGGGAGTTCGCCTCCAATGGTGAGATGTGGACCCTGGCCCTGGCTCTGAGGCTGGCCCTGCTGCAGGTGGTCAAGGATCGTCGCTCTCTGGAGCCCGTCGTCATTCTGGATGATGTCTTCGCCCAGTTGGATCGAGGCCGCAGGGATCAGATTCTGGACTTTTCCCGCCAGCAGGACCAGGTGCTGATCACCGTGGCCGCCGACAGCGATATTCCATCCCTAAAGGGCGCCAGGCTGGTGGATGTGTCCGGATTGAGGCCTGTGCAGTCATCCGATCTTGCTGCCCAGGATCCGGCCATTGCCAGTGCCATGCAGGACCTGAGACGAACCAGAGGGACGGCCCATGATGACTCGGATATGCCGGACGGGCCGGAGGGGAACGACCGGTCATGAAGGCGCCCATGGTTGAGACCCTGCACCTGGACCAGCGGCGACTGCCGGCCCTGGTCTTCGAAGGCTGCACCCGACGGGCGGCCACTCGTCGGCAGCGGGAGGACAACTCCCGCAAGGCCTGGTATGCATTCGGCAAGCCCGGCCGCGACCCAGCCAAACTGGGAGGAGTGGTGACCAGCCTGGCTGCCGGAAGCGGGTGGACCAGCCATCTGAAGGTGGCCCGGCTGCGCAACCAGTGGGACAGTGTGGTGGGACCCGGCATCGCCGCCCATTCGAGGGTGGTCTCCTACCGGGATGGCGTACTGATCATCCAGGCGCAGACCACGGTCTGGGCCACCCAGCTGACCTACCTGGTTCCTCAGCTCAAGGCGACCATTGTCAGGCGGCTGGGCATGCCGGTCAAGCAGATCCGGGTGACCGGCCCCCACAACTACAGCTTCCGCCGTTCACGGTTCGATCCGCCGGGCCGAGGCGTGCGTGACACCTATGGGTGAGCCCATAATCTGCGAATACCGTCTTGCCAGCTTTCTGTAAGCCTAAAGTCCCCTAGCGCTGGTAATCTATAGGTTATAGGGTCAAACGCTTCCAAGGCCCCTTTATGGACGATTTGGAACCTGGTGACCATGACTCGATCCCCCGCTCGACCGCGAACGGAAGCTGCTTTGTCGTCAGTGGCCGACGATGGGGGTGCAGAAAGGACTATCCGTGGCAGATCTCAACACTGACCCGTCCCGGACCCCGCAAGAGGGCTGGGAGCATGAGGAGGACAAGCCTCAGGATGACGGCATGACGGGCCAGGATCAGCTGGATCAGCTGGACGACGCACAGCTGGATGACTCGCTCTCCCCTGAGCATTATGACGCCAGCGATCTGAAGGTGCTGGAGGGGCTGGAGGCGGTCCGCGTCCGTCCCGGCATGTACATCGGCTCGACGGGCCCCAGGGGCCTGCATCACCTGGTCTACGAGATCGTCGACAACTCGGTCGACGAGGCCCTGGCCGGGTACGCCGACCATATTGAAGTCACCATCCTGCCCGACAACGGCATCCGCGTGGACGACAACGGCCGTGGCATTCCTGTCGACGAGGTGCCGGGCGAGGGCAAGAGCGGCGTCGAGGTGGTGATGACCAAGCTGCATGCCGGCGGCAAGTTCGGAGGCGGCGGTTACGCGGTCTCGGGCGGTCTGCACGGCGTGGGCATCTCCGTGGTCAACGCCCTGTCCACCAGAATCGACGTCCAGGTGCGCCGTCAGGGCTACCACTGGCATCAGAACTTCCGTAACCAGAAGCCCACCGCTCCCCTGTCCAAGGACCAGGCCATGGGGCCGGACGAGAGCACCGGCACCTCGGTGACCTTCTGGGCCGATCCCAAAATCTTCGAGACCACGGTCTACGACTTCGAGACCCTGCGCAGCCGCTTCCAGCAGATGGCCTTCCTCAACAAGGGCCTGCGGATCACCCTGACCGATCTGCGCCCCAATGACCAGGCCGGCGACGAGGTGGCGGGCGAGGAGCAGACCCCGGAGCAGAAGGGCCAATCCGTCAGCTACCAGTACGCCAACGGCATCAAGGACTATGTGGACTACCTGGTCAAGGTCAGGAAGGCCACGCCTGTGGAGGCCGAGGTCATCGACTTCGAGGCCGAGGACCTGAAGCTGGGCATCTCAGCCGAAGTGGCCATGCAGTGGACCACCGCCTATTCGGAGTCGGTCCACACCTTCGCCAACACCATCGCGACCACCGAGGGCGGCACCCACGAAGAGGGGTTCCGAGCGGCCCTGACCAGCATGATCAACCGTTACGCCAGGGACAAGAACATCCTCAAGGACAAGGATGACAATCTCTCTGGCGACGACGTGCGCGAGGGGTTGACCGCCGTGGTCTCCGTCAAGCTGACCAACCCACAGTTCGAGGGCCAGACCAAGACCAAGCTGGGCAACTCCGAGGCCAAGACCTTCGTCCAGAGGGTCATGACCGAGAGGCTGAGCGACTGGTTCGACGCCCACCCAGGCGAGGCCAAGTCCATCATCCAGAAGGCCATGGAGGCCTCCCGGGCCCGGATCGCAGCCAAGAAGGCCCGCGAGAACACCCGTCGCAAGTCCATCTTCGAGACCGCCGGCATGCCCGACAAGCTCAAGGACTGCCAGTCCAGCGACCCCGAGGAGTGCGAGCTGTTCATCGTGGAGGGCGACTCCGCAGGCGGCTCGGCCATCCAGGGGCGCAACCCCATGACCCAGGCCATCCTGCCCCTGCGCGGCAAGATCCTCAACACAGAGCGGGCCAGCTTGGACCGCATGATGAAGTCCGACACCATCGAATCCCTGATCACGGCCGTGGGCGGCGGATACGGCGAGGACTTCAACATCGACAAGGTGCGCTACCACAAGGTCATCATCATGGCCGACGCCGATGTGGACGGCGCCCACATCGCCACCCTGAACCTGACCCTCTTCTTCCGCTACATGCGGCCCATGATCGAGGCCGGCTACGTCTACGTGGCCATGCCACCGCTCTACCGGCTCAAGTGGACCAAGGGGCCCCACAGCTTCGTCTACACCGATGCCGAGCGCGATAGGGTCCTGGCCGAGGGCAAGGCCTCCGGCCGGCAGCTGCCCAAGGGCGAAGGCATCCAGCGCTACAAGGGTCTGGGCGAGATGAGCTACCAGGAGCTCTGGGAGACCACCATGGACCCGGAACACCGCATCCTCAAGAAGATCCGCATCGATGACGCCGAGCAGGCCGACGAAACCTTCACCATGCTCATGGGCGACGAGGTCGAACCCCGGCGTCTGTTCATCCAGCGCAACGCCCACGACGCCCGCTTCATCGACGCCTGAGACGGACGTCTCCCCTTTTCACCATTTTGAGCTAAGGATCGATTTTGGCAGACGATAACAACAACGACAACAGTCCGGACCAGGACGGCCTCAACCTGCCCGACGGGTCTCGAGAACCGCTCAGCCCCCAGGAGATGGACAACACCGATTACGGCCTCCTCAAAGGCGAGCGGATTCAGCCCATTGACCTCCAGCAGGAGATGCGGGAATCCTATCTGTCCTATGCCCTGTCCGTGATCGTGGAGCGGGCCTTGCCCGATGTCCGCGACGGCATGAAGCCGGTCCACCGCAGGGTCATCTACGCCATGTACGACGGCGGATACCGGCCCGACCGCGGCTACAACAAGTGCTCGCGCGTGGTGGGCGACGTCATGGGCAAGTACCACCCCCATGGCGATTCGGCCATCTATGACACCATCGTGCGTCTGGCCCAGTCCTGGTCCATGCGCTATCCGCTGGTGGACGGCCAGGGCAACTTCGGCTCACCCGGCGACGACCCGGCGGCCGCCATGAGGTACACCGAGTGCCGCATGGCCCCCCTGGCCATGGAGATGGTGCGCGACATCGACAAGGACACGGTCGACTTCATCCCCAACTACGACGGCAAGACCCAGGAGCCCACGGTTCTGCCCTCCCGCTTCCCCAACCTGCTGGTCAACGGATCAGCCGGCATAGCCGTGGGCATGGCCACCAACATTCCTCCGCACAACCTGCGCGAGGTGGCCAAGGGCGTGCACTGGGCCCTGGAGCATCCCGAGGCATCCAAGGAGGATCTGCTCAACGCCCTGATCGCCATCATCAAGGGGCCTGACTTCCCCACCGGCGCCACCATTTTGGGCCACAAGGGCATCGAGCAGGCCTACCGGACCGGGCGCGGCCTGATCACCATGCGGGCGGTTGTCAACACCGAGGAGATCCGCGGAAGGATGTGCCTGGTGGTCACCGAGCTGCCCTACCAGGTCAACCCCGACCGGCTGGCCTCCTCCATTCGCGAGGCCGTGCGCGACGGCAAGATCCAGGGCATCGCCGATATGCGCGACGAGACCTCGGGCCGCACCGGACAGCGCCTGGTCCTGGTGCTCAAGCGCGATGCCGTGCCCAAGGTGGTCCTCAACAACCTCTACAAGCACACCCAGCTTCAGCAGACCTTCGGGGCCAACATGCTGGCCTTGGTGGACGGGGTCCCCAGGACCCTGAGCCTGGACGCCTTCATCCGCCACTGGGTGGACCACCAGCTGGACGTGGTCGAGCGGCGCACCCGCTACCTGAAGCGGGAGGCCGAGGATCGCGACCACATCCTGCAGGGGTATCTGAAGGCCCTGGATATGATCGACCAGGTCATCGCCCTGATCCGCGCCTCCAAGGATGTGGATACGGCCCGCACCGGCCTGATGGAGCTGCTGGACGTGGACGAGGTCCAGGCCGATGCCATCCTGGCCATGCAGCTGCGCCGTCTGGCCGCCCTGGAGCGGCAGAAGATCCTGGATGAGCACGAGGATCTTATGCGCAAGATCGCCGACTACAACGACATCCTGGCCCACCCCGAACGCCAGCGCACCATCGTGGGCGACGAGTTGGACGAGATCGTCGACAAGTACGGCGACGAGCGGCGCACCCGGATCGTCCCCTACTCGGGCGAGATGAACGTGGAGGATCTGATTGCCGACGAGCAGGTGGTGGTCACCGTCACCCACTCCGGTTTCGTCAAGAGGACCAAGGCCGACGAGTACCGGGCGCAGCACCGCGGCGGCAAGGGCATTCGCGGGGCCAGGCTGCGCGAGGACGACGTGGTGGACCACTTCTTCCTGACCAGCACTCACAACTGGCTGCTCTTCTTCACCAACAAGGGCCGGGTCTACCGGCTCAAGGCCTACGAGCTGCCCGAGGGCTCCCGCGACTCCAAGGGTCAGCATGTGGCCAATCTGCTCCAGCTGGGCCCGGGCGAGCGGATCGAACAGGTCCTTTCCTTGCACGGCTACGACGATGCCGACTATCTGGTTCTGGCCACCCGGACCGGACGGGTCAAGAAGACCCGCCTGGCTGAGTATGATTCACCCCGCCAGGGCGGCCTGATCGCCGTGCGGTTGATGGAGCTGGGCACCGTCACTGACGAGAAGGGACAGGAGGTGCCCCAGAGCGATGAGCTGGTGGGTGCCGCCCTCTGCAATGCCGATGACGAAATCATCCTGGTCTCCCGCAAGGGCATGAGCGTGCGCTTCCCGGCCGATGACTCCACCCTGCGGCCCATGGGACGGCAGACCGCCGGCGTCCAGGGCATGCGGTTCCGCCCCGGCGACGAGTTGCTGAGCATGGATGTGATCGCCAAGGAGTCCGAGGATGACCTGCTGGTGGTCACCGATGAGGGCTTTGCCAAGCGGACCGCCCTGAGCGAGTACCGCCTGCAGGGCCGCAACGGCTACGGCGTCAAGGCCATCGCCATGGTGGAGGGCCGGGGATCCTTGGTCGGCGCCCTGGTCGTGAACGAGGACGACCAGATCATGGCCATCATGAAGTCCGGCAAGGTCATCCGCTCCGATGTGGCCGAAGTCAAGCGGACCGGTCGCAACACCCAGGGGGTCACCCTGGCCAAGCCCGACAAGGGCGACGAGATTCTCTCCATCGCCCGCAATGCCGAACGTGACGACCAGGAAGGGGACACCGGTCAGGCCGACCTGGCTCCTGCCGCTCCACTGGCAGCCAAGGATCAGCCCATCGCCACCACCGGAACCGGCGACGGCCAGAGCCTGACCCAGGAGGACTGAGTTGGTCCGCTACCAGTCTGACAAGACTGGTAGCCTCATAAGAAGTCATGCAGGCCCAGCGGCGGTATGCGCGGGCCATTGAACGCAAGGATCAAGGAGTGCCGATGAGCCAGGATGATCGGGAGCAGGTCAAGGCCGGCAAGCAGGGTGCTGGTAAGCCCCAAAAGGGGAAGACCAAGACTGATGAATCCGCACAGGGCGAGTCCCGTCGGTCATCGTCGGTCACTCCCCCGGCTCCTGCAGCCGGCAGGACGGCATCGGGACGTTCCGCAAGAACCACAGCCTCGGCTGCCGGTTCGGTCAAGGTATCCTCATCCCGTCCTGTCAGGCCTGCAGCTTCGGCTTCGGCGGCGCGTCCCCACGTGCCTCGGGCCCGGCGCATGCAGTTGTCCCTGACCCGGCTGGAGCCCTGGTCGGTGGCCAAGGTCACCTTCCTGCTGGCCATCGCCGGGGGCATCATTCAGGTGGTGGCCGCTGCCCTGCTCTGGTTCCTGCTCAACGCCATGGGGCTCTTCGACAACCTGACCCAGGTCATTTCCAAGACGGGCCTGGACGCGGGCGGTTTCGATCTGGGCCAGGTGCTGAGCCTGGGGACGGTCCTGAGTTCGGTGACCATCTTCTCCATTTTCGAGATTGTCATAGTAGTGGTTCTGGTCACCATTTTCGCCTTCCTCTACAACCTGGTCAGTTCCCTGGTGGGGGGCATCCACGTGACCTTGGGAGACGACTGAGCCCCTGGTCGGCGCAGTCAATCGGCCGATAGGGCCGGGAGCGATTTAGACTGGGATTATGCTCTCGACGTACCTGGACTACTTCAGCGGCTCCTTCGGCATATCTCTGGTCTTTTGGCCCCTAGCCTCGCTGATCCTGACCCTGCCCATTCTTGCCCTGATTTACAACCGCTACCACCGGCTCCGTCTGACCGCAGCCATGGCGGCCTACCTGACCGTCTTGTACCTGCTGGCCTTGGTTTTCTTCACCCTCTGGCCAATGCCCGACGACCGTGCCGCCTTCTGCGCCACCCATCATCTGAGCCCCCAGCTCAACCCCCTGCAGTTCCTGACCGACCTGAGCACGGGCGGGCGGATGGCCGTGCTGCAGATTCTGCTCAATGTGGCCTTCTTCCTGCCCCTGGGCTTCATCATGGGGAGGGTCTTCCGTTGGCGCTTCATCCTGGCTTTGCCGGTCGCCATCCTGGTCTCCCTCTTCATCGAGACGGCCCAGCTGACCGGGGTCTTCGGCATCGTGGGCTGCGCCTACCGCCTCTTCGACGTGGACGACCTGATCTGGAATACCTCGGGCGCCATAATCGGCTACCTGGTGGCCATGGCAGCCAACAAACTCGTTCCCACCCGTCAGGCTGACGCCGCCCAGCTGGTCACCAACCCCGGGTTCATACACCGTGCCGTCTCCCTGGCTCTGGATCTGCTCCTGGCCACCATCCTGTCCATGTCTCTGGGAATGGGCATGACCTATGCGGTCCATCGCCTGGGCACCTATCAGCTGGATGGCCACTACCGCTTTGGCGGGCTGCTGATCGCTCCATCAGCTCTGAATGTGTTCGGGACCGTAGTTGACCTGGTCATGCTGCTGATCTTCGAATTGCTTATCCCCCTGCCCCGCCGGGGACGGACGCTGGGTGCCACCTTCACCCACATGACTATCGAGACCAAGCAACGGCATGGCTGGTCCCGCTTCCTCTTCTATCTGTTCCGGACCGCAATCATCCTGGCCGTTTTCGGCCCCTGGACCGGCAACGTTCAGATTGCAACGCGCATCCTGGCCCTGCTCCTGCTGATCTTCTATCTGATCAAGCGGCAGATGCCCTACGACCTCTTGCCCGGGACAGCCTACCGGGAGGAGGACACAGGTGCGGAGGAATCCCCCGACGACCGGCGGGGGTGAAGCCTGACCTCGGACAGGATGATGGCGGCGAAGATGATGGCGAAGCCCAGCAGATGGGTGGCCGTCAGCTCCTCGTGCAGGACCAGGACCGAGACCAGCATGCCGAACAGGCTCTCCGAGCACAGGATCAGCGAACCCTGGGCGGTGGGGACCCTGGAAAAGGCGATGTTCTGGAAGTTCTGGGCCATCAGGGTCGAGATCAGCGTCAGATAAATCATGGAGCCCAGGGTCGAGGGCGTGAAGTCGGCCACAGTGGGAAAGGGATCGAAGATCAGCGCGCAGATCAGGAAGAGGATGCCGCCGAAGAGCAGCTCCAGGTAGGTCAGCGTGGGGGCATCGAACTTCTTGGTCAGGAAACCGGTGATCACCAGGTTGACTCCATAGAGTAGCGCGCCGGCCAGGGTCAGCAGGTCACCGGTGCTCAAGGCCAGCCCCTGTCCCCCGCCCTGGGCAGGCAGCGAGATCAGAGCCACGCCCAGGATGCAGATGGCAGCCGCGACGAAGTGGCGTAGGGCCGGCCGTCGACGGGCCATGATCCAGACCAGGAAGGGCACAAAGATGCAGTAGGTGGCCGTCAGGAAGGAGTTGCGGCCCGGAGCGATGGTGGTCAGTCCCATCATCTGCAGGCTGAAGGCCGCCCAGTAGCTGACTCCCAGAATCAGCCCCGGCACCAGGGTGTGTATGGCCCCGGTCCTGCGCAACCGTGGAAGCAAAAAGGGCGTCATGATGACGATGGCGCACAGGATCCGAATGCCCATCAACCAGCGCACGGTCAGGGTCTCCATGGCAACCTTTTCGAAGGTGTATCCGGCCCCCCAGGCGGCCGCGGCCATCAGCAGCATCAGGCGGGCCAGCCAGGTGGAGGGTTTCCAGGACGAAGAGGGTGCGGAGGTAGACATGTTTCGACTCTAACCGTTCCCGTCCACAAGTGAGAATTGATTCGCACCATGTTTGCCTAAGTTCGGCTTCGGGCAAGCGGGGTCCGTCATGTGGACATCTCCGATATCATGGAAGAACGGTGATAACGGCGGCCATGGGTCCTCGGCCGCCGGGGTAAGGAGTGTGCGCCAGGATGATCAGAATCGCAGTGGTGGATGATGATTCCATCAGCTGCCGGACTATGGTCAATTACCTGAGCCGCTACCGCAAGGAACGTCATGAAGAACTGTCGGTCAGCGTCTTCACCGATGGCAAGGCCTTTGCAGACGGCTATCGACCCGTGTATGACATCCTTCTTCTGGACATTCAGATGACCCCCATGGACGGAATCGAGGTGGCCCGCAGGGTGCGCGCCCGTGACGAGTCGGTGGTCATCGTCTTCATCACTTCCGCCCCCCAGTACGCCATCAACGGCTATGAGGTTGGTGCACTCTCCTACCTGCTCAAGCCCCTGCCCTGGTTCGCCTTCTCCCAGGAGCTGGACCGGTCCATCGCCCAGGTGCGTGGCCGCGTGGACCTGTCCATCCTGATTACCGAGGGTGCACGATCCACCCGGATTCCCCTCAAGGACATCGTCTTCATCGAGTCCGTCCGCCACAGCAGCGTCATCCACACCTTGGACTCCTCGCTGACCACGAACAGCACGCTGAAGAGTCTGGAGGGCCAGTTGGACCAGCGGGGATTCTTCCGCTCCAACTCCTGTTACCTGGTCAATCTTGCCCACGTGACGGGCATGGAGGACCAGGACTGCATTATGTCCACCGGTCAGCGGCTGCGGGTCAGTCGACCCCGTAAGAAGTCTTTTATGACGGCTCTTACCGCCTACGTGGCAGGTCGGCCATGACCACCACCCACATCCTCAACGCCCTGCCCGACATCCCCCGGCTCTATACGGCCATCAGCGAATGGCTGGGTTGCCTGGTCTACCTGTTGGCCATCGGTTCGAGGACCTCCCGCCTGCGGATGGCGGCGGTCCTTCTGCCTGGTCTGGCCGTGCTGGTTGTGGTCCAATACTGGGCCGGCACCCTGCCTATCGCCTTCTGGATCATCAGCATGTGTCTGGCCGTGGCCTGCATGTACGCCATCATCATGCTGGCTTCAGGGTTGGGGGCGTTGGATGGGGCCTATCTGCTGGCCCGTGCCTTCGTCCTGGCTGAACTGGTTGCCTCCCTGCACTGGCAGTTGGACTCCTTCATGCGGCCTGCCGGCCACGGCCTGTACGACCCGGCCTCGTTGATCCTGCTGGTGCTGATCTACGGTGGCGTAGGGCTGCTGGCCTGGGTGGCGGAGCGGCGCAACTTCGCCGACACCCAGCCTTCCGTGCCTGGACGCAGCGTCTTCATGGCTGCGGTCATTGCGGTGGTCACCTTCGCCATGTCCAACCTGAGCTTCGTCTCCACCAACACCCCATTCTCCGGTCGGGTCGGTCTGGAGATCTTCTACATCCGCACCCTGGTGGACCTGTGCGGGTTCGCCATGCTCTACGCCCAGCAGGAGCAGCTGCGGGAGAGCCATACCAGCGCCGAGCTGGCCTCCATCAACGCCCGGGCTTACAGCCAGCATCGGGAGTACATGCGCTCCAAGGAGAATCTGGAGGCCATGGGAAGGCTTGCCCACGACCTCAAGCATCAGATTGCGGCCCTGCGCTCGCAGATGGACCCTGAGCGCAAGTCTCAGGACTTCGAGGAGCTGGAGGCTGCGGTCGGACGGTATGGAGCGCAGCAGCACACCGGCAATCCCATCCTTGACGTGGTCATGTCGACCAAGGAGCGCATTTGTTCCGAAGAGGGGATCACCCTGACCATGGTGGCTGACGGTTCGCTCTTGGAGGGGATGGCGCCCATGGATGTCTCCACCCTCTTCGGCAACGCCTTGGACAATGCCATTGAGGCCTTGAGGAAGGTCAAGGAACCCGACCGCCGTCTAATCAAGGTGGCCCTGTACGCCCGGGGACAATTCGTGGTGATTCGCATTGAAAATTATTTCACCTCGCCTCTGAATTGGAAGGGCAACGGCGAATTGGCCACCACCAAGACCAGGACAGACGGTGGCCTGCATGGATACGGGGTCAAGTCCATCCGGCACATAGCCCATCGTTACCAGGGCGAGATAACCCTACGTACCGAGCATCACTGGTTCAGCCTCTGTGTGCTCCTGCCGAGGGAGGGCGATCAGTTGAAGCCCATGGCGGCATCGGCGACCTTATAACCCAGACGGATGGCCAGGCGGCCCGGCCGGCCCGGCATGTTGATTATCCGACAGAGCAGGGTGGAGCGCACGTCGGAGGCGATGACGGGGGAGCGGTGCTCCAGCCTTCGCCAGAGCATGTCCTTGTTCCGGTAGTTGCTGGGTTTGCGGGAGAGGATCAGGAAGACCGAGGTCACTACGCAGTTGATGGACAAATAGTGGATCATATAACGATAGAGTCCACGGGGAACCGTCCCCGGGTCAGGAGTTGAATCCGCCATGAGCCCGTTGACCAGCAGCAGTTGTGAAACACGGGCGATCATGATCGAGGTCTGCACCGACTGGCCCTGTCGACCGGTGTGATAGCGGTAGAAATTCGTGTCCAGGTAGAGCAGGGTGTGTACCCAGGGCAGGGGCTGATAGGAGTAGATGAAGTCCACATAGTAGGTGTGCTCGGGCAGGCGGGTATGGGCCTGACGGAGCACCTCGGTGCGCAGGATCAGGGCGTGCATGATCATGTACTGGGCCAGTCCGAACCGCCGCAGGTGGTTCCAGTCCAGCACCCGCCCCGGATTCATGACGCTGCGGAAGTTGATGACCCGCTTATGCTTGCGGCCTTCCTTCTCGTAGACGTAGTTGGTGACCACCATGTCCACCGGATTCGTACGTCGCGACTGGTCGCGCAGCTGATCCAGAACCAGGCCCAGGGATGTTGGGTCCACCCAGTCGTCGGCATCGACCACCTTGACGTAGCGGCCCCGGGCGGCTGCCAGGCCGGTGTTGACCGCGCCGCCGTGACCTTTGTTGGTCTGGCTGATCAGACGGACGGTGTGCGGATGGCGTGCCTGGTATGACTGCACCACCTGCGCTGTGGCATCGGTGGATCCGTCATCGACCACGATGACCTCCAGATCGTCACACTCCCTGCTCAGGAGGGAATCCAGGCAGGTCGGCAGATGCTTTGCCATGTTATAAGCGGGGACGATGAAAGTGAGAACGGGCGGGCTCGTGGAGGCCGGTCGGTCAGCTGTCATGAACGATCACTTCGCAAAAGAATGGGTCAGCGGGTATGTCGGCGGGGTTGCCGTAATCCCGCCGGCGGCCGTTGCGACCACTGTACATGATGGGTTTGAGGAAAAGGCCCCGTCCCTCTGGCCGCCGATGCATGCCGGTTCATTGGCAGCCGGGGGAGTGGGGCCGGAATTTTACTGGGCGCTCGCCTGAGATTCGGTGGGCTCCTGACGGAAGATGACCTTGAAGATGGGGAAGAAGACCCAGAAGGAGATGGCCGAGTTGATGATCATGGTGACCAGGTCAGCAATGGTGGTCCCCAGGCCGCCCCAGTTCAGGGTGTGCTGGAAGAAGCCGTAGATGGGGTCCTTGTACCAGCCCTGCAACGCTGCTGCGATGATGGTGATGATCACATAGGCCACCAGGTACCAGAAGGCCGCCTTCCAGACCGAGGAGTTGGACTTGAAGGTGATGTTGCGCTGGAGGAAGAAGTTGATGACCTGGGCGATCAGCAGGGTGATCTCCACCGCGAGGAAGTAGGCCAGGCCGCCCCCGCCGCCGTGGCCGATGGATCCGGCCGCGTAGTCGAACAGGTAGTAGGGCTTGCCGCCGACAGTCCCCATGCGCCAGATCTGGAAGTTGGTGCCGACCAGGGAGGTGCCGTTGAAGATGGCCTTGAGCACGGGCATGAGCACCAGCTGCAGTACGGTGACCCCGTTGGACAGGATGAAGAAGACGATGAACTGGGCCAGGGTGGTGTGCCGGTCGCTGAACCGCCGCCACCAGCGGACAATCGCCCACTGCGAGGCCGTCGCCGCCTTCCCCTGGGCCGGCTGTCCGGCCTGCTGGCTGTGCTGATCACTCATGATTGAGCTCCTTTCCGGTCTTGCGGTTGGCGGACATGTTCCTGAAGAATCCGGCGATGAATCCGCCCAGCCCCCGCCATAGGTGGCCATTGGGGATGCGCACGATGGCCTCGACCATGGCCGTGTCGATCAGCCCGTTGGTCATCTTGGCCATGGCCCTGGGGGGCATGTTGAGCAGGAAGAGGGTGTTCAGGTCGGGGTTGCCGGTCTTGGTCTCGTGGCGGCTCTCGCTCTTGGCCAGGAAGTTGGCCACGAACCTGGCCACGGCGCTTCTGGAGTCCTTCCAGGATGAGAGCGGATCGTTGACGCCGAAGGTGCTGACGGCGCCCTGTCGGACCACCGGGTGGCCGAAGAGTGCTGTCACAGCGGCATCGTCGACCTCCTTGACCCGGCCGGTCAGATAGGCGCCGAGGGCAGGGTCGGGACTCTGCGGATCGACGGTGCCTTGGACTCTCAGATGTCCACTCAGTTCCATCTTGCGCGCGTCGGAGCCGATCATGATGGTCCAGTCGCCGGACTCGACCTGCCAGGAGTTGCTGGCCGTATCGAAGTGCCGGAAGGTCATCTGGTCGAAGTCGATGCGGACCTGGGTTGACTGGCCGGCCTCCAGGCTGACCTTCTTGAAGCCCTTCAGCTCGCGGACTGGTCTGAGCACGCCACCCTTGGGCGCCTGGACGTAGAGCTGGGGAACGGTGGCCCCCTGCCTGTCCGAATCATTGGTCAGGGTGAAGGTGACCCCCTTGTCGTCCACGGTCAGATCGGCGTAGGCGAAGTGTGCGTAAGACAGGCCGTAGCCGAAGGGGAAGCGTTCCTCCACCTCGGCGGTCAGGTAGTAGCGGTAGCCGACGAAGGGACCCTCCCGGTAGATGGACTCGTGCGCTGGGTCGGGGTACCAGTCGGCGCTGGGGCAGTCGGCATAGGACTTGGGCCAGGTTTCCGCAAGGTGGCCGGAGGGGTTGACCCGGCCCGTCAGGATGTTCAGGGTGGCTGAGGCCCCAGCCTGCCCGGACAGTCCTATATAGAGAACGGCATCGCACTGGTCTATCCAGTCGGCGGTGACGGGGGAGCCCGCCACCAGGACGACCACCAGGGGCTTGTCCGTCGCGCCCAGAGCCTTGATCAGGTCGACCTGGTTGCCGGGAATGTCCATGTGGGAACGGTCCAGGCCCTCGGATTCACTGCGCTCATCCAGGCCCACGCAGGCGACGATCACGTCAGCCTGGCCAGCCGCAGCCACGGCCTGGTCGATCAAAGATTGGTTCTTCTCGCCATGGCGTTCGTAGCCCTGGCTGTAGGAGGCCAGCTCCAGGCCGTCGCCGTTGCCCTGCCTGAGCAGGTCCAGCATGCTCTCCTGCTTGGCTGCGTTGACCTTTGAGGATCCGGATCCTTGGAATCTTGGGGTTTCGGCCATATCCCCGACCAGGGCGACCCGGGTGCCGGCGGCCAGTGGCAGGCGTCCCTTCCGATTGATCAGAAGGACGGCGGATCCCTCGGCGATGCTCCTCGCCACCTGATGATGGTCCCGTATCTGATCCGCGGTCAGGTTCCCATCGGGATCCATGCCAGAATGGTAGGTCAGCTTGGCCAGCCGCGCCACCTCTTCGGCCCGTGCGTTCAGATCGGCTTCGTCCAGGCGGCCCTCCTGCACGGCCTTGGCAACCTGTCGCACGGAGTCATATCCGGCCTGGGGCATCTCCAGGGAGGAACCATTGGCGGCTGCGGCGACCGCACTGTTGGAGCCGCCCCAATCCGAGACCACCATTCCGTCGAAGCCCCACTCCTTGCGCAGGATGTCCTTGAGTAGGTGGGGATTCTCGTTGGCATAGGTGCCGTTGACCATGTTGTATGAGGTCATGATGGCCCAGGGATGGGCCTGGCGCACAGCGATCTCGAATCCGGTCAGATAGAGCTCGCGCATGGTGCGCTCGTCCACCACGGAATCGGATGCCTGGCGCCGCAGCTCCTGGCTGTTCATGGCGAAGTGTTTGGGGGTGGCGGCCACGCCCTGGGACTGGATGCCTTCGATCAGGCCTGCAGCCATACGACCGGCCACCTGGGGGTCTTCGGAATAGTATTCAAAGTTTCTGCCGCACAGGGGGTTGCGCTTGATGTTCATGCCAGGACCCAGAACCATGTTGACGCCCAGACTTCTGGCTTCGCTGCCCAGCGCCTGGCCCATGGTCTTTGCCAACTCCGGGTCCCATGAGCAGGCCACGGTGCCCGCTGTGGGGAAGCAGGTGGCGGGCTTGGACTTGCCCATGCCCAGGTTGTCCCCTGATCCGGTCTGGCGGCGCAGGCCGTGCGGGCCGTCGCTTAGGACCATGCTCGGGATGCCTGCCCTCTTCAAGGCTCGGGTCGCCCAGGTGGATTTTCCGGAGAGCAGCGATGCCCGTTCCAGAACTGTCAGATCCTTGACTTCCATAGTGTTCCCTCTCTCCACGACTTCTTCGGTGGTTAACCGGCCAGTCTCCCAGAGAGGTCAAGACCTGTGTCGAAATTCTCTTCAGGCTCAGAAAACACCGAAGTTTTCTGGTAAAGGCTCGGTTCTGCTTCGTTTGTATTATCGGTGTTTACACCTCCCTGTGCAGCACTTTGAGACCAACCTGTTCGATTGGGCGCATAAATGGTTGTCGGCAGCGCCTTCTCTGATATGAAATGCTGTTCTCTTGGAAAAGTTCCTTCAGCTATTTTTACTAGTTTTGAGAGGGACATATGCATACGATCCTGCACACTGCTTGAATAGGGGAGTTTCGGGCTTGAGCAAACCATTTGCATGCAACTATTGACTAGGGTTAAGCAAGAACGCGAGTCGTCCATGTCATCCGGGAATGCTTCGCTTTTGGAGTCTATCCCTATATGAGTTTTGATTGTTTACAGTGTGGCTCATTACAAGCTCTAAGACCGAAATATTTGTTTTCGTGCCTAACTGTAAAAGCTTGCTGCGAGAAGCTACTACACCAGCAGAATCGTTATGCGAATCCTCTATAGATGCCAGCAGATTAGGGTATCAAAGCGACAGGTTGTGCTTTTTCCGAAGATTGCTTGAAAAGTGATGGATATTCTGACCATGTTCGTGACAACTGAGATGTTAGGGAATGTACAGGGCGATTCCTCATCGCTAATGACCATCGTCGGTGCTTTCCCCAAGTGTCAATGAAGAGACTGCAAGGAGAAATCGTGGAATCGGAAAAACCAAAGAAACTGAAGATGAGCGGACGGACGTTCAAGCGGATATGGATCACCGTTATCGTGGTCATCCTGGCTCTGGCTGTGGCTTTGACCGTGGCTGGCAATTCTTTTGCCAGTGTGCTTGACAGTTACCTGGGTGGGGGCCACGTGGTCGTTAAGAAAGCCCCGGGAACTTCAGCCTGGAACACCACTTACAACGCCAAGGCCACCAATTCTATGCAGGAGGCCAAGACGAAAAGCGATGCCGTCTCCCAGAGGGTAACCGATGAGGGCATCGTCATGTTGAAGAATGACGGTGTACTCCCTTTGAAGGAGCAAAGTATAGTTTCGCCCTTCGGAGCGGGATACATGGACCCAGCCTATTCCGGTAGTGGGGCAGCGGCTACGACGGACAAGGAGATGATTACCTCCGAGCAGGGGCTCAAGCATTATTTCAAAGTGAATGATGCAACAGTCCAAGCCATGAAGGGAGCTAAGACTTCGTCGCCAGGTGCTGCGCCAGGCACCAAGGCACTGAATGCTGACAAGAACTCGGTCCAAGCCATCATGGACAAGGGGAAGTCAGCTCATATCGATGAGTATGATCCCAGCATCTATACGCCACTTGCTGACAAGGTCAAGGACACAGCGGGCATAGTTTTCATCAAGCGTTCAGGTTCCGAAGGAATCGACAAGCGCACGCAGGGGTATGACGATGGAACTCCACATTATCTGGCTTTGACTGCAGCGGAGAAGAACACAATCAAGTTTGCCAAGGATCACTGCGCATCGGTGATTGTGGTGCTCAACAGTGCAAATCCTATGGAGCTGACCCCAATTATGGGTGGAGAATTTGAGGCTGATGCCATTGTATGGACCGGCACCACTGGCTCTCGCGGGTTTGAATCACTTGGCAGGATACTGAGCGGAAAGGTTAATCCTTCCGGTCGCTTGACAGATACCTATCCGACCGATTTCACCAAAGACCCAACTTTTGCCAATTTTGGTGAATACCACTACACCAACACCAAGGTCAAAGATCAATCAGTCTTGGGCGATTTCATGCCTGGAGCTAACCGCGGCACCATCGATCGTCCTTATGTCGAATATGAAGAAGGTATATACGTTGGCTACCGCTATTATGAGACGGCCAGTGTCGAAGATCCTGATTTCATCTATGGCAGGCTGAATAAGAACGGCGGCATCGTCCAACCTGGCGCTGTGGCCTATCCTTTCGGCTACGGAATGAGCTACACCTCTTTTGACCGGAAACTCAAGGATGTTCAGGTGTCCGGCGGGAAGGTGGAAGCCACCGTCGAAGTAAAGAATACCGGCAAGGTCGCTGGCAAGGATACCGTCCAGCTGTACTACACAGCTCCCTACACCGACTATGACAGGAGCAATCATGTGGAGAAGTCTGCCACCGAACTGGGCGCCTTCGCCAAAACCAAGCTTCTACAGCCTGGTGCTGGGCAGGAAATCAAACTGAAGTTCTCCAAGGACGATATGGCTTCCTACGACTACCACCATAGGAATCATGACGGTTCCACCGGTGCCTATCTTCTGGAGGCCGGGAATTACATGCTGCAACTCAAGAACAATTCCCATGATGTCCTGGATACCTACCAGTTCACTGTTGCCAATACCCAGTTCTATGAAGGCAACAATCCACGGCAGTCTGACAAGGATGCACAATCCAAGCTCAACGACAAGGGTGAACCGACAGGCAAACCTGAACAGAAGGCCGGTTTCAAGGCGCCCAGCAACCGTTTCCAGACCATGAACGCCTATATGGATGAACAGGGTGTCACCCAGCTTTCACGTAGCAACTGGAAGGGAACCTTCCCAACAGCCCCAGAGGGACGTAAGGGTGTGGCTCCACAGGTTGCTCTGGATGAATTCTCTTGGTTTGACAAGTTCGACCCTGATACCGATAAGGTTCTAGGCAATGACAAGGCCAGCAAGGTCTACCAAGACAAGGAGCCTAACTCCAAAGCCAAGCATGATCTGGCTCTGATCGACCTGCGTGGCGAGGATTACAACAGCAAGAAGTGGGACCAGTTGCTGGATCAGATTGATTGGCAGGGTGATAAGAAGAGCATCACTGAGGTTCTTTTCAAGGCCGCCTACCAAACCGCTGCGATTCCGTCCATCGACAAGCCTGCAACTGTGGATAAGGACGGTGCCATGGGATGGAGTATCAAGGGCGCCTCATCCTGGGCAGGCGCCAATGTCATAGCCTCCACTTGGAACGTAAATCTTCTGAAGGAGATGGGTGAGGCCCTGGGTGAGGAGGGTCTGCAGTCTGGTCTGAACGCTTGGTATGCTCCTGGAGTCAATACTCACCGGTCTCCCTTCAGCGGTCGTGTCTACGAGTACTACTCTGAAGATGGCCTCCTGTCCGGGAAGCTGGCTGCGGCCTCGATAAGCGGTGCTGGAAATAAGGGCATCTTCAGCTACTTGAAGCATTTTGCGCTCAACGAGCAGGAGACCTTCCGCGATATGTACCTGGCTACTTGGGCTAATGAACAAGCAGTGCGCGAGATCTACTTGAAGCCTTTTGAAATTGCCGTTAAGGAGGCTAGGAGCACTGAAAAGTACATTGGTGACAGCAAAGGGACGATGACAACCAAGGTCATTCGTTCGGCTACGGGCATCATGTCTTCCCAGAACAGCATTGGAGGTGTGATCGGGTTTGCGCATCGTGGTCTGCTAACCGATGTACTCCGCGGCGAGTGGGGCTTCCAAGGCGCAGTAATCACGGATCTTTATCCAACTAAGCAGCATCAGCTGCGCGATATGACTCTTCGCGCAGGCAACGATCTCTTCATGAACCAGATGGAGAACGCGGCAAAGGATTACGACAGCCCAACCGCTCGGATGGCCATGAGGAAGGCCCTACACAATATCGGCTACGCCACAGTGAACTCAAACGCTATGAATGGCATCACTCCAAGGTCACGGCTGGGGTATTCCATGAGTCCTTGGAAGAAACTGCTCTACGGAATTGATGTGGCTATCGTAGTTGTGGCAGCTCTCATCGTTTTCTGGATTGTGCGGCGAGGACTTGACGAAAAGGCCAACCCGGACCGTTACAAGAAGCCAAAGAGCCGTAAAAAGGTCAAGGCGTAATGGTGTAAGGGCTCAGAATCCAAGGATCCACATCTGATCAATCATTGGATCCAAGCCCAATTGGGGCAACCGTGATTCAACGGTTGCCCCAGTTTTATGTTTGGCGGCCCATGATGCTGACCGTAAAGTCGGGGGGGGGGGGGGATGTACTTTCCAAGAATCATGCGGTTTCAATAGGTGAGGCCTGTCAAATGTTGGAAGGTTCGTGGAGATCTTCTTGATGCCGTCGACACCCGGCACGTTCCAAAGAGAAAAGAGTGTTTAAAGCGGACTTGGTGGGCGGCATAAAACTGTTATTTTGGCGCTGCAGTCGGTTCCCTGACGGGTGTTATGGGACTAACCAGGATTACTCTCTTGCTCGTTTTGTTGTTCGAATGAGAGATTCTTGAGGTCCGTTTCCCGATAGAATTCTGTTATGGCCCAAGGCAAATTCTGTGTTCAGCCTCAGTGTTCTACTCATTCACGTTTGTATTGGATGTGGATTAGAGGTACGCGTCTGGTCTTCTCGATGAATCCGGCCCCTCGCCGTGCCCCTATTATCCTTTACCTCCATGGTGGTCCAGGCGATGCCTGTATTCCGCTGACCATGCGCTACAACGCGGCCTTGGAGCGCGATTTCCGCTTCATCAACCTGGACCAGCGGGGCAGTGGGCTGTCCTACCATCCCTTTGCCCCTGACGAGGTGGTGACCATCAATTCGATGGTCGAAGATGTTCACCAGTTCGTGCTGAAGCTGCTTCGAGCCTACGGACAGGATTCCGTGATTCTCATCGGTCATTCCTGGGGCAGCGTCCTGGGGCTGGAGATGGTGAAGCGGTATCCCTCTCTTATTCGCTGCTACATCGGCCTTGGACAGGTCGTCAGCATGCGCGCTGCTCTTCGTCTAAGACGGCAGTGGGGACAACAGAGTTTGGGTCCCCGGCTCGGTTCGCTCGTCAGCAGGGAGAACGGAGCTGCCGACATAGTGCTGATGATTAATGAGCTGCTGTCTCGTGGCGGGGCTGCCATGCTGTTCGGATCTCTGGGACGGATCATGACCTACCTGCGCTCGCCCTACTACAACTGGTCGCGTCTGCTCAACCATGCCAAGGGGGTGGCTCAATCCCGCGCTCGCTTGCATGCAGAGCTGGAGCAGGTCGATTTCAGTGGGCAGACCTCCTTCGAGGCGCCGGTATATTTCATCAGCGGCAAGTATGACCGTCATCTGCCAGGCAGTCTGGTTGAGCGGTTCGCAGATGGGTTGAAGAGCCCGCATCGGTTTATTCGCTTTGACCGGTCCGGGCACTGCCCACAGTGGGATGAGCCAGAACGGTTCGCGGCAACGGTTAAATCCCTCTGCCTGTAGCGCTCTATTGATAAGCAGGGGCTGCCTTGCCGCTAGTGCCCATCCGCATGGTGTAAATACATGCTGCGCGTGACGAAATCTACTAATATTAATCATTGAAGATATTGGTTTGAGCCTCGCTGAAGAGCGTGCGGGGTTCCTGGATTGACGAAGGTCGATGAAGCGGGGACTATGTCGATGAAAATCGACACGCCGTAGAATCCCCGGAATCATTGGGTTCCTTCGATATTTTTCTATGCCAATTTGCGGGATAACCCAACTTCGTGTAAGTTTACATCTTGCTGCCCGGCAGTGATGAGAACTCTTCGGAGGGCTTGGAGC
>NZ_KQ033884.1:30156-162040 GCF_000967265.1 Bifidobacterium mellis
GGTTGCGTGCAGAGCTTTCCGCACGCAAACACCAGACAGCAAATACTTTTTTACATTTCAAAACTATTCTGCGCCGTTATGCGCTTTCCATTATTTTTTGTGATGCGAGTTTGGCACTTGGTAGAAACACAATATTAGACATTACATTCTTTTTATACCTGCCGGGTTTATCGTTTCGCATGCATCAGTGGTGAGCTAGAATACACATTAAACAAACACAAACGGCGTGCAAGATAATCTCACAGCAAATGAATGCGATGTATTCGCTTATGCTAAAGTTGTCATACTGCAAATGCTGGAGGTGGAAAATGACTACAACTACTATTGGCATCCCGGATAAGGACTACAAGGTCGTCAAGGAGATGGCTGATTTCGAAGGAGTGAGCGTTCCAGCGTATATGAGTCAAGTGATTTTGGATCAGATTGAAGACGTTAGAGACTACAAAGAAGCGATGAGCGTGCTCAACGAGCATAACGGTACAGTTTCGCGAGCCGAGGTGATGAACGAGGTCTTTGACAAGTGACGTATACATGGGAATTCGACTGTAAGGCGTTCAAACAGTTCAAGAAACTTGATCAGACTGTACAGAAACGTATTGTGAAATGGCTTAACGAGCGCATAGAAGGTTCCCAGAATCCCAGGCAATGGGGAAAAGCGTTAGAAGGCGACATGAAAACGCTCTGGCGCTACCGTATAGGAGGTTATCGTGTCATTGCAGATATAGATGACGGTAACTTCAAGGTTTTGGTGCTTAAAGCTGCTAAAAGAAACGATGTCTACAAAAATCACTAACGTAGCTTTTGATTCACGTCCACATATGGTTCAGTGCGTCAGCTAGCAGGCTTTGTTCGGGGTCAGCTAATCGTTGAAAAGTAATCGGGGACTAAATAAGATTTATGAAACCATACAGAAACTCGTTGAAAACATGTTCAATTTGGCATAATGCTTTTTATTATTAATTATTTGCGGTGAAACTGCTTTTAAGCGGGAATTGGTGGATGGCAGCACCTTGGATTTCGTATCTATCTTGTTTGGCCATGCTAATTACCGCCGCTGATCTTGGTCTTGCTGCTGTAATGTGATACGGTACTTTTCCTGGCTGGCCTTGCTATAGTCCTAATGTCTTCGACGGTGATGCGAAGGCCATTGGAGAGATGAGTTGCAATCTCCTCTAGACACATAGGAAGGGGCCAGCTCCGACATCAGTGATGCTGCAGCGTAGGGCACTTATCGAATTGGAAGGTTAGAAGAGGCCGTTGCTGTTGCGAGACTGTACGCCTTCTATGTTGTGCTCGATGATGTCCCAGTGCTCAGCCAGCTGGCCTTCCTGCAGCCGATAGATGTCGCAAACCTTATTGACATGGCCGTTCTTCAACGTGCACTTGAAGAAGACGTAGACCATATCATCCTCCCCGTTCAGCCTGATGATGTCGATCTGCGGCCCCAGGGCCAGGAATCCCTTGATGAGCTCTAGGAAGCCAGCCTTCCCGTCGGCGCAGGTTGGGTTGTGTTGAATGTAGTCGTCCCGCATGAACCTGTCGATGTTGCTGGTATCTCCCCGGCTAAAGACTTGGTCGTAGAACTCCTGTACCAAGGACTTGTTGGCTGTGGTTTCAGCCTCGCTCATCATGAACCTCCGTTTTCTGCCTGCTCATAGGCTCTTGGGTTTCTTCATGATAGGTAGTTCCGATCAGTCTCGTAAGCGCGTACGAAATCGCAGTGAGCAGATGGACAGTGGCTGAAGGGAAATGGTCTCAGGCCTTGAAGTGGCGCTCGTCGTTCATGGTGGCGAAGTTCAGACCGATCAGGATGCCGCCGCCTATGTAGTTGCCAAGCATGGCCACCAGGACCACCAGTATTGCCTTCCAGGCGTTGACCCGCCCGAAGATACCCAGGATGAGGAAGAGGGCCGAATCCGCTATCGAGTGCTCGAACCCGCAGAAGGCGAAGACGAAGACGGCCACGACCATGATGATGCACTTGGTGAAGTCGTTGGAAAGCTTGCCGTTGTAGACCATGAGCATGGCGATGTTGATGCAGAAGTTGCACAGGATGCCGCGCACGAACAGGTCGGCGAAGCCCATGGGGCCGCCGGAGACGTAGCCGGTCTTGGTGGCCGAGGCCGCCAGCATCTGGTCCAGGGTCGGACCGCTGACGATGGATGAGAAGCGCAGGATGACGGCCACGATCAGGGCTCCGGCCAGGTTGCCCAGAAGGCAGAGGACCAGGATCCGCAGGGAGGCCAGCCAGCCCAGGCGCTTGTGATAGGCGCCTATGGTGACCACCATCATGTTGGAGGTCAGCAGTTCGGAGTTGGTGTAGTAGATCAGGACCAGGGCCCAGCCGAAGGTGGTCGCCGCCAGGACCCGGCCTGCCAGGATCAGACCGTGGTCGGCGGGGTTCTGGCCGGCCTGGCCCATGATGACGAAGAAGGCCGTGAAGAAGATACCCACAAAGAGGCCGGCCATGGTGGCCCGTTGCATGTACTTGCCGGTCAGGGCGCCACTCATGGTCTTCTTGCTTTCGACCACGTCCAGGACGGTGCTGATGAAGGCCCGTCCGGGGAAGAGGGGTTGTCTGTTCTGTCGATCTGTCATCTGATTGGGTTGCTCATTCACGGGGTTCATTATGGCATTCCCGAGTAAAGAGGGACCGCCCTTAGGGCCCGACTGTGCGGGAATTCACTTCTTTGCCAGTGCCACCCGGTGTCGCTCAGCCTCACTCCGTGCGCAGGGCGGTGGCGGGATCCTGCTTGGCCGCCTTCCGCGAAGGGATCAGACCGCCGATCAGGGTCAGGATCACGCTCAGGATGACCAGAGCCACGCCGCCCGAGGCAGGCAGGGCCGCGTTCACCTCGGTGGTGCCCATGAAGTGATGCATGATGCTGTTGGCCGGGATGATCAGCAGCAGGGTGATGCCCACCCCCAGCAGGCCCGCCAGAAGTCCGATCAGGCCGGTCTCGGCGTTGAAGACGTTGGAGACGTTCCGCTTGGAGGCGCCCATGGCGCGCAGGATGCCGATCTCCTTGGTCCGCTCCAGAACCGATATGTAGGTGATGATGCCGATCATGATGGAGGAGACCACCAGCGAGACCCCGACGAAGGCTATCAGCACGTAGGTGATGACGTTGATGATGGTGGTGACCGAATTCATCATCAGGCCCACGTAGTCGGTATAGACGATCCTGTTCTTCTCCGCAGCCTTGTCGTTGTAGTGCTTGATGGAGTCACCCACGGAATTCTTGTTCTCGAAGCTGTCCGTGTAGATGCTGATGCGGGAGGGGGCATCCCGGGAGATCAGGCCGAAGTCGCTCAGGTTGTCGGCGTAGGTGCCGGTGGAGACGTACTGGTTGTAGATGGCGACCAGGGCGTTCTGCGGGGCGGTGGCGATGTACTGGTCGAAGGCCTGGGCCGTCTGCTGCTCGGCGGAAGCCCCCGTGGGGATGCCCGCAGAACCTTGGGCTCTTGCAGCGGCCCCTGCCCGGCCCTGGGCCTCCTGGCCGGCCATGGCTGCCGAGCCTTTCATGATCTCCTGGGCCATGCTGGCCTTCTGGCTGACGCCCAAGGATGCGATGTAGGCCTTGGCATCGTTGGCCTTGGCGGCATCGTCGGCAGGGGCGAAGGCCATCCCGTTGAGGACGCTGTGGCCCTGGTCGGCCTCCTGGTCGGTGACGATGGGGCTGGTCTTGGCCTGGTCGATCAGGTAGTCGGTCAGCTGGCGGGTATACCCGACGCCTACCTTGAGGGGTGTGGCCTTGGCTCCCTGGTGGGGGCGCACTATGCCTACGATGTGCAGCTGCAGGCCCTGATCGGCGGCCTTGGTCATCTGGTCGGTGCTGTCGCCGATGTAGTGGTAGTGGCCGTCGGTCCCCTTGGCATACTGGTCCGCAGCGGGCACCAGGGAGAGTTTCTGGTCCATGGCCTTGGCGTATTCGATGGGCTTGGTGTCGACCTTGACCTCCTGCCCGCTGTTGAGTTTGTTCATCATGTCGGTGTATTGGCTGGAGGGGAGGATGCCCAGCTTGTAGAGGCTGGTGACGGGCATCTGGTTGTTCTTGTCCAGCACCAGGACCACCTGATCCTTGGCCTTGGGCCAGGTGCCGTTCACCACCTGGTAGTTGTCGGTCACCACCTTGCTGATGGTGGTCTTGGCATCGGCCCCCGGCATGATTTCGCCGAAGATCTCCGGAGCCTTGTTCTTCTCGGTCTTGCCGGTCAGGTAGGACATCTGCATGGACTGGATGTCGCCCATGTCGCTGTCGGTGTTGGCCGTGGCCATCTGGCTGGCGGTGGAGCTGGCGTCGTCCTGCCCGCTCATGGTCACCTTGTCCGCAGAGACCAGCTTACCGTCCGGGTCGTGCCCGAAGACCGCGAACTTGGTGGCATAGGAGTACTGGATGCCTACGGACCCCACGTATTGATGGATCTCGCTCTTGGGATTATCCAAGTATTTTTTGAAGTCTGTCAGATTGTTCTGGGTGATGCTGCTGGTCAGGCTGGAGGCCCCCTTGATGCTGGAGTCGTCCGGCTGGATGGCCTTGAGATCCTTGTGGGCCTTGGCCTCCTTCTGCGATTCCTGGGCGGAGTCCACTATCTTGTTCAGGTCGAAGGACTGCTCCTGAATGGTGATGGGGTAGGAGGTCATGGTCTCCCGCTGCACCCTGTCGATGTAGCGGTTGACCCCGGTGGATACCGACAGGATCAGGGCGATTCCGATGATGCCGATGGACCCGGCGAAGGAGGTCAGGGCTGTCCGGGCCTTCTTGGTCCGAAGATTGTTGAAGCTCAGCGACAGTGAAGTCAGCAGTCCCATGGAGGCCTTGCCGAAGGTGCGGTGGCGGGCCCGGCGGATGGGCACCTGGTCGTCGGGCAGGGGGTCGGAGTCGCTGATGACCGATCCGTCGTGCAGCTCCACGATCCTGGTGGCGTACTGGTGGGCCAGCTCGGGGTTGTGGGTGACCATGACCACCAGCCGGTCCTGGGCCACCTCCTTGAGCAGGTCCATGATCTGGATGGAGGTCTCGGAATCCAGTGCTCCGGTGGGCTCGTCGGCCAGGAGGATGCGGGGGTTGTTGACCAGTGCCCTGGCGATGGCCACCCGCTGCATCTGCCCGCCCGAGAGCTGGTTGGGCCGCTTGTTCACGTGCTGACCCAGTCCCACCTGCTCCAGGGCCTGCCTGGCCCGCTCCCGCCGCTCCTGCCGGTGCACGCCCGAGATGGTCAGAGCCAGCTCCACGTTGGACAGGATGCTCTGGTGGGGAATCAGGTTGTAGCTCTGGAAGACGAAGCCCACGGTGTGGTTGCGGTAGGAGTCCCAGTCCCTGTCCTTGTACTTTTTGGTGGAGGTGCCGTTGATGATCAGGTCGCCCTGGTCATAGCGGTCCAACCCGCCGATGATGTTGAGCAGGGTGGTCTTGCCGGAGCCGGAGGGGCCCAGGATGGCCACGAACTCGTTGTCGCGCAGGTTGACGCTGACATCATTCAAGGCCTGCTGGACGAAGTCCCCTGTTTTGTATTGTTTGGAGATGTGTTCGATCTGCAGCACCGTCGTCCTCAGCTTTCTGGATTCTCAATGGCTTTAATGGCATGGACTTATGGACTCTTGGAGTGCCAGCTTACGCCATCGGCATGGGTAAATGCCGATATGGCCTAGTCCACCGACTTGAGGGCCTCCAGCATATCCACATGCTTGAGCTTGTTGTTGACCATCCAGCCCAGGCCGGCCGTGATGACCGTGATCATGACCAGGGGCACGACGAAGGCCACCCAGCTGATGGAGGGGTCAAAGAGGACGTTGTCCGGTGGAACGGTGGTGATGATGTAGTGGTGCAGCCAGGCCCCGAACCCATACCCGGCCAGGACGCCGATGGCCGATAGGAGGATGGTCTCCCGGTAGATGTACATGGTCACCTCGCGGTCGTAGAAGCCCAGCACCTTGATGGTGCTCAGTTCACGGATGCGCTCCTCAACGTTCAGGTTGGTCAGGTTGTAGAGGATGACCAGGGCCAGCAGGGTGGCCACGATGATCAGCACCTGCATGATCATGTTCAAGGATTTGACCACGGTGTCGATCTGGCTCATCAGGGTTGTGTTCTGCACCACTCCCTGGATCCCGTCGATACGTATGAAGGAGGCGGCCTGCTTTCTGGTGTTCTCCGCGCTGGAGTCCTTGAAGGTGACCAGGTGGGCGTTGGGCGAGAAGTCCTGATGGAAGACGGTCCTGTAGGCCGATGGGCTCATGAAGACGAAGTGCCCCAGATACATCTCGCAGATGCCGTCCACCCGCATGGTTCTGTCCCTGCCGCCTGAATCCTGCAGGGTGATTCTGTCGCCCGTCTTGGTCCCCGTCAGCTGGGCGATCCGTTCGGAGAGGATCACGCCATCGCCCTTGAGACTCAGGGGTTTGTGCCCGGCCCGGGTGTCCATGCGGATGAAGTCGTCCAGGTGCTCGGCGCTGGCCGGCGCGATCATGGTGATGGACTGCTTGTCGGCGTTGTGGCCGGCCGTCTTGCTCATCTCCTCGTAACGCACGTTCAGGGAACGGCTCACATCGGGCTTTTCCAGCCGTTTTTTGATGGATTGGCGTTGGTCGGATGTGGCCTGGCTGTTCTCGGCGGCGATCAGGTCGTAGCGGATCACCTGGCCGAACTGGTGCTCGTTGATGGCGGAGATGGACCCCTGCACGCCGAATCCGGCCATCAGGAGGGCCACCGATCCGCAGACTCCGAAGATGGTCATCAGCATCCGCTGCTTGTAGCGGAAGATGTTCCGGGCGGTGACCTTGTGCGTGAAGCTGAGCCGGTTCCAGATCAGGGGTATGCGCTCCAGGAAGATCTTCGATCCGGCGCTGGGCGGCTTGGGCAGGAGGAGGGCCGACGGCTTTTCGCGCAGCTCCCGCCAGGCGCTCAGGAAGGCCGGGACAACGGCGCTCAGGAAGGCCAGCAGGCAGGCCAGGAGGGTGATGGGCAGGTGGAAGCCGTAGTGGATGGGCGGCATGTCGAAGGCGTGGACATAGGCCTGGTAGACGATCCAGGGCAGGAGGGTGTGGCCGGCGATGATGCCCAGGAGCGCGCCCAGGGCGGAAGCTGCTCCGCCGTAGACCAGGAACTTGGCCATGACATCCTGATCCCTGTAGCCCAGGGCCTTGAGTGTTCCTGCGTTGATCCGCTCCTCGTCCACAAAGCGCGTCATGGTGGTGAAGGTGACCAGGGCGGCCACCAGATACATGAAGTAGGGGAAGACCTTGGCCAGCGAGTCCACGATGAAGGAGACGGAGGCATAGACCTTGTAGCCCTCCGAGCCGGGTGCTTCACGGCGCGAGTCCAGGGCGTAGACAGGCTTTTCCAGTCGGCTCAGCTGGTCAGCCGCCTTGTTCAGCTTCTTCTGGGAGTCGTCGATCCTCTTCTGGGCGTCCGGGCTCTCCCTCTTGAACTTGTCCTGTTTGGTCCGGTATTCCGCGGTTTTCTGATCCAGGGTGGCCTGGGCCTGGTCGATCTGCCCCTGGGCCGAGGCACGGCTGCCGGCCAGCTGCCGCCGGGCCTGGGCCAGTTTGGTCCTGCCCTGGGCCAGCTGTGCGGAGGCCTGGTCAAGCTGGGCCTTGCCCTGGGCCAGTTGGCGCTCGCCTTCGTTCACCTTGGCCCTGGCCTGGGTCAGCTCCCGGCGCTTTGCGTCCAGGGTCTGCTGGTTGGCTGCGACTTGGGCCATGCCGGGGGTGTACTGGTTGGTCATGAAGGCATCGCGGCCCGCCTTGGCCTTGGCCGCCAGGGCATCAATCTGCGGTGATTGCCGGTTGAGCTCGGCCAGTTGGGCCTGGAGCCCGGTCTTTCGGCGGTTGAGCTCCTCCTGCTGCTGGGGGGTCAGCCCGTGGGCGGCCAGCTGGGCGTCGATGGTCTGAATGAGGCCGGTGACCTGTGCGATGCCCTGTCTGCATTGCTTCTGCGCTGCCTGGGCCTGGGCTACAGCCTGGTCGGCCTGGGCCTTGCCGCCCTCCAGCTGCTGGCGGGAACCATCGAGCTTGGCCTGTCCCTGGTCGATGGCCTGCTGCCCCTGATCGGCCTGCTGCCTGCCCTGGGCCACCTGGTTGGCGGAAGACTGGTACTGCTTCTGCTTTCGGGCCAGTTCGGCCGAGCTCAGATCCACCTCCTGCTGTCCCTGGTCGATGGCCGCCTGGGCCTGCACCGTCTTGGCGGCCAGTTGGTTCTTGGCGGACTGGATGCTCTGGGCGCCCTGGTCCAGATCCTTCCTGGCCTGGTCCAGCTGCTGCCGGTTCCCTTCGAGTTCATCTCTGGACTGGTCCACCTGGTCCTGTCCCTGGTCCAGCTGCTTCTGCAGTGGAGCCTTGATGGCGCTCAGCCTCGCTGTGGGGCGGCCTGACAGGATCCTGTTCAGATCGTCCTTGTGGGTCTGCAGGGCCTGGATGTACTGGTCGGAATAGTGGTCCCTGATCCGGTCCAGGTCCTTGAAGGTCAGGCGGGCGATCATGTACTCGTCCGAGTCGAAGGCCTTGGGCGTGGTTACGGCGTAGGAGTCCAGGGACCCGGATCCGGCTGTGGAGGGGCCCATGTTGACCTTGCTCAGGATCTCGGTCGACCTGACCGTGCCCACTACGCGCAGCTTGTGGTGCCTTAAGACCTTCCTGCCCAGCTGGTCGGCCTTCTCGTCCACCTGGATGTTGCTGCCGATGGGGTGGCTCCCGGCCAGGGCCGTGTCGACCGCTATCTGGTCGGGCCTGGTCGGCATGGATCCCTCGACCAGCTCATAGGTGGAAATCCGGTCGGGGGTGGAGTAGATGCGCAGGCTCTTGTCGGTGCCCTTGAGCACCACGTCCTTCAGATATCCGTATTCGATTCCGGAGTTGCCGGGGGCGGTGTCGATGGCATCCCGATCCTCCTGGTCGAGTCCGTAGCTGCTGATGACCATCAGGTCGGCCAGATGGTGGTCGGACAGGTAGGCGTTGCCGGCCTGCCGCATGTCCGGCCCGGTCACGCTCAACCCGACCAGGGCGAAGGAACCCAGCGCCACCAGGCAGACGATGGAGATGAACCGTCCCAGGGATTTGCGCAGGGAGACCCGGATGTCGTGCCAGAGCACCTTCCTGACGGGCTGCATCCTCACCACTCCACGTTTTCGATGTCTTCGGGGTTGTCATTGGTCTGCACGGCCTGGACCCGGGCGTCGTGCATGCGGATGACCCTGTCGGCGATGGGGGCGATGGCCGCGTTGTGGGTGACGATGACCACGGTGGCGCCCTTCTTGCGGCACTGGTCCTGGAGGATGCGCAGCACCTGTTTGCCGGTCCGGTAGTCCAAGGCCCCGGTGGGTTCGTCACAGAGCAGGATCTTGGGGTTCTTGGCCACGGCCCGGGCGATGGCCACACGCTGCTGCTCGCCGCCGGAAAGCTGGGCGGGGAAGTTGTCGATCCGGTCGCCCAGACCTACGTCGACCAGGGTCTGGACCGGGTCAGCAGCGTCGTCCACAATCTCCGAGGCCAGCTCCACGTTCTCCCTGGCGGTCAGGTTGGCCACCAGATTGTAGAACTGGAAGACGAAGCCCACGTCGTAGCGGCGGTAGGTGGTCAGCTGTCGGGCGTCGTAGCCGGCGATGTCCTTTCCGTCCACGATCACCTGGCCCTCGTTGCAGGTGTCCATGCCGCCCAAAATGTTCAGCACGGTCGATTTGCCAGCCCCCGAGGCGCCGAGGATGACCACCAGCTCGCCCTTCTCGATGGAGAAGGTGACCTCATTGTTGGCCACGATGGTCGTCTCGCCGGTCACATACCGTTTCGTCTCTCCGATGACGTCGATATAGCCCATCATGCCCTCTCGTAACCCTGGCTGTGCGGCGGGGCCGTCCGACGCGAGGGACGCCCCCTGATGCTCTTTTCCCCACTACTGTATACGTTCGCGGGGTCCGGAGCACAGGGGAACCGCCTGCCGGGAGGCGTCATGTTCACTGACCCTGCCAGGGCTCGGAGGTTCAGAGGGCTTGCAGGAGGTTGCCGAGTTTGCGGCTGTCCCTGACCGGTCTGCCCTGGCGGAAGGTGATGAACCGCTGGCAGGTCTGGGCCAGGAACTCCTGGTCGTGTGAGATGACGATCACCATGACCCCCAGGGAGCGCATGTAGCGGATCATCCCGGTCACCTGGTTCATATGGAGCAGATCCAGGCCGCTGGTGGGTTCGTCCAGAACCACCAGGCGCTTGCCAGACAGTATGGCGGCCGCGATGGCCACCCGCTGCTTCTCTCCGCCGGAGAGGGTGTTGGGGTGCCGGCCCAGGAGCCGCTCCAGGTCCAGCTTTCGTGCCACCTCCTCAAAGAGGTCGGTCCGCCTGGCCCCAAGGAGCATCTCGCCCTCCACGGTCTCGCTGAAGAGCTGGTAGTTGACATCCTGAAAGACCATGTAGGAGTCCTCGACACGCTCCCTGCTGGTCTGCCTGGTCCCATTCAGGCTGATTTCCGACCTGTCGCCAGGCTTGAGCAGTCCGGTCAGGACCGAGGCGAAGGTGCTCTTGCCGGCACCGTTGCGGCCGATGATGCCGGTGATGTCGTCGCTGGACAGGGTCAGGTCGTCCACATCCAGGGCAGGATCCTGGTCGTGGTGGTAGGCATAGGTTAGGTTCCTGACCCGCAAGAGGTCGGGGGTCTTCTCGGTAGTGACCCTGGCTGGGGCGCTCGCATTCTCGGTCGCGTCCAGATTCAGGGCCCGCAGCCCCATGGCCTGGCGGCTTGGGCCATCCAGCCCCCTCATGGCGGCCGGGGTCAGGTGCTCCGCCAGCCTGCCGTCCTCCATGACCAGGAAGTCGTCGGCCAGGCCGTCCAGGTAGTAGAGGCGGTGCTCGATCAGGACCATGGTCAGGCCCCGGTCCTTCAAGCGGCCCAGAATCTGCGCCAGGCTGGCCACCGCTTCCACGTCCAGATTGCCGGAGGGCTCGTCCAGGACCAGGATCTGCGGGTCCATCATGCAGGAGGAGGCGATGGCGATCATCTGCTTCTCGCCCCCGGACAGGGAGAAGATGTCCCGGTCCATGAGCGGGCCGATGCCGAAGAGGTCGGCCACCTGGTCTATACGCTCCCGGATGGCCTCCGGCTGGACCCCGGTGTTCTCCAGGGGGAAGGCCAGCTCGCTGCGGACGTCGGTGGTGAAGAACTGGGTCTTGGGATTCTGGAAGACCGACCCCACCTGCTCCGAAAGCCGGTAGATGGGCCGGGCCGTGGTGGGTTCGCCCCCGATCAGGCACTCCCCCTCCAACTTGCCCTCGTAGAGTTCGGGAATCAGGCCGTTGATGACCCTGGACAGGGTGGTCTTGCCGCAACCGCTCGGCCCGGTGATCACGGTCAGCTGTCCCTGGCCCATCCGGCAGGAGACCTCCTGGAGGGAAGGCTGGCTGGCGCCCTCGTAGGTGAAGCTAAGCCTGGAACATTGCAACATAGGCTCCACATCCCATAAGGACCAGACCCAGGGCGCACATGAGCGCATCCAGTCCGGTGAAGGCAATCCGTTGGATGGAGGTCTTGGGTCCGGGGTCGCCGATCCCCCTGGTCAGGGCGGCTGAGGTCAGGTCGGAGGCCACATTGGTGGCGTTATTGAGCAGGGGGACGTAGATGTACTCCATGGTTCGCATCGGATGCCGGACCATGTCCCCGGTGGTGACCGCGATCCCCCTGAACTTCATGGCCCGTCTGATCTGGGCATAGTCGTGCCTGACGGTCGGGAAGAAGCGGAAGAGGACGCTGACGGGGATGACCAGCCACTGGGGGGCGTGGATCTTGCGCAGCAGGTAGACCAGCTCCGAAACCTTGGTGGTGCCCATCATGAAGGCCGCGACCAGCACTAGGGGGAGGATCCTGCCCACGCCGACGAAGAGGAAGAGCAGGTAATGCCCCGGCAGGTTCTCGGGGAAGACCATGGCCAGGGAGGCGCCCAGGGCGAAGACCAGACAGACCAGAAGCCAGGCCTGGCCCTTCCTCACTCTGCCCACGATGACCTGGAAGCTGCAGAAGTAGATGTTGATGGCCAGGACCAGCGGAGTGGGGAGGGTGACGAAGATCAGGGCGTTGGCGAAGATGACCAGCAGGAATCTGGTGTAGATGGAGATGGGCCTCATTGCTTGGCGGGTATCCGGTTGAAATGCCGGTCGACGATCCGGGCGCCTATCCATGCCCCGAGCAGGGCGCCGACCAGGGTGGCCAGGATGCAGACCAGGAAGGTGGCTCCGGTGATGGGTGCGAAGACTCCGTCGATGTACTCCTGGCTCTTGCCGCGGCGGACCAGGCTGGCCACATAGGCGTCCTTCATGAACCAGAGGGGCAGAACTGGGCCGGTGCAGCCGAAGGTGAGGATGACATAGCTCAGGTAGCGGGCCAGGTTGGGACGGCTCTCCCCGAGCGAGGACTGAACCAGATCAGCCAGCAGGCCACAGAAGGCGTAGGGGATGAAGGAGAGGGCGAAGTGACCGAAGACCAGCAGGAAGAGGCCCATGATGACGCCGACGATGGTGATGGCCCCGAACCTGGGCACCCGGCGGATCATCAGCATGTAGACCGGGCCGGAGACCAGCCCCACCACAGCGGGGATAAAGAGGGAGGACAGACCGGGCATGACCAGGCCAGCCAGGAAGACGGTGATGAAGTTGCCCACCGCCATGCTGACGAAGTAGAGGGCCGTAAAAATGCCGACGTTGACCAGGTCTTTTGTCTTCAGTGCTTTCATAAAGGATCGCTCCCATCTGGGTGGCGGTCGCTCGGCCCTAGGCCATATCCGCCGATTTCATGTTGTGCCGTCAAGTTTAGGAGGGCCGGGAGGGAAAGTAAATAATATTTTTTTATGTCTCTTGCTTGGCGCGCGAGGATTTTGTTAGTGTCCACTGAGAGGGGCGTATCAGAAAGGCGGCACGGAGAACAGGCATGATCAGCAAGCGACTACTTCATCTACCGGGAGCCAGGATGGGCGCCAGCCTCCTGCTGGCCCTCCTGCAGACGATCGGCGCGTTGGCGGAGGTCCTCCTCCTGCCGGTGGCCATCGCGGCCGTGGGCCGTTCCCTTGGCCTGCCTGTCCCTCATGCCCTTGCCTGGGTGCCTGGTCGGCCCGGACCCTTGGCGGCGCTGATAGGCGGGCTGATCCTGGTTCGGCTCCTGGCCCAGGCGGTCGCCAGGTCCGTCAGCGCCCGGCTGGCTGATGGGATGGGCAAGGCGCTCTCCCAGGCCCTCTACCTGTCCGTGTTCGACCCCAATGCGCAGAAGGAGGACCTGGGCGTTCCGGCGCAGACCCTGGCCAGGCTTTCGACCGAGGGGGTCAAGTCGGTCGTCTCCTACTTCACGGCCTACATTCCGGCCCTGGTCCAGACCGCCCTGATGCTGGTCGTGACCCTGGTCGTCCTTCTGCCTGTCAGTCCCCTGGCTGCGGTGATCGTCGTGATCGGCATGGTGGCCCTACCCCTGGCCTCCAAGCCCACCATGGGCGAGAACATCAAGGTGCAGTTAGGCCAGCTGCGCAAATACGACAAGGTCGGCGTCCACTTTGAGCATGCCCTGAGAGGGCTCAACACCTTGAAGATCTTCGGGGCAGACCAGCGGCAGGCCGACGATCTGGCCGAGGAGTCCGAGGGGTTCCGCCGGATAACCATGGGGGTCCTGGCCGGGCAGCTGCGCTCGCTGATCAAGGCCGACGTGGTCATCTACACCAGCCTCATTCTGGCGGTCGCGGCCACAGTCCTGATTGGGCAGGACGGGCCCTCTCGAATGCTGTCCTGTTTGGTTGTTGCTTTGGCCGGGGTCCGGCTCTTTGCACCTGAGCGCCAGCTGGTCTACATGATGCATTCCGGCATGGTCGCCATCAAACAGGGCAAGGCCATCGACGATATTCTTCAGGCGCGGCAGGGGGGCGACGAGAAGTCGGCGGCTCCAGGGACGGCTCCTGAGTCATGCAAGAGTACGGGTTCGGATGTGGCTCCGGAAGCGAGTCTCGAAACTTCTGAGGTAGCAGTTCGGGAGTCTGACTCGGAATCCGCTTCGAAGCAAGCAGATCAGGCGGATATGTCTGGCGATGATTCGCTAGGCATCAGCGCTCGCGATTTGACCTATACCTATCCTGACGGCTTCCAGGCTCTGACCGATCTGAACTTCGATCTGCCTGCCAGGGGACATGTGGGCTTGGTCGGCGCTTCGGGCTCCGGCAAGAGCACCTTGGCGGGCCTGCTGTCCGGGCGCCTTCAGGGGTATGCCGGAGAGCTGACCATTGGCGGGCGCCAAATCAGCGACCTGTCGCGCGAGGATCTGGTCGGCCTGCAGACTGTGGTTCGGGGAACCGATCACCTCTTCACCGGGACCATCAGGTCGAATCTGGACCCGGCCGGACTGGGCTACTCGGATTGGGAGCTGCAGGATGCGCTGGACCAGGTCGGTCTGACCGGTCTTGTCCAAAGCAAGGGCGGGCTGGACGCTCCTATCGACCCCGAGGGAGGCAACCTATCCGGAGGGCAGCGGCAGCGCCTGTCCATTGCCCGCGGGCTCCTGCGGCGTTCCCCCGTCTATATCTTCGATGAGGCCACCAGCGCCGTGGACCGCGAGCATGACGCTACACTGGCAGCCCTGATGGACGCTCTGGGCAAGGAGTCCCTGGTCCTGACCATCACCCACCGCCTGGCTGGGGTCCGCAATGCCGATTCCATCCTCTTTCTGCAGAAGGGCCGTCTGGCGGAGAGCGGCGGCTTCCGTGAACTGATGGATGCCGGGGGCGGATTTGCCGCTCAGTGGAAGGAGCAGGCCCAGTATGAGGACGGGGAGTGATGACATGCAGCAGACAACGAGCAATCTGATGATGATGCGCCGTATGGCCCAGCTGATGAAGCCTCTGGCTGGTACGGAGGGCAAGGCCATCCTCTGTGGCAGCCTGGGCCACCTCTTTGCGGTCTGGAGCATGATGGCAGCCGCAGCGGCCCTGATCGGTCTGGTCACGGACTGGCCGCCGCTGAGTGGCCAGTGGGTCGTCTGGGCTCTCGTGGCGGTTCTGACTGCTCTCAGCCGGGGGGTCATGGCCTATGGGGAGCAGTACTACAACCATGAGATGGCCTTCAGCATGCTTCGTGACATTCGCACGACGGTCTTCGACAAGATGCGCTCCCTGGCCCCGGCCGGTCTGCGAGACCAGGCGCGCGGGGACATGGTGACCGTGATCACCAACGACATCGAGCTGCTAGAAATCTTCTATGCTCATACCCTATCGCCCATCGCCATCGCCCTGGTGACCTCCTTGGCCAACCTGGCTCTGCTCACTTGGCTCTCGCCCTGGATGGGTCTGGCTGCCCTGGTCTCCTATCTGATCGTCGGTCTGCTCATCCCCATCCTGAGCGCAAGGCCTACCTTCAAGGGAGCTATGAGGGAGCGGACGGCCCAAGCCAACCTCCACTCCCTGCTTCTGGAGACCCTTCAGGGCCGTGCCGAACTGGCGGGGCTGGGCGCTCTGGGGAATACCCGTCGCCGGGTGGGAGTCGCTACGGACCAGATGCTGGATGCCAGGGGACGCACCTCTGGGCGGACCATCACCAACGATATGGTCACCAATGTGGTCACTCTGATCTGCGCCGGAGCCTTCACGCTGATGGCCTGCTGGCTTGGCTCTGAGGGGTTGATGGATCCTGCCCGGGGGATGATTGGACTGGTCGGTTTCCTCTCCTCCTTCGCCCCCCTGATACCTGTGGCCCGGCTAGGCGCCGGCCTGCAGCCTACCCTGGCTGCTGCTCGGCGGGTCTTCTCTCTTTTGGACAAGGAGCCGCCTGTACGTGAGGTGGAATCCAATCACGGGAATCCTTTGTCGGAGTTCACTGGAGAGAATGCCAGGGCAGTTTCCTTTTCCTACGCCGGCAAGACTGACACGGGTAAGGACGATCCAGGCAAGACTGACTCGGGTGAACATAGCGACCGGACTTCGGTTTTGGAGGGTCTGGATCTTTCCATCAAGCCTGGCGAACTGATTGGCATCCAGGGGGCCAACGGGGTTGGCAAGTCCACTTTGATTGATCTGCTGATGCGGTTCCAGGAGCGTAGCGGCGGGGACCTGACCGTCTCTGGCCTGCCTATCGAGACCATCCGCACCGCCGATCTGCGTGCTCAGCAGACTCTGGTGAGCCAGGACACCTACATATTCAGTCTCACCTTGGCTGACAACATCGCCTTGGCCCGGCCCGATGCCAGCAGAGAGGATATTGAGAAGGCAGCTCATGATGCCTGCCTAGATGATCTGATCGACCAGCTGCCTGACGGCTTGGATCATCTGCTTGCTGACAACGGCTCGGATCTGTCCGAGGGGCAGCGGCAACGAGTGGCCCTGGCTCGCGCCTTTTTGAGCTCGGCGCCATTCATGCTTTTGGATGAGCCCACCAGCAATATGGATGCCCTCTTGGAGGGCCGGGTTCTGACTAGGTTGATTGAGCGGAAGGGCGACCGCACCTGTCTGATTGTCTCTCACCGTCCCTCGGTCCTTGCCCGAGCTGACCGTCTGCTGACGCTGCAAAACGGCAAGCTTATCCCCGCCTGAACATTTCATAGAGAAGAGGCGCAATTCGAGGCGCAATTCATAGTGTCACTTCGAATTGCTGCTGGCAGTGTTACCGACGTAATTTGATCCGGCGCTGGTCCATTTCAACGGGTGATTCCGGCAGCGATTCCGTCTACTGACTATGCAAATGGGAAGCCCGATTGGAGTCAGTTCTGAGAAAAGTGGTTCAGCCGAATAGGAGTCTGCTCTCATTCAGGGTGGTGGTATTCCGACAAGGTTCCGCATAAGTGAGGTTCACGGAGCTTAGCTATCTTAGAACAGCTGAAAGGCGGACGATTCCGTTTGATAAAGTCGAGGTCTTTTAGTGCATAAGTAAAGTTATCGCTTTACTGATTCACTTCACTATAAATAGGTGAATGTCAGCTTTGAACAACGGCGCCTATTTCGAGGACAAGTTGTTCCTTTGTCCGGAGACGCCAACTTGGCCGCGGTCATTACCCATGTGAATGTGTTTACGCATATGAAGCACCTGTTGTGGACCACCTTCCTCTCCTTGTTGGTGGCAGCGATAGCAATGTTCGTGGCGGGCCGTGGTGTCCAGTCCACAGTTGGCAGCGGCTTTGATAAGGTCGCTGAGACGAATAACACGCTTTCACAGGCCTTCACTTGGAACGTGCCCATGCTGCTTTTATACCTCTCCTGATCATCCTGATCAGGTCAGCGTGGAAGAAGCCGACTATTCCGGTCATGCTGCTTTCGTCGGTGGTGGCCATGTTCAATACCGTCGTCATCCAGCATTTCTCCTTCGCCAACGCATTCAATGCCATCGTCAACAAATTCGACACCCCTGTGCTCCCCAAGGGTTTCAACTTGGGTCCCGCAGCCAAGGGTGTCACCAGTCTGCTGAACAGGGGAGGCATGGAGAGCATGATGACCCTCCTGATTGCGTTCTGTACCCTGTCCTTCGCAGGGGTGCTTTCGGCCCCCGGGGCTTTGAACAAGATCGTGGAGTCTCTGCTAAAGATCAGAAAGAGCACTGGCTCATTGATTGTCGTCACCCTGCTGGCCAGCATCCTCACTAATATTCACCACCTGTAACGTCCAGGTCTCCCTTCTGCTGCCTGGTGAACCGCTGAGTGCATACATTCGCCGAGGTCTGCATCCTTGCAATCTCGGGCGAAGCATAGAGGTTTCCGGCACTATATTCGAGTTGATCCTACCCTGGACTGCCGCTGGTATCTATATGGCGGCCACCTTGGGCGTACAAACGCTCATTTATATGCCTTAGGCAACCCTGTGTTGGACTGGCGTCATCTTCACCACCAGCTGAGGATACACAGGAATTGGCATCCGCAAGCTAACGCCGGAAAAGCAGAAGACCATGCGCGCCGAGTTGGATAAGGGGAGGAAGCGTAGAGCCGTTTCTCTGTTGTAGCTAATCGACACCACAACCAGGCAATGCCTGTTGTGACGCTTTTCTTGTCAGTGGATAAAAGAGACTGCTACAAAAATTGACACTTTTTATAAGGAATTAGCAATGTAAGTGTGAAGTCAAAATAGGGTTAATTGTGTTGGCCAGCTCTTCACAAATGGGTCGGCACTTTTCGAAGCAGATGCCCCTTTAGTTTTTAGCTGCGGGGGCTAATGTGGACAGTTCAAAGCGTATGTGTATGTCTAGCTAAAAGCCTCGATTCTCAAATTGCTAATTTGCAAAACGATGGCATTGTATTCGACATCTGTAATGAGGAATCCGCTAAAGCATATCTATTTGCCAACACTTATCTATTCCGGATTAAACGATATGCTTCTGATTTCAACAAGCACAAAGGCGGGAAGTATAAGAATTCCGATTTTCGTGTACTCAGAGATCGCTGAAATTTATTATCGTCGGAATAATCAGGCCTGTCACCGATAACTAGCGATCTACACGCCGTTTCCTGGACATGTCAAGATTCGATGACTCCCGTACAAGAAGCAAGCTGAACACCGTGCCGTAAGAAAGCAACACCTTAAATATGTAAGGAACTAGGCACTATTTTCTTGTTCACTTGCATTTGAATGAATTTGATGTAGTAGCAGGTTGTCAAATTGCAGTCTCAGCGCTGCATGACCACCCTCAACTCCGCGCTTTATATCTTCCTGACTTTAATCATATGCCATGTAGATCAAATCATGGAGCAACACCAGAAGCAAACAGCGTACAGTTTCAGAATTAGCCTTCACGAAAATTGCATGGCAATTATTCCTACAGACAAGCTAGGAAAGTCGCTAACCCGCTGGCTCGAATTTTTAAGCTTGAGTTTGATTGAGTGGAACAGCTTGAATTACCGCTTCCGCTGTTGAACCGGGAATGAGTCTGACTCGATTGCCTTGCTTTAGCGAATGAGGTTTGATAGGTTGTTCAAACTTCGCTGCCTTATAGAATATTCGCCGATTACAATTCGTCTGTATAACTATGTTCCCCAAGGAAACAGTTAGGGGGAATTCTGTGCATACGGCGAATTCTTCTTGTGACGAGTCCGAAAGAGATTTGAAATTGCTAACTGTAAAGTCTAAGTGTGTCCATGTGGTGTTGATTCTTTCACCATGGAGCAGTTTTGCAGCTGTCATGATTGCGCTTTGCTGTCCGGGTTTGAGTTGCTTAGGGTCAGGCACCGAGATGCGTGTTAACGTATGTCCCTGCACAGTTTTTAGGGCCTCGAAGAAAGGAAGTATCAAAGCCGAATGAGTGGCCAGCTCAGCGAGTTCTGCGCTTTCAAGAGTGAACAACGTTATGCCATCTTGAATGCCAAACTCAAATTTTGTGCCTTGACTGAGCGAAGAGAAAACTGTTAAGGTTCGAATCAGTTTATCTGGATCTTTCCCCACCACATTATGAAGACTGAAGTCCATGCGGGTTTTCTTATTGTTCACTAATAATTTGAATCGAAAATCGAAGCAGCCACTACTGTCTATAAAATGAACGTATGCTCCTTTGCTGTCTGGTGCTGTAGTACGTTCAACTTCTTTGACCGGAGTTGCATGAAGAGTGCGTCGAGTCTTCTGCTCTACCGCTCTGATTTCGAATGGCGGGAGACTTTCTTGTTGTAAGGGGACAACTAAAGCCGTCAGTTGACCTTCTGACTCGCCTAATGCACCTTCGGGCCCTTCGGTATTATCGAAAGTTGCCGGTAGCTCCTTGAAAGGGGCTCCATAGTTTACAAAATCGCTAAGAGCTGCTTTTTCTCGTTCTGTTGTCGCCTTTAGGTGCACCGAGAATCGTATCGGACGCAGACTTGTTGATTCAGCACAACGAGCGAAAATGCGCGTGATCAAATATTGTGTCTTAGAAAATTCTCGCATTGTTGACATGACCAGGCCCGGTCTATTGTCATCAGTGACTTTGTTTGGATTATCGGTAACTTTGCCGTTTCGAACTTCGATTTCGTATCTGTAGAACGGATCTACTTCATCCAGTGAATCTTGGAGTAAGATAGCCCGTTGCCGTATATTATCCAAGAGGTTTCCATTATTTTCTGGCGGACTTCCAGCAAGAAAGACTTTATTCATTAAATCTGTGATCCTATTGGCACCATTACCTAGGTAGTATTCGATGACTTTTGGATTGTTTGCAGCGAGGTTATTCAATTGGGTGCGGCCAATCCAACTCACGTTGATTTTGGTGTTGCCTGTGATAGTTTGTAGTTTATCAAAAGCCTCGTTGGTCGGATCCCAAGGCATGACAAGCTTCCAGTCACTCACAGGAAGATAAGGTATGGTTTTCTCAACGAACACATCCCATGAATTTTTGATATTAGACCATTCTCTACTGCTCAGAGGACGCGTGTAACGCTTTACCTGATAAACGATAAATGAGTTACCTGCGGGAACGCGGATATCGACGCCGCGATCGCCTCGTGATGGAGTAATGAAGTTTCCATTGGGGTGTTCCAGCAGGATTAGAGCAGCAACAACCTTTTGGATTGTCTCTCCCGGATAAATTTCCCAGTTTACCTCTGTCATATAGCAAGTATCGCACATATCGTGGCAAATTGTTTGGGTAAGGGGGATGCATAACTTATGGAAAACATCGAAATAGCAGGATATCGATGCCTGGACGGTTTCACAAGTAATAGTCATAAAGAGTCCAGACAACTCGGACTTTTCATCCAGTAAGTGACCGGACGGATTAGAATTTCAGGGATTCTCAGTGCTCTTGGCTCGGCAATGATCTTGGTCGGAATCTCAATAATATTGGATACGCTATCAATCGCTTTTTAAGAAAATGAAAAAATAGACCCCCCCCCCACTCCTGCGTAAACAGTTTTGTGAATTCTCCTTCAAAGTTTGGTATGAATCTCGAATTTCTGGCTTGTGTCGCACAAACTGCGAATCTGGAACATTGACACTCGAGGCGGAGAGCTGCTCTCATTATTGTATAGTATGTGGCTGATGATGTATTGATAGCAGCTGATGATTCCGTCGATGCACGATTGCGATTGATCGTTTTCGTTGCTTTTCCGTTGTTTAATCATTCCACCGTAATCAAGAGCGCTGAGCTCTTCAAAAGAAGACTCATATTGTCAACTAGGGCCAAAGAAAATAGCGCTTTACCTATATACAATACAATAAATGTGAAATTAAAAACTTTCCGAGGTTGTCGTGATAAGGTCGAAGTCTATATTCACGGTGTTGGCCGATTCTGACCTCATAAATATGTAAGTCATAAGAATTGCAATCCAGTTTTACACCTCATTAACTATGTTGATGTTACTTTTTTATCCAAAGCGGCGATTGGCAACTAGGTAAAAATGTAGAAAAAATGAAACCATCCGACAAAGGAGATTCAATGATTCCGATAGCAAAGCTTCGACAATCCATACTTGATAAAGTGACATGAACATTTTGAGTAAGAAGTGTTGCAAACCATATATTAGGGCCTAGCCTAATGCAGCAGCGAAAGCGCTGAGAATAGTCACGCCACCCAAACCCCATAATACGGTGTTTACGTATGACTGTTTCAATAAGTATGCTTCCCTCCGCTCGATATTATTTTCTGAGTTCAACTTAGCTTTTATAGGGTGGGATTTTTCCCAAATGTCTAGAGCATCCAGTTTCAATTGAATCTTTGCCAAGTCTCGCTTACGCTCCCACCCAATGAACGCCGCAACCACAGTTGCCACTGCGCTTACTAAAATTCCCCCATATTTCAGCCAGTAAGTCCAGCAAGACCAACCTAACGGAATCCCAGCTACGGTCCGCATTCCATAACCCACAACGACAAGAGCGGTTATCACTTCAACAACGCTTCTGAGAGACCATGATTTTGTTATCTCAGGATCCTCATTCGCTACACCCTTATGAAGGTCAAGTATTTTATCTTGAACTGTAATTTGATTTTCTGACAACCCAAAGTTTTTCAGGAACTCATCAAGTTTAGAATTCTTGCTATTATGAGCGGTACATTGGCTTGGTGAGTGTTCACCAGGTCCATTTGCTTTGACCCTTTTGGGTGCTGGAGAGTTTTTGTGTCCGTAGGTCACTATGTAGCTCGTTCTTTTCTTTTCCACTATGCAACGTAATCTATGATATCTATAGAATGTTGCGGTGCAACCTTTTATCTCGCTTAATTACGAATAGTCATATTGGGGAGCAATCTATATCAGAGCAAAGTGTGACCAAGGGTTTAATTGTCGAAGTAATGGTAGATAATAACTATATGGCAGTCTTTCAAGATGTTCTCAATGTTATCGAGAAGTCAATGGCGGCTCAGGTGGAAGGCGGGGAGAGAGCCCGTGGGACGGCCTTTGAGCAGGCGACAAAATATTTCCTGACGCATGACTCCGCATGGGCTCCTCAGTTCAGCAATGTTTGGATGTGGTCGGAGAAGGGCAATCCGCTTCTTACGAATGACGCGCATGGGCAACCGCATAATCTGCCCAGGAATGACACTGGCATCGATCTGGTGGCCCGTGGTGTCGATGGATCGCTGTGGGCGATTCAATGTAAATATGTTGAAACCGAGCACGTTATAGACAAGGCTGATATATCCACATTCTTTACTGCTGCCTTTGCCAGGAAAGTCGAACCCGATCATTTGATTATTGTGCATACAGGGGCAGGTCTCACAAAAACTCTTTATCGGGAGGCCGAACAATTCGGCGCCACCATCATCGATTCAACCGCCTTGGATGGCGATTTTGTCGATTGGACCCCATTCCTTCCCTCAGCGACAGTCAGGAAATTTTCCCCGCGTCCTTATCAGCGCAAGGCGATTGATGATTGCCTTCGGGGATTCGAAACACATGACCGGGGTAAACTAATTATGGCCTGTGGTACAGGCAAGACTTTGACAGCTTTGCGTCTCGCTGAAGAGATGAAGAGCAGACGCGACGAGCGGTACCCAGATCTGAAGAATGCACCTTTCAGAGTTTTGTTCCTGGCTCCCTCCATCGCTTTAGTTTCTCAGACTTTCCAATACTGGACCCATCAAGCGATGGATCGCATGGCAGGTTTTGTCGTGTGCTCAGATGAGACGGCAAACAAACCAAGGGGTGAAGATAACGATGCGTGGTCTTCCTCGGTGCTTGATGTGCCATTCCCGACAACGACCAATGCTGCGACTTTAAAGCGTAATGTGGAAATTGGGAGTATAAAGGCTGGTCTTTCCGTAGTGTTCTCCACCTATCAATCAATACAGACCACGATTGATGCACAGCGCATGGGTATGCCTGAATTTGATCTGGTGGTTTGTGACGAGGCCCATCGCACCGCTGGCACCAGTGATAACAGAGGTAAGACATCTCCGTTTGTTTTGGTTCATAGTGCTGAATTACTCAAATCGAGAAGACGCTTGTATATGACTGCCACCCCGAGAGTTTATGCCGATGCCGCAAAAGACCAGGCCAAGCGTGCTGACTATACAGCCTATTCGATGGATAACGAAGCAGTATTCGGACCAGAATTCCACAGGCTTAAGTTCGGCTCCGCTGTGGAGCAGGGAATACTAAGCGATTATCGCGTATTGGTGCTCGGCGTCGCCCAGGGTCAGGCCTCTGACCTCCAGGAACAAATGACCAGCACGCAAACCATGCGTGATGAGTATGACAAGATCGAGGCTCAGCGTCGTAGATCACGTAAAGCTGATCGCGATACTCTTGCAGAAACGCGCAAGGCCAAGATCGCAGAGCAGGCACAGTCGTTCGCAGGTAAAATTGTTGGTGCATGGAACGGGTTGCTGACCCGAGGAGTGCACACCAACAGTGCACTGGAATCCGTTGATATCGATACGGGATTGGGTGAACAGGTCCAATTTGCTGTGATGGGTAACCAATCTCAGCGGCAATCTGGGGGGGAAACCCGTACTGAAACGGTGCAACCATTACGTAGGGCAGTGGCATTTACGAGGCGTATTGCCGATTCAAAGGCGCTTGCCGATGGATTCAATGATGTAATTTTTCGATATCTTGAGCAGCAGATAAAGAGCGGACATAAAGTTGAAGGGCTTCTGAAAACCAGCGTTAAGCATGTTGACGGCAGTATGCCAGCCCGTAAGCGTAACGACTTGCTTTCATGGTTGGGTGAACCTCCTGATGAAGGCGAATGCCGCATGCTGAGTAATGCGAAATGCCTTACCGAGGGTGTTGATTTGCCGCAGTTGGATGCAGTGATTTTCTTCCAGCCAAGAGCTTCGCAGGTTGATATTGTTCAGGCTGTTGGACGGGTGATGCGCAAGGCTGAGAATAAAAAGTATGGATATATTATCCTTCCGGTCGTTGTTCCTGAAGGTTCTGACGCTAATGACGTGCTTGCGAGCTCCGATTTTGAGACAGTCTGGAAGATTTTGCAATCCTTGCGTTCCCATGATGAGCGTTTGGATGCGCGTATCAATGCATTGAGTTTGCATCGTCAGTCTGAGCAACATAAGCGTCAGCGTAAGCCGGGCAAATCGAACCGTGTAGGCCGGGGTGATTACGTAGACCAGGATGGTATCGATGAGGGGGCACTTAATGAAAAGCATGGCTCTCTGACCACTATGGTGCAGGGTGAGCTAAGCTTTGACAAGCAGATTTCAGAGAATTTCCAAGCAAGACTGGTTCAGAAATGTGGAGATACAGCTTACTGGGATGATTGGGCAGACTCCGTCGCTAAAATCGCGAAGACGACGGTGGAGATTATTAACAATGCCGTCGTTGATGATGCGCAGGTTAGAAGGGCATTCAATATATTCCTAAAAGGACTGCGTGACACTCTAAATCCAGGCATCGACCGAGATGACGCAATAGGCATGCTGGCTCAGCATATCCTTACTGCGCCTATTTTTGATGCGCTGTTCGCACAGCAGAAGGATCAGCAGGGCCGGAGCTTCGTACAAGCCAATCCCGTATCGCAGGCTCTCGAGCCCATTACTAAGCTGCTTGAACCGTTAATTAGCAAGGCCGATCCACAACACGATTTGTCGGAACTCTACGCCCAGGTAAGGCTCTCCGCTTCGGCTGTGCACAGCGACGAGTCCGCCCGTCAGACGCTGGTGAAGAACCTCTACGAGTCGTTCTTCCGCAATGCGTTCAAGGACGACTCCAAGAAGCTCGGTATCGTTTATACGCCCACTGAAATCGTAGACTACATTATTCATGCCGTGGACCGCCAGCTTAGTGAGCATTTCGGAAAGCATATAGGCGATCGGGGCGTTACGATCCTTGACCCGTTTACAGGAACCGGCACTTTCATCGTTGAGCTTCTGCGTTCCGGACTCATTCCTGCTGAGAACTTGCGCTACAAGTATGAGCATGAGATCTATGCGAACGAGATTATGCTGCTCGCCTACTACATAGCGATGGTCAACATCGAATCCGCGTTCTACTCCGTACAGATGGAGCTAGCCAAGTCTGGAAAAGTTGGTGACAAAGGCAACTCGTTCTACGTCCCGTTCCCGGGCGGGGTACTTACTGACACTTTCCAGACTTCGGAAGATAACGACACCATAGACCAGTCAGTGTTCATGGCGAACAGTGAACGTGTGCAGCGTGAGAATGAACAGCTCATCACTGTCATATTCGGTAATCCTCCATATTCTGCAGGCCAAAAGTCAGCGAATGAGAACAACGCCAACGATCACTATGAGACGCTTGATTCGCGCATAGAGGAGAGCTATGTAGCTACTTCATCATCTTCAAACAAGCGTCAGATATATGATTCTTATATTCGTGCGTTCCGCTGGGCTTCTGACAGAATTGCAGGTCCTAATTGCGACGGTAAGGGCATTATAGGGTTTGTGAGCAATGGCGGATGGCTTGACAGCATTGCTTTTAACGGATTCCGCAAGGCTCTATGCAACGAGTTCAGTGATATATACGTATTCAATCTGAGGGGAAATCAGAGAACAAGGGGTGAAGAGTCCCGCAAAGAGGGAGGAAAAGTATTTGGATCAGGATCTAGGTCTACTGTTGCAATAACAGTATTGGTGCGAGATGCCGAAGCCAGGCATCATGGCATTGTTCACTATTATGACATTGGTGATTATCTTTCGCGTGACGAAAAGCTATCGACTGTAAATGAATCGGTAGATGGAGAAAAATTTGAATGGCAGATTCTCGTTCCCGACGAGCATGGCGACTGGTTGTCTCAAAGAGATGATTCCTTTGATAATTACGCTCCTCTTACGCTAGGTAAGCGCCAACGATTGCCGGGTATGTTCACTACGTATTCTTTGGGAGTGGCTACAGGGCGTGATGCATTCTCGTATGGATTTTCAGCAGATACTGTGAACAGCAGTATTCAGAAGCTACTTGACACCTACCGATCAGAACTCAAGCGATGGTCAGCGTCCGGACAAAGCGGGAGGGTTGAAGATTTTGTAGTCCATGATGGCAAACGTATCAAGTGGAATCAATCATTGTTCCAACAGTTTAAACGGGGAAATGCTATTGATTTCTCTCGTCGTTTTTTGGTGCGGAGCGTTTATCGTCCCTTCACGAAACAGTGGCTGTACTATGATTCAAGACTTATTGAGAGGATGTATAAAAATGCGGATTTGTTCCCAATAAATCTGGTAAGTAAAGGGGGTTTCCCTAGTCCGGACGATGTATACAACAGTGCCCCGGTAAAGACGTCTCCTTTGCCTTTTGTCAATCGAGTAATCGATGTTTCTGGTGTTGGCAACACAGGTTTTTCCTGTTTAATCTCGGAAGAGATCACTTGTCTCGATGCAGTGCAAAAGGGTCAGTGCTTCCCCTTGTATTGGTATGAGGCGATAGATGATTCCAGGAAGGTTCCAGAGGGTGAACTTGATCTTGGATATGAATCCCTTCTTAAACCTGGCGACTTGATCGTAAGCGATAGTCAAGGCAAACGGTATATCAGGCATGATGCCATCACGGAGGATACGTTGTGCGTATTCCGTGCTGCGTATCCCGATAATCGTTCTCTGCATGCAGAAGATGTCTCAGTGGCAAAAGAATACATATTCTACTATGTGTATGGATTGCTGCATAGTCCTGAATATCGTGAGCATTTCTCTGCGAATTTGCGCAAGGAATTACCACGAATCCCATTCGCTGCTGATTTCGATACATATCAGCTCGCGGGCCGCCGCCTTGCGGCACTGCATGTAGGGTACGAGAGTATTGAACGCTATGTGAGCACCGACGATGGTCAGGACGGCCGCATAGTTGAGGATTGGTCTGAAGATGCCGACCATTCTGATCCAGGAAGAGTGCAGAAGCTCCAATTCGGACGCACTGCGAAATCTGAAGACAACCCTCAAGGCAAGGACAGGTCGACGATCATCATTAACGATAAGGTCTCCTTGCGAAACATTCCCGAGAAAGCGTATCGATACAAGGTATCAGGCCGGTCGGCTATTGAATGGGTCATGGATCAGTATCGAGTGAAAACCGATAGAGCCAGTGGGATTACTAATGATCCTAACGATTGGGTGCGAGAGAGCGGCAACCCCAGATATATCATCGATTTGCTCGAATCGGTTGTCACCGTGTCAATCGAAACGATGAAGATCGTTGACTCCTTGCCTCCGATTAATGCGCAGGACAGACCCTCATTCTGGCCCCTAGGGTGGTAATAATACTGTGACGTCACAGCAACTCAATCGAACTGGTGCGGGTGAAAGCGCATAAAAGGTGGCGGAGGTTCAAGGTGAATGCCGATTCGTGATTGGACGGGCATGGATATCATAAATTCTAATGCCCGTGTATTCACCCCCCCCCCCCCACCGTAAACTAAAATAGGCGTATCGAGTTTAGATAGCCGTTGTTAACCGATTGTGTTGAAGGTAAGCTGCGTGTCTATGATTTTTTTTGGGGGGGGGGGCGAATAATCTTTTCGGGCTTAACGATTATAAGCTGTCGAAGTACTGCTTAGACCTTATTATTTTTAATCCCTTCAAAGGTATGCCATTTGCTTTTGCGCTTGAGTACATTTCGCTTTTCCGGGTTTTGTCTTCTTTTCGGCATTTGTCGCCGTGATAAGTAACAGTCCACTGCGCTTGTGGATACGCCAATGCCAGCTTGTTGATATAGGGTTTGTCGACGTCTCCTAGTGAGTGGCCTATAACTATAATTTCCTTCACTTGCTTTCCGCTTATCTGCTTTAGAAAGTAGTCGAGATTATCGAGACCTGAATCAATATTTTTCTTAGTAATTTCAATAAGTCTCTGACCCACACTTTCAGCAATGTCGCGTAATTCAGCCTCCACTTCCCGCTGAGAGATATCGGGCTGATTAGGATACGGATCATATTCGGTGCTTTCTATCTGTGAAAGGCCTCTCACTTCGACATCAGACCCATGGCCCACAATAATTTTAGCCGATTTGACAGAACCATGGATATGGCAAATCTGACTTTTTTTAACCCCATACACTTCTTCAAGCAGCATTGTGTAGTTAAAGGTAACAAATAGATCACTTGGCAAGGGCCACTTCGGAATAGGATGAACCCCTTTAAGACTAACGCTGCTGATCCACTCTTTCACATTTTCTGCAATTTCGTCATACACATCAGGACTTATACCTAGGCTACTTGTTAAATTAAGATTTGCGGGTGGAACTGCGCCTCCTGAGTCCGTATCCATTGTGGATATCGTTTGTTCGTAGTTTTCCTTAAGCTGTTCGCATATTTCTTCTACGTTAGGTTTGCCGAGATTGCTTTCTAAATCCGCCCACGGGTGTTCAGGATCGTCAGGATTTTCAAAAATACTTGAGTTCCATAACGCCCCAGCAGAAGAATAGATGAAATCATCCCACGAGGTTGGCAATTTGTGGAGAAGATCAAAACCATTGCCGATAACATAAAGACGTACCATTACCTTCTCCTTATCATCAGTGTACATAGTGTACTGTTAAATTATAGAGAAAAATGGTAGTAAGGTTGAAGCTAATTAACATCGCAGTTGTTCATTCATACCCAACTTACTTTCTAATTAGCCCCCAAAACTACTAGAACCTGAAGAAACCATTAAGAGTCGTTAACGATAGACAGCTAATACTAACTAATCAAAATAGCCAAGTTCAAAACAGAAGTCTTACAACATACTGGTTTACTGATCTGGGATTCTTGAAAGGATAATGGCTGATCATTTCATTGTATAATCCGATACTAAGTTCGATAAAATAGATCTCAATAATAATTTCTTAATATTACTAAATGTTATGGATGATAGCGTTTGGAGATCTTGAGACCGATGAAGCTATAGTGCAAGACTTTTTGAATCAGATAACACAAGTACGGTAGATTGCTGGTAAAATATATAAGCTAGGTGCCTTCTCAAGAGTTACGGACGCTTGCGCTGAGCGATCTAAAATTACGGAGAGATTGACTGCTCGGTGGCGATAGTTGTTTTGTCTTATGCTAATTCTGAAATAGAGTGATTTTATCCTTGCTCGAACGGGTATCTAGAGAAAGGCATGATCCCGAATACTATCAAGATTTATGTTAGCTTATTAGGAATTTGACAATTATATGATAAAGGATATCGACGCCTTAAAAGGGCACGCTTAAGAAGTACTCAATAATTAGCAACCCATATACTTTTTGTGGATAAATTCAATTATTAAGGAGGAAGTAATATGAGTACTCGTCTCGGCGTTGTGGGTATGTTGTTGAATATGCGGTCGTGCTAACAGAACAATAGTTGATGCAAAATAATCTGAGATAAGGAAAATTGGCAATGGAAGAAGCAAGCGTCTCTCGAAAGAGGGAGGCTGTCACAGCCGGAGAGAATTATAGAAGCATTAGAATCTTGGAAATGATAATCTGCTAAGCTTATTCTCTGATCGTCTAAGTCTGTTACGTGTGTAAATGAAGTGGTTAATAATTTTGGCTCCACTTTCCTTATGCATAATTTAGCCTGTTAAGCCTAGTGTCTGGTGTCTTGCACAACAATTCTCTAATATCTGTGTGACACTGCTGCGTGTGTCCTAGCTGGTATTTGGGTTCCGGAAGATGAAAGCAATGAATCTGGTGACGTCCTCAGTTAAGTTTCATTAGTTGATAGATGTCGTACTTGGAAATGCAGTGCAAGTTTATCTATACGTGAAGTTTTGTAGTTGGGCGCAGGGATAAGCTACCTACTTTGGCATGCAACAATATAGGCACACGCGATGTTGTTCGTGATGGAGACGATGAATGCCTACTGTGAATACAGTTGTTAATTATTATGAGAACAGTGTGAATATTGAAGGAGTAGTGTGCTTTCCAACGTTTCAGTCGCGGTCCTGATCTAGTACGTTGTAGCTTTGGCAGTAGAGCCTTATATAGTATAGGTTGTAAAGTGACATGCTTTGATCCACGCCAGTGGCATCAGCAAAGAAAAAATCAGAGTTGTTGCTATTCTCAGCGTATACATATTTTCCTCTTAGACTAATCGGTGTGAGAAGTGCTCTCCCATTTTCGCTCGAGTGCGATAGGACCTCACAAAATCAAGTAGTAGTTCCAGAAAAGTCCTGATGCTTACAGGCTGTCCTCTTCCACGGTGCAAGCTGCCCTCACTTTTCTAGTCCGGCGCACGCACGTTAATGGGCAAGAATGTATTTGCTCCTAGTCAAGTCCTCGTACTCTGTCTAGATCTGACTTGAAGTTGTCGGACCTACCTTCATGACATTAAATGTTCATGGATATTCGGGGGATATAACTTCTCACAGCACTTGATTATTAGGTTTCGTGAAGAATGAGGTATAGGTAGAGATAAAGCATGACTCCGAAACGCTACAGGCAAAGAGTTTGTGGCAAAAAAGAAACTGCCTAGGACTTTGCAGAGGACCTACCTGTGGAGCTAGCCGGATTCGAACCGGCGACCCTCTGCTTGCAAAGCAGATGCGCTACCAGCTGCGCCATAGCCCCGTGAATGTGAAATGAACTTCAACCGCGCAAGAATGCGTGGGCCTGGGAGGACTTGAACCTCCGACCTCATCCTTATCAGGGATGCGCTCTAACCAGCTGAGCTACAGGCCCATGCCGTGTGATCGAAGAATCACACAAATGGATAGCTTACCATAGTGTCCTCTCAAGTCAATCTCGGCGACGTTGCGTCGCGTCTTGGCGGAAGAATGGGGGTTATGAGGCGGAAACGGCGTGCGGAACCAGTCCGATCGGAGCAGCTGGAGGTCGGCGGCGAGACGGTTCTGGTCATCAGGAAGCGGATCGCCAACGTCTATCTGCGGGTCAAGCCGCCTGACGGCCATCTGGAAGTGACGGCGCCGCTGGCCCTGAGCGATGACCGGATTCGTGCCTTTATCGACGGCAAGCGCCGCTGGATCGCAACCACTAGAGAACGTCTGGCCCGCTCGCGCGATGTCTACGCCCAACCCGGAGCCGATGGTCAGCTGTCGCCGGACCGGTCCGAGGCCGAAGCCAAGAGAGTTCTCCAGGATCGGCTGCCGACTCTGCTGGATCGGTGGGTCCCTGTGGTAGGTCGCCGGCCTGAGCGCATCAGTCTGCGGAAGATGAAAACCCGCTGGGGTTCCTGCACCCCCGCCACTGCCAGCATCCGGCTCAACACCGACTTGGCCTGGCTGGATCCTGACCTGCTGGAGTATGTGTTGGTTCATGAGCTGACCCACCTCTACGAGCACGGTCATGGCTCGGGCTTCCGTGCGCGGATGGATCACTATATGCCTGACTGGACCGAGCGCCGTCGTCGTCTTAACCGCTATCTGGCTTTGTGACCCGCAAAGCTTAGACGTCTGAAGTTATGACTTCGAGATCCATGACTTCTAGATTCATGACTCTTGGAGTCATACACTCCTCATGAGTCCTGAACTTGTGGACGGGGAGCTTGTAAATTACGAACCTGTGGCATAATCCGTGCTGATGATTTCGCGCCCGAACCCCTCCTGGGCCATCTGGTGCGAAGTTGGATTGATTTTTGATTGTCCTGTCTATCATGATCTAACCTGACTATGCGGTCTGATTCAGCCCGATTTGGCTTTGATCTATTCAGATTCAACTAATCTGCCATTGATTCGTTCTGATCCTACTTACTCAAGCCTGGTGTAATGCACCACATTTGTCATCGAAGACCGACGGGAGACTGCCGCAGCCCAGGCTGGTGCGCTAGCGTTAAAGAAGAGGGGCGATCCTGCAGCAGTTAGGCAGGCTCCCTGCGACTCGGAGGCGCGTGTGGAGCCGATCCGGGGCAATAGATCATGAAGGAGCAGTTGAAATGACGGAATCCAAGAAGACAATCAAGCGTGCCGTGGTGACCGGTGCTTCCAGCGGCATCGGCCAGGCCAGTGTGCGGGCCTTGGTGGACAAGGGCTGGAAGGTGGTTGGCCTGGCCCGGCGCGAGGACAATCTCAAGGCCCTGGCCGACCAGCTGGGCCAGAACTTCACCTATGAGGTCTGCGATGTGACCGACGAGGACTCCACTCAGGCGGCCGTCGATGCTGTGCTCAAGGGTGGGCCGGTCAAGGCTCTGGTCAACTGCGCCGGCGCAGCCTTCGGCAAGGACCCGGTGGCTACCTCCAGCCTGGACGACTGGCGCGGCATGTACGAGCTGAACGTCATCGGCACCCTGCGGGTCATACAGAAGCTGCTCCCGGCCCTGAAAGAGTCGGAGGGCACGGTCCTGGTCATCTCCTCGACGGCAGGCATTGAGCCCTACGAGGGCGGCGGCGGATACTGCGCCTCCAAGGCGGCGGAACGGGTCATGGCCCGTATTCTGCGGCTGGAGCTGATCGGTCAGCCGGTGCGCGTGGTCGACATCGCCCCGGGCCTGGTCCACACCGACGAGTTCTCCCTGAAGCGGTTCGGCGGGGACAGTGACCGGGCCGATGCGGTCTACGCCGGGGTGCCCGACCCGCTGACCGCCGACGACATCGCCGGATGCGTCACCTGGGCCCTGGAGCAGCCCGACACTGTGGACATTGACCAAATCGTGGTCCGTCCCCGGGCCGAAGGCTCCTACACCAAGCTTTACCGTCGCAACTGAGCCTGGTAAGGGACCGATGCTGTCAAAACTGATTCTGTCAGAAACCGAGCTTGGCAGGTTGATTCCGGCGGGAACTGGGTCTGGCAGAGGTTGGGTCTTGGTAGCTAAGCCTATGTGTGCCTGGCGGAACGCAGCCGACCGGGAATGGTGCCCACGGCCACGATGAGCACGGACAGGACCGACCCTGCCAGCACGCCCAGCAGGGCTGATTCCAGGTGCGGTGATCCGGCGAAAGCCAGGTTGGCGATCAGGAAGGACATGGTGAAGCCGATTCCGCAGAGCTGGCAGAGGCCGATCATGTTCCCGGTCGTGGCGCCGGCAGGTCGCCGCAGCCCCAGATGACTTGCCAGGATCACCATGGTCATGATTCCCAGGGGTTTGCCCAAGGCCAGTCCCAGCGTGGTGCCCCAAAAGACCCCGTCAGTCAGCAGTCCGGGTCCCAGCTGATCCAGGGGGATGGACAGCGAGAAGAAGGCGAACACGGGCAGGACCACCAGGGCGCTCAAGGGCGTCAGCAGGCGATCCAACTGTTCGGCAGGCGATGATGTCTGGACGTGGCTCGGCTCAATCCCTGCTGTCTCGGTCCCGGAAGGTCCTGCTTCGTTCGACCTGGCAACAGGGGTCAAGAGGCCCATTGCCACTCCCGCCAGCACGGGGTGGATTCCAGCCTTGAAGAGGCCGTACCAGGCCAGCAGACCGCCCGCAAGGGCGCCCAGCAGGAACAGTGGTATCAAGGGTCGCCAGAGCCGGAAGGAACGGCTCGTCGCTCGGACTAGCAACGTCCAGACCACAAGACCGACCAAGCAGACAAGCAGCCAGCCCGGTTGTCCCAAGCTGGAGTAGCCCAGGGCGATCAGCAGGACACCGATTAGGTCGTCGAAGATGGCCAGGGTCATCAAAAACGCCTGCAAGGCGGGTCCGGCCTTGGGCAGGAGCAGTTGCAGAGCCGCCAGGGAGAAGGCTACATCGGTGGCCGTTGGGACAGCCCAGCCGCGCAACCCGGCAGGGGAGCCCAGGTTGAACAGGCAGTAGATCAGGATCGGAACGGCCACACCGCCCAGAGCGGCCAGCATGGGCAGCAGGACCTGCCTGTGGTCGCGCAGAGTGCCCGTGGCAGCCTCCTGGCGCAGGTCAAGACCCATGGTCAGGAAGAATATGGTCAGCAGCCCGTCCTGTACCCAGTCCTTCAGGGACAGCTTCAGTCCACCGGGCAGGTCCAGAGGAATCCAAGCGGCAAGAGCGTTCAGCCCCGGCCCGGTCTCTGGCAGGTTGGCCAGGATCAGCCCGGCCAGGGCGCAGACCATCATGAATAGTCCGGTGATCCGATCATTTTCAGCCAAGGATGACAGAGCGGCGAAGAAGTTTGAAGGATGGAGTCGGTTGTGTCGGTCCCTGTCAGATCCACCCTGCCCACGCTGTGGATTTGATGGTTGGGCATTCGATGACTTGGAATCCGACGGTCCGGAATTCGGTTGGGGGTCTGATGACCGGGAATCCGACTGCCCGGGATTGAAGGGTTTGAGATTCTGTTGCGAATTCGAATCGTCGTAATCCTGACGACGTGGATTGACAGAGAATGCTGGGAATGTAGGCGTGGGCGGCATGATGCTCCTGGTCGGGCGGGTAGGGTTCGGTCTTCCATGGCCGACCAGTCTTCCCGGCGTGAGGCGGCGCCCGGCCGTCTCCCAAGTGTCAATTCTATCCTGAAGCCCAGCAGTCTATCTCGGTTAGAGAAAATGCCGGCGGCCCTGCACCTTTCACGATGCAGGGCCGCCGGCATACCGCTTATCGGAGCGGTGATGAGCTCTCAGAACTCAGAAACTCAGCAACTCAGAACAGGTGGCTGCGCATGAACCACTGGAAGTGCTCCAGCTCCTGCACGTGGTCCTGCAGAATGTTGGAGCTGACGATGTCCAGGTCGTCCAGCTCCTTGATGGCCTCACGGTCGCGCTTGATGAAGGTGGTGTAGTAGGTGTCCAGGGCCTTCAGGTAGTCCAGGGCATCCTGGCGGCCGGTCATGGTGATGCCATCCCAATCGCGGTTCTTCATGATGTCGTCAGGCCGTCCGGCGGGGGAGCCGCCCAGGGTGGCGATGCGCTCTGCGGTCTCGTCGGCCATGTTCAGCACCGAATCAACCTCGGGGTCCATCATCTCATGAATGCCGATGAATTCCTTGCCCTTCATGTTCCAATGGGCGTGCTTGAGGATCAGGGCAGTCTCCTGTTCCTGGCTCAGACGGCTCTGCAGGATGGCGATGACCTTCTCGCTGGTCGCTTCGTCGAGTCCCGGTACGGTAAAGTTCAATGCCATAATCGCTCCTTAAATATGAAATTATGCCTGCGGTCGGGTCAGCCCGACCATGTACTTCCAGACTAGAGGAAAAGGCAAGGAAACGCTTGCATTTTGCGGGAATCAACCAGTGAAATCATTCACGGACCATCGGCTACGCTGATAGTCATTTTTCCTTGACTGGCGTGAGGGCGGTCACCGGCTGACTGTCAGCTGGGATTCGGTCACAGCATCGCCTCGACCGGCATTGGATTGGCCGGCTTCGTCGTCATCATCGCCAGCCTGGTCCTCGGCCTCCTGGCGCCGCCTGACCTCGATGGTCTCGATGCGCCGCCCGTCCACCTTGGTTACCGCCATGTCATACCCGTCGTCGGAGTGGATCACGTCGCCCACCTGCCCCATCCGCCCGGTCTGGGCCAGGAAGTAACCGGCCAGGGTCTCGTAGGGGCCGTCCTCCAGCTCGATCCCGGTCAGGTCCGCGAAGTCCTCGATGGTCATGCCGCCGTCGACCGTGGCAACCCCGTTGACGAAGGCGGTCGCCTGGGGATGGGCCGGGTTCTGCTCCTCGGGCAGGTCGTACTCGTCGCGGATGTCGCCCACCAGCTCCTCGGTCATGTCCTCCAGGGTGACGATGCCGTCGGTGCCCCCGTACTCGTCGATGACCACGGCCAGGTGGATGCCCTTCTTACGCAGCTTCTCCAGGCTGGGCAGAAGCCTGGAGGTGCCGGGCAGGGCGATGCCGGGCCTGGTCACGTCGGCCACGGTCTTGGCCTGGGGGTTGCGCACGTCCATCAGGTCGCGCACGTGGACGAAGCCCAGCACGTCGTCGAAGTCGCGTCCGGTCACCGGGTAGCGGGAGTAGGGTTCGTCGTGCACGAATTCGACCGCCTCCTGCAGCGGCATGTCCCCGGCGATGAAGACCACGTCGGCCCTGGGACGCATGACCTCGGCCACGCTGGTCTCAGAGGCGTCGAAGACATCGCCCAGGATCATCCGCTCGTCCTTGCTCAGGTTGGTGTTGGATGAGACCAGCATCCGCAGCTCGTCGTCGCTGACCTCGGTGTCGGTCTGCTGGGGGTCGAAGCCCAGGATGCGCACGATGAGGTCGGTGTTCTTGCCGATCAGCCAGATCAGCGGCCTGCACAGGGTGGTGAAGACGTCGATGGCCGGAACGACGGCCCTGGCGATGGCCTCGGTGCGCTGCATGGCGATCCGCTTGGGCACCAGCTCGGAGATGACGATGGAGCAGTAGGAGATGATCAGGGTCAGAATCACCGTGGTCAGAGTGCCGGCCAGACCCTCGTGCACGCCCCACCCGGTCAGGACGGGCACCACGTAGGGGGCGATGGATGATGCGCCGAAGGAGGCCGAGAGGAAGCCCGTCAGCGTCACGCCGATCTGCACGGCGGAAAGAAAGGTGTTGGGGTCGCGGGCGATGCGGGCCACCCGGGCGCCGCGCGCGTCCTGCTGCTCCATCTGCTCCAGCTGCGAGCCTCGCAGGGAGACCAGCGCCAGTTCAGTCCCCGAGAAGACGGAACCGAGCAGGAGGAAGAAGAGAATGAGCAGGATGTTCAGCCATAATGCCATGCCTTCAATGCTAGGGTATGGACGCCCCATGTGCCCTATGTCACACCCCAGCTGTGAACCTCCGTCTTCCCCATATAGCGCTACCTGACTAGCATGAAACACGGAAGCAGGTTCGGCTTCAAACCGACATTCCCAACGCTCCCGAAAGGATTTTTCATGTCACAGCTTCAGCACGAATTGACTGAGTTCACCACGCAGGCCTACCAGGATAACAAGACCTTCCCGGTCTCCAAGAAGGATCTGCTGGGCCACTGGTCCCTGCTCTTCTTCTACCCTGCGGACTTCAGCTTCGTCTGCCCCACCGAGCTGGAGGATCTGGCCAGCAAGTACGAGGACTTCAAGAAGATCGGCTGCGAGATCTACTCCGTCTCCTGCGACACCGAGTTCGTCCACAAGGCCTGGCACGAGGCCAACGAGAAGATCGCCAAGGTCCAGTACCCCATGCTGGCCGATCCGACCGCAACCCTGGCCAAGGACCTGCAGACCTACAACGAGGCCGAGGGCAAGGCCGAGCGCGGCGACTTCATTCTGACCCCTGAGGGCAAGGTCGTGGCCTACGAGGTCATCTCCTCCAACGTGGGCCGCAACGCCGACGAGCTGCTGCGCCGCGTCCAGGCCTCCCAGTTCGTCTACGAGCACGGCGATCAGGTCTGCCCTGCCAAGTGGGAGCCCGGCGAGGACACCATCGAGCCCAGCCTGGATCTGGTCGGCCAGCTCTGATCCGCAGCTGCCAACATCGGGAACTCGCCGATCGGAAGCGACCAGGGCGGGTTCCCTTTTCTGTATTCACGACCAGCATCCAAAACAGCACATCCGTGCATTCCTTCGGAAGAGGCATTCATGACGGAAGACAAGAATCTCTATGACGTGGTCGTCATCGGCGGCGGCCCTGCAGGCCTGAGCGCAGGACTCTATCTGGCCCGGGCGAGGTATCGCACATTGATCCTGGAGAAGGACGACTTCGGCGGCCAGATCACCATCACGGCCGACGTGGTCAACTACCCGGGCGTGGCCAGCACCGACGGCCGCAAGCTGACCGAGACCATGCGCCAGCAGGCCCAGAACTTCGGAGCCGAGTTCATGAGCGCCGAGGCCACTGGCATCGAGGCCCAGGGCGACATCAAGGTGGTCCACACCTCCCGGGGCGACCTGCGCACCTTCGGCATCCTGATCGCCACCGGCGCCAGCCCCCGCAAGATAGGCTTCCAGGGCGAGCAGGAGTACGCGGGCCGCGGTGTGGCCTACTGCGCCACCTGCGACGGCGAATTCTTCACCGGGCGTGAGGTCCTGGTGGTCGGCGGCGGGTTCGCGGCAGCCGAGGAGTCGGTCTTCCTGACCAAGTACGCCACCAAGGTGACCCTGCTGGTGCGCGAGGAGGACTTCACCTGCGATGCCGCCGTGGCTGACGAGGCCCGTGACAACGACAAGATCGAGATTCACTACTCCACCGAGCTCAAGGGGGTCTCCGCTGGCCCCGGCGGGCTGGTCGAGGCCACCATTTTGGACCGCAAGAGCGGGCAGACCACCACCTGGAAGCCCCAGGACGGCGGCACCTTCGGCGTCTTCGTCTTCGCCGGCTACGTGCCCCAGACCGGCATGCTCAAGGGCGTGGTGGATCTGGACGACCACGGCTACGTGCTGACCCACGGCTACCTGGAGACCTCGGTGCCCGGCATCTACGCCGCCGGGGATCTGCGGGTCAAGAACCTGCGCCAGGTCATCACCGCCACCGCCGATGGTGCTGTGGCCGCCGTGGAGCTGGAGCGCTACGCCTCCAATATGTCGGACAAGACCGGCCTGGTGCCGCCGCGGCCCGACGATTCCCCCTACGCCCGCTCCGAGCGGCAGGCCGAGAACTCCGCACTGGCCTCGGGCACCTCGCCCGCGCCTGTGGCCCAGGAGCACGACCAGGCCCCGGCCAAGACCTCCGGCTTCTTCGGGCCGGACATCCGCAAGCAGCTGGACATGGTCTTCGGCAAGATGACCGGAAAGCTGGAGCTGGCCCTGGATCTGGACGGCAGCCAGGTCTCCAAGGAGCTGGAGGCCTTCGTGGACGAGCTGGTCGGGCTCTCCGATGGCAAGCTGACCTCCAGGGTGGACTCCCGCACGGATGAGGACGGCAAGGATTACGATCCCGCCGGCGACCTGCCCGATGCCCGCCCCAGCGTGCGCATCTGCCGCGTGGACGAGCAGGGCGTCTCCCAGCCGACCGGGCTGGCCTTCCATGGTGTGCCCAGCGGCCACGAGTTCAACTCCTTCGTCCTGGCCCTCTACAATGCGGCGGGCCCCGGGCAGCAGGTGGATCAGCCCACCTCGGACCGTATCGACGCCATCAAGGACCAGGTGGACGTGATGATGCTGGTCTCCCTGACCTGCACCATGTGCCCGACCACGGTCCTGTCTGCCCAGCGGGTGGCGGCCCAGAACGGCAAGGTGCGCGCCGAGGCTTACGACCTGGCCCACTTCCCCGAGCTCAAGGACCAGTACCAGGTCATGAGCGTCCCCTGCATCGTCATCCGCAAGGACGGCCAGGAGACCGTGGAGTTCGGCAAGAAGTCCGTTCCCGAAATGCTGGATCTGATCGGGGCCTGACCCTGGGTCCGAGCCTGAACAGAGTCTGAAAGGGCGCTGGTGTCAATGCCTTTGTGGCGATGATGCCAGCGCTTTTTTGGTGTAAGCCTCTGAATTACGTTGATGGAAAATTGCTGATGCTATCCACGGTCTGCACGGTCCACCGCCTTTATGGCGCAAGCGGTGACCGTCGTCATCATGATCGGCTTGACAGTATGGAATGATTACGCTCTGTCCTGCTGCAACCTTAATTGAGGAGGCCCCATGGGCGGGGGAGGGGCACTTGCATGTTCCTGCAGAGCCACTTCAATGCGGTGATGGTGGCCGGAGCAGTCAAGTAGTCTATAAATCAGGAACCGCCTAACTGCAGTGGAGCGGGCGGCTCACTGGTTCGTCAAGCATCGTTGTTTTTGCACATTTGTGCCGTAGTTACCAAAGGATTTTTCATGCTCTTTCCACAGCCGGTCCATTCTGATCAGCCATTCACTTATATTGCCCTGGGGCCCATTACGCCGGGTGCCGATATTCCTGACATCAGGGGGCTCTATGCGGGTCCCGACCTGGATGGCTTGGAACAGACCCCCGCCTGGACCTCGACCCATTCGCCCCTGCTGCTGGAGCATGCACAGAACACCTACCTGCATCCGGGCCTGACCGGGCATCGGATCGCCCAAGGCCCCGAAGGCATCCAGGCCGGGCGTTCCTGGTCGCCCCGTTTCCTGGTGGAAGGCCAGACCGAGCAGACCGCCGACTCGCTGACCATCAAGGCCCGTGACGAGGATGCCCAGCTTGGGTTGGAGACCAGGGTGGAGGCCATGGCCGGCGGCTCCCTGCGTATTCGCCACACCCTGCGCAACCTGGGCGCCGATCCCTTCCTGCTGGAGGGTCTGGAGGTCCGCCTGCCCCTGGACGACCAGCAGACCCAGATTCTGGACTTCGCCGGCAGGCACGAGCGTGAGCGCAGCCCCCAGCGCCATGACCTGGCCGACGGGGCCTGGGTGCGCGAGTTCCGCTGGGGCCGCACCGGCTTCGAGGGGCCCGTGGTCATGGTGGGCACCCCCGGCTTCGACTTCCATCACGGCAGGGTGCTCTGCGTCCAGCCGGCCTGGAGCGGAAACACCGTGCTCCGGGTGGACCGGAACAGCGCCACCCCGGCCGGCGTCAGCGCTGGCGAGCTCCTCCTGCCCGGCGAGGTGGTCCTGGACCAGGGACAGGAGTACAGCACGCCCTGGATCGTGGTCACGGCCTCCGACCATGGCATGGATCCGATCATGAACAGCCTGCACGCCTGGGAGCGCACCCTGCCCGAGCATCCGCGCGAGCAGCCGGTCATCCTGAACGTCTGGGAGGCCATCACCTTCAACCACGACTTCAATACCCTGCGCGACCTGGCCGACCGGGCCGCACGCATCGGGGTGGAGCGGCTCGTTCTGGATGACGGCTGGTTCCACCTGCGCCGGGACGACAAGGCCGGTCTGGGCGACTGGTGGGTGGACCCGGCGGTCTGGCCCCAGGGTCTGGAGCCTTTAGTTGATTATGTCCATAAATTGGGGATGCAGTTCGGCCTCTGGTTCGAGCCGGAGATGATCAACCCGGATTCGGACGCCTTCCGCGACCATCCTGAGTGGGTCATGAGGGCATCCTCCAGAAACCCGGAGCTGCAGCGCAACCAGCTGGTCCTGGACCTGACCAACCCCCAGGCCTTCAACCACGTGCTGGAGGCCATGACCAAGGTTCTGGGGTCCTGCCAAATCGACTACGTCAAGTGGGATCACAACCGCGACCTGCTTGAGGCCGGTTCCCAGGCCCACGGTGGCGCGCCGGCCATCCACGAGCAGACCCTGGCCTACTACCGCCTGCTGGACGCCCTCCGCGCTCGCTTCCCCAAGGTGGAGTGGGAGTCCTGCGCCTCGGGCGGCGGCCGCATCGACCTGGGTGTGATCGAGAAGGTCCGCCGCTTCTGGAACTCCGACATGACCGATGCCCTGAGCAGGCAGATGATCCAACGCTGGACCGAGCAGACCGTGGCTCCCGAGTATATTGGCGCCCATGTCTCCCAGCCCTCCTCCCAGCAGACCGGCAGAACCTACAGCCTGGATTTCCGGGCGGCCACGGCCGTCTTCGGGTCCATGGGCATCGAGTGGGACATCCGCCAGGCCAGCGAGGAGGACTTGGAGCGGCTCAAGGAATGGATCACCTGGTACAAGGCCAATCGCGGCTTCCTCCACTCCGGCCGCGTGGTTCGCCTGGACCTGGCCGACCCCTCGGTCCTGGCCCATGGCGTGGTGGCCCCCGACCGCAGCCGTGCCATCCTGGCCCACGTCCAGTTGGACGAATCCCTGCATAATCGTGGTGTTTATCTACGTATTCCCGGCCTGGATCCCAAGGCCCGGTACCGGCTGGCTTGGACCGGCCCCGCCAAGCCCAGGGCTTCGCTGGAGCACCTGGATCCGACCGGTCCGCTGGGCACCGCCGAGGTCACCGGCACCTATCTGGAGCGCGTGGGCATCCGCATACCCCGCTGCCAGCCTGAAACCATCCGCCTGATCGACCTGGCCCGGGTCTGACCCGCCGCCATCAGTCACACCACAGGGATGAAGGAGCACTGAATCATGAACCCAACCAGCCTTAGCCTGGGAGAGCCGGACTGGATCACGCTGACCACCGATGCAGACATATGTCCGCTAGGACATCGTCCAGCCCGGACGGCTGGCACTTCTACGACAGGAGCCTGACCAGCGCCCAGGTGGTCAAGCAGCTCTACCGGGCCATCTTCGAGCAGGCTACCAAGGCCGGGATGCTGGTCCAAGGGTGCAATGTGGTCGGCCACCTGGGCGTCGGCTTCATGCAGATCAACCGGACCGGCGACGACACCAGCGGCCTGCAGTGGGAGCGGACCAGGCAGATCGGAGTCAACACCCTGGCCTTCCGCCTGCCTCAGAACGGGAGCTTCTACGCCACCGACGCCGACTGCGTAGGCATATCCGACTCAATCGACTGGGAGCTCAACCGCCAGTGGATGGATCTCTTGGCGCGGACCGGCACCCCGCTCTTCTTTTCGGCCCGCTCCGGCAGCCTGACCGCCGGCCAGGAGGACCAGCTCAGGCAGGCGCTGGCCCTGGCCTCGACTGGCGGCGCGCATGCCATTCCCTCGGACTGGCTGGTCAACGACTGCCCTGAGATCTGGACTGACGACGGCGGCACCCGCCGATACTCCTGGTATCAGTCGGCTGGCCTGGAGTTCGCGGACAAGCCCGAGCGCTACGACGTGTATCGAGCGCTACGACGTGTATCTTTCCGCCGTTTAGAAGTAGATGACGGCCGTGCTCGGTTGGGATGGGCACAGCCGCCAGTTCGCCGGATTGCAGTGATGGGAACCCGGCCTTACTCGTGCGAAGTACAGTGGGGAATATTCGATAATGCCATTTACAGAGCCTCCCAAGAACTCTGCCGACTGTCTCCCCAACAGACGGTGCATGTCATTCGCTTCTGCATCTTTGTACAGTGATACAACCCTATCATCGCGCAATGACTATGACAGCCAGATCCAGTGTCGGCGGAACTCATGGCTGACGGAATGAGTAAACAGCGGCCGGGCTGGCTGTGGTTGTATGCCCGTGGCCGTTCCGGCCGTGTTTCCGCCTCCTCCAGGCGCGGGCGGGGGGATTGATCCGTCCCAGGCCTGTCTTACTCGTGCGAAGCGTGCAACAGTTGGTGTGCTTCCCTCCTGTGGCGGCGTGAAGCCAGAACCCCGCCCATGCCGGTCATGCCCGTAGCGAAGGCGAGGAGGATGCCTTCCCCTCCAGCCCGGGGAAGCACGCCTGCAGGCAGGTACGTGTAGGTGAGGGACTTGTTAATCAGGGTGCTTCCCTCGCAGCCCAGCGTGTAGCCCACGCTGACCGTGACCGGGCCCGGCAGGTGTTCAGGTGTCAAGACCGTGACACTGCTGTCGTTTATATAGTTCAGATTCGTGGCAGGGCTGGTGTCGAACGTAACGCTGCTGATCACCGGGGACAGGTTGAACGCCACCGGAGTGGGAATCGATGAGTTGCTGATAGTGCCGTTGCCGAGCTGACCAAACTGGTTGTATCCCCATGCCCAGGTTTTTCCCTCTTTATCGATTCCCAGCGAGTGATAGCCGCCAGCGCTCACTTGTACGGTTGTCACCGCGCCTGCATTCTTGGGGTACTGTACCAGCGCGGGAATCTCCGATTTGCTAGTAGTGCCGATACCAAGCTCACCGCTATCGTTGCCTCCCCACGCCCAGGCGTTACCGTTCTTGTCGATCGCCAGCGAGTGATAGCCGCCGGCACTCACCTGTATGGCTGTCACTGTGCCCGCGTTCTCGGGATATTTCACCATTCCTGGAACAGGATTCGCGTCAGCGCTGCTGGAACCGTTGCCGAGCTCACCCAGTTGGTTCCATCCCCATGCCCAGGTGTTTCCTTTTGTGTCTATTATCAACGAATGATCGGCTCCGGCACTCACCTGTATGGCTGTCACTGTGCCTGCATCCCTGGGGTATTGCACTGGCACAGGGATTGCTGAGTCGATGTTGTTGCCGTTGCCGAGCTGGCCGAACCAGTTCCATCCCCATGACCAGGTGTTCCCCTTCGTGTCTATTGCCGCCGTATGGTGAAATCCTCCGCTGACTTGTATGGCTGTCACTGTGCCTGCATCCCTGGGGTATTGCGCTAGCGTGGGGATTGCTGAGTTGATGTTGTTGCCGTTGCCGAGCTCGCCAAACTGGTTGAATCCCCATGCCCAGATGTTCCCTCTCGCATCAAGCGCCAAGGAATGATAGTATCCGGCGCTCACCTGTACAGCTGTCAGCCCACTGCGGGGATCGTTAGGGTCAATCACGCGCAAGGGAACGGTCGAATAGCCGCCGCTACTGCCGTTGCCGAGCTGACCCGATTCGTTATTCCCCCATGCGTACACGTATCCGTCGCTGCCCACTGCCAACGACTGCTCATCCCCAGCGCTGACCTGCACGTAGGTGAAATCCGCCGACGCGCCTGCAGGCTTTTTCACTATGACGGGTTTGTTTCGCTGTGTGAGTGTCCCGTCGCCGAGCTGGCCGTAGTTGTTTCTTCCCCATGCGTAAGCGTTTCCGTCACTGCCGACCGCCAAAGTAAACCCTCTGTCTCCGAAATCTCTTGAGCCGCTGATCTGGTTGAATTTGATGCCTTGGCCAGGGGGTGGGGTGATGGTGGTGGTTTCGTTGCCGAACTGGCTGCCCTTGTCGGGGTTGATGGTCCATGTGCTTGGTGTCCATTTGGCGGTGAGGGTGAGATTGTCGGTGACGGGCTTGCTGAAGTCGTAGGCGATGTCGCTAATGAACCATCCGTCGAACTGGTGGCCTTCGCGCACTGGGTCGGGGATGGGCCGTTGCACTCGCCCGTACGGGTAGGGGACCTGTTGGGGTTGGGGCGCCTGGCTTCCTCCGTTTGTGTCGAAGCTGACCGTGTGGGTGGAGCCTTGTCGGATGTCTCTGGTCAGCGGCTGGTCGACGGTGTAGTTGAGGCTTCTGGTGAAGGGCTGGCCGTCCTGACTGCCGGTGATGGTGATGGTGGCTGGTCCTGGCGTGTGGGCTGGTATGTCCGTCTGCCAGGCGTCGTTGCTCTTGTCGGGTGTCAGTGGCTGGCCGTCCATGCTGGCTGTTTCCAGGGTGGGCGTTGTGGTGGTGTCGGGTCTTGCCGGCTGGCCGGGCCGGCCCTGCCCGTCCAGGCTCCACTGGTGGAGGCCGTCCTGCCTGCTGATGGCGGTGATCCTGCCGTCTGCAAGGACGGCCTGCGTGTATGGCTGGTTCCCGTTGTCGGCGCGCATGGGTGTTTCGCCGGGCTTCCATGCCCAGACGTGGCCCTCCCAGTCGGTGATGATGGCCTGGTTCTTGTCTGCCGTGATCCTGCTTGCTTTCATGCCCTCCGGCGGGCTGACGACTGTCGGGTTGGTTGTGCAGTCGGCCAGGTACCAGGCCTGCCCGTCCGCGTCCAGGAGGAGGAACCCCTGGTTGAGGGCCTGCGCCTGGACGGTGCGCGTGCCCGGGTCCTGCCTGACGGGTTCGGGCTTGACATCGCCGGGGCTGCTCGTCTCCCAGGTCCAGGCCTGCCCGTCAGAGTCCACGATGAGGGTCCGGCTGGCGGAGGCGGCGGCGGTGACGGCCTGCGCCTTCCCGGGCAGGATGGTCGTGGCCTGCTCCAGGAGTTTCGGATTCGGGTCCCGGCTGTCTTTCTGGCTGTCTTGGAAGGCGTGGACCTGTCCTTTACGGTCCACGGCCAGGAGCCGGTCTCCGTTCAGGCTGATGCTGGTGAACCGGGTGTCCTGTCCGGTGTCGAGGATGGTGGGCGTTGATTGTTGGCTGTCCCAGGTGTAGATGTGCTGGTCGGATCCGAGTGCCGCCTGCCATTGGTCGCCTGCCGCGGCCTGCAGGTAGTGGAACCCGTCGGATGCCTGCGTGGGGGAAGGCACCTGCACGGGTGTGTGGTCCTGTGTCCAGGTGTGGATGCGGCCGTCCCCGGTCAGGCCCACAATCTGGTCTCCTGCGGCTTGGATGCTCGTGTAGTAGGGTTCCTGCTTGTCGGGCGGGCTGATGGTCAGCCGGGTGCCGGTGGCGGGCCCGTGCTCCGGGCTCAGCGTCCAGTCCGTGATCCTCGACCATTGGGCTTTCAGGGTGGTGTCCTTCAGGACGGGGGTCCGGAAGTCATAGGGCCGGCCGTCGAGCGTCCACCCGTCGAACCGGAATCCGGGACGTTGCGGGTTTTCTTGCGGGGGAGTGGCGAGGGTGCCGGTCTTCACGCTCGCCTGTGTTGGCTTGCTGCCGTCGGCCGGGTCGAAGCGCACCGTGTGCGCGGCCTGCTCGTCCGTCTTGTCGGATGGCTTGGCCGGAGAGGGGTCTGCGCCGTTGGTGGTGTCCTTCGGCGTTAACGGGGTGCCGGGGTTTGATGCCTGGGGGTTCAGGGGCGGGGCGGTTTCCAGCGGCGAGGGCGAGGGCAGCGGTGTGCCGGCTGCGCTGCCGGGGGTGTGCTCAGCTGTATGGGGGGTCCGGCGGCCCCCCTCGATGGATGGGGGAGCGTCCGCCTGGGCGGACGCGGCGCCCAGGCCTGCCAGCAGGCCCAGCAGGAGGATCGTCGCCGGTAAGACACGACGCAGACGGGTACCCAGATGCATAAGCCGACAACCTTTCACCCATACCGGACACAGCCGCTTCCACCATCCCTCCAAGCGTGCTGATGAATCCCTGCTTACAACGTTCCATCCGTCAGGAAGCCGTCCAGTTCCCCAGTCCTCAAGCCGCCCCAGCGCCAGCCGTACAAGCCATATCGAAACCCAGCCAACTCCCCAACACCACTACACTCAACATTTTACTCGAAAAAACGCAAAACTCGTGTCAAGAGACGACTGGATGTAATGAGGCCCCGCCTCCTGCTATCTGCAAGAGAACGGGGCCTCATCCTTGAACCATCAAGCGGGAATCAGCCGGTGTTCTGCAGGCCGGCGGCGACTCCCGAAACGGTGCAGAGGATCAGGTAGATGAAGTCGGCCTGCTGGCTCTTGCTGAGCTCCTCCTTGTCGTTGCGACGACGCAGGGCCCGCAGGGCGCGCACCTGGGTCACGGACAGGGCGTCCACATATGGAGAGCGGATCCGGATGGCCTGGCCCAGCACGTGGCGGTGCTGCAGGGGCCACTCGTCGCCCACGATCTGCAGAACCCACTTGCGGGTCAGCTCCATCTCCGAGAGGACCTTCTGGCTCAGGTCATCCCGGTCGCCCAGGGAGAGGTACATTTTGGCGATGCGCTCGTCGGTCTTGGCCAGGCTCATCTCGATGTTGTCGATGAAGGTGCTGAAGAGCGGCCATTCCTCGTAGGCCTGACGCAGGGTCTCCAGGTCGCCGAACTTCTCGCAGGCGGTGCCCAGGCCGTACCAGGCGGCCAGGTTGATGCGGGCCTGCGCCCAGGAGAAGACCCAGGGTATGGTCCGCAGATCGTCCAGGGACTTGGCGCCCAGGCCGCGCTTGGCCGGCCGGGAGCCGATGGGCAGCAGGCCGATCTCGTTCAGGGGCGTCACGATGGAGAACCAGGGGGCGAAGTCCGGCGTGTGCAGCAGGTCCAGGAAGCGCTCGTGGGCGGCCTGGTCCAGCTTATCGGCCATGTCCGCGTACTTCTCGGTCATGGTGGTGTTGCGCTCCTCCACGCTGGGCGCGGACTGGAGCAGGGTGGCCGCAGCCACCGACTCGATGTGGCGGATGGCCAGGACAGGGTTGCCGTAGCGGGCGAAGATGACCTCGCCCTGTTCGGTCAGCTTGAACCGGCAGTTGACCGAGCCCACAGGCTGGGCCAGCACGGCGCGGTTGGCGGGGCCGCCTCCACGGCCTACGGCACCGCCGCGTCCGTGGAAGAGGGTCAGGTCGATGTCATGGCTCTCGGCCCACTTGGCGATGCGCTCCTGGGCGGTGTGCAGGGCCAGGGTCGCCGAGACGGGGCCGGCGTCCTTGGAGGAGTCGGAGTAGCCCAGCATGACCTCCATCTTGTTGCCGGTCTCCTTGAGCCGGGCCTGGACCTCGGGGATCTTGATGATCTCCTCCAGCACGTCCACCGAGTTCTGCAGGTCCTCCAGCTGCTCGAACAGGGGGATCACGTCGATGACCGGCACATCCTCGGCATGCTCGAAGGCCAGCCGGTTGAGCTCGTAGACGTCCTTGACGTTCTGCGCCGACTTGGTGAAGGAGATGATGTAGCGGCGGGCGGCCTTCTGGCCGTTGCGCTTCTGGATGGCTCCCAGGGCCCGGAAGGTGTCGAGCACCTCGTGGGTCATGGGCTGCAGCTCGCCGCGCTCGCCGTGCAGGCCGTGCTCGCGGATGTCCTCCAGGGCGCGGGCGTGGACCAGGGAGTGTTGGCGGAACTCCATCTCCACCATGTGGAAGCCGAAGGTCTGGGCCTGCCAGATCAGATCCTGCAGGGGGCCGTAGGCCTGACGGACCGCGCCCGCCTTGGCCAGGGAGTCCTGGACCACGCGCAGGTCGGCGATGAAGTCGTCGCAGTCGGCATACATGAGGTCGGCATCACGCTGGATGGTGGCCTGCAGACGGTCGGCGATGACCAGGACCACGGCCCGGTGCAGCTCGTTGTGCGAGATGGTGGTGGCCCGATCGGTCAGGCGCTCGCTCATCTCCTTCTGGTGGCTCCACAGGCTCCTCAGCTCGGGGCTGGGGGGCGTGGTGGTCACCTCCATGGTCATGTTGCGGCCCACGGTGGTGGTGGCCTTGACCAGGGCCTTGAGCATGTGGTCCGAGAACTTGCGCGCCACCTTGCGCGAAACCTTGGCGGTCACATTGGGGTTGCCGTCGCGGTCGGAGCCGATCCAGCTGCCCGGGTGGAAGAAGGCGGGGCAGACGGGCTTGACCATGCCGGCCTTCTTGCCCAGCATCCAGTCGTCGAAGCGGCGGTAGACCTTGGGAATGGTCTCGAAGAGCGTGGCGTCGAAGATGTCCAGAATGGTGTTGGCCTCTTCGACGGGCGTCGGCTTCTTGGCTGCGATGGGCGAGGTGCGGAAGAGGGCGTCGATCTCGTTGTGCAGCAGACGCTCGTTCTCCTCCAGCTCGGAGCCGCCCAGACCGCGGCGAACAGCCAGCAGGTTGGCGATGCGCCGGATCTTGCCCTCCACGGCCTTGCGCCGCGCCTCGGTGGGGTGGGCGGTGAAGACGGGGTGGAACTCCAGCTTCTCCAGCAGCTCCGAGGCCTTGGCCGGGCCCATCTCCTGAAGGAGCTGGCTGTAGGCGCTGGTCATCTCGTTGATGGGGTCGGTGCCCTTGACTTTGAGGTCCACCTTGCCCTCGCGCTCATGCAGGACCTTCACCCGGTAGTTCTCCTCGCAGAGGTTGGCCAGGTGGAAGTAGGTGGTCAGGGCGCGGGCCAGCAGCTGGGAATCCTTGACTGAGGTGTCGTCGATCAGGGCCACGGCCTTGGACAGGCCGTCCTCGTCGGGCACGGGGTCCGAGGGGTGGCGGTTGAAGTGCTCGGCGCTGGCCGTCATCACGTCCTCGCGCAGGGAGTCGAAGCGCTTGAGCAGCTGTTGATCGAATTCCCCCAACACATCCCTGAGCAGCCGCAGGCACAAGGCCATGTCCTCATCCAACGATTGAGGCAGCTTGCGTTCCTCCGGGCCCTTGGTTCCGGTGCCGGATGTGACCAGGGTCGCATCGGCAGCCGTGATTTGCTGATTACTATCTGTCATCAGTCCTCCTTGTCGAATCGCAGGTTGCCCGGTCTTCGACCATTCCACGGCTCCTCCGCGGTTATTGGTGGTCGGCGTTGCAGGCCCACAGCCTTCGGTTCGATGGCTCGCGGCCCATTCTAGGACGCTTTCGGGTCGAATACGTTTCATGGTCCCGTGCGCCGGTGCAAGGTCACGTGACCCGGGTGGAGTATGAATGTGGGTGTGAAATTCAAGAGCAGGAGTTCCAATGACGGCTATCGCGGCAGGACCGCAGCCGAGGTAAGACGGGTCAGCAAGTACCACACCCACTCCATTCCGCTGGACATGGAGGATATTGAACGCGATTACGACAAGCCCATCGTCGAGGCCTGCATAGCGGCCAAGACCAGCCTGATTGTGCGGGTGGGCATGCTGGAGCTGGGGGCCGGCACGGGAAGCTTCCGCGTGCGCGAGATGATGCACAGGATTGCCTACCCCATGGGCGTGCATGTGCGGGCCGACGTGAACCTGACGGACATCGAGGCTACCTGCACGGATGGCGTGTCCCGCATCACCGAGGTGGTTGACCTGCCCACCACCGGGGTCAACACCGAGCGGATCTGGCTGCTGGAGCACTTCGCGGACTGGCTCAGCGTCAAGTGCGGGCAGGCGGGGACCTACCACGCCGTGACGGTGGTCTCCCGGGAGCTGGTGGACAACCTGGACGAGCCGAATGTCTACGCGGCGGCCCGCAAGGCGGTCAAGGAGGTGCTGGCCCAGGACCAGGATGCTGCCGAGGCGCTCAAGGATGCGGTGGCCACCGCCGTACACAACGAGGACGAGATCAGCCAGAACCGGATCGATGCGGCGGCCATGGACACCAGGACGGCCGCCGGTCTGGGCACTGTAGGCTCCACGCCTCGCTCGGACGATTCCAAAGATTCCAAGGCTGCTTCTGTCTCTGCTTCCGCGTCTGCCGACGGCGTGGCCAAGGATTCGGATTCGAGCGCCGCCGGTTCTGCCGCCGCTGGACCGTCTGCAACCAGCCAAGGGCGCGGCTCTGAGGCTAGGCGGCCTGCCTCCTCTGACAAGTCCTCGTCCCCGGAGCCGCAGGCAACGGGTGGCATCACAGTCCGGCAGGCGCACGAACGCCTGGACCTGATCGAGCGACGCAAACCCCTCTATTCGCCCCTCTTCTCAGGCTTCGCCTCGGCCGTGGCCTGCGCAGCCTTCGTCTTCCTGCTGGGCGGCGGCCCCTATGACATGGCCGGGGCCTTCGTCGGCGCTGGCATAGGCCAGTGGGTGCGCCGTCAGATGCTGGGCAGGCGGATCAACCAGTTCTTCGCCACCGGGGTGGCGGTCATCATCGCCGCCCTGGCTTGTGTCGGCACGCTGAGGCTGGTGGGCATCTTCGATCCGGTGGCCCTCAAGCACGACACGGCTTACATCGGGGCCATCCTCTTCGTCATTCCCGGCTTCCCCCTGGTCACCGGCGGCCTGGACATCGCCAAGCTGGACTTCCCATCCGGGGTGCAGCGCATCACCTACGCCTTCTCGATCATCCTGGTGGCCACACTGGGCGGATGGGCCGTGGCGCGGATGGTCATGCTCAACCCGCAGGGTTTTGAACCAATGAACCTGAGCCCCTGGCTGATGGCCGGACTGCGCATGATTGCAGCATTCTGCGGGGTCTGGGGCTTCTCGGTCCTTTTCAACTCGCCCCAGCGCATGGCCCTGGTGGCCGCCGTCATCGGCGCTCTGACCGACACCATGCGGCTGGAGATGCAGGACCTGCTCCATGTCCCTCCGGAGATGGCCGCCTTCCTGGGTGCCTTCCTGGCCGGCATGCTGGCCACGGTCTGGCGCTCCTCGGTCCGTCACGGCCTGCTGCCGCCCCACCTGGGCTACCCAAGAATCAGCCTGACCGTGCCCTCGATCGTCATCATGGTGCCCGGCCTGTATATGTACCGGGCCATGTTCTACCTGGGGCAGTTCAATACGCTCAACGCCCTGGACTGGGCCTTCCGGGCCTTCATGGTCATCATCTGCCTGCCCATCGGCCTGGTCACGGCCCGGGTGTTGACCGACCGCTCCTGGCGGTACGACGTCTAGTAGCGCATGCCCATGGCCGAGCGGACCTGATCAAGGGTCTCCTCGGCTATCTGGTTGGCGCGCTTGTTGCCCTCGACCAGGATGTCGCGCACGGTGTCCATGTCCTTGGCCAGCTCGGCACGACGCTCGCGGTGGGGTTCCAGGAATTCGTTGACCGACTTGGTCACGTAGGCCTTGAGGGCGCCCGAACCGGCATCGCCGATCTCCTCGGCGATATCCTCGGGCTTCCGGTCGGTCACCAGGCCGGCTGTGGTCAGCAGGGCGGAGACCTGGGGGCGGTTGACAGGGTCGAAGGTGATCCTGCGCTCGGAGTCGGTGGGCGACTTGCGGATCAGCTTGGCCGTCTCCTCGGCGGTGGCTCCCAGCATGATGGAGTTGCCGTAGGACTTGCTCATCTTGCGTCCGTCCAGACCCGGAATCTCAGGGGTGTCGGACAGGATGGCATCAGGCTCGGGGAAGACCGGGGCCTGGCCTGGGTAACGCTCGTCGAAGCGGCGGGCGATGGTCCGGGTCAGCTCCACGTGCGGCAGGTTGTCCTTGCCGATGGGCACGACGTTGGCCTTGCAGAAGAGTATGTCGCAGGCCTGGTGGACCGGGTAGGTCAGCAGCAGGCCGGTCAGGGCGTGGCCGCTGGCCTCCATCTCGGCCTTGACGGTGGGGTTGCGGTGAAGCTCGGCCTCGGTCACCAGGGAGAGGAAGGGCAGCAGCAGCTGGTTCTCTGCCGGGGTGGACGAGTGGGTGAAGATCATGGTCTTCCTGGGGTCGATGCCCGCAGCCAGATAGTCCAGCACCAGGTTGAGCACGTTGTCGCGGATGTGCTCGGTGGTGTCCCGGTCGGTGATGACCTGGTAGTCGGCGATGACGATGTTGGTGTGCACGCCGCGATTCTGCATCTGGACGCGCTCGCGGATGGACCCGAAGTAATGGCCCAGGTGGAGCCTGCCGGTCGGGCGGTCGCCGGTCAGCATGGTGTAGCGGCTCGGATTCTTGTCCAGCTCGGCCAGCACCTGGTCGGACCGATGCTTGGCGGCTCTGAAACTGTCGCTGATCTCGTTGCCTGCCGCTGTGACTTCTTCCTGCATGGTCCCACCCTTGCCGTTGTGCCGAATGTCGTTCTGGGAATTGCTTTTATGGTAAAAGTCCGAGCCGACAAGTTGCTCAGGTGGTACTCTCATAAATGATGCAAATTCACATTCAAGTTGCCTAAGTGCACGTTACCTGGCGAAGGGGGTCGGATGGGCCGCGGACGTCAGAAGGCTAAGCAGACGAAAATAGCCCGGAAGCTCAAATATCTGACAACGGACACGGATTACGACGAGCTGGCCAAAGAGCTCAGCAGCAAGGAACCCGGAACCAGGGGCAAAGATCCCTTCAAAATGGTTGAAGAGGAATACTCCAAACCGGATTCTCGCAAATCGGGGGGCCAGGACCCCGAGGATTCCCCGGACGATGATCTGGACGATTACGCCCGGTGGGCCGCCGAGGCTGCTGCAAAGGCCACCTCCGGGGAGATGCCGGCCACGCCCAAGCCGCACAAGCGCATACCCATCCCCGTGCCCAGCGCGCTCAAACACCACAAGGATAAGAAGACCGCAGCCAAGGGATCGTCGAGCAAGTAACCGGCCTCATACCAGGGGCAGCAGCTCGTGCAGATCGTCTCGCTCGCCTACGGCGCTGATATGCCCGGCGGCGGTTTCCTCATTCCAGCTGGTGATGCCGGCGGCCAGACGCAGCCAGACATCCGGGTCCAGCTCGATGACGTCGGGCGGGGTCAGGTTATGTGGATCTGATGCCGGCCCATCCAGAATCTTGACTGCTCCCCAAGGGGCCACCCTGACCTCTACGCCGGGGCCGGGGGCCTTGATCTCCAGCATGTGCAGGGAATAGCGGACAGCCATGGCCTTGCTGCGTCTATCTGTCTGCGGGGCTACTGACAGGCGGTCGCCCCCTGGGCCCAGATTATTCGCGGCCTCCTTGGCCGCATCGCGCCAGGCCAGAAAATCCCGGCGGCCTTCTTCAATGTCTGCTTCCCGTATGGCACTCATGGCTCCATTGTGACGCGCCGCCCCAACAGGCGTGTCCAGCAGACCGTTGTCAAGCCTAAATCAGGCATGAAAAAAGGAATCCGTTGCCCTCACGTCCTTGACGCTGGGTCGGATTCCTTCCCGACCGGAACGGTCAGGCCTGTGCGCCCGCTTGCAGAGGGGTCTCGGGCTCCTCGGATCCCTTGTCCTCCTCGTCCTTGGCCAGGCCCAGGTCGACTGGCGATGAGCTGTTCTCCCAAGGCTCCTCCCAGGGATCGTAATCCGGGTTCTGCTGCTTGTATACGAACAGAGCGACAACGCCGGCCAGCAGCGTGCCGAAGAGCAGTGCAAAGAACTTCCAGCCGTTTGAAGATGAATTCTCCATGTTTGGCTCCTTTCGACGACTTTCGTCGGTCCTGCCCACTTCGACCGACCTAGTCATCATCCTAGTAGAAAGCGGCGAACTGTGGGACGCATCGGTGCAATTGCGGCACGGAAACCGCACACCCCGGCCGGATGGTCAGGTAAGGTATGGTTCATGGTCAATGGCATGGGCACCAGTTTCACAGGCGGAGGAAACGGTCGGGGGCCGCGGGGATGGATCCGGCGGTACTGGGGTGACCATGCTCCGGTGGTGACCATAGCCATCACCCTGATCTGCATAGTGGCCTGGGTCATCCAGATGGCCCTGTACCTGCTGGCCCCGCTTCGCTACCAGCGGCTTTTGTTGGGTTATTGGGCCTTCGTGCCGATTACGGCCATTCATGAGCCCTGGATGTTTGTGACCAACATATTCCTACACGCCACCAATGTCTCGCACATCCTCTTCAACATGATCACCCTCTGGGTTGTGGGGCCGGTGCTGGAAAATCTGATAGGTCATGGGCGTTTCCTGGCCCTCTATATGATCAGCGGGCTGGGCGGAGACCTGGGGCTGATGGTCTATGCGGTCCTGGCACCCAATGGCTGGGGCACGTCGGCCATCGGGGCCTCGGGCGCGCTCTTCGGGCTCTTTGCTGCCATCCTGGTGGTCTACCGCCGTCTGGGGATTGACATCGTTTCCATGGTGGTCTGGATGGGCATCAACTTCTGCATGCCCCTGTTTGTGCCCGGCATTGCCTGGCAGGACCATGTGGGCGGATTCATGGTCGGCGGCCTCTTTATGCTGGCACTGCTGCACATGGGCCGCCCTGGCTCGCGGGTGCATGGCCTGCTCTCTTGGCTGCTGCCCACGCTGATCTTCCTGGTGGCCCTGGTTCTGCTGGCTCTGGGCTGTAACATGGTCAACCCCATGCGCTGAAAATCAGTATCGGTTTGCTCTTGGCTGTCAATTATTTCCTTTCCTGCAGCCTGGCCTTCAGATTTCGTCCCCGTGTTGGGTCCGGTTATTGATAAATGACATGGATGTCATCTATCCACATTTGTTGACAATCTTGTGGATAACCTGGGAATAAGTATTCAGAACTGGTGCATATATATCTGTAAAAAGTGGATAAGTGAATGCAGAACCCAATCAGCAGTAGGGTTGTGGACGAGTGTCATAGACTATCCACGAGGAATCCGGGCGATTGTGGATAACTTTGGCTTGAGGATGGAAACGGTGGATGGGTATGCAAAGAACCCCACAGCCGTGCCTGGACGGTTGCGGGGTCCCCGAAGAACAATACAGCTGGATCAGTGCCACCACATGGTCATGAGGAAGCCGATCAGCAGAATGCCGAAGCCGACGGCAAGGTTCCAGTTGCCGATGCCGGGGATGGGGAAGACCTTACCCATGGTGGAGGAGATGTAGTAAACCACGATCCAGATCAGGCCCACCAGCATCAGCGTGACGAAGAGGGGTACAAACCAGCGCGGATTGGCCTTGGTGTTCTTGATGGTATCCTCCACGCGGCGGGAGTTCTCTTCCTGACGCTGCACGATGCGGCGCATCTGCGGTGTCATGTTCCTTTTGTCAACGCTCTGGTTGAGCACGGCCTCTACTTTATCCATGGACAGGCCGTACTCCTCGTCCTCGGCATCCTCGCCAGTGTCGGCGGTCTTGGCCTTGTCCACCGCCTGGTCCTCGTCATCATGGAGTTGATGCTCTGCCATGAGGTTATTCTCCTTCAGTAGATCTACTAAGCCATAGTAGCGGTTAGACTCGAACGTAATACTATCGCAGACGAGGATGAGGGTATGCCTATGACCAGACGGACGGGACGGCACGGTGCGCGCAGGTCCCTGGTCGGCACAGTGTCCGTGGCTGTGGTGCTGGCACTGGTCGGGTTCATGCTGACCACCAACATCCGCGTCAACAGGACGGTCACGGTCACCTCGGACACGGCCGGGCTGGTGGAGGAGCGCGAGAACAAGGCTGCCGAGCTGCGCAAGGACATCAATGACATGAGCTCGCAGATCAATGCGCTGAAGACCCTGACCGACGACGACAAGGGCAGCTCGGATCAGGCTCGCGAGGACCCCGGTTCGGGCACGGTGCTCAAGGCCGTCCAAGGGCCGGGGCTGACGGTGACCCTCAATGATTCCCCGCTCTGGCAGCAGAAGGTGGGCTCCGACGGGTCGACGGCCAACATCAACGATTATGTCATCCACCAGCAGGATGTGGAGAGCGTGGTCAACGCGCTCTGGGCCGGAGGAGCCGAGTCCATGCGGATCCAGGATCAGCGGGTTCTGCCCACCACGGCTGTGCGATGCGTGGGTAATGTGTTGCTGCTGCACGGCCGAAAGTACTCGCCGCCATATAAGATTTCAGCCATAGGACCAGTCGACCGGATGACCAAGTCCCTGAATGCTTCGCCATCCATCCGGATTTACAAGGAGTACGTGAATACGGTAGGTCTGGGTTGGAATGTCGAATCTTCGGACAATCTGAGATTCCCTGAGACGACGGCTGTCCTGCAGCCACTCCAGTATGCATCGCTAGATGAGAAGGCACGGTAAATGACGACAGAGGACTCGGAGAACGACAGGACGCCGGTCGATAAACCGGCGGATAAGCGGCGAACCTGGCTGGTGGGCATTGCAGAAATCGTGGGGGAGCTGCTGATCACGCTGGCCGTTGTCTGCGCACTCTATGTGGTCTGGCAGCTCTGGTGGACCGGCGTGCAGTCCGAGCATCAGCAGTTGGAGGCCCGAGCCTCGACCTCCTGGAGCAACCCGGGATCGGGCGACACCCGCAAGGTGGCCAAGCCTCAGAAGGGGGATCCACCGGTGCAGCCCAAGCAGGCCTCCGAGGGTGAACTGATGGCCCAGGCCTACATTCCTCGTTTTGGACAGCATTGGGAGCGCAACGTGGTTCAGGGCACGTCGCCCCGCGAGCTGGCCTACGCAGGGCTGGGACATTACCCCAATACGCAGATGCCGGGCCAGATGGGCAACGTGGCCATTGCCGGACACCGCGCCGGTTATGGTGAGCCGCTGGGCCATGTGGACGAGCTGCGGGTGGGCGATGCCATCGTCCTGCGCACCAAGGATTACTGGTACGTCTACCACTACACCCGCTATAAGATCGTCGCAGCCAATGAGGTCAGCGTCATCGCCCCCAACCCTTATTCGCCCAACCAGGCTCCCGATCGGCGCATGATCACGCTGACCACCTGCGAGCCCAAGTACACCACGGCCACCCACCGCTGGATCAGCTGGGGCGAATTCGACTACTGGGCCAAGGTGTCCGACGGAGTGCCCAAGGAACTCCTGGGCGACCGCGGCAGCGATGTGGCCTTTGCCGACGACAAGGGCTCGGTCATGGCAAGGCTGGGTTCTCTGCAGCCGGTCTTCCTGGTTTTGGTAGCAGCCTATCTGATCATCTACCTGGCGGCCTTGGCTGCCTGGCGTTATCCCTTGTTGCGGCAGATTCGCAAGGGTGAGAAGCCTCAGCCCATGATCAGCCTCTATGGCTGGCTGCTGCGGCACCAGTCCGGCATAGCCCCGATTCGATGGCTTCTGCTGATTCTGCTCCTGCTGGCTCTGGCCTGCGCCCTGATGGAATGGGGCTTCCCGTGGCTGGCCAGCAACGTGCCCATGCTCAGACAGATGTCCAACTACTCCACCTTCTGACCGAGGCGGCATAGAAGAGCGGCGGGGCCGTGGGGTCACATTGGATTCTGCGGCCCCGCCGCTTATTGATGCCATACATTGCCTACTGCCAGAAGTAACTGCCCAAGGTTTATCTAAGACACTCCGGTGGCCATGGTCCGGTGGCCATGTCCTGTAGCCACAGTCCATGTGACGCCGGCCTGGCGGTCGAGGCGGGTTCGTCGCGACGTGGCGACGCGACTTGGCAGGATCCAGCCTGGCTGTTGTGCGATAGCCGTTATGGACCGGTCGTGGACCCCGGCGGTTAGGGGTTACGATTTGGAGCTTTGGCTTCTTGGCCGAGGGCATGACCGGGATTTGCGGACGCAAAGTCGCGGTTCGTAGCCTAACGGTATGGCCTGATAGCCATCACCCTGTCTCAGACCGTATTGCTTTGCCCGGCATGACTAACGATATGGCCCGGCGGCAAGACTGCGGCCGGGCCATAGGGTCAGTTGGTGGAACTGACGGTGGTCACCGTGATGGGGGTGCTGTCGTCCACCCTGCTGCCGGCTCCGGGGCTGACTGCGGTCACCTTGTCCGTGTCCTTGCCGACGGAAGTGATCCTGTCGGCGCTGACGCCGCTGTTGGTCAGCTTCTGCCGGTAGCTGCCCAGGGTCTCGCCCTGGGAGAAGGGCGGGATGCTGATGGCCGTGGTCAGGGTGATGGTGTCCTTGGACTTGTCGAAGGAGGAACCTGAGGTCGGGTCCTGGCCGGTGACCACGGCGTTGTCGTTGTTGGGGCCGTTGACCGTGATGTTGACCCCCTGGCCCAGGTTGCGTTTGGCCTCTCCCAGGGTCATGCCGACGTAGTTGCCCAGTTGCATGCCATTGCTGACGGTGACCGTGATCATGGCTCCCTGCTGGATGGAGGACCCGGCAGCAGGATCTGTGCTGATCACCATGTCCTTGGCCACAGTGTTGGAGGCCTGCTCGCGGATGGTGATGTTGAAGTGCAGGCTCTGTAGGGTCTTGGTTGCGTCGTCCTTGGTCTTGCCAGACAAATCGGGCACCTTGGTCATGCCCGAGGAGATGTAGATCAGGATGCTGGTTCCCTTGGCCACGCTCTGGCCTGCAGCGGGGTCCGTGCGGGTCACATGGTCCTTGGGCACGTCCTGGCTGTCTTCCACGGAAGCAGCGGGGGAGACCTTGAATCCGGCCTTCTCCAGGGCGCTGCGGGCCTCCTGCTGGGTCATGCCCTTGACGTCGGGGATGGCCGTGTCCTTGGGCCCGGAGGAGAACCAGACGGTCACTGTGGAGCCCTTGGGAGCCATGCTTCCGCCCTTGGGGCTCTGCTTGGTGAAGGTCCCCTTGGGCTCGGCCGAGTCGTTGTCTTCCTTCTCCTGGTAGTGGAAGCCTGCGGCGGTGATCTTCTCACGGGCCAGAATCCGCGACATCTGCGCGTTGATGGTAGGCACCTCGGCCATCGGATGACGGTTTCGGCCTAGGACATTCCACGCGCCCAGTCCGACGAGCAGTAGGACCAAAGCCGCCACGATGGCGCCGATGATGATTTTCTTGCGCCGTTTGGACTTCTTCTGGGCCGCCTTGGTGGCCGTGCGCTCAGCTGTGGCGACATCGGTGGCTGCGGCCGGATTGAGCGGATCCTGAACAGGGTTGAAGGCCTGGGTGGCGGCCGTCTCCTCTTCGGTCAGCGGCATGGTGGCCGTTTCGGTCCCCTGCTCGGCATCCTTGCGGGCCTTGACGTTGGCCAGGTCGGTCAGGGGATTGAAGGCGGCGGCCACCGGGGTTCCGCCGTTCATGAAGGCCAGGATGTCGCTCTTGAAGGCAGCCGCCGTGGCGTACCTGTTCTGGCGGTCCTTGGCCATGGCCTTGGCGCAGATGGAATCCCACATCTTCGGCAGGCCGGGCACGATGGTGCTGGGCGGGGTTGCCACCTCGGTGACGTGCTGGTAGGCGATGGCCACGGCCGAATCCCCGTTGAAGGGCGGCCGTCCGGTCAGCATTTCGTAGAGGACGCAGCCGGCCGAGTAGAGGTCGGAGCGCATGTCCACGCTCTCGCCGCGGGCCTGCTCAGGGCTCAGGTACTGGGCGGTGCCCACCACGCCCTGGGACTGGGTCATCGTGGCGGCCGAATCGTCCATGGCCCGGGCAATGCCGAAGTCCATGACCTTGACGATGCCCTGTTCCGAGATCATGATGTTGCCGGGCTTGATGTCCCGGTGGATGACGCCCATGTGGTGGGAGTAGTCCAAGGCGCTCAGCATGCCCAGCATGACCTGCTCGCTGTCGCGTTGGCTCAGGGCCCCGTTCTCCTTGAGGATGGACCGCAGGGTCTGGCCCTTGACGTACTCCATGACCAGGTAGGGCACCCGTTCATGGTTGCCCTGGTCGTCGGTCAGTATCTCCTCGCCCGAGTCGTAGATGGAGACGATGTTGGGATTGTTGAGCAGCGCGACCGAGTGGGCCTCCCGCCGGAACCGCGACAGGAAGACCTCGTCGTTGGCCAGATCGGACCGCATGATCTTGACCGCGACCGTCCTTCCCAGACGCGTGTCCACAGCCTTGTGGACCTCGGCCATGCCACCGCGTCCGATCAGCTGTCCCAGACGGTAGCGTCCGTCCGCTAGGGACGGCGGCAGTGTGATGCTCATAGGGTATCCCCTCCGTTCGTCGCTTCAAGGCCGCGCTGTGCGCTTCCTTCTCCATAGTGCCCCCAGAAGGGCCTGAAGATGTCTTTTGCCGCGTGTGGCCTGCTCACTATGCGTCGAGGCATGGGTGCGCGCGGGTCGATGACCTCCGTCTCGCCCAGCTGCTGGTCCAGCAGCCGCTGCTCGATCCTGGCCAGCGTGTGCGATACCACCAGGGCATTTGCCGGGCGGTCTCGCGGGTCCTTGGCCAGCATGGACATGACGAAGTTCATGAGTTGGTTGTCCACCGAGTCGGGCAGTGGCGGCACAGGGTCGTTGACGTGTGCTGCGGCGATGTCCACCGGGGTGGCGCCGGTGAAGGGTCGGTGCCCACAGAGCCCCTCGTAGGCCACCACGCCCAGGGAATAAATGTCTGACTGGGGCGTGGCCTGGAGACCCTGGGCCTGTTCGGGCGAGATGTACTGGGCCGTGCCCACCACCATGCCGTCCTGGGTGATCTGCCCCTGGTTGGTGGAGTATGAGACGCCGAAATCCGTGATCTTGACCTCACCGGTGTCGGAGACCATGATGTTGGCCGGCTTGACGTCCCGGTGGATGACCCCGTGCGAGTGTGCCACGTAGAGCCCCCGGGCCGTCTGTATCAGGATGGGCAGCAGCTCGATGGGGTCCAGGGCGCCCCGGTCCCGGTAGATGTCTGCCAGGGATTGGCTGGGGACGTACTCCATGATCAGGAAGCCGATGCCGTCGTGCTCGTAGTACTCGAAGAGGGCGGCGATGTTGGGGTGGGCCAGGTTGGCGGAATTGTGCGCCTCGGCCCGCAGCCGCAGCAGCTTGGACTCCTCGTTGGTCAGATCCTCGCGCAGGGCCTTGATGGCCACCACGCGGCCCAGTTCTATGTCGTAGCCCTTCCAGACTTCGCCCATGCCCCCCTGGGCCAGGCGGCGGTCCAGACGGTACCGTCGATGGATGAGCTGTCCTTGTATCAGTTTCACTTGGCAGCCTCCTGCATGACGCGTTTCATGATCGGCCCGGCGGCATCTATGCCGTAGGAGGAGATTCCATGCACCACAACGGCTACGGCTACCTTGGGTTTGTCGGCCGGAGCGAATCCTATCATCCACCCGTCATTTGCCGTATTGCCCGCACCGATCTGAGCCGTGCCGGACTTGGCGGCCACCTGCATGCCGGGGATGGCCAGATTCGGATAGCTCTTGGTGGTCACTGCCTCCATCATGGTGGTCAGGGCCTTGGCGGTGTCCGATGAGAAGGCCTGCGAGTAGACCGAGGGCGTTGTCTCGCTGATGACGCTCAGGTCGCTGGAGCGTACCCGGTCCACCAGGGTCGGCTGCATGAGCTTGCCGCCGTTGGCCACGGCAGCGGCCGTCATGGCAGCCTGTAGCGGTGTGGACAGGGTGTCCCCCTGGCCGATGGAGGCCAGGGCCAGCCGGTCCTGGGACTGGTCCTCGGGGAACTTGGAGGCCACGGCCTTCATGGGCCGTCCTGTGGAGTTGGTCCCGTCCAGGGTGATAGTGGAGCCGTAGCCGAACTTGCGGGCCTGTGCTGCCAGCGTCTTGTCGCCCAGGGCGACCCCCAGCTGGGAGAAGGCCGTGTTGGATGAGTAGGCCAGGGCGTTCTCCAGGCTGATCTTGCCGTTGGACCCGTTGGCAGCTGAAGTGGAGTTGGTCAGATTGTAGTTGGTGCCGGGCAGGGTGTATGAGGCCCCGGCCGGCAGTTGGCTGTCGGGGTGATACTGGCCGGACTCCAGGGCGGCGGCGGCCACAACCACCTTGAAGGTGGACCCGGGCGGATACAGCTGCGAGGTGGCCCGGTTGAGCATGGGGTTGTCGGAACGGGAGGCCAGCTTCTGGTAGGCCTGGGAGGCGTCGCCGCTGTCGTGGGCGGTCAGGTCTTCGGGGTTGTAGCTCGGCGTGCTGACCATGGTCAGGATGCGGCCTGTAGAGGGCTCGATGGCCACCACCGAACCGGACAAGTTGCCCAGCATGGCGTAGGCGGCCTCCTGCATCTTGGGATTGATGGAGGTCTCGATGGAGGCGCCCTTGTTCTGGGTGCCGGTGAAGAGGGACTTGAGCCGGTCCATCCACAGGCTGTCCGATTGGCCGCTCAGCAGGCGGTCGCGCGAGGCCTCGATTCCCCGGTCCGCCGGGCTGGTGATGGAGTAGTAGCCGGTGATGGGCGAGTAGATGGCACCCTTGTGGTAGTGCCGCTGGTACTGGAAGGAGTCGTTGATGGGGTCGGACTGGGCCATGACGGCGCCGTCCGAGGTCAGGATGGCCCCTCTGGGTGCCGCGTACTCGTGGTAGAGGGCACGCAGATTGCGGGGGTCCGAGTTAAGGCTGCCCGCCCGGATCACCATGATGATGGAGCTGGAAAGCCCCAGGATGACGAAGAGGACGATGACGGCATTGAAGAGTTGACGCAGGGCCTTGTTCACTGTCCACCTCCTCGTACCTGGCGGGCGGGGATGCGGCCGGTTGCTGGCAGGTCGGTCTCCTCATCCTGGTCGGTCGGCTCGGTCGGCCCGGCATGACGACCGTGGGATTCTTGGTCGTCAGAGCCTGAGCCGGAGTCCGAATCGTCCTGTCCGCTGCGCTTGCTGGTCTCCTGCTGACGCAGCACGGCCAGGGCCTCGTACTTGAAGGTGTCCGAGCTGACCTCCGGTGCTGGCTTGTTGGCCGCGTTGGAGATGATGATGAGCAGGACGGCCAGGATGCAGTTGGCCACCAGGCTGGAGCCGCCCGCCGCCATGTAGGGCATGGTCAGGCCGGTCAGGGGGATGACCAGGGTGATGCCGCCCACCACGGTGAAGACCTGGAAGGCCATGGTGAAGACCAGACCGGAGGCCAGGAGCTTGCCGAAACCGTCCTTGATCTTCATGGCCGTGATCATGCCCGAGGCCACGATGACCAGGTAGAGGGCCAGAACCACCAGCAGACCGCTCAGCCCCAGCTCCTCACCCACCGACGTGTAGATGAAGTCGGAGTTGGCCAGGGGGGTGATCCAGGGGCGTCCCTGGCCCAGGCCGGTGCCTGTCAGCCCGCCGGCGGCCAGGCCGAAGATGCCGCGCACCAGCTGGCCGGACCCGCCGAAGGCCTTGCCGAACTCAGCGTCGCTGAAGGGGTGTAGCCAGGCGTCCACACGGGCGCCCACATGGGCGAAGATCATGGATGCGGCCACGGCTCCGATGACGAAGAAGACCGAACCTATGGCTATCCAGCTGGTGCGGCCGGTGGCCACATAGAGCATGGAGACGAACATGGCGAAGTACATCAGCGAGGTGCCCAGATCGTGCTGGATGACCAGGACGGCCAGCGAAATAAGCCAGACGATGATAATGGGGCCAAAGTCCTTGATCCGGGGCATCCGCATGCCCAGGAACTTCTTGCCGCCCACGGCCAGCTGGTCCCGGTGGTCGAACAGATAGGCGGCGAAGAAGAAGGCCAGGAAGAGCTTGGCGAATTCGCCGGGCTGCAGGGTGTGCGACCCCACGCCTATCCAGATGCGGGCGCCGCCGATTTCGCGGCCGATGCCGGGCAGCATGGGCGACAGGAGCAGGACCAGACCCACCACCATGCTCACATAGGAGAAGCGACGCAGCAGCCTGTAGTCCCGGAGCAGCACCACCAGCAGCCCGCACAGGACCAGGGCCAGACACAGCCAGATCAGCTGGGTGAAGCCCACCCGCGTGGGCTGGCCGATCCGGGCGTTGCGCAGATCTATGCGGGTGATCAGGGTGATGCCCAGGGAACTCAGGATGACGATGCTGGGCAGGATGGCCTGGCTGCCATAGGGCTGGAAAATCTCCAACAGGACCCAGAGGGCGATGAAGAGGGCGGCGGTGACTACCAGCAGGGCGGCGTAATCCCCGGGGAAGCGGCCCGCCGCACGGGCGAACATCTGGAAGAAGCCGATGAATCCCACCAGCAGGGAGAAGAGCAGAAGGCCTATGCGGCGCAGACGGGTGATGATCATGACTATTGCCGCCCGCTCTGATCGGTTTCCGACGGTGAGGGCGAGGCTGAGGGAGAAGTCGATGCCTGGTCGGACTCGTCCTTGGCCTCCTTGGCTTGCTCGCGTTTGAGGTCGCCGGCCTCCTTGCGGATCAGACGGGCATGCTCCTTGGCGTCGTCCATGCTGGAGACGGTGATGCCCTCTTCCAACTGGTCACGCCAGGACTGGGGCAGTCCCTTGACGGCGATGTCCGTGATCTGCACCGGGTGGGACAGCGAGAGGGCGAAGGCCTTGGTGGGCACGCCCTGGTAGATGGCCACTCGGCCCTGGTCCGTGCCCAGGTAGTACTGTTCCTGGCTCCAGTGGTAGGCAGCCGCCGTGCCTCCGGCCAGGGCAAGGATCACCAGGGTGATGATGCCGGCCAGGATCAGCCGAATCCGCCGGTGCCGTGAGCGCTGGCGCTTGCGCTGCTCCAGGTGCTCCTTGTGGATGGCGTCGGCCACGTCCGGGTCGTAGGGGTCGGCTGAGTCCGAGCCGTCCTTCTTGTGAACGATGGGGATCTCGCTGGTGTCGGGCACATGCCGTTCGCCGCTCTCCTCGCGGGCAGCCGAGGGTTGGGCGGTGCGGCCTTCGTCGTCCTCGTCCCCCTGCTTGTCGGCATCCCGGTCCTGGGTCAGGTCGGCGGCCCGCTTGGCAGGGGACTCCCGGGACTCGTCGCGCAGGCGCGGTGCGGCCGCTACGGGCTCATCCAGGATGTCGGCCAGGGCCTCCAGGTTGGAGCTGGCTGCACCGCCGACCAGAGGGGTCTGATGGGGCAGGTCGAATGCATCGGCGTCCAGGGCCAGTGTGGCATCGGCGATGACCACGGTCACGTTGTCGGTGCTGCCGGCCTTCAGGGCGAAGGTGACCAGTTGCTGGGCGCACTCCGCCTGGTCCGAGACCGAGGACAGCACCTCGGCGATGGTCGAGTCCTCCAGAACGCCGCAGAGGCCGTCCGAGCAGATCATCCAACGGTCTGCGGGCAGGGCCTTGGAGATGGAGATGTCCGGGCGGGGGTCGATGTCGAAGTCCCCCAGGACCCGCATGACCACGTTGCGCTGAGGGTGGTTGCGGGCTTCGGCCGGGGAGATGCGGCCGGTGTCGATCAGATGCTGCACGTAGGAGTGGTCCTGGGTCATCCGGATCAGCTTGCCATCGCGCAGGAGGTAGGCCCGGGAGTCGCCGATATGGGCCAATACCCAGGAGTCGTCGGCCAGAGCCAGGGCCGTGACCGTGGTGCCCATGCCCGACAGGCGGTGTTCTCGCTTGGCTTTGCCCACGATGGCGTCATGGGCGGCGATGACCGAGGTCTCCATCATCCGGGCCAGGGACTGCACGTCCTGCTCCCGGTCGTCGCGTTCGATGTGGGCCAGGGATCGGATGGCTATGGTTGAGGCCGTATCCCCGCCTGCGTGGCCGCCCATGCCGTCGCACATGGCCACAAGGCGCTCACCGGCGAAGGCGGAATCCTGGTTGTTGCTGCGCACGTACCCCACGTCTGAAACCGCCGTGGAATAGAGGAACAGCTTTTGGCTCGCATCGTTCCTGGTCATGGGCGGCTACCTCAACTCGAAGGTGGTGGCTCCGATGCGCACGGGAACCTCCGCCGGTAGGATTGTCGGCGCCGTGATTTTCTGTCCCGAGACGACGGTGCCGTTGGTGGACCCCAGATCCTCGATGGCCCATCGGCCCGATGCGGGATCCTGATAGACCCGCGCATGATGGCCGGAGACGAACTCGTCGTCCAGCACCAGGGTGTTCGAGGAGGAGCGGCCCAGGGTGATGGGTCGTCCGGACAGCGGCGTGGAGGAGCCGGCCAGGGGTCCGTCGATAACCACCAGCAGGGAGGGTTCATCGCTTGCAGGCTCTGTCTTGCTGACCGGGGCGATAGGCACGGATCTGGCGGCCGCCGGCAGCTTGCGCTGGGCTGCGCGTTCACTGCGTCGGCGGGTATGAGAAGTCTTGGGGCTGAAGGTTTCGATGTCTTTGCGGAGTGAACGGATGGCCAGCCATACGAATACCCATAACAGAGCCAGGAATCCGTATTTGAGGATGGCGAATGTCAGTTCAGTCAGCATAATGATTCGACCTTACTTCAAGGTCTGGGCGACTTACGAATCCTGTTCCTGCGACGATGCCCAGTAAAGGATGCGGGTACGGCCGATGGTGATGGTATTGCCGTCCAGCAGGGTGGCTGCGGGTACCTGATGCCCCTCTACATAGGTGCCGTTGGTGGACCCCAGATCGCGGGCTACCACGCCCTTGTCGGTGATCTCGATCTGCAGGTGTCGGCGGGAGATGCCTGCGTCGTCGATGACGATGTCGCAGGAGGATCCACGGCCGATGGTGGTGATGGGGGCGGTCAGCAGGTACTGGCGGCCGTTGATTTCCAACACCGGGCAGTCCTTGGACTCTTCGGGTGTGGTCACGGGTGCCGCGTTGCCCTGGACCGACTCGGCAGACAGGTGGAAGTCGCCCTTGTTCAGGTTGAGGTCCTCCTCGAAGATGACCACGACCGGGCCGACGAAGGCATAGTGCTGGCTTTCGGCGTACTTGGTCAGGTTGTCTGCCAGCTCGTTGGCCAGAGCCTCCGAACCCCACTGCTCGATGCGGTCGAAGTCTGGGGTGGATAGTCTGAATCGATACTCGTTGGGCGCCACGGTGCGGTCGCGACCGACGGGCATGGCCTGTGAGTCTATCTCACGCTCGAGGGCGCTCGACAGGTCGACGGGCTGTAGGTCCTTGGAGCCGAACTTCGAGAAGACACCGTTAACGGCGCCTTCCACGCTCTTCTCGAAACGATCGAGAACGCTCATAGTCATCCCTTTCCATATAACCCTTTCATAGTACGTGACCCTGCCGGAAGGGGGTAATGGGCGGTCGGATGCTTGCAATTTCTTCAATGAACAGGTTCGAACGACCGCGACTGCCGGGTATGGATAAGGCCCCATGGCCGCAATGGACCAGGGGCCTTTGAACTTCAATCATCATAGGTCAGGCCGAAGCCTGCGGACTCACAGAGCCAGCTTGCGACGCAGACCCAGGGTGATGCCGGCAGCCAGGCAGAGGCCAGCGGCGATGGCCAGAGGAGCCGTGGCGTCGGCGCCGGTCTTGGCCAGATTGTTGTTCTTGGTGTCCTTCTTAGCCGGATCCTTGGCGGGAGCCTTGTTGTCCTTGGCAGGCTGCTTGGTGTTGTTGTCAACCGGAGCGGTCTGACCAGGCTTGTTAGGCTCATTGGGAGTGGTCACCTTGGTGTACTTGGCCATGAAAGTAGTGTCTGCGTTGTAGGTGCCACCGGGGACGTAACGGGACCCGCCATTTTCGTTAAACCAACCGTCGAAGGTGTAACCATCGAAGTTATGAACCTTGGGTTCCTCAGATAGCTTTCCCTCACCATTGGTTTGCATCACGTTCGCGGTGGATTCTTCGATATCTTCCGGATTTATAGTGACGAAAGTGATGTTGTAAGTGATGGGGTTTATCTGGACGAAGTGAGGATAGACATCCTCGTCTTGGGTGAAAACATGGGTGTTGAAGTCGATTTTTTGTGAATTTGGGTCATCAGCTGGGCCACCAAATCCATTGATAGACCAGCCATCAGCTTTCGTATTCTGATCGGGCACTGTAGGCTCTGGAATCTTGCTGGGATCCAGCTTGCCGCTGGTGTCGGTGATCAGAGTGAATTTGTTCCCCCCCTCATTGTTCTCCCCCTCATTGTTCTCCCCCTCATTGTTCTCCCCCTCATTGTTCTCCTCCTCAGGAGCATAGGAGTCGTGGAATGTGATTGTGTAAGGAGCGGCCTTGGTCTGGACATTCTTGCTTTCCACAGCCTGGGCCACGGTGGGCAGCAGTGCTAAGCCGCCAGCCAGGGTGGCGCCGGCAGCGAGTACTGCGCATGCGCGTTTGAAACGAACCATGATATTCATTGGTTACCTCTATTTTCTCTATTGTCGGTTGCTCCCCAGATACGTTCATGGGGTGTCCTGCCTTGACACCCCTACCCCTGGGAAACAGGCATCATCGACCAGTCTTTGGCGATAACACGCTAAAATTCTAGCGCAGGGAATGGTCATCGGCCGGTCGTAGTTCGAAAATATGTCTTATCTGACGATAAAAGTTTCTCATGTAGAACGATTAACGTCTGCTAAAGGGAGGGTGGCGCCTCGCAGTTGAGCTATTGGAATTCCCCTTTGGCATCTGGGCGCTTATCATCGTGGCAGACACATGGTCATGGGGATCATGTCAGAGATATTCGAGGAGCGAGCATGGCCGAAGAGGTGGATCGGGCGATGGAGGCATATCCGCGGGCCAAGGCCCGGACCCTGCGGTTTACGTTGGGTGCGCCACGGTCGGCCCTGGCGGTGGGGGACGGTTCGCGGGCCGTATTCCTGCGCTCCGACGGACCTGAAGACCTGGTGACCGGGCTCTGGCTGTCCGTCTTTGACCAGGAAGGCCGCCACCATGAGGTGCTCCTGGCTGACCCAAGGGCCCTGCTGGAGGATGCGGACCAGGAACAGGTGCCAGCTGCCGAGTTGGCCCGCAGGGAGCGCTCGCGAGAGGGCGGTGAGGGCATTGTCACTTACAGCGTGGATGATGCCGGGGATCGCGTGGTCTTTGCCTTAGGCGGTCGGCTCTGGCTCTCGCTGATAGCCCCTGATGGTCTCACCGCCTCTACACGGGCCCTGAGCTTGGAAGACAGCGATTCGGCTGTGCTCAATCCTGCCATCAGCCCGGACGGCACCATGGTGGCCTATACCACTGGCGACCGCCTGATGGTGGTCACCATTGGGCAGGATGCCGGGCAGGATCGAGAAAGGGCTGTCCTGGCCCTGCGCCCAGGCACCGATGATCGGATGCGGCTGGGGCTGGCCGAGTTCGTGGCCGGCGAGGAGATGGACCGCTACCAGGGGTTCTGGTGGTCGCCGGATTCCAAGGCGCTGCTGGTCGAGCACACGGATTCCTCTGATGAGCCGATCTGGTACATCAGCGATCCGGCCAATCCCCAGGTCGGGCCGCGCGCCCGGCGGTATCCCCAGGCTCTGACCGCCAACGCCCGCGTCGGACTGAGCCTGGTCCTCCTGGGCCAGGATGATGCCGACCCCTGGGTGGGTGAGGTGGACTGGGACCATCAGGCCTTCGAGTACCTGGCTGTGGTCCGCTGGCAGGACGGGCATCGGCCCCTGCTGCTGGTTCAGAACCGCCGCCAGACCGAGGACAGGATTCTGGATGTGCAGGTGCCGGATACCCGTCAGGGCTTGGAGCCGGGACAGAATATGACCCTGCTTGATCCCGAGGTGGCGCCCAAGGTGGCCACCAGGGTGCTGCAGGAGCATGGCAACGACCAGTGGATCGACCTGGTGCCCGGGTTGCCGGCCTACCGGCCCCAGGGTGGGTTGGTGGACGCCTTCATCGATACTGAAGCCGACACCACGCGTTTGCGCCTGGACGGAAGGATCTTCTCCCCGGCTGGCTGCCAGATTCGACAGGTGCTGTCCGTGGAGGACCGCGATGTGCTGGCGGTGGTCTCCACTGACCCCCGCAGCTTCGACCTGATGCGTCTGGGCTACGACGGTTCCATCCATGTGCTCAACCGTCTGCCTGGGGTGTGGTCCGCCTCGCGAGCCGGCCATGGCATCGTGGTCAGCGGCCGGACCATGGCCTCGGCGCAGGGACAGGTGCGCCACTGCTACCTGGGGGCTGACGGGGATCTGGACCGCCTGGGCGCTGAAGGGCTGGGCCTGGTGGGTGAAGCCCGCCCCGACAGCAGCGCTAGGCAGACAGGTGAACCTGTGCGGCCGGAGCATCAGGATCGCCCTGATCGCCGGGCCGTGGACGCCGGTCATATCAATAGCCAGGGGGCTATGAGTGCCGTCCTGGCCGACACCAGCAGCGATCCCGGGTTCACCCCCAACGTGGACTTCGTGCGCATGGGCCAGCACGAGCTGTTCGCAGCCATCGTCAGGCCGTCTGAATCCAGCCCCTACGCCAGCGCCGACAGCCTGCCCGTCCTGCTCAAACCCTATGGCGGGCCAGGTGCCCAGCAGGTGGTCTTCAACCAGTCCTACTACTGGGAGTCCCAGTGGTGGGCTGATCAGGGCTTCCTGGTCCTGACCGCCGACGGCCGGGGCACGCCTGGTCGTGGTCCTGCCTGGGATCGGGCCATCTTCGAGGACATGGCCCAGGTGACTCTGGATGACCAGCTTGAGGCTCTGGAGGCCCTGCCGGACTTCGCTCCCGAGGCCGACCTGGGGCATGTGGCCATGATTGGCTGGTCATATGGCGGCTTCCTGTCGGCCCTATCGGTTCTGCGGGCTCCCGACCGGATCCATGCGGCCTGTGCGGGCGCCCCGCCCACGGACTGGACTCTTTACGATACTCATTACACCGAGCGCTATCTGGGTCTGGACCCGGCCGTCTACCGCCGCAACGGGATCATTGATGACGCCCCCTCGCTGCGTCGCCCGCTGATGCTGATACACGGGTTTGCGGACGATAACGTTTCCGTGGCCAACACCCTGAGGCTCTCCGGCGCTTTGATGGCGGCCGGTCGTCCCCATACGGTCCTGCCGCTGACCGGCATCACCCACATGACCAATGATGAAACAGTGGCCGAGAACCTGCTTATTCTGCAGCGGGACTTCCTGCGGGAGGCCCTCAAGAACAAGACGGACTGACGGCAGGGCTGCTTGGGCTGACGCCCTGCTTGCGGTTGCTTCCGCTAGATTGGGGTTGTGCATATCCAACGAAAGCCTGACCAGACTCCAGGACCCAATCGCGGATTCCGGCTTCCCCGCAGCTGGGGCCTGGCGGTCTCGGTGCTCTGCCTGGGTCTGTTGGTCGGACTTTCCTCGGGCCTGCTGGCAAGGTTCTTCGAGCTGACTCAGGCCGGTCTACTGGGTTTCACCGAGACTCCGGAGGCTCCCACGGCTGAGGTGGTGCCGCCTATCAGAAGGCTGGTCTCAGTGACCATTGCCGGACTGGTGGCCGGACTGGTCTGGGCCTGGCTGCGGACGAGGAACAGGCTGGTTCCCTCGGTAGGCCAGGCTGTCAAAGGTGCGCCTATGCCCCCGGGACGGACTGTGGTTCATGTGCTTACCCAGATCTTTTTTGTGGCTGCTGGTGGCTCCATAGGCAGGGAGGTGGCCCCTCGAGAGGCTGGGGCCCTTCTGGGCGGTCTCTGGACCAGGATGGGCCGACGGCTGGGGCTGCATGATCAGGATGGTCCGCTGCTTGTGGCTTCGGCGGCAGGAGCGGGATTCGCTGGCATTTACATCGCGCCTCTGACCGGTGCTTTTTTCGGCATCGAGGTGCTGCTGCGGCGGGTGGATGCCGAAGTGGTGACGGTCAATCTGGCCATGTCAGCCCTGGCTACCCTGGTCGGCGGATCCATCAAGGGATTTGCCCCCTACTATAAGGTCGGCTCCGAGTCCTTCCGGCCCTGGCTCATGGCAGTGGTCCTCCTGATCGGACCGGTCATGGGACTGCTGGGGGTCGGATTCCGGCGGATGACCTCCTGGGCTGAGGCCCATAGGACCAATGGCCCTGCGGCTATCTGGCAGCTGACGGGGGTTGCTCTGCTGACCGGTCTGGTCGCCTTGGCTGTTCCCCAGGTCATGGGCAACGGTCGGGCTCTGGCCCAGATGGGCATGGATCAGCGCCTGCCTGCCGGGTTCTCCGGGCTCCAGTTGACTCAGTCCCTTGCCCTCCTGGCCCTCTTTGCGCTGGCCAAGGCCCTGCTGACCACAGCCACCATCCGTGCCGGGGCCTTCGGCGGCACCTTGACGCCTTCCATAGCCTTGGGATCCGCCATGGGTGCTGTTCTGGGGCTGTTGCTGGCTTGCCTTGTGCCCGGCCTGCCGGTCTGGCAGTGTGCCGTGATCGGCGCCGCCTCTCTGCTGGCCGCCTCCCAGCAGGCTCCGCTCATGGCCATGGCCATGCTCATGGAGGTATGCCACCTGCCGGTCATGGCCTTTATGCCCATGGGTCTGGCTGTGGCCCTGTCGATGGCGGTCTCACGTCTGTTCGTGGCCAAGTCATAAACCGTCGTCTGAGTCCGTGTTGCCCTGAGGGTCCGGCCTTGCGCGATGCCGATAGATTCCGTCCTTACTCATATACGATGAAACCAAGACTGGTCGCGTGTCTGCCCTGCCGCCTCCGGCCTTGCATGAGCATTCACAATCAGCTGACCGGTCTGGGCCAGTAAGGAAGGGTGGCTATACTCAGGCCGGACGTAAGTCCGGGGAGGATGCAGCCAATCCGCGTGGAACAGGCCAGTGCCGTGATCCCCCGGACAGACAAGAAGGAGGTGCCTGGCGGTGAAGACCGTGTTGGCCATCTTCAGGCGAGATCTCTGGCGGATACTGCGCAACCCCGTGGCCTTGGTTGTGACCATCGGCGTGGCCGTGCTGCCCTCCCTCTATGCCTGGTTCAACATCATGGCCCTCTGGGACCCCTATAGCAACGCCAAGAACCTGCCCGTAGCCGTCGTCAGCATGGACCGAGGGGCGCAATCGGCGGAAACCGGCAGGATCAACGCCGGCAGATCGGTCATCCAGGAGCTGCGCGCCAACAAAAGCCTGGGCTGGAAGTTCATGGATGATGACCAGAGAGCCATCGACGAGGTCCACTCGGGCCAGTGCTACGCGGCCATCATCATCCCTGAACGGTTCAGCGCCGACCTGGTCGGCATAGTCGAGGGGACCGGAAACAGGCCTGCCCTGAACTATTACGTCAATGAGAAGAAGAACGCCATCGCCCCCAAGGTGACCGACACCGGCGCCTCCACCATTGACCAGGAGATCAACACGGTCTTTGTCTCGGCTGTCAGCGATGCGCTGGCCGGGAAGGTCCTGCAGACCGCCGGCGATGCCCAGGGCGCGGCCGAGCAGAGCCGCAGCCAGGTGGTGGGCGACCTGGGGGACATCATCGGCCAGCTTGACCGGATGGACGGCCAGCTTGACCGGATTGGTTCCACCATGGGCCAGGCCCGGCAGACCGTGGCCGGCTCCAGAAACGACATCAAGAACCTGCAGAGTCAAATATCGGCCACCCAGGCCACCCTGAGCAAGGCCCAGGACCACATGACCAGGACCCGCGATGACAGTCTTCGCTTCTCCTCCGCCCTGAACCAGGCCCTGGCGGACGGGTCGGTGCGGCTGTCCAGCGCGGTCACTGATGTGAATACAGTGGCAGGCGGAATCACCGCCGATCTGAACGCCACCCAAGACAAGGTGGACCGGGTCAATTCCGGCCTGAGCCAGCTGGTCGACGCCAACGGGAAGGCCGTGGACCGGCTCCAGTCGGGTCTGGACCAGTCCGGACTGCATCCTGGGGATCCGGCCTATGAGAGCATCCAGCGGCAGATTGACAATCTGAAAAAGACCAACCAGCAGCAGAAGGCATCCCTGGATGCCTTCAAGAAGAACTCCTCGACGGCCCTGAATTCGGGCAAGCGGGCCGCATCGGACCTGAGCTCGGCCATGACCGACACCGGCGACTCCGGCATCAAGGCCCTGACTGCGGCCAGCCAGAGCCTGACGGGGACCACCATGCCCAACCTCCTTACCGGCCTGGACAACCTCAACGCTTCCAACGGCTCGCTTCAGGGTGCCCTGAGCAGCCTGTCCACTACGGCCGCCCAGACCGACGCCCTGCTGGACCAGCTGGACTCCACCATCGGTCAGGCCCAGTCGACCCTGTCCACCACCAGGACCTCCCTGGCCTCGGTCAGGTCCGACCTGGAGGGGGTTCGCACCGATGTGGCGGCGCTGGGGTCCTCGGCCGCCTGGAACCGGATGTCCCAGACCCTGGGGTTGAGCCCGGAATCCTTCGGGAAGGCCATGGCCTCGCCGGTTGAGCTGGCCTCGCACACGGTCTACCCGGTAAGCAACTACGGATCATCCGTGGCGCCCTTCTATACCAATCTGGCCCTCTGGGTGGGCGGGTTCATCCTGATAGCCATCTATAAGCTGGAGGTCGACAAGGAGGGCATCCGCAAGTGCACCGCCACCCAGGCCTACCTGGGCCGCTGGCTTCTGCTGGTCTTCGTCGGCTTCTTCCAGGCGCTGATCGCTACAGTGGGCGACCTGATGCTGGGCATCCAATGCCAACAGCCGGCCCTGTTCGTCCTGGCCGGGGTCTTCGCCTCCTTCGTCTACATCAACATCATCTATGCCCTGGCCGCCTCCTTCAGGCATATCGGCAAGGCCCTGGCCGTGGTTCTGGTCATCCTGCAGATACCTGGCTCATCGGGCATGTATCCCATCGAGATGATGCCTGACTTCTTCCGCAATCTGAACCCCTGGCTGCCCTTCACCTACGGGATCAATGCCATGCGCGAGACCATCGGCGGCATGTACGGCAACCACTACTGGCAGGATATGCTCCACGTCTTCTGGTACCTTCCGGTGGCCCTGCTGATCGGACTGGTGGTGCGGCGGTACCTGCTCAACCTGAATGCCCTCTTCGACCGGCGGCTGGGCGCCACCGATCTGATGCTGACCGAGCAGAACCATTCGGCCGACCGTCGTCTGAGCTTGGGCAGCCTGGCCCGCTCCATCCTGGGCGAGGGCGACTACCGTGCCGTCATAAGGCGGCGGGCGCATCGCTTCCTGGCCCTCTATCCAACGCTGATCCGGGCTGGTCTGGTCCTGGTCCTGCTGCCGGTGCTCTTCCTTATTCTGCTGTTCAGCACCGAGGCCAAAATCGTCATGCTGATCGCCTGCATCGCCTCCATCGTCCTGATCGACGCCTACCTGATCATCGTCGAGTACATCTGCGACGGCTATGTGCAGCAGCTGGGCCTGGCCGAGCGTCCCGGCATGGACTTCCACACCCTGATTCGCCCGCGCAGGCAGGGTCCCTCGGCTGTGACCAGGCTGACCACGGCCGTGCGCGAATCAGTCATGAACCACGATGAGGAAGACGCTCACGAGGACGGTGACCGCTGATGAGGAACATTTGGAGGATCCTGCGCAAGGACCTGGCCGATGCCACCAGCAACGTCATCGCCATCATCGTCCTGATGGGCCTGATCATCGTCCCGGCCCTCTATGCCTGGTTCAACATCGCCGCCAGCTGGGACCCTTATAAGAACACCAAGGCCATCAAGGTGGCCGTGGCCAACACCGACAAGGGGTACAAGTCCGACCTGATCCCGGTCAGGATCAACGTGGGGGAGACGGTCACCAGCACCCTGCGGGCCAACGACCAGCTGGACTGGAGGTTCGTCAACCGCGACCAGGCCCTGGATGGGGTGCGCTCAGGCGAGTACTACGCCGCCATCGTCATCCCCAAGGATTTCAGCGCGGACATGATGACCCTCTTCTCGCAGGATGTGAAGCACGCCAACCTTGAGTACTACCTGAACGAGAAGAAGAACGCCATCGCCCCCCATGTCACCGAGCAGGGGGCCGACACCGTGGCCACAACCATCGACAAGACCTTCGTCAAAACCGTGGGGCAGGTGGGGATCGACCTGGCCAGCCAGGTTTTCACATACTCCCAGAGCCCCCAGGTGCAGGATTATCTGACCAGGACGACCGGCCACATCGACCAGATGTCGGAGAGGCTGACCACTGCCTCCAGCCAGGTGAATGCCTATGCGGGCCTTCTGGACTCCTCCGGAAAGATGATCGACTCCACCGGCCGGATTCTGGGCCGGTCCGACTCCGCCATGGCCGATGCCAGGAAGGCCCTGAACCAGGGAACCAAGGGGTCCAAGGATCTGGGCAAGTCCCTCTCCGGATCGGCCCAGGCGGTCGACGCAGCCCTTGACCAGGCCTCGGGCGCCTATGACACCATCGGCTCCAAGATCGACGACGCCTTCGACAAGGTGGGCCGGCAGAGCGATGCCGTCAGCAGTCAGCTGGACGATCTGAGCCAACGGATCAGAGACTCGGCAGCCGACTACGACGGGATGATCGCCAGCCTGGAAAATCTGCGCAGCACTGTGGAATCCGATGCCAATCTGACAGCGGACCAACGCCAGGCCCTGCTGACCGCCATCGATCAGGCCCAGGCCGGAATGCGCACAGCCCAAGCGTCCCAGCGCGACCTGGCCGACCGGATCAGCCAGGCCTCCCAAACGGCCAAGGAGGGCAATGACAAGCTGGGCGGTCAGCGGCAGGATCTGAAGAACAGGATCGCCCAGGCCCGCGCCTCGGTGGACCAGGTCCGCACCCAGTACCGCAATGACCTGAAGCCCCGCTTGGACGGCCTGGCCTCTTCTATGGATACCGTGGTCACTTCGACCGACCGGCTGCTGACGGGTCTGGATGGAACCGTCAAGGGCGCCTCCGGGCTGACGGGCCCTATGACCAATGACATCAGCCAGGCCAAGGACCAACTAGGGGAGATCTCCCAGCGTCTGGACCAGGCCTCCAAGCGGCTGACCGACCTGGGGGGACACCTGACCCAGGCTTCTCAGGGCAAGGATACGCAGGAGGTCAAATCCCTGCTGAGCGGGGATTCCGAAACCCTGGCCGCACTTCTGTCCTCGCCGGTCGGCATCCATCGGCATGCGGTCTTCCCGGTCATGAACTACGGGTCGGCCATGACCCCCTTCTACACCATTCTCTCCATCTGGGTGGGTGCCACCATTCTGGCGGCCATGATGAAGGTGGCCCTGTCCGACAAGAAGAAGGCCTTCGTCCTGCACCTGGACTCCCTGCAGGATGCCTGGAAGAGGGCCGACGACCTGGATGAGGATCCCGAGGGCCGCCGCTCCTGGGGAGCCTTCCGCCCGGAGTCGCCAGGCAACGCCCGCCGCTTTGGCCTTCAGCTCTACCAGGAGTATTTCGGCAGGTTCGCGGTCTTCGCCCTGCTGGCCATCCTCCAGGGCTTCCTGATCGCGCTGGGAGACCTCTTCTACCTGAAGGTCCAGTGCGTCCATCCGCTGATGTTCGTGCTGGTGGCGGTCTTCGCCTCCTTCGTCTTCATGAATCTGATCTATACCCTGGTCGTCTCTTTCGGGGACATCGGCAAGGCCATCGCCGTCATCCTCCTGGTCATGCAGGTGGCTGGCTCGGGCGGCACCTTCCCCATGGAGACCCTGCCCGGCTTCTTCCAGGGGGTCTATCCCTTCCTGCCCTTCGTTCACGCCATCGGAGCCATGCAGTCGGCCGTTGCCGGAGCCTATGGCATGGAGTTCTGGCGGGAGATGGCCACGCTGGCTCTCTTCCTGGTGCCTTCTCTGCTGCTGGGGCTGGTCCTGCGCAAGCCCGTCATCCGCTTCAATGACTGGATCGTCAGAAACCTCGAGAGCACCCGGCTCATGTAGGGCCGAGTCCAACAGAAGGTGGTATAGGGTGAGAGCATGAGCGTCCAACTGGTTGAGGAGCGCCGCTACGACCAAATCATGAAGGATCGCGTCCTTCCTGACCTGGCCTCCTGTCGCAGTGATGGATGGATGATCTCCCATGATGGCGGCGAGGACGGGGGAACCTTGTTGGACAAGGCCCATCTCGGCGGCGTGGACCCCTCCCGGCTCCTGCATTACGTCTGTTATGACAGGACGCTGTTTCGCCAAGGTGCGGTGGAGTCCGGCTCGGCTCGTGTGCGCGGGGCCGTAATCATCTCCTTCGGTTTTTCGGAATTCGCCGACAAGTATCAGGAGATGGCCTGGTACTTCCTGATGCAGGGGTACTCCGTCTGCATTCCCGAGCATTGGGGGCACGGTTTCTCCGGCCGTGGTGTGAACGATCCCAGCCTGATCTGGGTGGATCATTGGCAGCGGTATGTGGCGGATCTGGCCGCCTTCTGCTCACAGGTGGGCCAGCAGTATGCCCAGGACAATCCCATGATGCTCTATGCCCACTCCATGGGCGGCGGCGTGGCTGCGCGGATGCTGGAAACCTTCCCCTCGCTTATCGATAAGGCGGTCCTGTCATCGCCCATGATTGCGCCGCGGACCGGGTTCATGCCCTCGGTGGCCTGGACGGCGACAAACGCCGCCTGCATGATGGGCCGTTCGCGCAGCATGGCTCCGGGGTTCGGCCCATTCCTCCCCGAGCTGGACATGGGCAAGTACCCCAATGGCAGCCAGGCACGGGTGGCCTGGACCCATAAGTTGCGGGCCAAGGAGCTGCACTACCAGACCAGTGCCGCCACCTTCGGCTGGGTAAGGGAGAGCCTGGAGATGAGCCGGGCCATACTGCGTCCCGACCGGTGCAGTCGAGTGGAGACGCCCATACTGCTTTTCCAGGCTCAGCCCGACCGGTTTGTGCTGCCGATGCCCCAGAACCGTTTTGTCGACCAGGTCCAGCAGGGCGGCTGCCAAGCCACGCTGGTACGCATCCCGGGCAGTATGCACGAGCTCTACCAGATGCCCGACAAGGTTCTGAGGCCTTACTTGGAGCGCATCTTCGACTTTTTCGACCAGCCCTGGCGGCTCGCTGACGACCGCTGATCAGTCGAAGAACGCGCAATCCTACTTGTTGAGCACCTTCTGAGGATCGGCGTCGAAGGTATCGACGCAGTTCTGCGAGCAGAAGTAGTAGGTCTTGCCCTGGTAGTCGCGCTTGGCTGCGGCTGTGTTGGGGTCGATGGTCATGCCGCAGACCGGGTCGGTGACCTTGCCCGTTGTTGCCTGATCCTGCTGCATGTCGTCATGATGATGGAAGAGTCCCATCTCGTTTCCTTTCTCTTGGTTGTGTTCTTGGTGGGTGGAAATACTGAGGTCCCTGGTCAGGGCATCCATGTCGATTGGCCTGGCCTCCTTGATTGGCCTGGCCTTCAGGGGCGTGTGCCGCAGCCGGTTGGCATTGAGCACCACAGACAGGGAGGAGAAGGCCATGGCTGCGCCGGCGATCATGGGGTTGAGCAGGAGGCCGATGAAGGGGTAGAGCACGCCGGCGGCGATGGGGATGCCCAGGCCGTTGTACCCGAAGGCGAACCAGAGGTTCTGGTGAATGTTGCGCATGGTCGCAGCAGAGAGGTCGATGGCCTTGACGGCCGCGTTCAGATCACCCGAGACCAGGGTCACGTCGGCGGACTCGATGGCCACGTCCGTTCCGGTGCCGATGGCCATGCCCAGGTCGGCCTGGGCCAGGGCTGGGGCGTCGTTGATGCCGTCGCCGATCATAGCCACCCTATGGCCCTGGGCCTGAAGGGCCTTGACGATGCTCGCCTTGTCCTCGGGATGGATCTGCGCCACCACCCGGGTGACTCCCACCTGGCCGCCAACCTGTTCGGCGGTGCCCTGGTTGTCGCCGGTCAGCATGATGGTCTGGATGCCGCGCTCGTTCATGTCGTGGATGGCCTGCTTGGAGCCGGACTTGACCTGGTCGGTCACGGCCAGGACCCCGGCAAGCCTGCCGTCGATGGCCACAAAGATGGTCGTGCGGCCCTGATCCTCCCAGCTGCGAGCGGTGTCGAAGAGGGATTGCGGGCCGGCTTGGTCCGCCATTTCGTTCCCTAGCTCGATTCCCTTGCCCTCAAGCAGCCTGCGGTTGCCGACAAGAACATGTGAGGTGCCCTTGCTTCCGTCGAAGGAGCCGGAGGGGAAGGTCGCATCGATGCCGGCGCCGGTGACCGAGTCGAAGTCCTCGGCCGGGACCAGATCCAGATTCCGATCCTTGGCAGCCTGGACGATGGCCTGGGCCAGGGGATGCTCGGAATTGCTCTCGGCGCTCGCAGCCGCTCTGATCAGCAGGTCCTCGTCCAGCCCCTGCACGCTCAGGGCATCAGCCAGTTCAGGCCGGCCCTGGGTGATGGTGCCGGTCTTGTCAAGGACGATGGTATCGACGTCATGTGCCCCCTGCAGGGCCTCCGCCGACCGGTAGAGCACGCCGGCACGGGCGCCGCGTCCGGTACCGATCGTCACGGATAGGGGAGTGGCCAGGCCCAGGGCGCAGGGGCAGGCGATGACCAGGACGGAGACGGCCGCCACGATTCCGTATACTCCGCGGGGCATGGGGCCGAACGCCCACCAGGCCACGAAGGTCCAGAGCGCCACCAGGATGACCCCGGGAATGAAGATGGACGATATGCGGTCGGCCAGTTTCTGGATGGGTGCCTTGGAGGTCTGGGCCGTCTTGACCAGCCGGATGATCTGCGCCAGAACCGTGTCCTGCCCAACCTGGATGGCCTTGTAGCGCAGGGAGCCTGTGCCGTTGACGGTGGCTCCGACCAGGGAATCGCCCTCCTGCTTGAGGACGGGCATGGGCTCGCCGGTCACCATGGATTCGTCCACTGAGGATGATCCGGAGATGACCCGGCCGTCCACCGGCAACTTCTCGCCTGGATGGACCTGAATCACGTCTCCGACGGCCACATCGTCGACGGCGATCTCCTGGGTGGTCTCCCTGCCGTCCTGGCCGGTCCTCACCACGGTGGCGGTCTTGGGCCTGAGTCCGACAAGGGCGCGGATGGCATCGCCGGTGCCGCGCCGGGCCCGTGCCTCCAGGATCTGGCCGAGGATCATCAGGGTGATGATGGTGCCTACGGCCTCGTAGTAGGGTTCGCGGCTTCCCTCAGGCAGGAGTTGCGGGGCCACGGTGACTACCAGTGAATAGAGGAAGGCCGTGGCAGTGCCCAGGGCGACCAAGGAGTTCATCTCCGGAGCCCGGTGTGCCAGGGCCAGCCATCCGGTGCGGTGGATGGGCCAGCCCGAGTAGAACATCACCGGCAATATCAGGACCAGCTGGACCCAGGGGTTCATCAGAATGTGGGGCATGGGCAGGAACATGCCGAACATGGCCGGGATGAAGACCGGGAGCGTGAAGACCAAGGCCACGATGAATCGCCTGGTCAGGTCACGGATTTCTGCCGTGCGCTCCTGATCCGCCTCGTCCTGGTCGCTGCCGCCGGTGGTCTGAGTGGGTTTGGCGGATTCGGTGGGTTCGGCTTGTGTGTGCTCGCTTTGTGGCTGGTTGCCCTGTGCCTGTTTGGATTGTGCCTGTGCGCTGCCGGTCGTAGGTCCGTCGGTGGCCCGGAGCATTCCGTGGAGCATGTTCATCCCGCAGGCGAAGGGGTAGTCGCCGGCCTTGGGCGGGGTCAGCTGGACGGTCGAGGTCTGGAAGGCGGGCAGGGTCTTGTCAATGTTGAAGTCGTTGAAGACCACGTGCGAGGAGCATTCCCCGCTCTCTTGGCGGTCGAAGACCAGCTTGACCGGTCGTCCGGCCTGGACCTGGATCAGCTGAGGGCTGTATCCGCCCTTGACTGTGATGTGGACGGTTTGGACGCCGCCCTCGTCCTTGGCCTGGGTGGCCTTTCTGGGCGCGAAGAAGTACCAGATGATGCCCGCCGTGATGGCCAGGGCTGCGATGAGGACCAGGATGCTGCTCATGTGCCTCACTATACCCCCCAGGGGTATACTGATAGTGAATTTCGAGATGGGTTTCATGGGAACGGGTCGGTCCCGGCTCCGCCATGAAGGCCATGGAGCGAACAGGAATGGAGTAAACCTTGCCCGGATATGCCAACGACAAAAAGCGGACCATCACCAGACTCCGGCGTGTCGAGGGCCAGGTCAGGGCCATTGAGCAGATGGTCGAGTCGGACACCTACTGCATCGACATCCTCACCCAGATCGCCGCCTCGACCAGCGCCCTGAAGTCGGTGGCTCTGACCCTGTTGGACGACCACATGAACCACTGCGTCCGTGAGGCTGCCGAAAAGGGAGGCGAGGAGGCCGACGAGAAGATGCAGGAGGCTTCCGATGCCATTGCCCGCCTGGTTCGTTCCTAGCCCCCCGTCAGCCAGGCCTAATCCGCCCGGGAATAGCAGTCCATAAGCAACGGGTATAGGCATTCTTTCGGGAATCGCTGGATTTCCGCTTTTCTCCTGTTAGATTGAACCCCAACCCTAGGCCGTTTGGCCCTGGGGAGGAGAGCTCGATGAGGGAGAGGCAATGTCGGAAACGAGTTGGGATTGGGCGGCCCTGATAGTGGTCGTCATTCTCTTTGCAGGGCTGGCCCTGCTGAGCAGGAGGACCAAGGTCAATTTCAGTTGGCGGGTCATCATAGCGACGGTGCTGGGAATCCTGGTGGGTGTGGGCTTCTCAGGTCACACGACCTATGTGGGGGCATTCGGTAACGTCTGGTCCGAGGTCATATCGGCCCTCGTGGTGCCCCTCCTGCTCTTCAGCATCATCGCCAGCATCAGCCGCATCGGCGGGTCAGGTCGGTTGAAGAACATCAGTGTGAAGACCATCGTTCTTCTCCTGGTCAACACCTTCACAGCCGCCGTGATCGCCCTGGTCCTGGGGTTGCTTTTCCAGGTCGGCAAGGGGTTCAACCAGGCCCTGCCCAAGGGGGCCAAGCCTCACGAGGTGCCGGGAGTGCTCGATACCCTGATCGGCCTCTTCCCTTCGAATCTGGCGGAAAACTGGGCCCAGAACCAGGTCATTCCCGTCGTGATCTTCGCCATCCTCCTGGCAGTCTCTCTGAACAAGGCCGCCTCGACACCGCGTGGCGAACAGAGCGTGGCCCCCTTCAAGACTTTCGTGGAAGCCGGCAATGTGGTCCTGTCCAAGGCCACCCAAATCGTGGTCGGCTTCACCCCCTATGCGGTCCTGTCCCTGATCGCCGCCGCCATCGGTCGTAGCAACCTGAAGAGCCTTCTGCCCCTGTTGGCGGTTCTCTTGGTGGCCTACCTGGGTCTGGCCATTCAGCTCTTCCTGGTTCAACCCCTGATTCTGGCCCTGGTCGGCCGGGTCAATCCTCTGCCCTTCTTCCGCTCCCTTTGGCCGGCGGGCGTGGTGGCCTTCACCTCCGAGAGCAGCATCGGCACCATTCCTGTCACGGTCCGTCAATTGCGTTCTGCCGGCGTTCCCGAAGAGACGGCTTCCTTCGTGGCCAGCCTGGGAGCCAATCTGGGCATGCCCGGATGCGCCGGGCTCTGGCCCGTCCTTCTGGCGGTCTTCGCCATCAATGCTCAGGGGATTCCTTACTCCCCCCTGCGTTTCGCTCTCCTGATCGTCTTTGCCCTGGTGGTTTCCGTGGGGACGGTGGGCGTGCCCGGCACAGCCACGATCACCGCCACCTCCCTCTTCACGGCGGCTGGCCTGCCCGTACCCTTCATCGCTATCATGCAGCCCATTTCCCAGATTGTGGATATGGGCCGCACGCTGGTGAACGTGGCCGGTGCCGCCAATACGGCAGTCATCGTGGCCAGGACCGAGAACGAGCTGGACCTCGACCTCTACAAGGGCCGCAAGGTCTTCGACGACCAGGACATCGAATGATCGGTCTACATCAACAAAACCGCATGGTCAGGCGGCAGGCGGCAAGAGGATGAATCAGCCTGGCCCGATCTGCAGCGGCCGGAAGGCCAAATAACCTGAACAGCCTCGGTCGACATCGGACCAATAAAAAAATGTCTTCGACTGACATCAATCAGTCGAAGACATTGCCTTGTGCGAACGGAGGGAGTTGAACCCTCACGAGCATCAGCTCACTGCCACCTGAAGACAGCGCGTCTACCATTCCGCCACGTTCGCAGACAACTGGAAAGGTTAGCACGGTTGTCTGCGCGGCGCAATAAGGGCGTGTTGGCTCAGCCCTTGGATCCGTGGGCGTAGAACCTGGCCAGGGTCTCCTTCTTGTACTCGTCGAAGTAGCCACCGTCGATGGACTGGCGGATTTCGTCCAGCAGCCTCACGAAGAAGCGTTCGTTGTGGATGGTGGCCAGGGTGTAGCCGTTGAGCTCATGGGCGCGAAGCAGATGGTCGATGTAGGCCCGGGAGTAGTGGGTACAGGTGTAGCAGTCGCAGTCCTCTTCTATGGGTCTGAAATCAGCCTTGAACTGGGCGCGCTTGATGTTCCAGCGGCCGTCACGGGTGAAGACCGCTCCGTTGCGGCCGCAGCGGGCCGGGGATACGCAGTCGAAGGTGTCCCCGCCGTTCTCCACACCTGCGAAGATGTCGTCCACAGCGGCGATGCCCAGCACATGCCTGGGCCGGGATTCGGGCATTTCGTCGCAGATCCAGGCACAGGTCTGCCCCAGCAGCCGTTTCTCTATGGCGCCTCCGATGCCCACGCCGTCGAAGTCCAGGGAGGCAATCTGGCGGGCGGCACGTCGGCGCAGATCCTCATAGTTGGCTCCCTGCACCACGCCGAACAGGGCCTGGTAGGGCTTGCCGGTCCTTGCCTGGGTCAGCCTGTGGTGCTCCTCCACGCAGCGTTTGGCCCAACGGAAGGTGCGCTCCACTGACCGCTCCTGGTAGGTGCGGGTGTTCATCAGGGTGGTCAGCTCGTCGAAGGAGAACATGATGTCGGCGCCGATGCGGTGCTGGATGCCCATGGAGATCTCAGCCGAGAAGCGGTGCCGGTCGCCGTTGAGCGGGGACTTGAAGGTGACTCCGTCCTCGTCCACGAAGGCCAGGCGCTCCTTGCCTTCGGCGATCACCTGATCCGACTTCATGCCGGTCACGTCCATGGCCAGGGTCTTCTTGAATCCCGCCCCCAGCGAGAGGACCTGGAAGCCGCCTGAGTCGGTGTAGGTGGGGCCGTCCCAGTTCATGAACCGGGCCAGTCCTCCGGCTTGGTCCAGAATGTCGGGACCGGGACGTTCGAACAGGTGGAAGGCGTTGGCCAGAAGGACCTGGGCACCCAGCTGCCGCATCTGCTCGGGCAGGACGGCCTTCATGGCCGCCTGGGTGGCCACGGGAATGAATGCGGGGGTGTGTATGTCTCCGTGCGGAGTGTGGATGATGCCGGTTCGGCCGTAGCGGCGGCCATCGCGTCCCAGGCCATCGGCGCTGTCAGGCAGGCGGCTCAGGGTCTCGAATGAGAAAGCGGTGCGATCGCCGGGTCGGCCTGGCGTGGCTCCTAGCGGGTTGGTGATCAGGCTCATGACTCCACTGTATCCAAGACATCCAACCGTCCCGCTGCCGCCCTGTGTACAGTCGATGTGACTTTCATGCAATGTCCAGATAACATTCAGTATTTCGGCTCTAGACTTGGAAGCAATGCATGCGAGGACCCGCTTCGCCTGTCAGCCGGAAACAGCAAAAAGCGCGGGCGACGGGGTAGATTGACAAGCGTGACCGAATAGCAGGCAGCGGCATCGATCCGAAGGAGCAGAAATGGCTGAAGAGCACAAGGCCGACCCTTGGAGGGGCGGCGATGACGGTCAGTCCTGGCAGCCAAGCCACATCGAGCGCTGGGCCGCCAATCAAGAGCAGGAGACGGGAGCTTCCGCGGACCAGACCGACTCTGCTCAAGTCCCCGTGCCAGAAGAAGGGGACCAGCAGACTCAGGCCTGGGATCAGAGGCCCACGACCCCTATTGCCATGCCTGGTGGCGATGCACGGCCCGCGACCACGGAAAACGGGTCGAATGGCGATAGCGGCACCGGGACTCCAGCCTCCGCTTCCAGTGGCTCGACCACAGGGCAGGATGCGCCGACGCAGCAGCAGCCTTACTATCGGCCTGCGCCCGAGTATGGAGCCTACGCGCCAGCAGGCTCGCGTCCGCCTGCCAACAATCAGGGTCAGCAGCAGCCCAACCAGCAGCCGAACCAAGGGTATGGCTCCGGTCCTCAGCAGGGTTTCTTCGGACAATACGGACAGCCAGGCCGGTTCGGGCAGAATGGTCAGCCTGGCCAGCCTCGTCAGAATGCCGGTCAGAACCCCCAGGGTGGCCGACCCTCCGGCCAAGGCCCCTATGCGCCCTTCGGATCCGGCGGTCCCAACGGCCGGCCCGGTCCTGCCAACCATGCCGACAGCAACATGAGCGGCACGGGCAAGTACGTCTTCACCGCCGTGGTGGCCGCCCTGGTGGCCGCCGCCCTCATGCTGGGCCTGGGCTGGGCGGCCCTGTCCAACGGATGGATCACCCTGCCTTCGTCCTCCTCGCTGAGCGGGGTCTCCTCCAACTCCTCAGGCCAGGGCACGGCCAAGGTCGAGGGCGGGCAGGCTCCTGACTGGCAGGGCATCAGCAAGCAGGTCTCCGAGTCCGTGGTCTCCATCCAGGTGCAGACCAAGAGCGGGGTGGGTGCCGGATCAGGCGCGGTCTTCGACACCCAGGGCCATGTGGTCACCAACAACCACGTGGTCGATGGTGCCCAGGAGATCCACGTCACCCTCTCCAACGGGCAGATGTACACGGCCAAGGTTGTCGGTACCGACACCACAGCCGATCTGGCCATCCTCAGCCTGGACCAGGCGCCCTCCGACCTGAAGCCAGTGAAGTTCGCCGACTCCGAAAAGCTGGCCGTGGGCGAGAACGTCATGGCCATCGGCAACCCCCTGGGCTACGAGAACACGGCCACCACCGGCATCGTCTCGGCTCTGAACCGCCCGGTCTCGGTCATGGACGAGAGCAACAACAACCCCATCGTGACCAACGCGGTCCAGCTGGATGCGGCCATCAACCCGGGCAACTCGGGCGGCCCGACCTTCAACGCGGCCGGCGAGGTCATCGGAATCAACTCCTCCATCGCCTCCATGGCTTCCTCCAAGTCCGAGGCAGGGTCCATCGGCATCGGATTCGCCATCCCATCCAACCTGGTCAAGCGGATTGCCGATGAGATCATCAAGGACGGCAAGGCCAAGCACGTCTCCCTGGGTGTCACCATCCAGAGCAGCACGGCCCAGGCCGACGGCGTCACCCGCGGCGGTGCCAAGGTCACCAATGTGGTCTCGGGCTCCCCGGCTGACAAGGCCGGCATCAAGGTCGGAGACACCATCGTGGCCTTCAATGGCCATGCGGTCAACAACAACTACTCCCTGCTGGGCTTCGTCCGGGCTGCCGCCTTCGGCGACTCGGTCAAGATCACCGTGGTGCGCGACGGCAAGACCGCCGAGGTGAACGCCACCTTGGATAGCGAGGAGCAGACCGTGCAGGGCAAGCCCAGGACCAACCGGAGGAACTCGGACGGCAGTGGTCAGGACGGCGACTCCGACCAGGGCGGTTCGGGCGACGACGATGACTCCATGGATCCCTTCCGCTTCTTCTTCGGGCAGTGATCCGGGACTGAACCCAGGGGCCGCATCCGTCACTTTGGCGGGTGCGGCCCCTTGTCATACTCGCCGCGGTATAGGCTTGATATATCAAGAGCAGAAGAGAGCCGTGATCCGGCTACGGCTGTCAGGTAGACAAGTCCGGAGCGGGGAAGTGGTCATGTCAAAAATCCTGGGTTTCGCCAAGAAGGTCCCCATGCTTTGGGTGGTTCTTGTTTGCGGGCTGGTCATGGGTCTGCTCTGGCACCCCTATCGCCAGGCTGCCCAATGGCTGGTCGCCGTCCTGGTGGCCGTCTCATTGGTGGACACCCTCAAGGGAATGATCGATGACGTGCGCCAGGGCCACGTGGGCGTGGACATCCTGGCCGTGGTCGCCATCCTCTCCACCCTCGCCGTCCAGCAGTACTGGGCCAGCTGGGCCGTGGTCCTCATGCTCTACTCGGGTGATGCCATCGAGCAGTACGCCGGGAACAAGGCGCAGAACAACCTGACCGTATTGGTCCAGGCCGCCCCCCAGGTGGCCCACGTGGTTCAGGCAGAGCTGCCGGAGGGGGAGCATGTCCTTCCCAAGGAGAGCGACTGGAACACGGTGGATGTCGATAAGGTCCGTCTGAACGACCTCCTGGTGGTCAAGCCCGGCGAGACCGTGCCTGTTGATGGCGAGCTGATCAGCCCCACCGCCACCTTGGACATGTCCACCATCAACGGGGAGCCCATGCCCCGCAGGCTCTACCAGGATGCCCAGGTCATGTCCGGAGCGGTCAATGGTTCGGGCACCTTCCTGATGCGGGCCCGGCAGCTGGCGCGGGACTCCCAGTACCAGCGAATCCTCAACCTGGTGCGCTCCGCCCAGAACTCCCGGGCAGCAGTCGTCAGAACAGCCGACCTGATGGCGGTCCCCTTCACCGTGGTGGCTTTCATCATCGCCTGCGTGGCCTGGATCATCTCTGGCGTGCCGACCAGGTTCGCTCAGGTTCTGGTCCTGGCCACCCCCTGTCCTCTGCTGATCGCCGCCCCCGTGGCCTACATGGCTGGGACGGGAAGGTTGGCCAAGGCGGGGTTGCTGATCAAGACCCAGGACGTGATCGAGAATCTGGGCCGGGTCTCGCACATCTTCTTTGATAAAACCGGCACGCTGACCGTAAAACGTCCCCAGGTAGCCAAGATCGACCTGCCAGACGGTGGGAAGCGGAAAGTCGATACGGACCGGATTCTGGCCATGGCGGGTGCTGTGGAGTCCTACTCGGTCCACATCCTGGCCAACGGAATAGCTGAGGCCGGTGCCGCCGCCCAGGAGCGACTGCGGGCACAGGGCAAGGGCGAGACCCATCTGCATGCGCGGGAGGTTCAGGAGGACTCCGGCAACGGGGTCCAGGGCCAGGTCGATGGTCACCGGGTCAAGGTGGGCAGGGCCCAGTTCGTGGCTGACGGGCATTCAAGTGGTTTATTCGGCCCCCTGGCGCCTGATGAGATGGCCTCCTATGTTTCCATTGATGGGGTCCTTGCCGCCAGGGTCGTCATGAAGGACGTGCCCAGGTCGGATGCCGCCCAGACCATCACCCAGCTGCGGGAGTTGGGCATCACCCGTCTATCCATGGTCACCGGCGACAAGGAGGACTCGGCCCGGATCATCGCCGACCAGGTGGGCATCACCGACGTGCATGCCGGCCTCTTCCCCGAGGACAAGGCCGATTTGATCGCCAAGGCTTCCAGGGAGGAGCCCAATCGGCAGCCCTTCTGGGACATCTGGCTGTCCAAATTCCTTGGTGAGTCAGTGACCAAATCCATCACCCTGATGGTGGGGGACGGGGTCAACGATGCTCCGGTCCTGGCCGCCGCCGACGTGGGCATGGCCATCACCGACGGAACCACCACGGCCGCCTCCGAGTCCGCCCAGGCGGTGATTATGAATGACGACATCGCCTGCCTGCCCAGGTCGATCACCATCGCCCGCAGGACCAAGCGGGTCATGCTCCAGGCGGTCATGCTGGGGTTGACCCTGGCCACAGTGGGTATGCTCTGCGCCGCCTTCGACCTGATCCCCGTGGTTGTCGGCGCCTTCACCCAGGAGGCCATCGACGTGGTTTCCATCCTCTGGGCCCTGACTGCGCTGATAGATCGGGACTGAGGCCATTTCGCGACGCTTGGTGAAAGTCCCGGGGATGGAGCCCGACTAACTCTGTTCCCTACCTTTGCTTTGCGTTAGGCTGACAAACATGAGCGATAATAATGTCAACGATTCCACCATGCCCGCACCGGCCCGCGGCGAGGAAGTCGGCTCACCCTTGCGCGTGGCCGTCATAGGCGCGGGGCCTGCAGGGGTCTATGCCTCTGACATCCTGCTGCGGCAGCTCCGGGAGAAGGGCGTAGACCTGGGTCTGGGCGACCATGCCCGGATCGATTTGTTCGAGAAGCTGCCCGTTCCCTTCGGTCTTGTCCGTTACGGCGTGGCCCCGGACCATCCCAGCATCAAGTACATAGCCGGCGCCTTGGAGAAGACCCTGGACAACCCCGAGATCCACCTCTATGCGGATGTGGAGTTCGGCAAGGATGTCAACCTGGATGATCTGCTTGAACGCTACGATGTGGTGCTTTTCGCCACCGGCGCTGTGGACGACCGCCCCCTACAGATCGCCGGCCATGAGCTTGATGGCGTTCACGGGGCCGCCCACTTCGTCGAATGGTATGACGGCTATCCCGACGCTGACCAGGACTGGCCCCTGGATGCCAAGCAGGTGGCCGTCATCGGAGGCGGGAACGTGGCCATGGATGTCTCCAGAATCCTGATGCGACGGGCCGACGACCTGCTGGGCACCGACATCCCCGACAATGTCTACCAGGGGATTCAGGGTAACCAGGCCCGCGAGCTGCACATGTTCATCCGCCGCGGTCCGGCCCAGGCCAAGTTCTCGGTCCAGGAACTGCGCGAGCTGGAGAAGCTGCCCGGAGTGCAAATCGTCATCGACGAGGAGGACTTCGACCTGGATCAGGAGACCATCGAACGGGCCGGTGCCGACAAGCTGACCCGGCAGATGCTGGAGGAGCTCTTCACCATCAGGGAGATGGCCGAGGACATGGCTGAGGACGGCGGCGTCGACTTCGAAGGCAACCCCGCCGACCGTCGTTTCTATATGCACTTCTACCGGATGCCTGCCGCAATCATCGGCCAGGATGGCAAGGTGACCGGCATTCGTGTGGAGAAGACCAAGGTCACACCCGAGGGCACCATGGAGGAGACCAGCCAGTATGAGGAGTACCCGGTTCAGGCCGTTTACCACGCCATCGGCTACAAGCCTGCCGAGGTTCCCGGCATTCCCTATGATTTCTCCGGCTACACCCTTTCCAACGTCCACGGTCGTGTGACCACTGCTCCCGAGGGGCAGGACGGCCGGCCCATCGACCGCCTCTACGCCACGGGCTGGGCCAAGCGAGGGCCTGTGGGTCTGATCGGATCCACCAAGTCCGATGCCCTGGAGACCATCGGCAACATGTTGGATGACCTGGCCGCCAGCCCGACTCGCGGCCGCTTCGCCCAGGACCGTGACGACGATTCGATCGACCGTTTCCTGGCTGACAAGGGCATCCAGCCCATCGACTTCGCCGGTTGGAAGCGGGTCGATGCCTACGAGCGGGCCGAGGGTGCCAGGGTCGGCCGCGAGCACATCAAGGTCATCGACCCCGACCAGCTCCGTAAGCTTGCACACGGCGAGTAGGTGATCGGCCTTAGGCCGGCAGTGGCAGGGTCTGGGTGAGGTTCATGAATCCTCATCCAGACCCTGTTTTCTGGTCTGCGCTACCGGGTGCTTACAGCGGACGGATGGGCCTGGCGCAGGTATCATTGTCATTGGAGCCCCTCACGGAATCGAAGGAGCGTGACATGGCTAATCTGACTCTCTATCCGGCCACCCTCCAGTGGGCCGTTGAGGAGGGTGATGCCGATCCAGTGGCCCTGTCTCGGCGCCGGGGGCTTGGCCAGTTGCCGGATTGGCTGGAATCCAAGGAACCCGTGTCCGTATCCTTCAACAAGGTTGAGCAGCTCAGCAGGGCCCTGCATGTTCCTTTCGGCGCCTTGGTCAGGTCGGTCGTGCCCCAGCGTCGCCTTGAGCCTCTGGTCCGGTACCGTACCGTAGGCAATATGTCTGTGCAGCCCAGCAAAAACCTGCAGGACACCATCGATCAGATGCGATTCAGGCAGGAATGGGCCAGGGATGAATTGCTTGAGTCCGGCTTGGACGCCAACCCGCTGGTCGGTTCGGTACAGGATGCCGAGCATGACGATGCCCTGGCTGATGCGCTTCGCTCCACCCTTGGACTGGATGGGCGCTCTGCCTGGGAGGGCGGCAATTCCAGCGACCGTTTCCGTCAGATCAAGGAACGGGCATCCAATGCGGGCATCATGATCATGCTCAATTCCCAGGTGGGTTCTACAAGGTCCCGAAAGCTGGATCTTCAAGAATTTCGAGGGTTCGTGCTGATTGACGACATGGCTCCGCTGGTGTTCATCAATAGGAACGATTCCTTTGACGGCATGATATTCACCTTGATTCACGAGATGGGGCATGTACTGCTGGGTACTCAGGAGCTCTTCGACGGCATTGGCGGCCAAGGAGACCGCAAGACCACGGAGCGTGCGATAAACCGGGCAGTGGTAAAGGCCGTGATTGATGATGAGCGCTTTCGACAGGTGTGGCGAGAGCAGTTGGACGGGGGCCAAGAGCCGGTCGATGCCGCAGAATCCATAGCTGACGACTTCCATCTGAGTGCCTTGGCCATGGGTATACAGGCCCATCAGTTCGGCTTGGCTGGCGAAGATACCCTTGAGGAGCTGCAGAAACGAATGAATCGGCATCTTCAGGACAAGACCGTTCATAGTCAGGAGCGGGAACCTCATGGCAATGGCAACAGAACCAATGCCTCCAGGGTGGACACCGGTTTCGTCCGCTTAGTCAATGCCGCCATGGACGGGGGCAGACTGGCTCCGACTGAGGGCTTCGACCTGGTGGGGGTGCGCTCCCCGCAGTCTTATCAGGGGTTGATTCGTGAAAAGAAGCTGATATGACCGCTACCCTCTACCTGCCCGATTCCAACATCTTCATCGCCGCCTACCGGATTAACCATCCTTTCGACTACAAGGAGTTTCACCCCTTCTGGCGATGGATGGAAAAGCTGGCTGAGGACAGGGCGATTGCCATGGTGGATGTCGTCTACGACGAGCTGGTCAATGAGCAGGCCGCCAATCCCGATATGTTGGACCTTTGGGTGCGTGCAGTGTTCAAAGGCCGCCAAATAAGCCATAAGGACGACAGGTATGCGCAGGTCTATGCGAAAATCCAGGATTATCTGGTCACCTGCGGGCAGTATACGGAAGGGTCGCGCCAATACTGGGAGTCAGAGAGCAAGGCGGATCCCTGGCTGATTGCCGTGGCCAAAGTCGAGGGGGCAGTCATAGTGACGGACGAGGCCCGGGTTCCGTTGCAACAGGGTCAGCACATGAAGAAAGAGCCCAAGATTCCTAACATCGCAGGCCAGTTTGGGGTGAAGACCATGAATCTTCGTCGGTTCTTCGATGTCAACGGGAGGTTGAAGAAGGTCCAATATGTTCCTCCTAAGTCTCAAGGTAAGAGAAAAGCTGTGAGCCAACCAGGCCTATTCTGAATGGGTGGTAGGGGGAGAGTGGGCTCAGCAGCCTCATCTTTTCAGCGCCCGTTCAGCAAAAATTCAGCGGCACTGTCTACCATGGAACCCATGAATGGCAAGCTGAAGGTTCACGGACATTTCAACGGCCTGAAAACGACGCTTTTGTTCGCCCTCATGTGGGCCGTTATCATGCTCATCTGGTGGCTGACCGGCGGTCGCCAGGGCACGCTGGGCATCTATATCCTCATAGGCCTGGCCACCACTTTCGGGTCCTACTGGTTCTCCGACAAGGTGGCGATCGCCTCCATGCATGCCCGGCCGGTCAGCGAGCAGGAGGCTCCCGACCTCTACCGGATCGTCCGAGAGCTGTCGGGGAGGGCCGGCAAGCCCATGCCCCGCATCTATATTGCCCCCACAGATTCGCCCAACGCTTTTGCCACAGGCCGCAACGAGCGCCATGCCGCCGTCTGCTGCACCCAGGGGATTCTGCGCATCCTCAACGAGCGGGAGATTCGCGGGGTGCTGGGCCACGAACTCATGCACGTCTACAACCACGACATCCTGACCTCAGCTGTGGCTTCGGCCATGGCCACGGTCATCACCTACCTGGGATACTCCCTCATGTACTTCGGCGGCGACAGCCGGGACAGGGATAATGATTCCGGCGTCTTCGGGCTCTTGGGCGTGCTGATCAGTTCGATTCTGGCACCCTTGGGCGCCTCCTTGATCCAGATGGCCATTTCCCGCACCCGTGAGTATGACGCCGACGAGGACGGCAGCCGGCTGACTGGGGACCCGGCGGCTCTGGCATCGGCGCTGAACAAAATATCCTACGGGTCTCAGGCCGTGCCCATGCCGCAGACCGCCGGCACTCAGAGCGCCGCTGCCATGATGATCGAGAACCCTTTCTCGGTCAAAGGGTTCAGTAGGTTATTCTCTACCCATCCTCCCACCGAGGAGCGCATAGCCCGTCTGATGCAGATGAGCCAGGAGATGGGGCAGCAGACCCAGGTGAATTCCGGGCGTGGAGCCCAGGTGGGGTACTGAGAGACCAACGGGCTCATGCGCCTGTACACCTGTCAATAGCAGTGACCCTCTCCTGCTGTCCTCAGCCGATAATTCCGGAAGTGGTCAGAAGGGCCAGAAGTTAGGCCGGGCCTTCTGACCACTTCCGCCTTAGTGCCCTCATTGGCGGAGAAGCCAGCTCGTTAGAGAGGAAGCAAGTAACTAGAAGCCCTTGGTTATCCGTCTTTTAGATCTGAATTCTGCGCCCGTTGCAGACCACGGTTTTGACGGACCAGTCAGCCGGGTTCAGGAGGAGGAGGTCGGCCGCATAGCCGGGTGCCAGCAGACCCAGCGGAGCACCGGTGATCGGGTTGGAGCGGTCCAGTCCCAGGGCCCGGGCAGGTGTCAGCGTGGCGGCTTCCACGGCCTGGGGGGCTGGCAGGCCGATGGCCTGGATAGCTCTGCCGACTGCCACATCCAGGGTCAGGGTTGAGCCGGCGATGGCCCCGTTGGAGGTCAGACGGGCGTGGCCGCCCTTCACTGTTACATCCAGGGAACCCAGCTTGTAGGCGCCGTCCTCGCAGCCGGTGGCCTCCATGGCGTCGGTGACCAGGGCTATCCGATGGGGGAAGAGCCTGAAGGCCAGGTCGACGCAGGGGTCCTGCACATGGAAACCGTCGTTGATCAGCTCGGCCGTAACCCGGCGATCCTCCACGGCGGCTGGAATGGGACCCGGCTGACGGTGGTGGATGCCGTTCATGGCGTTGAAAACATGAGTGAGTATACGGGCGCCGGCATCGAATGCGCGGCGGGTCTGGTCATAGTCGGCATCGCAATGGCCAACCGCAGGCACCACACCGGACCCGGCCAGGCGGGAAATGGCCTCGTAGCCATGGTCGCGCTCAGGGGCCAGGGTCACCTGGCGTATGCAACCGTCGGCAGCCTCCAGGAGACTGTCGAGAACCGCGGGTTCAGGGTCGCGCAGGCACTTGGGGTCGTGCGCCCCCTTACGGGAGAGGGCGATGAAGGGCCCTTCCAAGTGGGCGCCCAGCACGTCGGGCCTGGAGTCCATGACCCTCTTGACCGAGCGCAGATTGGTGCACATCGTGTCGACCGGATTGGTGATCAGGCTGAGCACCTGCCTGGTTGTTCCATGGACCATATGGCAGGCCCTGGCTGTGCGAATGGCCTCGTCGCCGTCATCGAAGGAGTGGACCCAGCCGCCGTGGGAGTGGATGTCGATGAACCCGGGGGTGAGGATGAAGCTGGCTGCATCGATGAACTCAGCACCGTCCACATTCACGTCATGGGCATCTGATCCAGGCTGGAAGGAGGGGGGCAGGTTGGGCAGGCCAGCGGCCCTCAGGGCGGATTCCAGGCTCTCTCTGCCTTGCCCGACCTGCTCAATCCTGCCCTCCAGGGCCAGAATCCAGCTGTTTTCCCTGATTCCTCGAGCGTCTATCAGCTTTGCGCCAGTCAGGACAAGGGGATGGGCCGGTCCGTGGAGGGATGATTCAACCGCGAGCCCCGCCGACTCGTATGCTTCCTTGGACATGTTTGGTTTGCCTTCTAGATGGACTGCCAGTCAGGCTTGTTGGCATATGCCCACTTGTAGTAGTCGCGGTTGCGCAGGCGGGAGGCGGCCGCCTCGTCCACGATCACGGTGGCGTGGGGATGCATCTGGAGGGCGGAAGCCGGGCAGAAGGACGATATGCCGCCCTCTACGCTCTCGGCCACGGCTTCTGCCTTCCCGGCGCCGAAAGCCAGGAGGACCAGCTGGCGTGCCTTGAGGATGGTTCCGATCCCCTGGGTGATGCAGTGGGTGGGCACCTGGTCCATGTCATTGTCGAAGAAGCGGGCGTTGTCGATGCGGGTCTGCTCGGTCAGGGTCTTGATGCGGGTGCCCGAGGCCAGGGAGGATCCGGGCTCGTTGAAGCCGATGTGTCCGTCGGTGCCGATGCCCAGGATCTGCAGGTCGACGCCGCCGGCATCCTCGATTGCCTGGTCATATACGCGACCAGCGTCCTTGATGGTGTCCAGGTTTCCATTGGGCACCCTCACCTTGGCGGGGTCCAGGCCCAGAGGCTCGACCACGGTCCGGTCGATGGTGGAACGGTAGGACTGAGGGTGGGCCGGGTCCAGGCCCGCGTACTCGTCCAGGGCGAAGCCACGTACCTGGGAGACGTCGATCCCCTCCTTGTGGACAAGATCGGCCAGCGCCTTGTATGCCGCCAGAGGGCTGGACCCCGTGGCCAGACCCAGCACGCAGTCAGGCTTGCGCCGGATCAGGTCGGCTGTGCAGCGGGCATAGATCTCGCCGGCTTCCTCCTGGGACTTGACGATGATGATTTCGGTCATGATGCGATTTCCTTTCCAATAAGGTCAGATGGTCGACTGTCGGCGGCCATGCGTCCTGCCAGGGCGGCGCCGATGGCTGCGATGGGCAGGTCGGCTGGGGCCAGGCGCAACCGGTCGGGCAGCTTCAGCGAGGCGATGAAGTGGCTGCAGGCCGCGCTTCTATTCAGATGCTCGGTGACCAGATCCAGCAGGGGCTGACCGGTTTTGCTCATGCCGCCACCCAGGATGATGACTCCGGGATCGATGGTCAGGGCCACGATCTGTACAGCCAGGGCAATGCCATGGCCGATGATGTCCTGGACTTCCTGGGCGCGCTGGTTCCCTTGGCTTACCTGGGCAATCAGGTCAGGCAGGGGGTGGGCGATTCCCGGCCAAAGGGCTTCCACTGCCGAACCCGAGGCCACCGTCTCCAGGCAGCCGTGCTGGCCGCACTTGCAGGGGAATTGGTGAGCATCCACTGGGATGTGGCCGATTTCGCCGATTGCTCCGCTGGCTCCGTGCTCGATCCGACCCCCTCGGATGATGCCTGCTGCCAAACCGGTGCCTAAGTTGATGAAGGCCACCACTTGGTCGTCCCGGTCGGGCAGGGCCCTGGGACCGTTGCGCCCAGGCCCTGATGCGGGGCGTCGGGCCTGGTTCCGGGCGGCCTCGGAGTGGGGTGTGGTTCCAGGCGTCAGCAGGGTGTCGCCATCCTGTGATGCTGCTCCGAGGGCAGCGATGTTGACATCGTTCTCAACGCGGACGGGCAGACCGGTCGTCTTGGCCACGGCAGGGCCCAGAGCCATGTGGCGGATGCCGAGGTTGACTGCGTCATCCACTATTCCACGGTTGGCATCCACGCGCCCCGGGATGCCCAGGCCTACGGTGACCGGACCCTGGTCCGGGTCCACCTGATTCAGCAGGTGGCGGATAAGTGTCACCGTGTCGTCATGAACCGCTTGGTTGCCTTCGCGCGTAGGGATTCGATGGCAGGCTACCAGGTGCTTGCCACCGTCCATGGCCACGCCCTCGATCTTGGTGCCGCCGATGTCAATTCCCAGGCTGATCGGGCCAGCCTGGACGTTATCTGTATCCGCCTCGGGATGCGGGGTCGATGCTGCCATGGAATTCAGCGGGCCTGGGCCTGGTCCGTCTGTCCCTGTCCGCAGGCCTTCTTGATGGCCGTAGCGATGGAGACCGCCGGGTCGTTGTAGGGAATCAGGGTGGACTGGAATGCGTGGTAGAGGTCGGACTTGCCGGGCCAGACCGTGCCAATCACGTGGTTGTTGGCATCCAGCTGATGCCACCAGGACCCGCCCTGGTGGTCAATCAAGTAGTGGTCTACATAGCTGCAGAAGGTGGCGTACCAATCGGCGTAGGTGGCCTTGCCGGTGGCTGCGTAGAGAGTGGACGAGGTGTTCAGAGCCTCGGCCAGGGTCCAGTGCATGCGGTCGTGGACAACCGGGCGGCCCTGCCAGTCCGTGGTGTAGACCAGGCCCTCGGCTCCGTCGGCGGCCCAGCCATCCTCAACAGCCCTGGCGAACAGGTGCTCGGCTGCCTCGATGTAGCGGCGACGGTCGGCATCCTGATCGAACCTGCTTAGTGCGTACTGGGTAATCAGCCTGGCCCATTCGATTCCGTGGCCCGGCGTTGCCCCGTAAGGCTTGAACTGGTCGGCCTTGTTGTCCTGGTTGTAGTCCAGGTCGGCCTGCCAGTCGCTGTTGAAATGCTCGGGGATGCGCCACTGGTTGTTCTCGGCCCAGCTGATGACCTGGTCGATGATGCGGCCGGCGCGCTCGCGGTAATCCTCCTTGCCTGTGGCATCGGCCACGGCCAGGAAGGCCTCGGTGCTGTGCATGTTGGCGTTGAGACCCCGGTAGGGGTCCAGCCGGGTGAACTCGCTGTTCCAGGTGTCGACGGCCAGGCCCTTCTCGTCATCCCAGAAGTAGCGGTTGAAGATCTCCAGCGCCTGATCCAGCAGAGCCTGCCCATCGGGGTCGCCGGCCAGCATGGCTGAGGATGCAGCCAGGACCACGAAGGCGTGGGTGTAACAGGACTTGCCACTCTCGGGCTGGCCCTGCCAGGAGACCGAGGGGTACCAGCCGCCGTGTTCGTCGTCGTGCAGGTTGCCTTGAAGGGCTTGAACACCACGATGGACCAGCTCTGATGCTCCCGGGTAGCCCAGGAGGCTGCCGATGGCGTAGACGTGGGTCATCCTGCAGGTGATCCAGGTCTGGATTCCCTGGTCTGGGTCGATGCTGCCGTCGTCATTGAGCCAGCCGGCGCCGCCTTGCTCGGTGGGAAACCCACGCCCGAAGTCCAGGAAGCCGTAGGTCTGCGAGGCCATGAAGATGCGGTTGGCCTCGTTACCCAGCAGGTATCGCGGATTTGTGGCGGACGGTGAGGCTTCCGAATGGTTCGGTGTCGTGGTCATGGCGATCGCTCCTTTGCTCAGCGAGGGGATGCAGCTGTTTTCGATGTCTGTTTACAGCCTAACACTTAATTGTTAGGAAACTGAACTTTTTATTGGCTGTCCCCGTGGTCTTGCTCACGATGCTAGTGCGCAGTCCTGAAAACCAACAGCTTTGGTGCCTCAATGGCGAGGTATGGACCTGTCCGGGCAAGGAAGTTTACAATATAAGGAGCAAGCATGGATGGGCGTGATCACGGGGTTCAAGGCCCAATCCCCATGGCGGGTCCCCGTCCCCGCATTATCTATCGTCAGGTGAATCATGACCAGCAATACCGGCAACCTGTCCAAGGCGCTGCCCAAGTCTGTGCGGCACCATAACCGAGCCATTCTGCTCAGGCTGCTCTACCCCGATGTCAGTATGACCAGGGCTGACCTGGCCCGCGCATCAGGGCTGACCAGGGTCGCCATATCAGACATCGTGGCCGAGCTGCTGGGCGAGCATCTGCTCATGGAGGTGGGTTATAGCAAATCCACCGGGCCGGGCAAGCGGGGAAGGCTGCTGCGCATCAATCCCGACGGGCGAAGCATCCTGGCCCTGGATCTTTCCACGCCCTACGTTTTCAGGGGGGCGGTGCTCAACCTGACCGGACAGGTGGTGGCGCGTGAGGAGATCCCTCTGACCGCTGACGGCAAGGTCCCCCTGGACTTGGTGGGGGAGTTGACTGATTCATTGATGCAGCGGGCAACCCACCCCATCATGGGCATCGGCGTATCCAGTCCCGGCATCGTCAGTGCCGAAGGCGTGGTGGATGATGCCACCAACCTGGGCTGGGTTCAGACCGACCTGCGCGGCTACCTGCATGAGAAGACAGGCCTGGAGGTGACGGTCAACAACGATGCCAACAATGAGGTTTTGGCTGAGCAGCAGTTCGGCTCAGGGCAGTCCGACCTGCTGCTGGTCCATCTGGGTGACGGGGTTGGGGCAGGGTTGCTGGTTTCCGGCGAGCTGGTGACCGGTTGCAACCGTGCGGCTGGAGAAATCGGCCATGTGGTCGTTGACCCCACCGGTCCTCAGTGCCGTTGCGGCAAGCGCGGCTGCCTGGAATCACTGATCAGCGTTCCCAAGCTGACTGCTGCAATGGACCGGGATCCCGACAATCTGGCCGGCATTTTGCGCCGTGCTGGCGAACTGCTGGGTCGTGTTCTGACCATGCCCGCCGGCCTTATGGACATTCCTCGCGTAGCTGTCCTGGGCGACTCCAGGGTGGTCAATCGCATTTTCCTGAGTGCCATGGAGAAGACCATGAACGATGCCCTGGCCACTGATTTTCGGCGCCCATTAGTGGTCGACCGCTCGGCCTTGGGTGAGGATGCAGCCTTGCTTGGGGCCTGTTCCACGGTGGTGGCTGACCTGATCGAGCCTGACGGCACCGTCTGAAAGTGGATTTAAGGGCAGTCTCGCAACCGTACCCGGAGTTGGTGATTCGCGCACATCGCCGAGACCTGCTACCATGGTGACTCGCATGCGGTTGGCCGAGGTTTGACCCCGGTGGCCGGATTTGCGGGCGTAGTTCATTGGTAGAATGGAAGCTTCCCAAGCTTCAGAGGCGGGTCCGATTCCCGTCGCCCGCTCTCTTTTCTGGAAAATCGTCATCAGCATTGACATGTGGGTTTGGGAAGTTTTCAACTTTGACAAAGATAAGCTTTTGAGCGCATCTGGAGCTGATCGGCCTCCTGCCAGGGATGAAGCAGAGGCTCTCGCTCGAGCGTATGCTGCGTTCCTTGCGAATCCAGAGCGTTAGACGTTTGATGAAGCTGATTGACCTATAGTCGGTGAGCGAGCGTCAGCATCAGCGTTTACTCACAGGGGAATATCGCTGACGTCTATCGAGAGGAACAGTACCCCAGCCAGACTATGCAGTAAGACGATCAATGTCACTAAAACAAGCAGGATTTTTGCGACGACGTTCCACCATTTCCGGGCTTTGCGCGACTTCCATTTATACAAGGCAACTATATGGACAATGCCGCTTATCAGCCAGCAGACAAGCCCCACAATGGTGGTCGCAATTATCCTGTTCACCCAAGTGTCCGAGGCAAAATCAACGGCATACGGGAATGCCATAAAGAACTGAATAGGAATTTTGCTATACCAGCCCCAGCTCATTGGCAGCAACAGAACCAGGCCTAGAAACCATAGGACAAGGTCGGCATGAGCGGGTACGTGGATCGTGCGGCGAAGGTCGGTCTTCTCCGTATCCTCGCCTGTTTTATCCGATTTCCGTCCCCTGCATGCCATAGCCGCAAGGCTACAGCATCTGTAGGTATGAAGAGACACTTGCAGACGCTTCCTCACATTCCCCGTTAATCCTGTTCCGCTTGACCACCAGTTTTCACTGAAGAGTTTCTCATCTGTGAAAGGTTTAACCGTGCGATCTGCAAGTTGGGCGACTATAGCAAAAGACGGCACGAATCATGGCGTGGCCTTGTTTGTGTTTCCACGTCTGATTGAGGCGTATGCGCGGGCTTTTGCTCGCCACATCCAATGTGAGGAAGTTATATCGCAGCTTGGCTTGTTGACATGAGATTAAGGACGTGGTGCCAGTCAACTCAATCCGCGACTATGCCGACGTGACGCCTGCTGACCAGCTGATGGAGCGCTTCCTCGAAGCTATTACCAACACTTGGTGGCTTCTGGGCATGCCGCTTTCCGCATCGGCGAACCAATCGCGCCTATGGTTGCAGACAGGACTCTGCTCAAACCTCTAGAATCTCAAGGTTAATGGAGATGTGTCCACCTTGCCTGAATATGCATCCAACCCAGATCCTGTATCCAAGTAGGTAACTCAACATCAGTAGTTTCGTTCCACTTAAATCACCTCATAGTAATTTGCTCTGGTCATTTTTATTCTCTTGCCCATAATCGAATCTTCGATACCTGATCTAAAAGTTGCAAGCCCGGCAACAGTGCGGAAAGCCTCTCTTAGCGCCATCATTGATGAACAATATTCCTGGAAGTTCTGGAGTGTCGAAGCACGGTGCCTCAGGTCGGGCAGTGGAAGATGAGGGGGTACAGGGAAGTATGGAAAGGACGGCCATCATGGCTGATTATCACGTGCAATATGACGGGGATCGCGATCTGTGGACAGTCAAGCGGGCCGGGGCCTCACGCGTCTCCCGGACCTTCGCCACCAAGGCGGAGGCCACCAAGCAGGCCAAGGTCTTTGCGGACCGGTCCGGCGGCGGCGAGGTCAACATCCATAACAAGGGCGGCAACAAAATCCGCGACAAGCGCACCATAGGCAAGAAGGATCCTCGAGACATCAAGGGCTGAGCTCCAACTGGGCTCTGTGACATTTCACCGTAATCGGGCCCGTGCACGTGCCGAATGTCGCGGTGATAAGTAACGATGTGCTTCCAATATGCCCATCCATCATCCCGGCAGGATGTTGGGATGGTGAAGCATTGGTCGCCGTCGCTGGTCTGTATGTGTCTGCCCCCATAGACTGAAACCAACCGTGAAAGGTGGCGAGGTCGATGGCCGATGGTTTCAACCAGCTGGATCAGCGGCTGGCGGACAGCGGGTATGACGAGGGTCTGCCAGCCTCCTACCCTCCTCGCCCGGATATTGATGAGCGTCCTATTCAGATAGCCCATGCCAACATCTGGAGTCGGTTTGCGGCGGTCACGGGGCTGGTCTCGGCCCTGGCGGGCGCGGCCTTGCTGGCCCATGCCATAGCCCCCTCCAGACTGGGGGTCATAGGTCAGGTGGGCATCTCCGCCTGGGTGGGTGTCTCCGTGGCCTTTGCCCTCTTGACCATAATTTTGGTCATCATAGCCCGTCACTCAGGACCGGGCCCGAACCGGCCATCGGTGGGTTCGGCGGGCATTATTCTTTTGATCTGCGGAATGCTCTTGACCCTGGCAGGCCTGCTCATTGCCAACTCTTCCCCCAAGGGCATCATCAAGGCTCCTGCGCGTGACGAAGCGCCCACCAGCTCGCCCCAGGCCATGACCGGCGGTATCGACAAGGCTGCCGGACAGTGCGCCTCCGGTTGGCATGACATCAGCCCGGGCGGGTATGTAGGCATCTCCCAAGCCCGGTATTGCACGGATACGACCATGGCCTACGTGGTCTTCGATAACGATTCTGCGGCATCCCTGGCCAAGGGGCCTATCCGCGCCAGCGTGCCCGACCTGCTCTCCCGCTACGGAGGCGGGTTGCAGCCTCAGGATCTATGGCTGCTGACCGGCAAGCGTTGGATGGTGGTGGGTAGCAAGGCCCAGGTGACCGGACTGCAGAGTCAGTGGGGTGGCCAGGCCGAGCCGCTCATGGGCCAGCATTGAATGACCGGGCCGGTCGACTATCGTGGCAGTTATGGATCAAGCACAAAAGGATGACGGCGGATTGGTGGGTCGGCCCTCCACGGTGGTGCCCGGACGCTTTGGGCAGGAGCTCAAGGTCGAGCAGGTCCGTTGGTCCCGCAAGCAGGGCACGGGCAATCCCTCGCGGCCCATTTTTGTACTCATGCACGGCTGGGGCTCCAACGAGGAGGACATGGCCGACCTGATGCGTTACGTGGCCCCCTACAACGACTACGCATCCCTGCGGGCGCCCATGGTGGTGCCAGGCAGCGAGCGCGGCATGTTCGGCCCCGGCTACACCTGGTTTCACGATATGCGTCCCGAGCAGGAGGACCTGGATCGGGATGGCTATGCAGCGGCCCGGGCTGTGGACGCATGGGTTTCAGCCAACATCCCCGAGGACCGACCTGTGGTGGCCATGGGCTTCTCCCAGGGAGCCATGCTGGCCGTTCATCTGCTTCGGATCAACCCAGAGCGCTACCGGGCCTCCATATGCCTGTCCGGGTTCCTGGCCCCGGGCCTGGTGCCCGGCACCGCTCCGGCGGATGAACGCCTGGCTGGCTTGAACAAGCCGGTCTTTCTGGGCTTCGGTTCGGATGACACCACGGTGCCCAAGTACGAATTCCGCGCCCTGGCCGCCTGGCTGGATGAGCACGTATGGCTGCACACCACCGAGTACGATCACCTGGACCATGCCGTGGACATGCGCGAGATGAACGACCTTCGTCAGTGGCTGGGCGAGATCGATGTGACCTCAGGCCTTATGTAGATCGGATCAGAGGGCCGAGTCGGCGTCGACCTGCATGACGTAGACGTTGCGGCGCATCTTCCTGGCCGTCGTGCGTGAGATCTCCCCGGATTCGACCATGTCCTGGATCTGGCTCAGCTCGATGGCGTAGCCCTCGCGCTTGGCCTCCTCCACCTGATCCCTGACGGCAGGTATCCCCGCGTATTCGGTCTTTCCCTCCGCCGAGGATTCAATCATCTGGTGGTTGATGATGGTGTTCAGCAGGTCCTCGGTCTTGAAGCGGCCCTTGCCCAGCTCGGAGTAGAGCCTTTCAATTAGGAAGTGGTTCATCTCCGCCTGCAGATGGCGTCCTGCCACGTAGACCCGGTCCTTGTCGATCGGCTGGGCCAGGTGCTTCAGTCGGTGGAACTGGCTGTGCAGCAGGCCCCTGAGTCGTCTGCGAGCCGTGTAGGCCCTCCAGCGGAGCTCACCGCCCCTGTCCAGGTGGAAGAGGGATCCGGATATGGTGGACAGGATCCTGCGGGCGGCCTGTTCCTGGCTGCGCAGATTCAGCAATTCGTCCTGGTCGTCTCCGCGCTCGCTGCGCCGGTCGATCAGCTGGGCGTCGGCATCCCTGTCGGCTACGGTCTCGGCCTCGGTGCTGGTCTCGGCCTCGGTCTCGTCCCCGGTGGCAGACTGCGTTGATGCAGGTGCCTGTTCTATGCCCGCGTCCTCGTTCCTGAGCCGCTCCTCCAGCTGATCCTGGGCCTCTTCGATCCGGCTGAGCCGCTCCTCCATGTAGTCCTGCTCCCACTCCATGGTCTGCACCTGCAGGTCCTGGAAGTCCTTGGGGGAGTACTGGCCGATCTCGGACTTGAGCTTGGCGATGCGGTGGTTGTACTGCTTGATCACCTGCTGGATGGCCAGCCGGTTCTCGTCAGTGATCCTGCTGGAGAGTTCCCGGACTGTGCCCCTGAGCACCTTGATGGATTTTTCGACCTGTTGGGCCGGCACCTCGCTGCTCTGTGAGGGAGCCAGCAGGGGCAGGGCGAAGTTGGCAAGCACCAGGGTGACGATGATGACCCCGGCGGCCACGAAGATCAGCTCGCTGCGCATGGGGAAGGCAGACCCGTCATCGGTCATATAGGGGATGGTCAGGGCCAGGGAAAGGGTGATGGTCCCCTTGGGGCCGCCGAAGGTCATGACGGCTGCCGATCTCAGGAGCTTGGATGTGATCCGTGGCCTGCTGCCGGTTTCGTGGTCCTTGGTGAAGATCAGGACGCTGGCTGTCCAGAGGAAGCGCAGCACGATCACGGTCAGGCAGACCACGGTGATGGTGGCTACCAGCATCCAGTTGCTGACCCGCCGGTCTCGCCAGCTGGTGCCCATGGCCGCCGGCAGCAGCATGCCCAGAAGGACGAAGACCGCACCGTTGAGGCTGAAGGAGAGCACCTTCCAGACGCTGGACGAGACGATGTTGGCCTTGGAGGTATTGGGTCCCACTCCGGTGTGGTCGAAGCGGATCAGCAGTCCGGTGGAGACCACGGCCAGGACTCCGGACACATGCAGGATGTCCTGTCCGACCATGTAAATCAGGAAAGGCAGGAAGAGCTCCAGCAGGATCCGGGTAGTGGTGGTTTCCCAACCCAGGCGACGGGCCGACTCAAAGAGCCAGTTGACCACAAAGCCCATGATCAGGCCGAAGCCGATGCCACCCACGAACTCGAGGAGGAACTCGCCCAGGGCCTGGGGCAGGGAGAAGGAGCCGGTCACGGTAGCCAGGATGGCGAACTGGAAGCCGATGACACCGGTGGCGTCGTTGAAGAGCGATTCGCCGGCCAGGATTGAATGTTCGTCCGGTGTCAGGTCGGCGCTCTCCCCTAGTGAGGAGACGGCCACGGCATCGGTGGGCCCCAGGGCGGCGCCCAGGGCCATGGCCGCGGCCAGTGGGAACATGGGCCAGGCGGCATGCAGGATAACCCCCACCATGATCATGGTCAGGGCGGCCAGTCCGATGGCCAGGGAAAGAGAGGATCGCAGTCCCTTGAGCAGCTCCACCTTGTTGATGGTGTGGGCCTCGTAGTAGAGCAGGGGCGCGATGAACAGGACCATGAACAGCTCAGGGTCCAGCCGCATCCGTGGGAAAACGGGCAACAGGGCCATGACTGCGCCCAGGACGATCTGAACCAGAGGGGTGGAGATCCGGGGAATGAATCTGGAAATGAAGGAAGAGACGAGGACGGCAGCAAGTATGCACAGAATGAGGATGAATGTTTCCACGGGCTTCCTTTCCGCCACGCAATCCCGGGCGGGCTGCCGCAGGCCCGACTAGCAGGGTTCGTTCGACCAATGAAGGAATCTCCGAGTGCAGGGTCGCATGAGGATCGACGTCGCACAGTCCATTATACGGAATGGGGATATCCAGGAACAGCATTAATGGACAATGTGCGCTAAGTTGACACCTCAAGCCAAAATGGTGGACAGACTGCGCTCGCGATAGGCGAACATTTGTGAAAATCCGGCCCGTGGACCCCTCGTAAGCGCATGAAAGGCCGGCTCAATCGGTATACTCGTGAAAACCGGGAAGGCTCCGAACCTCCCAGAGGTGCACCGCTTGCGGCGGTTGATCATGGAGCCCCATCTCTTGACCCCGGGGACTTGCGTGCACGCTATTGTTTCCCCGATGCTTTTGGACATCCCCCGGTCCGGAAGGAAGATTGCAAGAACGACTGCAGAGGGTCGCATGCGGGGACAAATGACCGATCCGGTTTGGAAAGGCCAGGTTGACCGATGACATCATCCATGACGTCTACAAACATTAAGAATCAGAACGCTGCGGCAGCAGGGTCCGACATGCGTTTCGACGACACCGACTGGCATAGCCTGGAGACCTCGGCTGTGCTGGACACCCTGCACACCGGGGACCAGGGTTTGGATACGCAGGAGAGCGCACGCCGACTGGAGCTCTTCGGGCCCAACAGCCTGGCCGAGGCCCAGACCAAACCCCGTTGGAAGCTCTTCCTGGAGCAGTTCGCCGGCCCCCTGATCGCCGTCCTGATGGTCTGCGGCATCATCACCATTTTTCTGCAGCACTATGTGGACGCTGCGGCCATATTCCTGGTCCTTTTCCTCAATGCCATCATCGGCTATGTGCAGGAGTCCAAGGCCGACAAGGCCGTGGAGGCCCTGACCACCCTGTCCACCCCCACCACACGGGTGGTGCGCCAGGGCCGGATGGAGCAGATTGACGCCGACCAGCTGGTTCCGGGCGATCTGGTCCTCCTGGAGAGCGGCGACCGCATCCCCGCCGACCTGAGGCTGATCGAGGCCCTCCACCTGCGCATCGACGAGGCCATGCTGACGGGCGAGAGCGAGGATGCCAAGAAGAATACGGACCCCGTGGACCGCGATGCAGCCCTGGGCGACAGGCACTGCATGGCCTTCTCGGGCACCATGGTCACCAGTGGCCGTGGACGGGGGCTGGTGGTGGCCACCGGTTCCGACACCGAGCTGGGCGAGATCAACGATCTGGTCCACGTGGCCAAGGGCCGCACGCCCCTGCAGCGGATCATCCACCGTACCGAGGTGGGCATCGCCGTCGCCGTCATCCTGGTGGCCATCTTCGTCTTCATCGGCGGAGCCATCCTCAATGGCGACGCCACCGGGGCCTTCCTGTCCGCAGTCTCCCTGGTGGTGGCCTCCATGCCCGAGGCCCTGCCCATCGTGCTGACCGTGGCCATGGCCTTGGGGGTTTCGAGGATGGCCGAATACCATGCCATCGTCCGTTCGCTGCCGGCCGTTGAAACCCTGGGCTCCATCACCGTCATCGGCTCGGACAAGACCGGCACGCTGACCCAGAACCGCATGACCGTGGAACAGTTCACCCTGGGTGGCGGCCAGCCGGTCCCCGTCGAGGGTATGGACCTGGGTGCAGCTGCTGTATCCGGTGACGACCGGATGCGCGGTCTGGCCGCCCTCGCCCGGGCCGGGGCTCTGACCAATGAGGCCCATCGGCAGCCGAATGAAGAAGGCGGCATCGAATACAGTGGCGACGCGGTCGATATGGCCATGGCCCGTCTGGCCGACCAGACCGGTGCCGTGACCACCGAAGACCTGGAGGCTCCTATCGTCATGGAGACCCCCTACGAGCCGGAGCTGCTCCACTCCATGACCATCCGCCGCAGCCCGGACGGCACCCTGACCCAATATGTCAAGGGCGCCCCGGACGCGGTCATGGCCATGAGCCGAACCATGCTGGACCCGGATGGCCAGGTTGTTCCCCTGGACACCCAGGCCGTCCACAAGTCCTACGAGGCCATGGGTTCCCAGGGGCTACGTGTCATAGGCGTGGCCAGCAGGGTCCTTTCCTCCGACCAGGATCCCGCCTCCCGCCGTCGGCCCGACGACCTGACCTTCCTGGGGCTCGAGGGCATGCTCGACCCGCCTCGTCCCGGCGTGCGCGAGGCCATCGCCGACTGCGCCGGGGCCGGCATCCGTGTGGTCATGATCACCGGCGACCACCCGGTGACCGCAGCCGCCATAGGCCGCCGACTGGGCCTTGAGAATACCGACCAGGCGCTGACCGGCAGCGAGATGCTGGAGATGAGCGACGAGGTCCTCCGGGCCCGTCTGCGCGAGACCTCCATCGCCGCCCGCGTCTCCCCCCAGGACAAGCTGCGCATTGTGGAAGCCCTGCAGGATGAGGGCCATGTGGTGGCCGTGACCGGCGACGGCGTCAATGATGCCCCGGCCCTGAAAGCTGCTTCGGTAGGCATCGCCATGGGCCGTTCCGGCACCGATGTGGCCCGGGAGGCCAGCGATGTGGTTCTGACCGACGACAACTTCGTCACCATCACCCAGGCCGTGCGCCAGGGGAGGGTCATCTTCAAGGCCATCCGCGGGTCCGCCTACTTCCTCCTGTCCACGGCTGCAGCCGCCATGATCGCCGTGGGGGTCAATGTAATCTCCGAGGAGCCCCTGCTCTTCCTGCCCCTGCAGATGCTCTGGATCAACTTCGTGACCAACGGTGTCCAGGATATTGCCCTGGGATTCGAACCAGGCAACGGAGATGAACTGGAGTCGCCCCCACGTTCGTCTGGAGAGGGCCTGCTCTCGCGGGTGCTCTGGGCGCGACTGGCCGTCTGCGGGCTCTGGATGGCCACCTGCATCCTGGTCCTCTTCCGCCTCAACATCAACGCGGGAATGGATCTGGCCCACGCCCGGACCATCGCCCTGACCCTGCTGGTCCTTTTCAACTTCTTCGTCGCCATGTCGGCCCGGTCCGAGAACAGGCTGATCTTCCAGCTCAACCCCTTGGACAACACCTTCCTCCTGGTGGCTTCGTTCGTGGCCCTGGGCATCCATGCGGGGGCCATGTATCTGGCTCCGGTTGCGGGCGTTCTGGGCATGGCCCCCTTGAGCGCAAGCCAGTGGCTCATCTGCCTGGTGATTGGGCTGACGGTCCTGATCTTCAGCGAGGGCGACAAGATGGTTCGTGCCTTCCTGGCCAAGCGTGGCATCGACACGTCGGGGCGGCCCAAGGGCCATCTGCACCATGTGCGCCGCCGCATCGCGGGCATGATCAACTGAACCGACCTGTCGGGCTGGACTGTCAGACTGAACCCGTGCAAGAACGGTGGAAGGCGCCCATGGAGGAGGCCCTGCGGCTGGCCGGCATAGCCGGAGACCGGGGGGATGTGCCCGTGGGCGCCCTGGTCTTGGATGCCTCGGACCGGGTCATCGGCCGGGGCTTCAACCAGCGGCAGGCCCTGGGCCGTCCCCTGGCCCACGCCGAGATGGAGGCCATCAGGAAATCCGACGCGGGCTGGGATTTGGCAGGGTGCACCATGGTCGTCACCCTGGAGCCCTGCCCCATGTGTGCAGGAGCGCTGATGGCCTGCCACTTCAGCAGGGTGGTCTTCGGCGCCTGGGATCCCAAGATGGGGGCCTGCGGGTCGGTTTGGGATCTGCCCCGTGACCCGCACACCGGAACGAAGGTCGAGGTGCTGGGCGGTGTGTGTGAACAGGCATGCGCCGGGATCCTTGCCGGCTTCTTCGCCCGGCACCGCCAGGACTGAGTCCCGTTTTTCAGCGGGGGTTGTGATTGGCCCTGTACCGCTGGAAGGCCGGGGTGACCTGGAGGGCCGCCCAGATGCAGCGCAAAACAATCAGACAGAGGTAGGCGGCGAACAGATTGGCGCCCACCCGTGCGCTGACCCCTGAGGCCGCCCAGGTGCCCACCGGTGTCATCAGTGCGGCCACGATTCCCAGAAGCAGCCCCTGACCGGCGTGGACCAGGTGGTGGCGCAGGTTGGTGAACGTCCCTGACAATGAACTGGGCAGGATGGCCAGCAGGGAGGTTCCCCTGGCGATCAGGTCGCTGGCGCCCAGCAGGGCCAGGGCCGGTACTGCGATGGCTCCGCCCCCAACGCCCAGCAACCCTGACAGGGTTCCGATCAGGACGCCGACCAGCAGAATGATCAAGGCCACCGCCGGGCTCAGCCGGATGCTGCTCTCCCTGGAGGGTGTGGACAGCAGCTGTTGGGCAATGACGGCCATCAGGAAGCCCACGTAGAGCCACCTGAGTATCACCTCAGGAAGCCGGTCCAGCAGCCAGGTGCCGATCTGCGCCCCAATGACCGTGCCCACGGCCAGCAGCAGGGCGGCCAGCCAGTCCACATGCCCGCCCAGGGCGTAGGAGGCCACCCCTGCCAGCGACATCGGGATCATGGAGGCCAGCGAGGTGGCCGAGGCCTGCCGTTGCTGCAGTCCGGTCCACACCAGGGCCGGTACGATGATCGATCCGCCGCCGATGCCGAACATCCCCGACAGGAATCCGCTGATCACGCCCACCAGGACCAGGATGGCCAGGGTCCGCCGGTCCATCCTTCCGGCTCCGCTCTGCTCTTTCTGCATGGGTTCCAGCCTAGGTCGACGTTTTCTCCGGGATGACAGGATGTCCGCGTATGCGGCAAAGTCCTCCAAGGTGCAGGAATCCGGGGGTATTCCAGTCCTTATGTCCACCATGCGACCGTTGTCTCGGTTCCCTTCTGCCGTCTCGGCATACTGCTTGGTATCCCCCGGGCCGGTCCCCGGAGGTGCGTCGTCTGATCAAGAGAACAAAGAGGGTGTGTTTCGATGCGTTATACGGTCATCGGTGCCGGAGCCATGGGCTATCGTCTGGGCGTGCTGCTACAGGAGCAGGCCGGCCTGCAGGTGGATTTCGTGGATACCTGGATGCCCAATATCGACAAGGTTCATGACCAGGGAGGCGTCTATGTTTCCCGCGATCATGAGAATCGGCATTTGGTGCCCGTCAACATTTACACCCCCGAGGACTACAAGGGCGACCCCGACGTCTGGATCGTCATGCTCAAGCAGATGCAGCTGGAGGCTGTCCTGGAGCGTTGCGCACCGCTCTTCCGCGACCATCAGGTGGTCTTCTCGGCCATGAACGGCTGGGGGCACTTCGACAAGCTGCTCAAGTACTTCCCCAAGGAACGCATCTACGGCGGCACGGCCATGATCGGCACTGTCCTCAACGGGCCCGGCGACGTGGACTTCATCGGTAAGTCCGGGGCCGGTTCCATGCACCTGTGCGCCATGACCGAGGAGACCACCGACCTAGAGCGCCGGATGGCCGAGGACTTCAAGGCCGCCAACCTCAACCCCATCCTGACCGAGAACTTCGAGGGCACCTGCCTGGCCAAGATCATCTTCAACTCGGTGGTCAACACCATCTGCACCATGTATCAGATCACCATGGGCCAGTTCATCTCCTACCCGGGCGCCAAGGATATGTCCCGCCAGCTGATCGACGAGGCCTATGACGCCTGCGAGCGGGCCGGCAAGCAGCTGATTCAGACCCGTCAGGAGACCCTGGACGAGGTGGATTACGTCAGCCGCGTGGGCAACCCGCTCCACTACCCCTCCATGTACCAGGACATGTCCAAGGGCCGTCCGACCGAGGTGGATTACATCAACGGCTACCTGGCGCGCCTGGGCCGCGAGCATGACTACGTCTGCCGGACCCAGGAGTTCCTCACCCACGGCGTACATCTGGCCGAGCTGGCCTTCCGCGTCCATCATGAGGAGCAGGCCGACCAGGGGTGATGTGAACGGCCGCTGAGTGGATTTCCATGAATTACTTTCCCAAGTAAGGAAAACACGCCCTTCCAGACAAGTTAGCCGCGGGTCCCTAGCATGGAGCCTGATTCATCAGTTTCGGCGACCGGCATCGCCGGGCTTATGGCGGAGGTGTCATGGAGGATCATCGCGGCGGCCCAAGGATGGGGTCCTATCAGAGTAAATCAAATCGGGGGGTTTCCCTCAGGTTGGTTTACATGGAGCAGTCCGGGCTGTCCCTTGCTGTCCTCTTCCCAGGGAAAGGTCTGCCGAGGATTGTTCACTGGGGCGATCCGGTGGCCGATCCGCAGGCCCTTCTGGGAACCTACGATGCCCTGGCCCCGCAGCGGATCTCGGGAGGCCTGGACCTGACGGCTTGGCCCAGCATCCTCCCGACCCAGTCCGAGGCTTGGACCGGACAGCGCCGACTGTGTGTCAGTCGTGGTGGTGTTGAGGTCTTTTGCTGCTTCCAGGTGGAATCAGTCGATCTGGGTACAGCTCCGGTCCTGTCCGAGGACTTGACTGCACCGACTTTGACGGTCCGGGCTTGCGACCGGGATCAGGGCGTGGCACTGACCTGGCGTTGCCAGGTGCTGTCGTCCGGTCTGGTCAGGCAGCGTGCGGACCTGTTCAACATGGATGCGGTCAAAGATTTGGATGTCAACGGCTTGGAGCTGGCTTTTCCTTTGCCGGCTGAGGCGACCGAGATTCTGACCACCACCGGTCACCACCTGCGCGAGCGCAGTCCGCAACGCCAGCCCTTGACCGTAGGCCGTCTGGAGCGTCCAAGCCTGGTGGGTCGGCCGGATTTTGATTCCTCCCTGCTCATGTGTGCTGGTCGACCCGGGTTCGGATTCGAGCATGATGAGGTATACACGGTCCACTTGGGCTGGAGCGGCAATGGTCTGCTCAGCGCCGAGCGGATTCCTTCGGCTCCCGCCTTGTTGGGCGGCGGTGAGATTCTGATGGCCGGGGAGATCACGCTTCCTCCTGCTGGCGGTCATTCCGACCAGCCGGCGTATTCCACGCCCTGGCTCTATGGTTCCCGGGGCAAGGGGCTGGACCAGGCGGCCAATAGGTATCATGCTTTCCTTCGGTCCCTACATCCTGGGTTGGCCTCACGTCCCAGGCCCGTCACCCTGAACACCTGGGAGGCGGTCTACTTCGACCAGTCCTATGACAAGCTGGCCGCCCTGGCCGAGCAGGCGGCCCGTATAGGCGTGGAGCGCTTTGTCGTTGATGACGGATGGTTCCAGGGCAGGCGTTCGGATGAGGCCGGGCTGGGGGACTGGTCCATCGATCGGCAGGTATGGCCCGAGGGGCCTAAGAGCCTGGAAGCCCTGGCCGCCAGGGTGCATCAGCTGGGAATGGAATTCGGCCTCTGGTTCGAGCCCGAGATGATCAGTCCGGACTCAAACGTCTTCCGCGATCATCCTGACTGGGCCCTGTCCCCGGGGCCTTCCCGGCTGCCTGTCGAAGGCCGCAACCAGCAGGTCATGGATCTGACCAATCCCGATGCCTATGCCCATGTGTTCGATGCCATGGACTCGCTCATTGCGCTTATGGGCATCGACTACATCAAATGGGACCATAATCGTTATGTGACCGAGGCCTGCTCTCCCCGGTCAGGACGTCCTGCCGTGCATGCGCAGACCGAGGCGGTCTATGGAATCATGCGTGACCTGAAAACCAGGCATCCCGGCTTGGAGATTGAGTCCTGCGCTTCAGGGGGCGCCCGCATCGATCTGGGCGTATTGCAATATGCCGACAGGGTCTGGGTCTCGGACTGCGTTGATCCGGTCGAGCGGGCCGACATCCAGAGGTACACATCCCTGCTGGTGCCGCCGGAGATGATGGGTGAGCATGTGGGTGATTCCCCGTCTCATACCACAGGCCGCGCCACCTCGCTCGGTCTGCGTGCGGCCACGGCTTTCTTCGGACATATGGGCGTGGAGTGGAACCTGCTCGCTGTACCCCAGGATCAGCTGGATGAGCTGGGGCGGTGGATCGATCTGTATAAGCGGTGGCGGCTGATGCTGCACACCGGGCATGTAGTCCACGGCGACGCACCGGACCCTGCAGTCCGCTTGGATGGGGTGGTCTCTGCTGACGGCTCTCAGGCGCTCTACCGCTTCACCCAGTTGACCTCTTCGGTCAATTACCCTCCGCAACCTCTGGCGCTACCCGGCCTTGATCCCGGTGCTGATTACCGGGTCAGGCCCTTGGATGTCTGCTGTGACCTGGATCGGATCGGCAACGGGCAAAGCCCTCTGACCTGGTGGCGTCCCCAAGGCGTGGTCCTCCCGGGTGCGGCCTTGGGCGCTCAGGGAATCCGGCCGCCGGTCATCCACCCGGCGGAGGCAGTGATCTTTGAAGCGAGCCGTAGCTGACTCCGTCCAGTCGTTTCCCGATTCATTCGGGCTTATCGGCCTCTTCGGGACCCTGCAGGTACCGGGCGATTGCTCTGGCAGCGGGGGCTTGGGCCCAGCGGAGCCAGTCGCCGTCAATGATTTTCACGGGGACCTCGACCATCTGGCTGTGGCGGAATGAGGCCGTGCCCTTGCGTACGGATTCGATGCATCTCTTCATCAAATATGAAGTCTCCCCGCCCACCAGAACCTTGTCGGGCAGGGCCACGTTGGCCACCAGGGCGATCAGCACCCCTAGCCGATAGCCGGTCAGATTGAGCAGGGTCTCCGCCTGCGGCATGTCCTCCTCCAGGTCTTTGACCAACCTGTCAAGGCTGGCGGCCCGCCCGATGGCATGCGAGTACTGTTCAGCCAGGGAACCTGTAGTCAGGCACTGGGCGCAGCCGCGATGGCCCAAATAGCAGACCGGCCCATCCGGATCCACCAGCTGATGGCCAATCAGCCCAAAACCCTCATCCGGCGAGGAGACGGGCACGCCGTGCTCGCTTAAGGCATAGCCAATGCCGGATCCCATGGTGATCAGAGCGAATCGGTCCAGCCCGATGCCCTCGCCAAACCATCCTTCGTACAGGGCCAGGGCATCGAGGTCATTGAAGACCAGACAAGGCAGATCACATGTGTTCTCCATCTCGCTTGCAAGATTAACGGGTTCGCTCCAATGCAGGAAGGGGGCATAGGTGACGACCCTGTCTCCCTCCGCTCGTCCGCCCAGGGAGATGGCCAGGCCGGAGGGGCTGGGCAGTCCGGCCTGGCTGATCTCGCGCACGCAATCCTGAGTAAGGTCTGACAGCATCCTTACGACCTGGCCCGGGCTCCGTTGCCGAATGTGATGACTGTGGGACCGGCCGACGGGTCGGCAGGCCAGGTCCGTCGCCGTGGCCAGCGCGGTGCCACCGTGAAGGTTTATGCCGATGAAGGTCTTGGCTTCCCGGCGGATGACCAGGGCCTGCTGCGGTCTGCCTACGCTACTGGGACTAAGCTTGCGGCCATCCTGTCTTCCTGGTTCGTCCGCCTGCAGCAGTGTGCCGGCTTCCCGGATGACCCCGAGATGGGTCAGATCGTTGGTGATGCGCGATACGGCGCCCTGGGTGAGGTTGAATCGCCGTGCCAGAGCCACTCTGGAGATCGGGCCGTGCTGGAGGATCTCGACGGCGATGCGGTGGGTGTATCTGGAGGCCGTGAACCAGGCCGGGAACGGCCGTGCTTCCCCTGGGCGGTCAGCGTCCTCGTGATGGTCTGATCCCCGGTTGTCTCTGTCGGCCACGGTGCCTCCTCACGGACAAACCCCTATACTGAACAGCCTACCTTAATTACTTTCTTAACGAAAGGAACTCGCCAGAGCTGGGAATGAAATATCCCGGTCCCCTATGCTGGTTCGCAGAATCATCTAGGTCGTTGTTGCCCGTGTGGATGGTAAAGGAGCCAAACATGAAGGATATTGGCAGTAAGGAAGGATCCGGGCTTGGTCGAATATCGGCCTGGATTCGCAACGGAGTCGCCTCACTCCTGGCTCTGTTGACTCTCGTGGCCATGGCGGGCTGCGGTTCCGCGGATTCAAACCTGGTCACTCTGGATTTCTTCCAGTTCAAGTTCGAGGCCGCCGACCAGTTCAAGGCCATGGTGGCGCAATTCGAGAAGGAGAATCCCGACATCAGGGTGAACATCAACAATTCGGCCGACGCCCAGACGGATTTGCGCACCCGTCTGGTCAAAAACCGGGTGCCTGATGTCATTACCTTCAACGGTGATATCAGCTTCGGCATGTTCGCGGCATCCGGGGTCTTCCATGATTTCACCGACGATCCCCTGGTCAAGGAGCTCAACCCGGGCATGGTGTCGATAGCCAGGAATCTGGTCCAGACCAAGGATCCTTCGGCCAAGCGCCTGTATGGCCTGCCCTTTGCCGGCAACGCCAGCGGGTACATATACAACAAGACGCTTTGGCGAAAGGCGGGGGTCGACCCTGACAATCCGCCGCGCACATGGTCGGAGTTCACGGCAGTCATGGACAGGTTCAAGGATCAGGGCATCGAACCTGTGCAGGGCACTCTCTCCGATTCCTGGACCGCCCAGGCTCCCTTGGCGTCTCTGGCAGGTACCCTGGTCCCTGAGAGCAGGTACAGGGATCTTCTGGCTGGGAAAACCGATTTCAAGACCCTGTGGACACAGCCGGCCCGGCGCGAGGTCGAGCTCTTCAGCCATTCCACCGGCGACAAGGGCGTTACCTACCAGCAGGGCACTCAAAACATGGCCAAGGGCAAGGTGGCGATTCTTCCCCTGGGAACATACGCCATACCGCAAATCAGGATGATTAATCCGGATGTGGACCTCGGATTCGCCCAGATGCCTGCGAATGATTCCCCCTCCCGGCAGATACTGACGGCTGGTGACGATGTCATGCTGACCATGGGTGCCACCACCAAGCATCCCAAGGAGGCCATGCGGCTGATCCGTTATCTGATGCGGCCCCGGCAGCTGCGCACGTATGCAAAAGCCCAGACGGCCTTCACGCCGACCAGAAAGGTGGAGGCAGGCGATCCGGCCCTGAACGGGGTTCTTCCCTTCTTCCAGCAGAACCGACTGGCCGACTTCTGCGACCATTACATTCCCTCTTCCATCAATATCGGCGGCTACCTGCAGACCATGGTCACCAAGGGGGATGTGGATGGCTTCATCGGTTCCATGCAGAACGAATGGGACAAGGTCCAGGCAAGGAACTTCCAATGATGAAAGGTCGGGATTCATACATGACACAATCCAAGGTCGTCGGCATCCGTACTGCTGACGAAGCAGCCAAGGCCGGAAAACGGCCTTCAAGGTTCTCCAACCGCAAGGTGGACCGCGCCTTCTACTGGATGGCTGTCCCTGCGGCACTGATCTTCACGCTCTTCCTCTATGTGCCCTTCCTCCAGGGTGTGGCCTACTCCTTCACGAATTCGCAGGGATACGGGCGCTATTCGTGGATCGGTTTCAGGAATTACGGCGCCCTCTTCCGTGACGGCCGCGTGGGCCACGCTTATCTGTTCACTCTGCTGATCGCCATTCTGATCACCCTGTTGGTCAACTTCATCGCCCTGTTCATCTCGGTGGCGCTGAATGGAAGGATCGCCTTCAAGAACGGGTTCCGGGTCATCTATTTCATCCCCTACACGCTCTCGGTTCTGGTCATCGGCTATGTCTTCAAGTACATCTTCATGACGCCCCTGCCGGCTCTGGGCAAGGCCCTGGGCATCGGTTGGCTCTCCCAGTCCCTGCTGACCAGCGAGCACTATGCATGGATCCCCATCGTCTTCCTCTCGGTCTGGCAGGCGGTGGCGTATTCAACACTGATATATCTGGCGGGTCTGCAGACCATCGACTCGGAGGTCTATGAGGCCGCATCCATCGATGGCGCCAACGAGTGGCAGAAATTCTGGAGGATCACCTTCCCCCTGATCGGCCCATTCTTCACCATCAATCTGGTGCTGACTCTGAAGAATGCCTTCAACACCTTCGATCAGGTGGTGGCCCTGACCGCAGGGGGACCGGATTCCAAGACCGAAACAGTCACCTACCTCATCTACAAGGGCGGCCTTACCGGAGGGGAGTACGCCTACCAGACAGCGAACGCGGTCATGTTCTTCATCGTCCTGGCCGTGATTGCGTTCATCCAGCTGGGCATTTCCAGAAGAGGGGAGAAGATCTGAGATGGCACAGACAGCGCTTATGCAGCCGCAGACACCGGCACGATCAGCAGGAAGAGGGGGAAGGCGGCATGGGGGATTCCCGGGGTCGCGCCTCAAGAGGGTCAACTGGTGGCTGACGGCCACCGTGGCTGTCCTCTCCCTGACGATTCTCGTGCCGCTCTACTTCACCGTGGTCACGGCTCTGAAGACCCCTGCGGAGGCCGGAACCTTCAGCCTGCCCTCTTCCTGGCAGTGGCACAATTTCGCCGATGCCTGGAACAAGGTCAACTATCCCAAGGCCGCGCTGAATTCGGCCATCGTCACGGTCTGCGCAGTGGCACTCACCCTGCTGACCAACACCTTCGTGGCCTATGCCGTGGCCAGGAATATGGACAAGCGCTTCTTCCGCTTCCTCTACTACTTCTTCATCGCGGCCATGTTCGTCCCCTTCCCCGTGGTCATGCTTCCCATCGCCAAGCAGTTCGGCAGCTGGCACCTGGACAACGTACCCGGTCTGATCCTGCTCTACGTGGTGTTGGGCCTGGGCACCAACCTCTTCATCGCCACGGGGTTCATCCGATCCATCCCCACCGCTCTTGAGGAGGCCGCCCGCCTGGATGGCGCAGGCACCTGGAGGATATTCTGGACCATCATCTTCCCCCTGATGGGTCCGATCAATGCGACCATCGCCATCACCACGGCCCTCTGGGCCTGGAACGATTTCCTCATGCCGCTGATCGTTTTGACGGATCAGACCAGCCAGACCATCCCTCTGGCGCAGTATGTCTTCAGCTCCCAGTTCGCCACCAACTACCCGATGGCCTTCTCCAGCTACCTGATGGCCCTGGCGCCCATCCTGATCGTCTACCTGTTTGCGCAGAAGTGGGTCATCAGCGGCGTCATGAGAGGAGCTGTCAAGTAGCCCCGCCATGACAGGCAGTCAGGTCAGCCTATAGTGGAGGTCACAGAACAAGGAAGTCCCAGGAACCCAATCTTCGTGAGGAGGACCATGACCCAGGAAGAACGCATGCAGCTGCCCGATCGGGTACGGACCAACGGAGCCACCCCCAATCCCTGGTGGGCCAACGCGGTGGTCTATCAGATCTATCCGCGGTCCTTCCAGGACACCAACGGTGATGGCTACGGCGACCTGCCGGGCATCACGCAGCGGCTGGACTACCTGGCCGATCTGGGCGTGGACGTGATCTGGCTCAGTCCGGTCTACAAGTCCCCCCAGGACGACAACGGCTACGACATCGCCGATTACCAGGACATTGACCCCATCTTCGGCACCATGGACGATATGGACGAGCTTCTGGACCAGGCCCACCGGCGGGGGATCAAGGTGGTCATGGACCTGGTGGTCAACCACACCTCGGATGAGCACGCCTGGTTCCAGGCCTCCCGCAACAAGGAGGACCCACACGCCGACTGGTACTGGTGGCGGCCCGCCAAGGCCGGCCACGAACCCGGCACCCCTGGTGCAGAGCCCAACCAATGGGGGTCCTACTTTGGAGGCTCCGCCTGGCAGTACGATCCGCAGCGCGGCGAATATTACCTGCACCTGTTCTCCAGGAAGCAGCCCGACCTCAACTGGGAGAACCCCCAGGTCCGGCAGGCCGTCTTCGACATGATGAACTGGTGGATGGACCGGGGCATCGACGGATTCCGCATGGATGTGATCGTCATGATCTCCAAGACCGTCGACTCCGAGGGCCGCCTGCCCGGCGAAGACGGATCGGCCATTGCTGACGGCCCCGTGGGGCCTGAGGGGTACTCGTCCTCGGTGCCCTTCTGCGTGGACGGCCCCAGGCTGGATGAGTTCCTCCAAGAGATGCGCAGCCAGGTCTTCCAGAGTCGGCAGGGTTACCTGACCGTGGGGGAGGCTCCCAGTCTGGCGCCTGCCCGCAGCGGGCAGATCACCGACCCGGCCAACCACGAGCTGGACATGCTCTTCCTCTTCACCCAGACCGAGGTTGACACCGGGGACAGCAAGTGGGACATCCGTCCCTTCCGGGTTCCCCGGCTCAAGGCTGCCATGGACGAGCAGCAGCAGGCTGTGGCCAAGGCCGGATGGGCCAGCCTCTACTTCGACAACCACGATCAGCCCAGGATCGTCTCCCGCTGGGGCGACACATCCAGCGAGGAACTGCGCTCGCGTTCGGCCAAGGCCCTGGGGCTCCTCCTGCACATGCACCGGGGGACCCCCTACATCTATCAGGGCGAGGAGCTGGGCATGACCAATGCCGGCTTCACCAGCCTCGACCAGTACCAGGATCTGGAGTCCATCAACCTCTACCATCAGCGGGTCGATCAGGCGCACGAGCAGGATCCGGAGTCCATGATGGCCGCCCTGGCCTATATGAGCCGCGACAACGCCCGCACCCCCATGCAGTGGGACTCCACCAAGTTCGCCGGCTTCACGGCTCCATACGCTCCCAAGGAGCCCTGGCTGGCCGTCAATCCCAATAGGGACAAGGTCAACGCCAAGACCGAGCTGCGTGACCCGGACTCGGTCCTGGCCTTCTACCGGGAGCTGATCCGCCTGCGTCACACCAATCCGGTCGTAGCGGCCGGCGACTTCACCCTTCTGGATCCGGATGCGGACCAGATTTACTCATTCACCCGTTCCCTGGACCAGGCGCCCGAGCCCAAGTCGGGACCCGAGGCTGCCAGCGTTCTGGATGCCCTGCCCTGCCAGCGCCTTCTGGTTGTGGTCAATCTGAGCAGCCGCCCGGCCTCACTGCCGCCTGAAACCGCCGCACTTCTGGGCCTGGACCAAACCGGATTCACCTCCATGGCCCTCGGAGCGGTGGACCCCGATCGGATCCTCATATCCACCTACAGACCGGAGCAAACCGCCAGCTCCCTGCTGACCGGCCGCCTCTCCCCCTGGGAGGGCTTCGTCTACCGACTCTGAGGAAAACCCCGCCGTCGGCACGCTTTCCAGGCTAGAGTGGAAGTCAGCGATGCCCTGATGGGCCTGTGCGGACCGGTCGGGTCCGCGGGTCCCGGGGCGATGGGTTCGCGCTGTGGTCAATCCCGACGATTCCGGCGCGGACGGGAAAAGAAAGCGGGTTGCATGTCTCGTCTGATCATCGTCTCCAACCGTTTGCCCATGTCCTTGCAGGCACAGGAGGACGGTTCTTACACCTTGCGCCAGAACGTGGGGGGACTGGCCACGGCCATCGGCCCCTACCACCGTTCCCATAAGGACTGCCTCTGGATCGGCTGGAGCGGCATCGATCCTCAGAAGTACTCGGAAAAGGAGCTGGACCGCATCCGTCAGGCCTACCGGGAGAGCCGGTGCATTCCTATATTCCTGAGCAAGGAGGAGCTGAACGGATACTACGCCGGGTTCTCCAACAACACCCTCTGGCCGCTCTTCCATGACTTCTCGCATGAGGCCGTCTTCCGCCAGGAGGACTGGGAGATGTACCGCAAGGTCAACATGCGTTTCGCGCAGGTGGTGGAGCCGCTCATCCGCAAGGGCGACACCATCTGGGTCCAGGACTACCACCTGATGCTCCTGCCCAAGATGTTGCGCGAACGTTACCCCGATGCCTCCATCGGCTGGTTCCTGCACGTGCCCTTCCCCAGCGCCGAGATCTTCCGCTCCCTGCCATGGAGCCGCGAGATCCTGGAGGGTGTCCTGGGCGCCAACCTGATCGGCTTCCATACGGTGGACTTCTCCGCCAGCTTCCTGGCTTCGCTGCACAGGCTGCTGCCCGAACTGCCGGTCAACCGGGACGGTGTGGTCGAAATGCCTGACGGCCACCGAGCAGCCATCGACGCCTTCCCCATCGGCATCGACTACAACCTCTACCGGCGTACCGCCCACTCCGGCCTGGCCCGGGCCATGCGTCGAGGAATCGACGAGGTCTGCGGCAAGTCCCCCCGTCATCGCTACCGCACCTCGGTGACTGCCGAGGGCGTGGCGGCCAACGAAGCCGCCACATCGGACGCCAACTGGTGGAGCCACTACATGGAGAAGGACATCCCCGAGTCCACGCTGGCCAAGCAGGCGGCTTCCTCGGTGGGCAGCCGCTCCAACAAGGTCATCGTTTCGGTGGATCGGCTGGACTACACCAAGGGTCTGCCCGAGCGGCTTCAGGCCTTCGGCCGCATGCTGGACAAGTACCCTGAGTGGGTGGGCCATGTCACCTACTACCTGCTGGCCACCCCCTCGCGTGAGGTCGTCGAGTCCTATCAGCGGCTCAAGGCCCAGGTGGACCAGTTGGTGGGGGAGATCAACGGCCGCTACTCCCTGCTGGCCTGGACCCCCATCCACTACATCACCCGTTCCCTGTCCATCAAGCCGGTCTGCGGCATCTACACGGCCGGCGACGTAGCCCTGGTCACCCCCCTGCGCGATGGGATGAATCTCGTGGCCAAGGAGTACCTGGCCTGCCATGACGGACGCGACGGCACCCTGGTCCTGTCGGACATGTGCGGGGCTGCCGACGAGCTGACCGATGCCTTCATCGTCAATCCCTACGATATCGACATGGTCTGCGAGGCCCTGCACAACGCCCTGGAGATCACCCCCGAGGAGTCCAAGCGGCGCAACATCCGCATGCAGGCCCGACTCAAGGTGCGCACCGCAGCCAACTGGTGCACCTCGTTCCTCGACTCCCTGAGGCAGGTGTCCACTCCGGGCATGACGGACAGGAGGCTGCGTATGGATCACCACAACGCCATCGTTCATCAGTGGGACGGCGCCCATCGTCGTCTGGTCCTGTGCGACTATGACGGGACACTGACCCCGCTTGTTCGCCGTCCTGAGCGGGCCAAGCCCACCCAGGCCCTTCGCCGCCTGCTGACCCAGGTGGGGAGCAATCCCGATGTGGACTTCCTGCTGGTCTCCGGCCGCAGCCATCAGATCATGCAGGACTGGTTCGGTGACCTGCCGGTGGGGCTGATTGCCGAGCATGGCGCCTGGAACCGCAACCTGCCCGGCAGCGACTCGAACGAGTGGCAGCGGGCGAAAGGCCTGCCCGACTCCGATACCTGGCAGAAGGTGATCCGGCCCATCATGGACGAGTCGGCCACCAGGGTCCCCAACTCCTTTGTGGAGAGCAAGTCCGATGCGGTGGCCTGGCATTACCGGATGAGCGATGCCCAGGTGGCCGACCAGGAGCGTCAGGATCTGCTCCATCGCCTGCGCGGAGTAGTGGTCGGCCTGGGGTTGATGATCATGGAGAACTCCAAGGTCGTCGAGGTCACCCCTGTGGCCACCAGCAAGGGCCAGGCCATCCTGCCCTTCGCCAACAGCGGCGACTACGACTTCATGATGGCCCTGGGCGACGATGAAACGGACGAGACCATGTTCGCCGTCATGCCTGATACGGGCTGGACCATCAAGGTCGGGCCCGGCCAGACCAAGGCCCGGCTGCGGGTCAACGATCCGACCGCGGTCACTCTGCTGCTGGCCGACCTGGGTGCCGGTGTGGCCCGTGACGCTAATGAGCCCGTGGCATCCCACGACTTCCGCGACGACCATACCGTGGTCGACGAGGCGCATGCCCAGCTCACTGACGACAAGTAAGACAGACGACCGCAAGCCATCACCGGTGACCCCAGCCATCACCGGTGACTGTTCGTGAAGTCCGTCAAGTTCACGGGCGGGCTGGTGGCTCGCTTGGTTATCGGTCTGCTTGTTTCAGGTTTGCTCTCATGCTTGTCCGGTCTTCGGGTGACCAAACGTCTGATTACCCACATGTTTTTGTTTTTTGATAAGTTTGGGTGTCCACCATGTTGACGGCTGACCCCATTGGTCGGGTCCGGCCGACCATACTTGGAGCATGGATACTTCAACAATCACCGCCTGTATTCAGGCCGATCACGCCGCTGATCTGCGCAAAGCCGCCCAACGTCTGGAAGGTGTAGCCCGCCATACTCTTATCGAGCAATCCGATGACCTGGGTGCTCGGATTGGCCATCGCGTTCTGCTCAAGCCGGAGAATCTGCAACTGACCGGATCTTTCAAGATTCGCGGAGCTTACAACAAAGTGGCCTCCTTGGATCAGGACGAGCTGGACCGCGGCATCGTCACCGCTTCCGCTGGCAATCATGCCCAGGGGGTGGCTTTTGCCGCACGCAGCCGTGGCGCGAAGGCCACGATTGTCATGCCCCGAATCACGCCGCCGCTCAAGGTCGATGCCACTCGGGCCTATGGTGCCGAGGTTGTCCTGCAGGGTGAGGTCTTCGATGAAAGCTCTGATTACGCCTTGGGTCTGGCACGTGATCGCGGCATGACCTTCGTCCCGCCTTTTGACGACTACGAGGTCGTCTGTGGTCAGGGGACCATCGCCATGGAAATTCTTCAGGATGTGCCCGATGTCACCGATATCGTGGTTCCCCTGGGTGGGGGCGGGCTGGGCGCCGGAGTGGCGCTCGCCGTAAAGACCTTCAAGCCAGACGTCAGAGTCATCGGAGCCACCCCGGTCGGATCTCCGGCCTGGCGTGAATCACTGACAGCTGGTCATGTGGTCGCAGCAGATCGGATGCGTACAGCCGCCGAGGGTGTTGCCGTCAGACGTCCCGGCGATCTGAACTATGCTCTGCTCAGCCGCTATATGGATGATCTGGTCCAGGTAACCGAAAGCGACATCTCCGAGATGATCCTATTCATGCTGGAGAAGCACAAACTGGTAGTCGAAGCAGCTGGCGCCGTCTCTCTTGCTGCGCTGGGCCAGTTGGATCTGCAGTCCGATGTCTTCCGGTCGGCTCCCGGGCCGCATGTGATCGTCCCCATCATCTCGGGCGGCAACATTGATACGGTCACCATGGGTGCCGTCATCCAGCGGGGGATGATCTCCCGCGGGCGCATCATGCAGTTCGGCGTGGAGTTGCCCGACGTACCTGGCCAGCTGGTCAAGGTGGCCACGGTCCTGGCCGATCTGCGCGCCAATGTGATCGAGCTCAACCACGACCAGTTCAAATCCTCCGGCCACTATGACAACGGCGTGCTCTTGGAGGTGACTGTGGAGACCAACGGCCCCGATCACATCACCCAGATCCTGGATACCTTGCGCAGTCGAGGCTTCCAGGTCCATCAGAACTACTGAGCACTATGTCCCGATTGGATCCGGTGCCTGTGCCTGGCATCCGATGTTCGGGGACAATGATGGACAATGATCATCGCCGAGAGAACAGTCGGAATCGCCGATGCCTTTGCTGGGCTTGGCTGATGAGACTTGCTGGTTCTTAAAGGATCAATCTATGGCGATTCTCGTGCTGCCTTGCGTCTCATCACAGTCGAAGTCCCTTCCCCGGAGTCGCCACGGTCTGCGGGTGGAGGACGTGGGTGTAGGAGGACGTGGGTATATCAGCCTATTTCGATGATCGACGTACAGATTTGCTTTATTTCCTCATTGTGTGTTGAGATGATGACGGCAGCGCCTTGTTGGGCAAGTTCGCACAGTATGCGTATTACGACGTTGGCGTTGTCCTGATCCAGCGCAGATGTCGGCTCGTCTGCAAGAATGACATTCGGCTGTTTGAGCAGGAGCCTAGCGAGGGCGATTCTCTGTTGTTCCCCGCCCGATAGGGTGTAAATCTTTTTCTTCTGCGAGCCATTCATTCCGACGATGTCAAGTACTCTGCCGATTCGTTCGTCCCGTTCCTTGCGATGCTCGCGCTTCTTCATTTTGAGGGGAATCTGCAGGTTATGCGACACGTTCCACTGTTCGACAAGACCATAGTTCTGGAATAGAAATCCTATGTTTTCGCGAAGACACACTCGCTGCCCCTTCCGGCTCTTATGCAAATAACCGGAGCGGAATGTCCCTTCGTTGTAAGTGACCGATCCTTCATCGAAGTCCTCCAACAAGCCGACGCAGTTGAGCAGGGTCGTCTTGCCTGCACCGGACGGCCCGCTCACTGCGATTATGGAACCAGGTCCAGCGTCGAAGGACAGTCTCGACCATAACGTGTGTTCCGCAAATTTCTTGGTAAGTCCTTCGACCTTCAATGTCGGCTGCCTGCCTGCGTCTGTCATATGCATCTCCCTCCGCACCGTGGATTCACGGGCGTTTAATGTCGTCAGCACGGAACCTTGATTCGTATACCGATACGGTAATGGCCATGATGAGGCTGGATACAGCGAAGAGCAGTGTTCCAGCCACCAGATCCGTAACCTTGTTCATCGAGCCGATAATGCCGACTGCCATGAGGGTCAGCAGCATCCCAATATTCTGCATGATAAGAAAGCTTCCATGTCTTCTGAAAAACCCGTATCCATGGATGAATTGAACGAAGGAGAGTCTGCGTCGTCTTGCACAATACGCGGCCGAGCACACAAGGATGGCCATCATGGCAGCGGCCAGACCGAACGATATGGCTATGATGTCCCCGCGTTGCTCGTTGCGGGATAATGACAGCGTATACGCCACTGAGTCTTTGGCGTTATCAATACCCTGGAAGTATCCGGAGATTCCATAATGGTCCAGCTTGCTTTGCAGGAGTTCCGGATCGGAGAACAATACACTATCTCTTGATGTGTATGACAGGTATCCCATGGGGCTGATCAACCTCGACGATGGGGATGTGACGGCTACCACTGGATCTTTCAAAGACAGCTTCTGCTGATCTTCCGCAGGCATGAACTGCGTTCCCGAGAAGAGGGATATGTCTTGGCCCGAACGTGTGCGGACCAGGACACCATGGGGGTTGCAGGAATATGGTTTCTGTTTCCGGGCGACATCCTCTTGGCACATTCCCTTGAAATGTTCGGTGTATTTCTTCAACAAAGCCCTGGGGTCCCCTTTATATGATGAAGGCACCAGGAGTGTGAAAGCGCCGATATCTTTTCCAACCACCCTGACCGGTTTCCCATCAAGCCCGGCAATGGGTTGTTTGTCAAGATAGTTCGGGCTCACTATCATCGAATCGGATCCGTCCGGTTCGTAAGGATCATCGTAATAATCGGAGCCAAATTTATTATACCCGACCAGCATCGCCTTCCCCCTGCCGTCAAGATCCTCGATCACTTTCATCAGGGAAGGCGCTGTACGGAGATTATCCTCGTGTGGGGTGTTGGTGTTGACTGACAATCTGAGGACATATTGATCCGAGATGCGAGACCACTGAGCCAAGGACCGGCTGGTGCTCTGTATCGCGCCGATTCTATTCAGGGACCCGCTGATGGTGCCAAAGAGAACAGCCACCACCATGAACTGGGCAAAACCCGCGATGATGCCATCACGGAGTTCGTTGCCCTCTCCGTTGAGAACGGCGGGTATTCGATCGCGGAACGTACTGGCACCGCCTAAAGCCAACGCCAGGAAGACAAGATACGCCGTCAATACAGCCACGGCGATCAACAGCACTCGAAGGAGTCGCCAAATCTGGTGGAAGCCGTTGACAAGCCAGAGGAAAGGCAATCCCACCAAAGCAATCGTCATCAATCCCACGGCGAGCGTGGCGAGCAGTGGAACCAGCTCGCCGACGAGTATCCTTCCGCTGGTATAACCGTGCATCGCTTTGACCGCATGTATCTTCCTGTTCCTGGACAGGGAATACGCGGTGGACACCACCAATGTGATGGCGATGATAGCGACTCCCGCCCAAAGGCCACCCTTCCCTAACGCGTATATCATCGCAGCTATCCAGAGGCCTCGTGATTCGTCAACCACTATCCGGGAACGTGACAAAGCCTTGGCGAGCTGTTCCATATGCGACCTATCCGCATTGGTCGCATACCTTCCGCGCAAGTCCTGGGTGGTAATCTCCTCAAAAGAAACTACTTTCGTTGACTGGTCACGCGTTGAAAAGGAAGGATAATCGTACCCTCCATTTCGTTGAAAAGACTTTTGGTCACCCACAAAGGCCACGAGAACACGAGACTTCATTGAGTCGCGAAATGAAGGTTGGATCTTGAAGACATTGATCCCCAAAGTTTTTGAAGCTTGGGCAATCGCACGCACAGCATCCGCCTTTGTCGCGGTATCAACCCTCTCGACGGTGAAAGAGGTACCAGTACCCGCAGGAAGCTCTTGGTCGATAGTGATAAGCATCTCGAATGTCACCACCATGGTGAGAATCAAGGAAGCCCAAATCGTCAACCGTTGAATCCAGTGAATTCGCAAATCACCTCACCCAAACTTCCTCATAGTTTTCTCCTTTGAAAACAAACATGAGGCGAAAAACTCTCCGCCGTTGGCTATTCTACTCCACAAATACCGCTAACTCATCCCGGCCTATCACACACTGAGACCACTCTTATGCCACTGACACCGATGTGGAATCCGAACCGGTACGATGACGCTGACCACTCCTGGGACAATACCCCTGCCGGAGTTCGGACAACACACCCAAGACCAGTTTGCTTGGTTGCACTCACACCACGAGCATGGGATGTTTTAGTGGATGCAGTGCGGAATCATGCAGAGAATGCCTCTGCTGATGACACTGGCGGGGATAGTGGAGGTCAGCCAGTTGCGGATCTGCTGCCGGTCGAGCCGGTCGCCCATCCGTCCGATCTGCTCGCCCTGCAGCCTGAAGACCCGCTCGTTCACGTGCTGCTGCCCGTCGTGCATCTTCCTGAGCTGTGTTTCGTTCCTGCTGGACGGTTGCTCCACGCTCTTCTCGAACGCCTTGTAGCCAGAGAGGATGACCTTCCTTGAGGCCTCGTTCTGCCTGTCGCCTGAGTCCTCTGATCGCTGCAAGCCGGTCAGCAGCATCTGGTTGGCTGTCCCGTCGTGGAGGTTATCGCCTCCAACTGCTCCTTGAGGTTCAACTGGCTGCTGGAGGTGAGCTGTATCTGCGCGCTCCGGTAGTTCCTGAGCTCCTCGAGCACCTGCCTCGTCTCGCGCCAGTCGTGCGCTCAGGTCCTCCTCGTTGCTCTGGTTCGGGTTCTCGTCCATGTCTCCTTGTTTCGTCCAGCAGCGATTGCAGTTCCCCGGCCACGCTCTTAATCTGTTCGCGCAGCTTCTCGATGAGCGTCTCCCCAATGACCGCGAAGCGAAGTCATCCACCGTCAAAATCAAAATCATAAATTCAAGTTTTCTAGCACAGGTATATAGGAGATCCCTTGTTAGCCTTACTGCGAGTAAGCTAAGAGGGTTTTGTGCATTCAAAGTCCCCCAAACCCCTCTTTCCGTACTGTGCTTAGTGCTATACGAGAACTCGGTGCGAACCTGACCATCACTGCAGCACAGCCAATGTCCACCAACTCATAACACACTGCCTGTTATTACATATTGATGATCGGGTCGTTTTATAGGTTCCTTGTGCTTTAAGACAATGACATCCGGAAGCAGATCAATCTCAGCAACGAGAAGATTGAACCTCTTTACCTGTTCCTGCCCGCTTCTGGATGAAGTCCGCCAGGACGGGGCGAACCAACGCCGAGGAGGTATGCAGGTTCTCCTCCCGAGCGATGCGGGTCAGAGCGGCCTTCATGGTCGCGTGACTTTCACGCGTAGTTCCATGTTGGCGGGTCGGTGCTCCTCTTCGCGGGGCCGGCCGGCGAAGATGCCCATCAAATCCTTGTCCGTCAGGGCCGGAGCACCGGGATCCCTGTACACCGCAGTCCCCGGCGCGGGCTTCAGCTCGCCCCGGTCAGCCATTGCATCAAGCCCCTCGCTTGTATAGCTCACCTGCGTTTTCCTTTCTTTTTATCGGGAGACGCCATCCCCAGGCCAAACAGTCGGGTATGGCGGGTCATTCAGCAAACCGCCATCATCTGCGATGTAGCAAATGCCTCCACCTGTCGGTGACGGGGATGGCGTGGAATGCATGCAGAAAGCCATCCGCACGCCTCGCCACAATCATCTCGATAGCGTATAGAGCGAGCCTCCTTCACGCCTGAAACCGAACCAGCCAGACCACGGTGACCACGCATGAGGACATTCCAGGATATTCGGCACTCCCCGGCTTGATTGTCTACGGTCAGAGGAAGTTTCGCCCTGCCTGGTGCGTCATGATGGCCCAGCTAGTTCGCCGGATGCGGTCACTATTAAGCGGCCGTTTCTTTTCCCGATGAATTTGGGTTCGTGATCAAGTCTTTCAGGCGAGTTTGAGCTCGGCTAATACACGTTTAATCTACTTGGTGACTATCTGAGAGCCAGATTCTATGTCGGAAGCGTCGGAGCTCTGTTTGGGCAAGGCGTTTTAGGCTTATGGCTCTACTAAAAGTATGCTATCGGGCATGAAGAGGCTCCGCTGGGATGTATAGCTGGAAGCCAGTGGGGTGCCCGCTGATCATTGTGGCGTGGCTATGGGTGTTTTGGAGCAAAGAATCGACTCTATCGGTGCTGCGAATAGGTGGGGAGATGGGACGGGGGCGAGTTGGATGCAGAGGGGCGGGGGGAGCGCGGTTATTCCTGTTCCACTTTCATGGGCCCTATTGGTATCCGGTCCCAGTCCTCGTCGGCGCTGATAAGGGCATGTCCAGGGCATCAGAGCTTTGCTCGGGCGGGAAGACTTCGGTTTCCGGAGTCGATTCGCTGTCCTTCTTCTGGGGCAGGGGTTCGCTACCTGATGCAGAGTATCCGCGTGTTAGGGGTGCCGGTGTTCCAAAACGACGCTGACAGGGGACCGGTACAGGCGGAGTCTGTCTGTAGTGAGACGGAAGACGGCGCAAGGATTGCCATAGCGGGCCCCACAGGTTCTTGCAGGATCCATCAGAAATCTGCAGATCGCAGATCTGTTCCAGCAATTGCGCGGGGCAGTCAGCGAATCAACCCTGTCCGGCGATGGTTTTGTCGACGAGTTTGGGCAGTGCCTCTTCGATGGGTTCGTGGATGAGTCGGGTTGCCAGAGAATCATACTGGGTTGAACCCATGTTCATGATGGTGATTGGCACACCTGCTTGGGCTGCCACCGGCACCAGTGAGGCCGCCGGATACACCTCCAAGGTGGAGCCGATCACCCAGAACTGATCGGCCTGGCTGGCTAGCCTCATGCTCTTTTCCATGGCTCCTTCGGGCAGGGCCTGACCGAAGTAGACCACATCAGTCTTGATGATGCCATTGCATGGCATGTCGCCCTGGTAGGGCATGGGCTTGTGGCAGTGTGGATCGGGCTCCTGATCAAGCTTGGCCATGATGTCGGCAGTCCGATATGCCTGGCCGCACTTCATGCAATGGGAGCTGCCGATGGTTCCGTGAAGGTTGACGATGACGTCCTCGGAGTTGCCGGCTTTCTCGTGGAGGGCATCGAAGTTCTGCGTAGCCAGCAGGTTCAGCATGCCTGCCTGCTCCAGCCTGGCCAGTGCCTTGTGGGCTACTCCGGGCTGGGCCTTCCAGACAGGCGACTCCTTCTGCCACCGCCATGAATACTCCCGCTGTTTCTTGTCGCTCATGAACAGGTCCAGGTCATAAACGTTCATCTGATCAGGATGCTTGGTCCAAACCCCGTCAGGCCCGCGGAAATCCGGTATGCCGGCGGAAGTCGAGATGCCCGCACCGGTCAGTACTGCAATTGTTGTGCTCATACACCCGTCTTACCATCTGTTAATAGACTCTATGAGTCGAAGACCGACATGGTGCGCGAATATGCACCTATATCAACATTGACGTCTGTGAGTTGTGGATGAGTGGCATTTGAGGGCAGAAAGAGAAACGCGCACTGGACATGGCTGCCTATGGCCAGAATTCAGAACGACCACGAAAGGGCTATGCTGACACGCCGACCCAGCTGTGGCCTGATTATTGCCTTGTGAATAAAATGTGTACATGAAGCAGGGACCGTGGGCTGAAGGCCCATCTTCGCGAGACTCAAAGTTAGAAAGGAGCATGAAACGACACGCCGTTTGAGGGCTTGTTATTGCTGGTTTTGAGGGTCTTTTCGGAAGGGCCGAGTTGCGTTTTGGCAGGCTCGTGGTAAGTTTATCTCTTGCTGCTCAACACGGCGGTTCTTCTTCCGGGAGGAAGTTGAATGGCT
>NZ_KQ033885.1:0-407877 GCF_000967265.1 Bifidobacterium mellis
CAAACGCAGTTGGGCTGAATACCAAAGGTCGCCTTTCACTTGCGCTGTCTGCGATTTGAACCTAGAGAGCACTGATGTCAAAACCGTGGCCTACTTTGCCGCCTGTCGTTTCTGGTTCAGGACATCTAGAATGAAAAGCAGCCGAATCAGGCGCATAAATACGGATACGAAGAAAGCGGATGAGCATGGGCAAAAGAATCATTCTTGTAGGGGCCACGGGCAGAGTAGGTGCATTGACCTGCGAGGACCTGGTCAAAGCCGGCCACGAAGTGGTCGCTTGCGCACGAGGGGCCTCGAAGATTCACGCCAGGCAGCAGGTGGAGCCCGTGACCTTGGATCTGCATGACCCGCTCTCCCAGGTAACCGACGCATTCGGCAAGACGCATGCGGATGCCGTTGTCTTCACTGCAGGCTCACGCGGCAAGGACATCAACCAGATCGACGCTTTGGGAGCCATGAAGACCATAGAGGCCGCCAAAACGGTCGGCATCACCAGGTACGTCATGCTGGGAGCCATGTATGCAGCAGACTGGCTGCGCTGGGAGCAGCCCCAGGTCAAACCTGCCATCGACGCCCTTGCCGACTATTACGTGACCAAGAACATGGCTGACCAGTACCTGATCAGCTCCGGACTGGATTACACCATCATCGAGCCAGGCAGCCTGACCGAACAGACCGGCACAGGAGCCATCCAGGTAGAGCCGGACGGCCCCGGACCCATACCGATCCCCGACGTGGCACAATGCCTGGCCGACTGCGTCGACCTTCCCCAGACCACAGGCAGGATCTACAACATCATTGGGGGAGGCACACCAATCAAACAGGCCCTGACCGCAGAGCAGTGACAACACGAACCGACCAAGCCCCCACAAGAAGCTTTTGCCGCGAGACTATGGCGTGTCTGTACAGCAACGGTGATGGTACCTTGGTTGCATTGCTTGTTGGTTCTTGCTGTTGATCGCGCGCTGGCGGACTGCATCCCAGTGACCTTTATGAAGGTGGGGTTGGCGTGGGGACTGGGCGCAACCGAAGGAGGTCGTTAATGAACATCACCAATTTTCGCGATCTGGGAGGCATTCGGACCATTCACGGCCGCCGGGTTCGTCCCTATAAGTTCATCCGATCAGGACAGCTGGTGGGTCTGGACGAAGATACGAAGAGGGATCTGGTCGACCGCTACCGGGTGACGCAGGTCGTGGACTTCCGCCGGCCATTTGAGAGACAGGAAAGTCCGGACGACAGGATCGATGGTGTGACCTTTACCAACATTGATCTGCTGGAGCAAAGTGGTACCAACGGCGCCAGCTTGGACGATTTCGCCTCGCTGGGTTTAGCGGATCAGGTCAACGGCCACATGTTGAATATCTACCATGACCTGGTCATGAGCCCTGCGGCCCAGCAGGGTTATGGGAAGTTCCTGCGCATCGTCGTGGGCAACACCCAGGGGGCCACGCTCTTCCATTGCTTTGCCGGCAAGGACAGGACCGGGTTCGCCGCGGCCCTGGTGCTCTGGCTGCTGGAGGTGGACGACGACCAGATATTCGCGGACTACCTGAAGACCAACCAGGAGAGGGTCGCGGCCAACAATCAGCTGCTGGACCAATTCCGCGCCAAGGGCTTCGACCAGGATTCACTGGACGCACTAGAGATTGCGCTCTGCGTCAAGAAAGAATACCTGGCCCATGCCCAACAGGCCATGATCGACGCCTATGGTGATGTCTTCGCCTATGCACGTCAGGCTCTGGGGTTCGGACCGGACCAGGTGGAGACCCTGCGCAGCAACCTGTTGGAATAACCGCGCAAGGCTGGAGGTGGCTGGGACGGGTAGACTCGAGCTTAGACGTCAATTACGAGGAGGACATTGTGCGATACATGAATTTAGGACGGTCAGGATTCCGGGCCTCCCGTGTGGCCTTGGGGGTCATGCGGATCGATCAGAAGAGCCGTGAGGAAGCGCGGACCATTGTGGAGACGGCCATGAATGCGGGCGTGGACTTCTTCGACACAGCAGATTGCTACCACGCCGGGGCCAGCAGCCGTGCCTTGGGACAAGCTTTGAAGGATCTGAGCGTAGACCGGGACAGCGTGGGCATCCAGACCAAGTTCGGCATCTTCCGCAACCCGGACAGCGACCAGATCACCCGCTATGACTTCTCCAAGGACCATCTGCTGAAGGCCCTGGATGAGGAGCTGGTCAACCTGCAGACCGACCACGTCGACTTCGTGCTGCTGCACCGGCCCGACACCCTGGTCGACTTGGATGATCTGGCTGAGGCTTTTAATGAACTGCAGTCCAGCGGGAAGGTTCGGCACTTCGGTGTCAGCAATGTCAACCCCATGCAGGTGGAGCTGCTGCAGAGCGCTGTAAGTCAGCGGCTGGAGGTCAACCAGCTGCAGTTCGGTCTGGGACACACCGGCATGGTCGACCAGGAGATTCACGTCAATATGGGCGATGATCCCAGCCTGGACCATGATGGCGGTCTTCTGGCCTATTCGCGGCTCAAGTCCATGACCATTCAGGCCTGGAGCCCCTTCCAGACCGGATACTTCGACGGGGTCTTCCTGGACAATCCACGCTATCCCGAACTCAATGCCGAGCTGGACAAACTGGCCAAGCAGCACGGGGTGTCCAAGAGTGCAATCGCAGTGGCCTGGATTCTGCGGCATCCCGCCGGCATACAGGTGCTCCTGGGATCCATGAACCCTGAGCGCATCACCCAGATGGCTGCTGGTGCGGATGTGGATCTGACTGCCCAGGAATGGTACGACCTCTACCTGAGCGCCGGTCATGACCTGCCCTGATCCCTGCTGTAGGGCCGCTCACGTCCGCCCGATTTCTGCCCGGTTCTACCGCTTCGGGTTATGAAGGATTGCGCCCCGCCGTCTGATCTCGCATAAATGTTCTTGCGTCATCTGGCAGGGCCAGCCTGGTCGGGCATCGGGCACCGTGAGTGCAAAAGATGTGCAGAAGGATAGTCAGATCGAGGATGGTCGGATCGGTTTCGAGGTAGTCGTACGCTGTCATGCATTATTTCACCCCACGACGTTGCGCTGCTACGTCCAAGATCATGTATCACGATCGGGCCAAAGCCCAGCAGGCCGCCGACCGCAGCATGGTCGAACGCGACGTTCTTCTATGGGTCTACCGCTGTGATTACTGCGGAAGCTGGCATCTGACCAGCCATGAGCCGGGCTCCTACCAGCGTATGAGGGCGGTCTCGCGAGCTTCGAAACCACACAGCCGCAAACGTGGGTACAAGCCTCGTCGCAGGTGAGGCAGTCATCGCCTCTGCAGCCCATGCGCGCTTGATGTTACTGAGTTGATCCTGATTGTTTCTGACGGCCCCAGGCAGCAAGATTGGATTCCGCTGATCTCGCTGCCTGGGGCCAATCCGTCTCTGTCTATTCGCCTAAGGCTGGTGAACTTGGCTGTTGAACTTATCTGCTGATTCCTACGGTTTGTCTGGCTTGCAGGAATTTCGTCGCCTAGCAGGCTGGGTCGAAGCCCTGTCGGCGGATCGAATCCAGCATGGGTTCATGACCGGAGGCGGGATTGCGAACCTTGTCGGCCATTATGGCGCTGAATGAGCGGTGGGGATCGTCCATGTGCCGGATGTCGCGATAATAGCGGGTGACCGTCTGGTCGAAGTCTGCCAGGGCATCCTTCATGTCTGCATCATCATCGGCCCGCTGATAGGTGTTGGTAAAGATTTGCGCCTGACGAGGCATCCTGGGCTTGGGATCCGGATCCTGGGCCGGGTGGCCGATGGCAAGACCCAGCACCGGATAGACCAGCTTGGGCAGCTTCAACAGATCAATCAATCTGTTTGTGTCATTGATGACGCTGCCCAGAATGACTCCTCCCAGGCCCAGCGCGTTGGCGGCGGTCTCCATGGCGTGCAGGGCCAGGACCGCATCGTTCTGTGACTGCAGGAAGACATAGCCGGAGTTGAGCAGGGTGGTATCCGGGTCCAGATCATCGGCGAATCGTCGGACCAGATCGGCATTACGGCGCTGATCCGCCAGGAAGATGTAGAGCAACGGGGCTTCGGCGACATAGCGCTGATGGGCCATATCGGCAATGGCAAGTGCCTCATCATGATCCGTGACTCTGATGGCCGACCATTCATGGAAGTACCGGCTGGTCGCCGCATGTTGGGCCGCCTGCTCCAGCAAGGCGACGGTCTGGTCGTCAACGGGTTCTTCAGTGAATCCGCGGATGGAGCGCCGCTCAAGCAAGGTTCGTATGGTGGGATTATCGACCGGATTCGTGGCCGAGGTTTTCTGTGAATTTGCTAAGGTCATTTTGACATTCTGGCCGTCAATGCCTTTCAATGCAAGACCTTGTCGTCAAAATCACGCAATCAGCGTTATCAGGCCCTGCCAGGTTGCCAGTCAGCATCCTATGTCTTCAGCGCTGATGGCGGCGATCGATCAGAGCCTGGGAACCACGCTCGAACAGGCCGGAGACCAGGGCAGTGACGGCTGCCGACAGAACGCCGAAGAGTAGGCCGGCGGTAGCGCTCTCCTGTTCCTCTTCGGGGTTGTCCACGCCTCCGTTGCGCTTGCGGACCAACCCGCTCCAGAAGGATTGGAAGAGCTTGCCCGCCAGTAGTGCGGCGATGCTGGGAAGCGCAAACTTGATCAGCTTGTCTGTCAGCGAGTCCGGGTCCGATTCAATCGAGTTGCGCATGTCATTCACCTTGCCATCCACCTGATGAAGCATGCCGACCACTTGGTCGGCCATTCCGCCAGGTTCCCGTCCTGAGTCCGTCATAGGTCCATTATCCCACACGCCTGGGGTTAAAATACCATGCATGGGTACTGTGAAAAACGCGGCGGGCAATGATGCCTCGGCTGAGAGTAAAGGCTACGCCGTGTTGTTACGGCATGGTCAGACTATTTGGAGCAAAACAGGGCAATATACGGGACGCACTGATATTCCCTTGACTGACCAAGGACGTGAACAGGCCAGAGAGGCCGGTCAGCGGCTGGCCAAAGCCTTTCCCGAGGGGTTTGACGCCGGCTGTGTTTTTTCCAGTCCCCTGCAACGTGCCAGGCAGACAGCCGAGCTGGCCGGCTTTCCTGATCCGACACCGATGGATGAGATTCTGGAGTGGGATTATGGTCCGGCCGAAGGGCATCGTCCTCAAGATGTGGTGGCTGGTCTCGGCCGTGACTGGAAACTGTGGGTCGACGGCCCACAGGCCCTGGGCATCAATGAACTGACCGGTGACCGAGTGGTCGTTCTGCCTTCAGGCAATCGTGTTCCAGTGCACGTGACCCGCGGTGAAAGTCTGGATCAGGTGGCCGCTCGTGCGCGGGAGATAGTCCGATGGCTTGAACCCCAGGTATGCGCGGGGCGGCATGTGCTCCTGGTGGCACACGCCCATATTCTGCGCATCCTGACCACGCAGTGGCTAGCCTTAGATCCAAGCAAGGCCCAGTTGCTCAGGATGAATACGGCGCATTACGGTGTTCTCGGCATCTACCAGGGTGAACGTGTGCTCAGGCAGTGGAATGTGTGAGTCATTATCCGAATGGAACTTTATCGAACATTGAATGCTTCCGGTGTGTTGTCCAGATAGATGCGGTGTGTACAGAACCCGATAAGCTTGTCAGTGCGAGGGCATGTCATCGATGGGCGGGGACGAAAGACAGGTCGGACGCCGCTATCGACCGGTATCATTGCAACTTCAACGATTCAATGATATGAGTATGCTGATGCATCCACTGATGTTTCGGTTGTTGTGACGATTGAGCCCTATGACCGCACAGGATCATTAGGATGGACTGGGATGGTTACATTGCAAGATGTCGCACACGCGGCAGGGGTGTCGATCGCGACCGCTTCGTGGGCTGTCAATGACAATAAGGATGTCAGAATTCCTGAGGAGACCAGGAAGCGCGTAAGGCGTATAGCGAAGAGCATGGGGTACAGAAGAAACGCCCTGGCAAGCGGCTTGGCGCGCGGGCGGTCCGACTCAATCGGATTCATCAGTGATGGTGTTGCTACTTCTCCGTTTGCAGGTCAGGTCATCCGCGGTGCTCAGGATGAGGCTTGGCGCAATGGCAAAATACTGTTGGTGGTCGATACCAACGGCGATTCGCGTATAGAGCACAGCGCGCTTTCATTCATGCTGGAGAGGCAGGTTGAAGGCATCGTCTATTCCAGTTGGGTGCATCACGAAGTAGTCCCTCCTAAAGAATTAAGGCAGGTCAATTCGGTTCTGGTGAATTGTTATGACCGTGACAGTACATACCCGGCAGTCGTGCCGGATGAGGTACAGGGTGGTTTGACCGCAACCAATCTGCTCATTGCTGCGGGTCATAAAAGGATAGCGTTCATCAATCAGTCGGAATCTTCACCTGCTTCGGTTGGGCGTTTGCGGGGATATCGTCAGGCATTGGAACAGGCACAGATTTCCTTCGACCCCTCCTTGGTGATTCTTGCCAAGGCCGATCAAGAGGGTGGGTATGGAGCGGTGGACGCGCTGATGAAGACAGGGGCTACTGCGGTATTCTGCCATAACGATAGAACGGCCATGGGCCTGTACGACGCTTTGAGGGAGCGTGGAGTGCGTGTTCCCGATCATCTTTCGGTCGTTGGGTTCGACAACCAGGAAGTGATTGCGGCCCACCTTCATCCTGGCCTGACAACAGTGGCTCTTCCCCAATACGATCTCGGTGTACTTGGAGTGCGCATGCTGCTTGAGCCGTCGTCGGACAGGAAACACTCAAAGGATGCGGAAAGTGCCCCCGCTGTAAGACCAGGACCCAAGGATTTGCAGGAATATCAGCCGGTGCATGTCTCTTGCCCCTCAGTGGTCAGGCGCTCTATTGCCGTGCCGGCGCGCTGATGGTTTTACTTAATAAGTAGGCCTTGCGCTCAGCAACACATCCGCCTGCGACAGGTGGTCCGTGATTTGACAAAAACAGGTAAGCAACTATTCTGGGAAGTGCTTAAGCGATTAAACAAGGGAGAATGATCGCAGATTCATCGATCACGGCTGATCGAAACGACAAGAATAGATTGGACTGACTTAGTGAACACGCTATACTATCAAGCCCCGGGGTATTGGGTGGGGGATTGTATGCCTTTCGGCGAGGGTGACACCTTTTACATCTTCCACCAACGCGACGATAGGGATCCAGAGCCGCTTGGAAAGCCATTCGGGTGGTCCCTGGTTACGACAAAGGACTTCATCCATTACGAAGACCATGGCGTGGTAATTCCACACGGTGGTGAGCGTGATCAGGATCAGTTCATTTATGCCGGCTCTGTTTGCAAAGTCGATGATCGTTACCACATTATTTACACCGGCTATAACAGAAATATCGAGAACGAAGGAGGGCTTTCTCAGGTTCCGATGCATGCTGTCAGCAGCGACCTGTATCACTGGCAAAAGGTGGGCGAACCATTGCCCTTCCTGCCTCAAGATGGGTATGACCCTTCTGATTGGAGAGATCCTTGGGTGACCAGGGATGATGAGCAAGACCGGTATCTGGTCTTGCTGGGCGCTCGACAGCCCGGTCCAAAGACAAAACGAACCGGCAGGACAGTATGCTTTTCATCGCCGGATTTCATGAACTGGAAATTCGAGGGCGATTTTTGGGCCCCGGACTTGTATACGATGCACGAGATGCCGGACCTGTTCAAAATGGGAGACTGGTGGTATCACATAGTCACGGAGTACAGCGATAGGCACGGGATGACCTATAGGATGTCGAGGAGCTTGAACGGGCCTTGGCTGCAGCCGCCGGACGACGGTCTGGAAGGAAGCGCATATTATGCCGCACGAACCTTCGCCTTGAACGGCCACCGTATCCTGTTCGGCTGGGTTGGGACCAAGGAAGGGGATCAGGACACTGGCAATTATGAATGGGGCGGCACATTCGTGCCTCATGAGATCTTCCAGCGGCCGGATCATACTTTAGGCGTTAAGCCAGTCAATACACTCTGGGACGGTTTTGTCGATCGGAAGCCCATCGATGACTTTGCCATGCAAGGTGACGATGGCAGAGTGCAACGTAGGATCGCCGACCATCTTGGCAGTCCTTTTGCCTTTGAAGCCGATGTCAGATTCGCCCCTTCCACTCGCTCCTTCGGGGTCGTCTTGGAGGAGGATCCGGAGACCGAAGCAGGCTATCAGTTCCTGTGCAAGGTTGACGAAAACCGATGCACGTTTGAGGGAAGTCCGAACTTTCCCTGGTTCAACACTATGAATATAGGTCTGACCAGACCTGTGCGCCTGGATGCAGACAGTGCTCATCATTTGCAAGTCGTTGTGGACGATACGATTGCCACCTTATACATTGACGGGGTGGCTTTGAGCACCAGAATGTACCGGTCCAGCGGTGGGTCCGTCGGCATGTTCGTAACCGACGGCTCCCTCACACTCTCGAATGCTTGGATATCAAATACGGTAAGGAGATGATAGTTGTAAAACAATAAAGGCGTTATGCGATGACGGGGAACATCGTTGAGGCTGACAGCAATTGCTTAAGCGCTTATGCTAGGCATACATACAGGATGTGATGATGAGTCAAGGCTTCCAATGGAGGAAGGCATGAATACAGTCAGGAAAACGACGGCCGTAATCGCAGCCGCGGTACTCACGATGGGTGTTCTCTCGGGTTGTGGAGGAACAGGGGCTAGTAGCAGCTCGCAAGGTCGGGTCTACTACATGAATCAGAAAGGCGAAAACAATGAACAGTTCGTTCAGTTAGGAAAGCTGTTCACTAAGGATACGGGCATACCATTCGATATTACGACTGCTTCCCCAGGCAATTATGAGCAAACACTGAAAAGCGAACTCGCCAAGACCAATGCGCCGACGCTTATCGGCCTGGACAACAATGACTTTCCCAACTGGGTGGATTATTGCGATGATCTTTCCGGAACGCGCATGTACAAGGATCTGCAAAACCGTGACTATGTGCTCAAAGATGGCGATACGGTCAAGGCTATTCCTTTTGTGCTTGACCGGTACGGCATCATCTACAATCGTGCGATTCTGAAAAAATATTTCGCCGCAGACTGGGCGAGCATTCACTCCGAACAGGAAGTCCGAGGATTTGATGCTCTCAAGAAGATGGTTGAAGAGATTCAGGCTCATAAAAGCGATCTAGGCATCAAAGGAGCATTCACCTCTGCTGGATTCGAGGCCAGTTCACGGCCTAGGTACGGCGACATGTTGCCGCATATACCGGTGTTTTACGAATATCGAGATCAGAACACGACGGTGATTCCTTCAAAGGTATCGGGCAAGTATGTGCCTAATCTCAAGAAGATATTCGATTTGATGATCAAAAACGAGACGGTTGCGCCAACACAGCTTTCAGGCGCGACCCTGGACGATGCTATTTCGGAATTTGCGCTTGGTGATGCGGCTTTCATCGAGATGGGATCATGGGCGTATCCACAGCTGCGCGGCAAGAAAGTCTCGGATAAGGATATGGGCGTTTTCCCGCTGTATATGGGAATCCCAGGTGAGGAAAACTCCGGGTTAACGATCAGCTCCAACTATTTCGCCATTAACAGCAAAGCCTCGCAAAAAGATAAAGACGCTACCAAGAAGTTTCTGGACTGGATGCTCGATAACGATGGAGCCAGAAAAATCGTCACTGACACCATGGGCTTCGAGACTCCTTTCAAATCCTATGCCAAGGCGGGTTTCAAAACGAAGAATCCCATACTGCGTGCCAATGATGTTTATGCCAAGCGGAACTGCTATGACTTGGTCATCCGCCCGCTTCCCACGGCTCAATGGGCTTTGACCATGGCCGATGCGATGTTGGAATACGCCCAGGGGACTGGGCCATGGTCCAAGGTTGAATCGTCCTTCGTCGATGGGTGGACATCCGAGTACAACACGGTTCACAAGTCGTGAGGGAAGCTTGACCGCGCCGTAATCGGAGTGGAACCGGCGCGGTTGTGCATGAGTAAAGGATATACACGGTACGCATGCCGCGCGAACCCGGGGAAGTATGTTCGGCGGTATGCGCACCGGTATGGATGAATCATTGGATTCTGTCTCGGAGGTTGATAATGATATCGATGGCTGGCAAGACGATTTCCCGTTGGTGGGCCTTGTTCGTCTTGCCTACGTTTGTGGCATTCGTGATTGGATTCGTCATCCCCTTCATATTGGGGATTTGGCTGAGTCTATGTCGTTTCACGACTATTGCAGATGCCAATTTCATAGGAACGAAAAACTACGCTGCAGCCATATCGGATCCTGAATTCTGGCATGCTTTGTGGTACACGGCCTTGTTTACGGTGGTCACTACGGTAATCGTCAATGTGTGTGCCTTCGCGATCGCCAGTCTGCTAACGAAGGCGATAAGGGGAGCGAATCTTTTCCGGTCGATCTTCTTCATGCCCAATTTAATAGGTGGCATCGTGCTCGGCTATATCTGGATGCTGTTGCTCAACGGTGTCCTCCAGCATTGGGGTAAGTCCATCACCTTTTCAGGTACGTACGGATTCTGGGGAATGGTATTGCTGATGTGCTGGCAGCAGATCGGTTACATGATGATTATCTACATCGCCGGGTTGCAGACCCTGCCCGGTGATGTCATCGAAGCTGCATCGGTTGATGGAGCCAGCGGCGCCCAGACCCTGTTCCATATCACCATTCCGCTGATGATGCCATCAATAACCGTTTGTACGTTTTTGTCGATCACCAATGGCTTTAAAATGTTCGATCAGAATTTGGCTCTGACCAATGGAGCACCGTCCAATTCTTCAGAACTGGTTGCGTTGAACATTTATAGGACATTTTACGGACGGGCTGGGTTCGAGGGAGCAGGCCAGGCCAAGGCGGTTATTTTCTTCGTCATCGTGGCCCTTGTCGCTATCCTGCAGAACAGGCTTACCGCTCGCAAGGAGGTAACCGCATGAGTGCCAAGGCCAAACATTCAGGCTGGTGGACACTGTTCTTCACACTGGTGTGCCTACTGTGGGTATTCCCGATAGTGCTGGTTGGTATCAATTCCTTCAAGGACAAAGTCTATATCACTCATGATGCCTTCTCCATTCCGCTGGGCGACATGTTCGCGGGCCTCGACAATTACCGAAAGGGCATTGAACAGACCAACTTCTTTGCCAGTTTTGGATGGACGGTAGTGGTAACGGTAGGATCTGTCGCGCTGATTCTGCTATGCACCTCGATGTGTGCCTGGTGGATCGTCCGGGTGAACAATCGTACGGCAAAATCGCTTTATCTGGTCTTCCTCTTCAACATGATCGTTCCCTTCCAGATGGTGATGTTCACCCTGTCCAAGATGGCCGACATCATAGGGCTCAACACGCCTTGGGGCCTGTGGATCATATATCTTGGGTTCGGCTCCGGACTTCCGGTGTTCATATTCACCGGAGTGGTCAAGGGAATCCCCCAAGAGCTGGAGGAGTCGGCCATGATTGACGGGGCGAGTGTCCCCAGGACCTTTTTTGAGATTGTTGTGCCCATCATGAAACCCTCCATAGTGTCAGTGGCGATTCTGGAAGCCATGGGAATCTGGAATGACTTCCTGCTGCCCTACTTGACTTTGGATCTGCGAAAATATCGGACCATCAGCATTGCAGTGCAATATCTCAAAGGCGGTTACGGGACTGTCGATATGGGAGCGATGATGGGCTGTCTTGTCATGGCTATCATTCCCATAGTCATTTTTTATGTAATCTGTCAGAAGTACATCATCAGTGGAGTATTGGCTGGTGCTGTAAAGGGCTGAAACTGCAATTCCTCCATGGTCCCTGGGCTGCTTTCTTAGGCCCGGGGACCATTTTCATTCCTCCGACAGGCTGTTTGGCTAGCCTGGTTGCAATACCGCGGACGGTATGTGCTGAGCAGGAGCCTCAGTCTGCCTGTCTGCATCATCGGAGGATTTTGTGAAAGTAAAGCTGATTTTGAATTGCAAACGGTGTCATTAATGTATGTCATCTCTTCGTTTCTAAGACTTGCCGCAGATTGAAGGATAGTTACTGTTTCTCCAGTGATTGTAAAGGCTGAGTAATGATTTGCAGGCAGACAAGTTTCTTATTATGATAACGTGTGCAATACAAGTAGCCGCTTGGCGCTATGCCATTGATGGCGATTCGGTGTTGGTAATGGCCTTTCCGGGCAAGGACGGGGAAGGCCACTGTCAAAGCAGACCGGGCCGAGGCGAGGTTTGGCATCAATGGCGAGAATGGAGGAACTGCCCAATGACGGAATTGACTGAGCCAAGAGCATCAATATCAGCAGCCGAGTTTGCTGAGGGGGTTCGCAAACGACTGGTTCAACGCTGGGGAGTCGATGAGGCTGCAGCATCGCCGGTTCAGATTTATCAAGCAGCTTCTCAGCTGGTACGCGATCGTATGGCGCCATCTTGGAAGTGCAGCAATCGACGCATGGCCGAAGGCACGACCAGGACTGTGGGCTACTTGAGCGCAGAGTATCTGCTGGGGCGGCAATTGCCCAATGCTCTTCTGGACGCAGGGATGACTGATCAATTTAATGAAGCCATGCGGGAATTGGGTTTTGACCCCGATGACGTCATCGAAGCAGAGCATGAGCCCGGTTTGGGCAACGGCGGATTGGGCAGACTGGCAGCCTGCTTTATGGATTCTTTGGCCTCGCTTGATCTGCCGGCCATCGGGTATGGTATTCGGTACCGCTATGGCATATTCGAGCAGGTCTTCGACGCAAATGGCAGACAGTCGGAAAAGCCCGATGATTGGTTGTCTGCCGGCGATGCCTGGGGATATCGACAGACGGAGAGAGCGCAAAGGGTTGCTTTTGGAGGTCAGGTCACGGAACAGGGCGGCCATAGGGTTTGGCACCCGGCCTGGTCGGTTCAGGCGGTTCCTTATGACTATCCGATTCCTGGTTATGCATCTGGGCGTATAAATACGCTTCGTCTCTGGCAGTCTGAAGCATTGGATGGCTTTGATCTGCAACGCTTCAACCAGTCAGACTATGGCGGTGCGGTACAGGCTCAGGTGCGAGCGAATACCATCAGCGCGATCCTTTATCCCGAGGATTCCAATACAGACGGCAAGCGTCTCAGATTGGAGCAGCAGTATTTCTTTGTCGCTGCATCCTTGGCCGATGCCATAGCAACCTTCTACCATGGTCAGGCTCATCCTGATCTGAGTGCTCTGCCTGATCATATTTGTTTCCAGTTGAACGATACGCATCCGGTCATCGGGATCGCTGAACTGATGCGCATCCTTTTGGATGACTTCGGCTATGAATGGGCACAGGCATGGGAGATCACACAGAGGACTTTCAACTATACCTGTCATACGCTCTTGCCAGAGGCTTTGGAGGAGTGGCCGCGCTCGCTTTTTGCGGAATTGTTGCCCAGGCATATGGAGATCATCGAGCGCATCGATGCTGATTTTGTCAGATATTTGAGGGACGAACAGGTTGACCAGGAGCGGATTGATGCCATGCGTATCATCACGCGAGGCGAGGATCCTACAATTCGCATGGCTTATCTGGCTACGGTTGGATCCACCAAGGTCAACGGTGTTGCACAGCTGCATTCCAGACTTCTGCAAGAGGTCACGCTCAGGGACTTTCACACCGTTTATCCTGGCAAGTTCACCAACGTAACCAATGGAGTGACTCCTAGACGCTTCATGAGACTGGCAAATCCGCGGCTCTCGGATCTGATTACGGAGGGTTTGGGGACTGATTCTTGGGTTGCCGACCTTTCCAAACTGTCTGGTTTGGAACCGCTGGCCGATGATGACGGCTTCGTGGCGCGCTTCATGCACGTCAAGGATGACAATAAAAGGGATTTTGCTCTCTACGCTCAACGACGGTATGGCTTCAGCCCTGACCCTTCAACCATGTTCGATGTCATGGTCAAGCGCCTGCATGAGTACAAGCGGCAGTCATTGAAGATATTGGCGGTCATTGCTGATTACTCCGATATAATCGCCGGAGGATCCGACAATCATCGGGCGCAGCCAAGAACGGTTATTTTCGGTGCAAAGGCCGCCCCTGGTTATGCCATGGCCAAGCTGACCATCCAGCTGATCAACAATGTGGCCAGAGTCATCAATGCGGATCCACGGACCGATGGATTGCTTAAGGTGTATTTCCCGGCAAACTACAACATCAGCATGGCGGAACACCTGATTCCCGCCACGGACCTTGATGAGCAGATTTCGCAGGCCGGCAAGGAGGCCAGCGGGACAAGCAACATGAAATTCGCGCTGAATGGGGCTCTGACTGTCGGAACTTTGGACGGGGCAAATGTGGAGATACGCGAGAAGGTGGGTGCAGAGAACTTCTTTGCTTTCGGGCTGAACGTGGATCAGGTGCATGCTTTGGATGCTGAGGGATATGCTCCTATGGCATATTATGACAAGGATGCTCGTCTGAGAGCTGCTATTGATATGGTGGCATCAGGAGCCTTTTCGCATGGTGATCGTGATACTTATCGCAAGCTTGTCCAGGATTGGCTGAAGCACGATCAATTCATGGTCATGGCTGACTTCGGAGCCTACATGGATGCTCAGCGCAGGATTGACCAAGCATACAGACAGCCCGATCAGTGGGCTCGCAAAGCCATACTCAATATCGCCCGATGCGGCTCTTTCAGTTCCGATCGGGCGGTAGAGGATTATCTGACCCGGATTTGGATGCCAGGAACACGCAGATAAGCGGGGCCTGACGATTGCAGGAAGGTCACCGGGGAGGTTTGGTTGTATCCCTGAGGATCAGGTGCGTGGGGAACATTTGGTAAAGTTCCCCCGCATCCTTTCCTGTGATCAGGCTGAGTATCTTGTCTGCTGCCGCCCTGCCCATGGCGTAAGGATCCTGTTGTATGGTGGTCAGTCCGATTGCGTCGCTGTAGGTGCTGTCGTCAAAACCTATAACGGATAGATCGTCAGGGACTTCTCGGCCATAGCGATGAAGACGGTAAAGAATTGGTATAGCCAATTCATCAGTTTGGAAGCATACAGCTGTCGGCGCTGGTTCCAGTGCCAGGAGTTGGGACAAGGCTGAGTTGTAGACATCTTGCCCGAGAGGACATTGTATGGCAGTGGCCTCATCCTGAATGTCCGCCTTGCGACAGGCATCCATAAAGCCTTCAAGCCGCTCGTCAGCCCTATAGCGGAAGGGTGAACCGTGCCCTGCCCTAATGAATGCTATTCGTCGATGGCCTAGGCCGATCAGATGGTTGACAGCCAGACGCATGGAGTCGCGGTCGTCGATATAAACGGCTGCGTCAAATTCCTTGATGGCTGGGATGTTGATGCCTACGATAGGCACATCCATGTTCCCCAGCCTGGCGATTTCATCCGGCTCTATGTTGAATGAGCAAACCACTACCGCGTCTGCGTTCCGACGAACTGGCAAATCGGAAAAAAACCGGCTGCGTGCTTCAAAGGTATTCATTGTATAAATGGAGATATCGTAGCCTGATTGTTGAAGAACATCATTGAGGCCCGCGAAGACATGGCTGTTGAACCATTTGGTCACACTGTCGCTTATGAGCATGGCAATGCGCATGGATTGTCCTGACTTCAGCGCTGCTGCCGATCTTGATATGCTAAAGTCCAACTGACGGGCAATTGTGAGGACTTTGGCGCGTGTTTTCGCGGAAACCAGCTGTGGACGAGTGAAAGACCGGGATACGGTGGAGACTGATACGCCGGCTTTCCTGGCAACGTCCTGGATGGTGGATTTCACTGGGTGCCTCCGATTGCCGAAGAGGAGACGTCCGCTGGGGATGCCGTTATGGTGCAGCACCTCATTCGAATCCTCCTCCATGATCCAGTTCGATGTGACGGAGCCTGCCCTCGTATCTGATAGATAACGATAGCAATTTCCTTCTTCATCTACTTCATCTTTATTATAGAACCTGGGATGCAGATCTAATCCGTCGCAGATGTTATATCCGGGAAATAGCGCGTTTGCAGTCTTTATATAGGTTTTGAAATCGATCGCACGAATGCTGTTGATGCCACCGTGTGAAAGGCTGACGCATTGATGACAACGATTGAATTATAGAGAATCCTGAGTCTTGTGGGCTTAAAAGAGTCATGTTGAGCCGAATCATAGAACGGACATGTCGATGAAATGACTTAGCAAACCGCATTCCGCCATCCTTTATTGCTATCGTTTGCATTTTTCCGTTTTTTGTGGACAATAGAAGTTAGGTCGAATTTCAGTTCGGCACGAGTCGCTGGCTGGACACAAGTGACAGCGAGGAATTCGACTGAACAAGAAAGAAAGGTTCGATGATGAATCATACGATAACCAAGGGAATTGGTCTATTGGCGGCTCTGACTTTGTCCGTCGGAGCCTTGGGCGCCTGCGGATCGGCTCAATCGGCTGATGGCGGTAAGACAGCCGCTGGCAAGGTCTTCTTCCTGAATTTCAAACCAGAAGCAGCGGACCAGTGGAAAGCGATCGCTGAAGAATATACCAAGGAAACCGGCGTCAAGGTTGATGTGCAAACGGCGGCCTCCAATACATACGAACAGACGCTGAAGTCGGAGATGGCCAAATCGCAGGCTCCGACCTTATTCCAGGTGAATGGACCCGTGGGCCTAGCCAGTTGGAAGTCTTATACGGCAGACATGTCCAAAAGCGAAGTGTATCGTCAACTGACCAATCAAGACCTGGCGCTCAAGTCGGATGACGGTCAGCAGGTCCTGGGAGTTCCTTATGCCATGGAGACCTATGGGCTGATTTATAACAAGGACATCATGGGCAAGTACATGAAGTTGCCTGATGCCAAGGTCAAGTCCGTGAAGGAGATAAATTCATTTGACAAGCTCAAGGCGGTTGCTGATGACATTCAGCAGCACAAGGATGAGCTTGGCGTCAAGGGTGCCTTTACCTCGGCGGGGTTCGACTCTAGCTCCGATTGGCGCTTCAAGACGCATTTGGCCAATATTCCTCTCTATTACGAACTCAAGGAAGATAAGATCGCCACTCAGCCAGAATCCGTCAAGGGCACTTATCTGCCTCAGTTCAAGCAAATCTTCGATCTTTATCTGAAGGATTCCACCACTGATCCCAAGCAGCTGAGCTCCAAGACCGGCGATGACGCCAATTCGGAATTTGCTCTTGGAGAGGCCGCTCTATATCAGAATGGAACCTGGGCATGGACTGATTTGGAGAAAGCAGGTATGTCCAAGGATCAGATCGGCATGATGCCCATCTACATCGGCGCTCCCGGCGAGAAGGATCAGGGACTGGCGACAGGTTCGGAGAATTACTGGTGCATCAACAAGAAGGCCTCCAAGGATGATCAGCGGGCGACGGAGAAATTCCTGGCTTGGATGATAACGTCCGAAAAGGGCAAGAAAGCCATGAGCAGCGATATGGGCTTTACCACCCCCTTCAAGAGCTTCGACGATGTAAAATCCGACAATCCTCTTGTTGAGGAGGCAGTCAAAGACTCCAAGTCCGGTAAGACCCAGGTTAGCTGGAACTTCACCATGATGCCCTCCGAGCAGTGGAAGAATGACCTGGGCAACGCCCTTCTGGAGTACGCGCAGGGCACCGGCAGCTGGGATAAGGTCAAGTCGGCGTTCGTAGACAATTGGGCCAAGGAGTATCAGGTCAATCGTCAGGCCTGATATATAGAGCGTCGGCTCTTCCATTCTGCTTGCTGAGATGAGCAGCTGCCCGTCATGGACTTGTCCGAATTTGTGAGGAATGGTCATGGCGGGCTTGGATGGAGCCGGGGAAGGAATGGATGACCCATGGTAGTCAGATCGATACGGCGTTGGTGGGTCCTTTTTACCGTGCCCACAGTGGTGGCCTTCATAGTCGGATTTATTGTCCCCTTTCTTATGGGTGTGTGGCTGAGCCTGTGTCGTTTTACGACAGTGACTGATGCACGATTCATCGGGTTAGCCAATTACCGTGCAGCGCTGGCCGACGGGGAATTCTGGCATGCTTTGGTCTATACTGTCGCCTTTACCATAGTGACGACTGTTGTTGTCAACGTAGCTGGATTCGCGGTGGCCTACATGCTGACAAAGGCGATCCGAGGGGCGAATGTGTTTCGCTCTGTCTTTTTCATGCCGAACCTGATCGGCGGCATCGTTCTTGGATACATTTGGCTGCTGCTGCTCAACGGCGTGCTCTCCCGATGGGGCCGATCCATCACTTACTCGGGAATGTACGGATTCTGGGGAATGGTGCTCCTGTACTGCTGGCAGCAAATCGGATACATGATGATCATCTATATTGCCGGCCTGCAGGCTCTTCCCGGTGATGTGCTGGAAGCCGCCTCGGTCGATGGTGCCAATAGCCGGCAACGGCTGATGTTGATCACGCTACCCCTGATGATGCCGTCGATAACTGTGTGCACTTTCCTGACAGTGACCAACGGCTTCAAGATGTTCGATCAGAACCTGGCATTGACCAATGGCGCGCCTTCGAACACCTCTGAGCTCCTGGCGCTGAACATTTACCGGACGTTTTATGGCAGGACCGGGTTTGAGGGCGTCGGGCAGGCGAAGGCAGTGGTGTTCTTCGTTATCGTGGCGCTGATTGCGCTGATACAGAACCGGCTTACCACCAGCAAGGAGGTAACGGCATGAGTGAGAAAACCAAAAAATCCGGCTTATGGAGCGTCTTTTTCACTCTGGTATCCATACTGTGGGTGTTCCCTCTGGTGCTGGTGCTGGTCAATTCCTTCAAAAACAAGGCATATATATCGCGCAATGCCTTCTCGATACCTGTAGGCAGGGCATTCGTTGGTTTGGAGAATTACCGGCGTGGCATCGAGCGGACCGACTTGATTGCCAGCTTCGGATGGACGGTGCTCATTACGGTTGGATCGGTGCTGCTGATTCTGATCTGCACCTCCATGTGTGCATGGTGGATCGTCCGCGTCGATAATTGGGCGGCCAGAACCTTGTATGTCCTGTTCCTGTTCAACATGGTCGTGCCCTTCCAGATGGTCATGTTTACGCTGTCCAAGCTGGCGGACATGCTGGGGCTTAACACACCTTGGGGATTGTGCCTTGTCTATCTTGGATTCGGCGCTGGTCTGGCTGTTTTCATTTTCACTGGCGTCATCAAGGGCATACCCCGGGAGCTGGAGGAGTCAGCCATGATTGATGGAGCAAGTATTCCACGTACTTTCTTTGGAATCGTGGTGCCAATCATGCGGCCCTCGATTGTATCAGTGGCCATCCTCGAGGCTATGTGGATATGGAATGACTTCCTCTTGCCCTATTTGACCTTGGACATGCGCAGGTTCAAAACGATGAGCATAGCCATTCAGTATCTAAAAGGCGGTTATGGCAGTGTGGATATGGGTGCCATGATGGGATGCCTGGTGTTGGCAATCATCCCGATTGTTATCTTCTATCTGATTTGCCAGAAGTACATAATCAAAGGTGTGCTTGCCGGAGCAGTGAAGGGGTAGGCCGATGTTTCAGACACGGGGCCTGCCCGGATCTTCTTCCCTGGCGGGCTCCCGTGCTGAGCATCATTGCATGGAGGTTTGATGGGTTTTCTCTCTCCCGATTCAGGGTTGATGCGCGGATTGTCGGATCTGGCGGATGCCATCTGGATCAACATGCTCATGCTGGTTACGGGCCTGCCCTTGGTTACCATTGGTGCGGCTTTGTCGGCAGGACATTATGCCGCTCGAAGGTCCCTCCAGGGACGAGGCCATGTGACTGCCGATTTTTTCCATGCCTTTCGAGTGGAATTTGTGCAGTCCACGTGCATATGGCTGATATTGTGCCCGATTGGCTGCCTGCTGATATGCGGATGGCTCCTGGTGCGCGTACCCCTCTTGCTGATACCCGGATTCGCCTTGGGGCTGCTATGGGCCATCGTCTTCGAATGGGTCTGGTCGCTGCAAGCCGGTTTTGAAAATACTGTTCTGCGGACCATGCTGAACGCACTGGTCATCGGCGTTGTCAATTGGCCGCGCACAGCGGCTTTGGCCGTCATGGACTTGGCGTATTTACTGCTTTTGGCCGTCTGCTGGTTCCACCTTCCCCAGGGGCTTTTCCTTCTCGTGGTTCTAGGGTATGGAACACTTGTCATGCTCCATACGCCGATCCAGAAACCCACCCTTGACAGGTATCGGACCGGCAATTCGCAATAGACATAAGCATGTATACGATTCCATCAAATTGACTCGGATGTAAATGAAAAGGCGATGCAATGCTGATTAAGGAATGACAACGATTGCAAGAATAATCTTGGTGGCTGTTGAACCTCGTGCGATTGCTCCCGGTATTCGACTTGCTGCCAAAGTAAGCAAAGGAGATCAACTATGTCACGGGGCGATGGTCCGGGGGTAATGCCATTGGGATGCCAGGAAGGCACACGTTGCGCAGGGTGGAATGAGGTCAAATCATGAGTGCGAAAGCAGTGCAGTCATTGCCGGACACTACGGGCGCACTGGCACGTCTTGCCGCTTTGTGCGGGGTTGCTGCTGAATATGAGGATCAGCAAGGCGAATTGCAGCATATAGATGACGATGTGCTCGTCAGAGTGCTGGGGGCAATGGGTGTTCCAGCCAAGGACGATGCGCAGATCGGTCTATCGCTGAAGCGCATACTTCGTGAACAGAATGAACAGTTGTGTCCGCCGACCATCGTGCAGACCGTGGGCAATGCTGTCAGGGTGCCACTTCGTGCATCTGCAGGTTCCGTGCGAGTTTCGTTGAGACTCGAGGACGGAACGGATCAATCATCGTCGCTGGCGATCGCGTCGGGAGGCGGCCCGGATGACGGTCGACCCCTCTTTCTGGTTTTGGATGGCAGGATTCCGATTGGGTACCACAAGCTCACCGTATCGGACGGCGTGCGGAGCGCGGTGTCGACGGTGATTGCTGCGCCGGGACATATCGATCTGCCGGCTGCGGTTGCTGAGCATCCACGATGGGGCTGGATGGTTCAGCTGTATTCGGTGCGCTCGCCGCAATCCTGGGGTGTCGGCGATTTCGGTGATTTACGTAGGCTTCTTGTGGATGCCGCTGATAAGACCAAGGCCGATTTCATGTTGATAAATCCCATTCATGCCGCCGAGCCAGTGCCTCCAATGACGCCTTCGCCGTATTTTCCATCCTCTCGGGTGTTTATCAATCCCCTCTATATCCGACCTGAGCTGATCGACGAATATCAGAATCTGCCGCCAAGGGATAAGCAACGTATCCACACGCTCCTGAAGCAGGTATCTATGGATGATGCCGATCCTGACGTAATTGACAGGGATCATAGCTGGAAGTGCAAAGAGGCAGCCTTGCGGATCATCTATGACGAGGGTGAGCTGAGTCAGGAACGTGCTGGACAGCTGGAACAGTTCATTGATTCCGGTGGTGCTGAGCTCAAGGACTTCGCCTTGTGGTGCCTGGCATACCAATGTTGGGGTAGGCCTGATTCTGGATCCGACTCATGGTTCCATAGATTCGGCCCGGATTCCATCGCTGTCAGGAACCTGCTGCAGGAGCATCATGACGACTTCGATTTCTACGTCTGGATGCAATGGGTTGCTGATCAACAGCTGGATCGGGCGCAGAGGGCTGCCCGGGATGCCGGCATGGCTATTGGTCTGATGGAAGACATGGCTGTCGGTGTCAATCCTCTTGGAGCTGATGTCTGGACCCATCCGGAATCTTATGCATCCGGTGCTACGGTGGGCGCCCCGCCAGATGCTTTCAATCAGCAGGGGCAGAATTGGATGCAGCCGCCGCTTGATCCGATGAGTTTGCAGCGGACCGGGTTTTCGGCCTATAGGCAATTGGTCCATGCCATGTTTGCTCATTGCGGGGCCGTCCGCATCGATCATGCCTTGGGCTTGTTCCGACTCTGGTGGATTCCTGACGGGTTGCCTGCGAGCAAGGGAGCCTATGTGTCCTATGATCAGGATGCCATGCTGGCGGTCTGGGCCATTGAGGCGACTCGTTCCGGAGGGATGGTCATCGGGGAGGATCTGGGTGTCGTCCCCCGTTACGCTTCTCAGGCTTTGGCTGAACGTGGCATTCTGGGCACCGTCATTGAGTGGTTTGAACAGCAAGATGGACGGTTTACGGATCCGGCACAGTACCGCCAGTGTGCGTTGGCGGCCGTGACCACGCATGATCTGCCGCCAACGGCTGGATATCTTCGTTATGAACATGTGCGACTCAGAGAGAAGCTGCACCTGCTGAACACGTCGCCTGCCAGTTTTGAGCATACTGCCAAGCAGGAGCATGCGGCCATGCTGCACTTTCTGCAGGACCATGGCTGGTTGGATAAAGCAGCCGCCGATGATGAGGACGGCCATATGCAGGAAATCGTGCAGGCTATGCACCGTGCCATCGCCGAGTCCCCCTGCCTGCTCAAGGTCGCCGCGTTGGTTGACGGAGTGGGTGAGGCTCGTTCGCAGAATCAGCCCGGCACGGTCGATGAATACCCCAATTGGCGCGTTCCATTGGCTGATGAACATGGACAAGCAGTGAGTGCTGACAAGGTGTTCGATATGGCCCGTGTTCGCGCACTTGCCGGGATTATGCAGAAAGGGTGAGCCGAACTGCAACCATCCCGATATTCGCTCATTTGTCAGCAGCGTTCTTGGTAACGGGAATAATATTTGCCAGAAGAAGTTGAGTGATGTAGGCTCAAGTTTCGGAGTGGTCATGATGGCTGCTTGCCCGGGACGACGGAAGTCGGCCATCGGGGCCACGAACGAAGCGCGAGCGGAGAACGTGAACGTCGAGGTGCGGGGTCAGACCCTACGCCCCATTTCATCAGGAGGTAACGAGTATGGCACGTGCAGTTGGCATCGATCTGGGAACCACCAATTCCTGCATTGCAACCCTTGAGGGCGGCGAGCCCACGGTAATCGTCAACGCTGAGGGCGCGCGGACCACGCCGTCGGTGGTGGCATTCAGCAAGTCCGGCGAGATTCTGGTCGGCGAAGTGGCCAAGCGCCAGGCGGTCACCAACGTGGACCGGACCATCAGCTCGGTCAAGCGCCACATGGGCACCGACTGGTCCGTCGAGATCGACGGCAAGAAGTGGACCCCTCAGGAGATTTCGGCCCAGATCCTCATGAAGCTCAAGAGGGACGCCGAGTCCTACCTGGGCGAGCCCGTCACCGACGCGGTCATCACCTGCCCTGCATACTTCAACGACGCTCAGCGCCAGGCCACCAAGGATGCCGGCAAGATCGCCGGTCTGAACGTCCTGCGTATCATCAACGAGCCCACCGCTGCAGCTCTGGCCTACGGTCTGGAGAAGGGCAAGGAGGACGAGCGCATCCTGGTCTTCGATCTGGGCGGCGGCACCTTCGATGTCTCCCTGCTGGAGATCGGCAAGGATGACGATGGCTTCTCCACCATCCAGGTCCAGGCCACCAACGGTGACAACAAGCTGGGCGGCGATGACTGGGATCAGAAGATCATCGACTGGCTGGTCAGCGAGGTCAAGAACAAGTACAACGTGGATCTGTCCAAGGACAAGATCGCCCTGCAGCGGCTCAAGGAAGCTGCCGAGCAGGCCAAGAAGGAGCTGAGCTCCTCCTCGTCCACCAGCATTTCCATGCAGTACCTGGCCATGACCTCCGACGGGACCCCAGTCCACCTGGACGAGACCCTGACCCGGGCGCACTTCGAAGAGATGACCTCCGACCTGCTGGGCCGCTGCCGCACGCCCTTCAACAACGTGCTGCACGATGCCGGCATTTCGGTTCAGGACATCGATCATGTGGTGCTGGTCGGCGGCTCCACCCGTATGCCCGCCGTCAAGGACCTGGTCAAGGAACTGACCGGCGGCAAGGAAGCCAACCAGACCGTCAACCCCGATGAGGTCGTGGCTGTCGGCGCTGCCGTGCAGTCCGGTGTCATCAAGGGCGACCGCAAGGACGTGCTGCTGATCGACGTGACCCCGCTCTCCCTGGGCATCGAGACCAAGGGCGGCATCATGACCAAGCTGATCGACCGCAACACCGCCATCCCCACCAAGCGGTCCGAGGTCTTCTCGACCGCCGAGGACAACCAGCCCTCCGTGCTGATCCAGGTCTATCAGGGTGAGCGCGAGTTCGCCCGTGACAACAAGCCTCTGGGGACCTTCGAGCTGACCGGCATCGCTCCGGCTCCGCGTGGCGTCCCTCAGATCGAGGTCACCTTCGACATCGACGCCAACGGCATCGTGCACGTCTCCGCCAAGGACAAGGGCACCGGCAAGGAGCAGTCCATGACCATCACCGGCGGTTCCGCCCTGCCCAAGGACGAGATCGACCGCATGGTCAAGGAGGCCGAGGCCCACGAAGCCGAGGACAAGCAGCGCCGTGAGGACGCCGACACCCGCAATGCCGCCGAGTCCGCCGCCTACCAGACCGAAAAGCTGGTCAATGACAACAAGGACAAGATCTCCGACGAGGTGGCCAAGGAGGTCACCGACAAGGTCAACGCTCTGAAAGAGGCTCTGAAGGGCGAGGACATGGACAAGATCAAGAACGCCCAGAGCGAGCTGATGACCTCTGCCCAGAAGATCGGCCAGGCCCTCTACGCTCAGCAGGGCTCTGCTGACGCTGCAGGCGCTCAAGGCGCTGCCTCGGGTGCAGGCTCCTCCTCGTCCGCTGATGACGACGTGGTGGATGCCGAGGTCGTGGACGACGACGACAAGAAGAAGGACGGCGAGTGATATGTCAGCCTTCGACAAGGATGATGCCGGGCCGCTGAAGGGCGACCCGGCCGCCGCCGGCGGCGGACCGGACGGAAACGAGGCCAAGGCCTCTGACGCCGCCTCGTCGCCCGACCAGGAAGCGGCTCGCGGCCGTCACGCCGACAAGACCGCTGCAGACGAGAGCCAGGCGGCCAGCCAGTCCTCGTCGGATTCCTCCGCCAAGGACGGGTCGCCAGCGGATGCTCAGGCTGATGACAAGACTGATGCTGACTCGGCCAAGGAGGACGGTGCCGACAAGGGATCAGATGGACTGACTCCTCTGGGCCAGGCCAAGAAGGAGGCCGCCGATTATCTGGAGGCCCTCCAGCGTGAGCGGGCCGAGTTCGTCAACTTCCGCAACCGCGCCAAGAAGGAGCAGGACATCTTTCGCCAGCATGGCATCGTGGATGTACTGACAGCCCTTCTTCCGGCCCTTGATGACATTGACAGGATCAAGGAGCACGGGCAGATGGACGATTCCTTCCAGGCCGTGGCCAAGAAGATCGACAAGACCTTCGAGAAGTTCGGCGTCGAGAAGTTCGGTGAAAAAGGCGAGGACTTCGACCCCACCAAGCATGAGGCCATCCTGCACAAGCCGGACCCCGACGCCAAGAAAGAGACCGTTGACACGGTCGTCGAGGCAGGCTATCGGATCGGCGACCGGGTGATCCGGGCTGCAAGAGTAGTGGTGACTTCGCCCGGTCAGTAGCAGGGACGGTGATTGCGGACCTTCCGCAGGCTGAATCGACGCCTTCGCATGCGGCGGCTGGGTGGGTCATAGTCCCGCCCGCCGCCGCACGCGAAAGGGCGGATTCCAATTCGATATATTCGTAGCTTATGAGGAAAGGAGACATGGATGGCTGAGAATGAATGGCTGAGCAAGGACTATTACAAGGTCCTTGGTGTCTCCAAGGACGCCAGCGAAGCGGAGATCACCAAGGCCTACCGCAAGCTTGCCCGCAAATACCATCCCGATCTCAATAAGACCAAGGAGGCCGAGGAGAAGTTCAAGGACATCTCCGAGGCCTACGACGTGCTCAGCAACAAGGAGCAGCGTCAGAAGTACGATGCCATCCGTCAGTTCGGCATGGGGGGAGCCCGGTTCGCCGGGGGTTCCGGCCAGGGCGGCTTCAACACCGATGCGTTCTCGGACATCTTCGGCTCCATGTTCGGTGGGGCTGGAGCGCCTGGAGGCACCCGCATCCGTTTCGGCGACGGTTCGGGGCAGCCGGACTTTGCTGACATCTTCTCCTCCTTCGGTGGAGGTGCCGGTGGTGGCGGTCGGACCGCTTACCAGGAGAGCAGGCCCAGGCCTGTCAAGGGCGAGGATCGCAACTCGAAAATTGGGCTGTCCTTCCGTCAGGCAGTCAAGGGGGCCACGGTCTCCCTGAGCGTGGGCGGCAAGCGTTTCAAGACGCATATCCCCGCCGGGGTGCGCAATGGCCAGCGGATCAGGCTGGCTGGCAAGGGTCGGCCTGGCAGGGACGGGGGCGCCAATGGCGACCTCTACCTGCAGATCAGCGTCCAGCCCAGCCAACGGTTCACCATGAAGGACAGGGATTTGGTCATGATCCTGCCGGTGACGGTAGCTGAGGCGGCCCTGGGGGCCAAGGTCCAGGCCCGGGACATCGACGACCAGGTCGTCACCTTCAAGATCCCGGCCGGCTCCTCCAGCGGCGACGAGATCCGCATCGCCGGCAAGGGGGTTCAGGACCGGCGCGGCAAGGGCGACCTGGTGGGGCGGCTTGAGATCCGCATGCCTGGTCGGTTGGGCATGGCCCAGAAGAAGGCCATGCGTGACTTTGCCAAGTCCAGTGGCGACTTCGACGAGCGGATCGCCGGTGAGCGCATGAAGATATGACGATCCGAACGCGGGATCAAGTCGGAGCGAACAGCGGGAAGGAGTGATGATCATGGTCAGGGTGGATCCCGAGACCAGGCGGATTTATCTGGCCTGCGCTCGCGGCCTGGTGGCCGGGCGCATCAGCCTGGATGCTGCCGATGATGCCGGCTTGGACATCGAGTTGCCGGTCTTCAGTGTCGGCCAGGTCGGGCAGTTGGCCAACATCCATCCGCAGACCCTGCGCCAATACGACCGGCTGGGTCTGATCGTGCCGGAACGGACCGAGGGGGGTGCGCGCCGATACTCCCTGCGGGATCTGGACCGGCTGGGTCAGGCCCAGCATCTGAGCCAGGACGAGTCCATCAACCTGGCTGGCGTGACCAGGATCCTGGCCCTGGCAGAGGAGAATCGCCAGCTGAGGCGTCAGCTGCGGCGCTCCCACCAGTCGCAGGGGTCCAGTATGTTCGCAGCCGCCGCCGATGGCCGGGTTGTCGAAGTCAGGCGCTCCAGCAGGGCCCGGCTCTGGCGGCAGGACACGATGCATGACGAGGCCGACCCGACTGATTCCAAATCGCTGATCGTCTGGAGCGTACGCTCCTGAAGCAGGTGAGGGGCCTGTGCTATGGTGTACAGGTTGGCCGCTCGCCCAAGAGCTGCGGTCGATTGTCGCCTGAATGCTTTGAGTACGGGGAAACCGCTTGCGCGAAATTCGTCATTCTCTGCTTTGCACGCGGCCTGCGAACTGTCGACCGACAGTACCGTTTTCTTCCCTGTTGTGAAAGGTCATTGTGACTGCTTCATCCATGCCCGATTCCAATCCTTCCGATTCCGGCCAATCCGCCGTAGAAAGTATGACCTTCGACCGGCTGGGGGTGCCTGAACCCTTGGTACGCGTCCTGCGCAAGGACGGCAAGACCAGCGCCTTCCCCATCCAGCGGGACACTCTGCCTGATGCCCTGGCTGGCCGTGACATCCTGGGACGGGGCCGGACCGGTTCCGGCAAGACCCTGGCTTTCAGCATTCCTCTGGTGGCTCGACTGGCTTCCGGCGAAGGAGGACGGGCCGCCCATGGCCGCGGTGGTGCCGCCGGTTCAGGCGGTCTGCCCCGCCCGCGCGGTCTTGTCCTGGCTCCCACCCGCGAGCTGGCCAATCAGATCGACGAGGTTCTCAACCCCCTGGCCCAGGCCTACGGCATGCGGACCTGCACTGTTTACGGCGGGGTAGGCCAGGGTCGTCAGGTCGATGCGCTTCGGCGCGGTGCCAGGATCGTGGTGGCCTGCCCTGGTCGCCTGGAGGATCTGCTCCGTCAGCACAAGCTCAGCCTGGAGGACGTGGAGATCGCCGTGCTGGACGAGGCCGATGAGATGGCCGACATGGGCTTCCTGCCTGCCGTGGAGCGGATCCTGGCCCAGGTTCGTCCTGGTGGTCAGCGCATGCTCTTCTCAGCCACCCTTGATCATGGAGTGGATGCCGTGGTCAAGCGCTTCCTCAAGGATCCCAAGATTCACGAGGTGGATTCGGCAACCCAGCATGTGGATCTGATGACCCACCACATCTTCGAGACGACGCAGGCTGCCAAGCACGACCTGGTCCGCACGCTGGCCGCAGGGCAGGGCAAGAGGATCCTATTCACCAGGACCAAGTTCCAAGCCAAGAAGCTGGCCAAGAATCTGATTGACAACGGCATCCCCGCCGTCCAGTTGCACGGCAACCTCTCCCAGGGGCAGAGGGACCGGAACCTCAAGGCCTTCTCGGAAGGTCTGGTCCGGGTCATGGTGGCCACCGATGTGGCGGCCAGGGGTATGGATGTCAGTGGAGTGGATCTGGTGGTTCAGGTGGACCCTCCGGCCGACTACAAGTCCTTCCTCCACCGTTCCGGGCGTACGGCCAGGGCTGGCCACTCCGGCGACGTGGTGACGGTCGTCCTGCCCAATCAGCGGCGAGATACACGGCGGATGCTGCGTATGGCCCATATAGATGCCAAGCCGGTCGGAGTCACGGCCAACTCCCAGGAGGTGGGCGATCTTGTGGGACCCCACGCCCCCCTGGTTGAGGGCTGGTCCTTGGAGGCCGCCATAGCTGAAAGCCGAGGACCACAGGACCGCAAGCAGGCCGGTTCTCGTGGTCGTCGATCCGGTGGGCCCGCCCGCAGGAGACGGGGATACGATCGGTTCGACAGGCGGCCGAGGGGCTCTGGCCGGCAATCTGATGGTGAAGAAGGGAGAAATCCCCGTCGCAAGTGGGCTGACGGGCTTGACGAGGATCGTCCCTTCGACGGGCGCAGGCGGCATGGCCATGCTGACTCCAATCATGCCGTCCAAGCCGGTGGCCATCGAGGCAGGGGCAATCGTGGCCGTGCGGGCGAAGCCCGTGCGCGGGGTCGCCACGATGGCGGTCGTTTCGACGACGGCGGCCGCACCTACCGCAACGGTGATCACAGGCATGGCGGAGGCAGGCGGAGGCGGGACAATAATCCCTTCCGTAAGGTCAAGTCCCACTGACTGGTAAGACCGCATGGGTCAGACCATGGTCCCCTCGCAGCTCTCCCGGAGTTGGACCTGTACAGGGAGTTCGGTGGAGATGGGCGGGCACTCCGGTGAGCCCAGGCGCCTGACCAGGGTGGAGACGGCGGCCCGGCCCAGATTAACCATGGGCTGGCGGACTGTGGTCAAGCGGGGTTGGGAGACGGAGGCCTCCTTGATTCCGTCGAACCCGGTGACGATGACTTGGTCGGGAACGCTGATACCCGCATCTGACAGGGCTCTCAGGACCCCAAGCGCCATCTGGTCGTTGGCACACACCAGGGCTTGGGGGAGAGTGCCCTGCCTGGCCAGGCTGGCGGCGATCTGGTAGGCGACGGACTGGGAGAATTGCCCCCTGTAGATTGGCGCGGCGGAGGGCTCCAGCCCCTCTGACTTCAGACCCTCACAGAACCCTTCGTAGCGTTTGCCATTGTCTGGAGAATCATCCATGCCCGTCATGTAAGCCATCCGCCGCACCTGGTGTTTCTCGAACAGGTGCCTGACCAGGGTGTACATGCCCTTGCGGTTGCTCACGCGGACCAAGTCGAATTCGCTTTCCTGGTTGACCGGGGCATTGGCGATCATGACCACGGGCAGGCGTTTGCGCAGGAAGGCCAGGACGCTATCAGGCACGGACCTTGCCAGGACAATCAGGCCGTCCACCTTTTCCGACATACTGTTGATCAGTTGGGGAATGTCGCCATCTTTCCCCTTCAATCCGATGCTGACCATGAGGCTTAGGCCCTGCCGCCAGGATTCCAGTTCGCACCCCCTCAAGACCTCGTCGAAGTAGAGGGAATCCGAATTGTTCTCCTGGGCGTGGGGTGGGTCGAAGACTATGTCGGCGGCATCCTCACTGACCAGTTCGAAGTCGCCGATCTGGTCCAATTGGTCGATGTTGGGCAGAAAGAGGCCTATGGTATTGGTCCGCCGGGCGGCCAGGCTTCGTGCACTGCCGCTTGGTAGGTAGCCCAGGAGATTTATGGCCTCGAGCACGGTCTGTCTGGTTTCGGGCCTCACCCTCTCCGGGGTGCGCAGGACCCTGGAGACGGTGGCTATGGATACGTCGGCCTCGCGGGCGACATCGTAGACGGTCGGTTTCCTTGCCATCCGCTTTCCCTCTTTCATACATCTCATACAGCATATCATCGAAACGTGTGATTGACCGCGTGATTTGATAGCGCTAACATTATTTCTTTTATCCGGTAATGAGGGCAACTATATCTAGTAATCTAAGGGAAAGCATACGCTTAAAATCCTATGACAGGAGCAGATTTGCGCATTCTAATGTAAGCGCATACACTAGAAAGTGCGATGGTCGATCCGGTCCCGTCACAGGAAGCCGTGCAGGTTCGGGAGTCCACCCGTGCATGCACGGTGCCGACTGCACCCAGATGGCAGAGGACGGATTTGGCCCGTGAATGTCAATGCGGACAAAGGAGACATATGAGACGGAAAACAGTGGCGGTGAGGATCCTTGCAACACTGGTTGCAGGGGCCACCCTCCTGGGACTGGGGGCGTGCGGAAGTAAGTCCGGAGCAACGCAGCAGGCTGCCGCAGGCAATCAGATCCTCTTCGGCGGTGACAGTGGCAGTCCAACTTTCACCCGTAATTTCAACCCATTCTCGACCAGCAAGAGGATAGGCATCAACTTCATCTACGAACCCCTCGAGGTGGTCAACAGCCTCGATGGGACCTCAACCCCCTTCCTGGCCAGCGGGCATAAGATCGTGGACCCCAAGACAGTCGAGTTCCAGATTCGTGACGGGGTCAAGTGGAGCGACGGCAAGCCCTTCTCGGCGCAGGACGTGGTCTTCACCTTCAACCTGGTCAAGAAGGATGCGGCCATGGACTCCCTGGGGGTCTGGCAGCACATCTCCTCCCTTGAGGCCTCAGGGTCCAAAGTGACCTTCCAGTTCAAGGACAACGATGTGCCTGCGGTGTCGATCGTCAGTCAGCAGAACATCGTCCCGGAGCACATCTGGAAGGGTGTGAAGGACCCCCTCAAGTGGACCAATGAGAACCCCGTCGGGACCGGCCCGTATAAGCTGGACACCTTCAAGCCCAACCAGTACACCCTGGCGAAGAACAAGGACTACTGGCAGGCCGGGAAGGTTGCGGCCGACACCATCGTTCTGCCCGCCTCCAACAAGCAGCTGGACCTGGTCAACAAGAAGTATGACTGGGCCTACTCCTTCATCAACAACGTGGACAAGACCTGGGTGGGCGCCGACAAGCAGCACAACCACTACTGGTTCCCTCCGGGGGGTACGGTCTCCCTTTACCCGAACCTGACCAAGGCCCCCTTCAGCGACGTGAACTTCCGTAAGGGCCTCAGCTATGCCCTTGACCGCGACAAGATCGCCAAGGATGCCGAGGAGGGCTATGTGGACGGTGCCACCCAGACCGGCCTCATCCTGCCCAACCATGACAAGTGGGTCAACGATTCCATTCCCAACAAGGGGAAGGTCTCCCAGGACGAGGCCCAGTCCCTGGAGTACTTTGCCAAGGCCGGCTACAAGAAGCAGGGCGACCAGTTGGTGGATTCCAACGGCAAGCAGCTCGAGGTCAACATCACCGTGCCCAGCGGCTACACCGACTGGCTGCGCGGGGTGCAGACCATGCAGGGCCAGCTGACCAAGCTGGGTATAGCCGTCAAGCTCACCCAGCCCCAGCCCGCCGCATACACACAGGCGCAGAACAACGGCGACTATGACCTCCTGATCTCCTCCTTCGGAGGCACCGGCAGCGTCTTCCAGGATTACAACGGCTTGCTCAACAGTGAGTTCGCGGTTCCTGTGGGTCAGTCGGCCAACGCCAACTTCGAGCGCTACAAGAACCCCAAGGCCGATGAACTCCTGGCCCAGCTCAAGCAGGCGGCCGATGAGAAGTCCCAGAAGGACATAGTCGACCAGCTCCAGCAGATCGTCTACGACGATGTGCCTGTGATCGGTCTCTTCTACGGCGGTCTCTGGGGCCTGTTCAGCACACGGAACTACACGGGTTGGCCCAGTGAGGACGACCCCTACACCTCACCCAGCACCTGGACCCAGTCGGTCCTCATGGTGGTAACCCATATCAAGAAGGCCTGAGAGGCCGGGCCCATAAGGGCAGAAGGGGAGCGGGCTGGTTCGGTGGCGGTCCTGCCGGGCCGTCGGGACAGCCAGTCCCTCCTGGCCTGCCTACTGGGCCGCCCCCGCCCCTGACGGATGAAAGGTCGTCACGTGCGATATTTTTTCGGGAAAATTGGTCTATTCTTCGTTACCCTCTGGGCGGCCATAACCGTCAACTTCATACTGCCCAGGATGATGCCAGGCTCACCCGCCGACGCAGCCATAGCCAAGTTGTCCCAGAACGGGCCGGTCACCCCTGAGGTCAGGGCTTCCATAGAAGCCCAGCTGGGCATGCCCAAGGGCAACCTGCTCAGCCAGTACTGGCAGTATCTGGGGGATGTGGTCCACCTGAACTTTGGCGTCTCGTACAGCAACTTCCCGCAGAACGTATCGGATCTGGTGGGGGCAGCCCTTCCCTGGACCCTGACACTGGTGGGGCTGGTGACGATCATCTCCTTCATCATCGGGACCGCACTCGGGGCTCTCATGGCCTGGAAGCGGGGGACCGCCGTGGACGTGACCGGTACGATCTCCAGCTCCTTCCTTTCGGCCTTCCCCTCTTTCTGGCTGGCCCTTATGCTCCTCTTCTTCCTCGGTTACAAGGCCGGCCTTTTCCCGACCTCCGGCGCTTACTCGTCCACCGCAATACCCAACTTCTCGATGGACTTCATATCCGATGCCGTGGAGCACTCCATACTGCCGGCCCTGACCATCCTGCTGACCTCCCTGGGCAGCTATGTGATGGGCATGCGCAACACCATGATCAACACATTGGGTGATGACTACGTCACCTTCGCCGAGGCCAACGGCCTGCGCCAACGGACGGTCATGCTCAAGTACGCGGCCAGGAATGCCCTCCTTCCCAACCTGACCTCCTTCGGCCTGGTACTGGGCGGCGTGGTCGGCGGTTCCCTCCTGGTCGAGCAGGTCTTCAATTACCCGGGGGTCGGCCTCCTCCTCTACCAGGCCGTGACCAACCAGGACTACCCCCTGATGCAGGCCATCTTCCTGATGATCACCATCAGCGTGTTGGTGGCCAACTTCATCGTGGACATTCTTTACGGGGTCCTTGACCCGAGGACGAGGAGGTGAGGGCGATGACGAACAGCATCGTCAGCACAGGGATGCAGACTTCCGCACACGGGAATGGGAATGACCCCCAAGGGCCGCAGGCCCCTACCGCCAGGGGCCAGAATCCTGTCCTCCGGGCCCTGGAGGTGATAGGCAAGGGGTTCAAGACGGTCTGGGAGGTGCCCAAGGCCAGGTTCGGCCTGGTCCTGTTGGCTCTGATCGTCCTTTCGGCCCTGTTTGCCCCTTGGCTCAGCCCCTATGATCCAAAGGCCGGCGATTTCGAGGCCAGCATCGGACCCAGCGCCCAGCACTGGCTGGGTACCACCAGCAACGGGCAGGACGTCCTCTCCCAGCTCCTGTGGGGCGGGAGGGTCTCCGTCATGGTGGCCATGGTCTCCGGCCTCCTATCCACCTGCATAGCCGTGTTGGTGGGCCTGAGCTGGGGCTACATCCGCTCATTCGCCGGGGAGTTCGTCGGTTTCATCGTCAACCTCTTCCTGGTCATCCCCTCCCTCCCCCTGATGATCATCATCGCAGCCTACCTCCAGAACGGAGGCATGGGCGTAATCATACTGGTCATCGTCCTGACCGGGTGGGCCTGGGGGTCCCGGGTCCTGCGCTCGCAGACCCAGTCCCTGCGTTCCAGGGACTTCGTCACTGCAGCGGCCTTCAGCGGGGACAGCTCTTGGCGGATCATCTTCCATGAAATCTTCCCCAACATGCTCTCCCTGATCATCAACAACTTCTTCGGTGCGGCCACCTCCGGCGCCCTGTCGGAAGCAGGCCTGGAATTCCTGGGCCTGGGCGACTCGACCACGGTCAGCTGGGGCACCATGCTCTACTGGGCCCAGAACAACAATGTGATCCTGACCGGTCAGTGGGCACTCCTGCTGGCGCCCGGTCTCATGGTCGCCCTCCTGGCGGTCTCCATGACCTTCATCAATTTCGGTGTGGACCGCCTGAGCAACCCCCGTCTGCGTGAAGGGAAGGCATGATGGAACTGCTACGTGTCGAGAACCTGTCCGTCGAATATGACAGCCCCGACCAGGAACCGGTCAAGGCAGTCGAGGACGTGAGTTTTTCGCTGGACCAGGGTGAATTCGTGGGCCTGGTCGGTGAGTCGGGGTCGGGCAAGTCCACCCTGGGCTTCGCCGTCACACGACTCTCCAAGCCGCCGGCCCGGATCAGCAAGGGGCGCGTGCTCTTCGGGGGCAAGGACATCACCACTCTCAGCCAGGAGGAGCTCCGCAGACAGCGGTGCGGCGGATTCGCCATGGTCCTCCAGTCGGGCATGAACGCCTTGAACCCGGTGCGGACCGTCCGCAAGCACTTCGTGGACATATACAAGGCGCACGGGAACGTGGAGAAGAAGGACTATGAGGCCCATTCCAGGCAGCTTGTAGAGAAGGTTGGTCTGCAGGACTCCGTGCTTGACGCCTACCCGGGCGAACTGTCGGGCGGCATGAGGCAGAGGGTCTCCATATCCCTGGCCCTGGCCTTGGAGCCCAAGCTCATGGTCTTCGACGAGCCGACCACCGCACTGGACGTCCTGGTCCAGCACGAGGTGATGGGGACCATCCGAGAGCTGCAGAAACAGGAGGGCTTCACCGCCATCCTGATCAGCCACGACCTAGGTGTGGTCCTTGAGTCCACCCAGAGGGTCCTGGTCATGCACAACGGACGGATCGTAGAGGATGCCCCCAGCGGGCGGATCCTGACCGATCCCCAGGACGACTACACCAAGATGCTCCTCAGCCATTATGGTGATCCCAGAGCCGAACACGTTTCAGTGCCCGGCTTGAAGCCTCGCGATGAGGCCGAGGCCTCAGGCTCGGTTGGTGGAACCACTTCGCAGACCGACGATGAGGAAGATATGACGGTCACGGTGACCGGCGTCTCCAAAATCTACCCCTCCCGCAAGCGGGGTGAGGATTCGGTGACCGCCGTCGACAATGTCTCCTTCACCCTCTCCCCGGGCCAGTCCTTGGCCCTGGTGGGGGCATCCGGATCCGGCAAGTCCACCATAGCCAAAATGCTCACCGGGGTGGAAAGGCCGACCTCAGGCAACATCACCCTGGGCGGCAGGCGGGTTGATCAGATGAAGCGGCGCAAGGATCTGAGGTCCCTGCGTTCCGACATTCAGATGATCTTCCAGGATCCCTATTCGGCCCTCAACCCCCTCCACACGGTGGAGTACACGCTGACCAGGCCCATCCTCAATTACACGGACCTGAGGGGGGACGATGCGCGCAGGCGGATGTTGGAACTGCTGGACACGGTGGGCTTGACCCCTGTGGAACAGTATGCCGCCAAACTCCCCCACCAGCTGTCGGGAGGGCAACGCCAAAGGGTGGTCATAGCCCGGGCGCTGGCCAGCAACCCCCACGTCCTGGTGGCCGATGAACCGGTCTCCATGCTGGACATGACCCTGAGGGCCGGAATCCTGGCCCTCCTAGACGACCTGAGGGTCCGGTTGAACGTGAGCATGCTCTACATCACCCACGACCTCCTGTCGGCCCGACTGATCACCGATTCGATCATGGTCCTCAACAAGGGCACGGTGGTGGAGCGGGGACGGACGGCCCAGGTTCTTCAGCACCCTGAAAACGACTACACGATCAAGCTGCTCGACGCCATCCCCAGCCTGCGCACGCAGGCCTGAGGGCAGAAAGCCACAGGAGAAACAATGATATCCCACCATGTCGTGGACAGGGGTGTGCCCTTTGGGGACCTACCCCTGCCGGAGAACATCGAGGCGATGGTCATACATGCCCCCGTGGGCGACCTGACCGCCCTCCATGCCCCCAAGGGGGTAAGGGGGGTGCGGGGAGTGGCCATGATGATTCCCGGCTTCACCGGTTCCAAGGAGGACTTCTACCAGATCAGTTCCATCCTGGGAGAGGATGGTTGGGATGTCTGGTCCTACTCGCAGAGGGGGCAGGCAGACTCGGTGGCCCCTGAAGGGAGGAAGGCCTATGACAGGGGGGCCACGGCCGGTGATGCCTTGGATGTAGCCCGTATCCTGATTGAGCACACCGGGGCCAAACGGGTCCACCTCCTGGGACACAGCTTCGGCGGGGTGGTGGCCCAGGCGGCCCTCCTGGCCGACCCTGACCTCTTTGCCAGCCTTACCCTCATGTCGTCCGGCCCCCATGGTTGGCCGGGCCGGAAGGCGGACCTGCGTCAGCGGCTCCTGGACCACCCTGGTGGGGATCTGTGGAGGCTGGATAACCCGGACAGGGCCAGCCTGCCGGACGAGGAACTGAACCCGCAGGACAGATTCCAGCGTCTTCGGGCAGAGCGGACCAGCCAGGACCAGCTCATCGGGACCATAGACCAGCTGGCCGACCTGCATGACAGGACCGAACAGCTGGCTGCCACCGGCCTGCCCATGATGGTTTTCCATGGCGAGCACGACGACTTTTCCTGGCCTCAGGACTGGCAGGCCAGAATGGCCCGCATGCTGGGCGCACGCTACGAGGTGATTGCGGGTGCCGGCCACTGTCCCAACATCGACAGGCCTGAAGAGACGGCGGCTCTACTGGACGACTTCTGGGATTCTGCGCAGGACAAACGATGAACTTCAGCAGGAACAAGCCTATTAGCAACGAAAGCGGAGAAGATGAACACAGAGACTCCACGCAGCAAGTCTCCCGATCGGGGCGCAGGTGACGGCGAGGGAGACGGGGACCGGATGCGGCGGCCCCAAGGCATGACCGTCGAGAGGGGGGACTTCTCGGCTTCGTTCAACTTCAACGGGGACCTGACATTGATCGATGCAGGAGGCATCCAGGTCACCCAGTTCAGGCCAGGCATCCATGACCGTCCCCTGGCTGGTCTCTGGCTCCGCCGCCATCGGGAGGGGCGGATAGATTCCATCCAACTGACCGGATCAGGTTCCCGGGCCTCTTTCGATCCGGCAGTCGGCAGCCCAGTCTGGGAGGGGAGGGACATGGGCGTCCGTTGGTGGGTTCGACTTGTTCCAAGCGCCATATCGCCTGCGCTTTCCCTGGCTCTTCCATCAGGTGGCGAAGGCGGCGGGACTGGCAGGGGGGCGTCATGGACCTGGGAGGTGTCGGTCACGATCGACCAGGGCGGCTTGACTTCTGGTATTGAGAGGCAGGAATGTGATGACGCCGTCTTGCCTGACGATCTGTGGGACCTGGTTTCCGCCCAGGATCTGGCCCTGGTGGAGCCGTCCACGGCTGCCGGCGCCGAGTCCTACATCTCCCAGTACATCGCCTACCATGTGCAGGGCGTCCCCAATTTTGGCAACGTCCTGTCAGCCCGACAGACAATGGGTTGCGCTCCTCGGCTTCCCCTGTACGTTACGGGAATCATACAGGGATGCAGGGCATTCATGACCGACGGTTACGACTTTTACGGACTTGGTGCCCGTCTGGGCGGTCAGCCCGAGGCTCTCGGCGATGCCGACTGGGACCGGGGGGGCATAGACCAGTATGAGTTCGCCATGGCCTGCCTCCTCTCTCCCAAGGCGCCGTTGACCCAGGGAGGCCTCACCTGGCAGGTGTGGAACACGGCCATGTCCGATTACAGGGGTGACCTGGGCAAGGCCTGCACCGCCTGCGCAGGGGCCTCTGAGGAAAGTCTGAGTGGGGCGGACTGGACCGAGGCCGATGACGGTCCGTCCATCGGCCCCCATGACACCTCGCCTGTCTCTCCTGCTGCCTCACAGGTTGAGTCAGCAACATCACTCCTGATCTCTTCCGCACTGCTGAATGGCGACCCCCTGCCTGAGGGCGAGTTCAGCCGACTGGGCGGAGGGTCCGTCCGCCAGCCGGAGGCGGACCAGACAGGCCATCTGCTCTCTTACTTCGGAGATGATGCCTGCCATGTGGTAAGCAGGCGCAAGGAACTGGAGGTGGCTCGCTCCCACGGGCAGATTCTCCTGTCCGGCAATCCGGATACCGACCCGTCACGGCCCACCATGGCCGCCACCACCTACGCAGGGGGTGTCTTCGCTTCCCAGGTGGTCCTGGGCAACACCAACATGAACCAGCTGGTTTCAGTCCAGAAGACCGGTCTGGGCCTCCTGCGCTCGCGGGGGGTACGCATCCTGGTCCAGGTGGACGGGACCTGGCGCCTCCTGGGTGTTCCTTCGGCCTACATCATGGATCTGGGCGGATCCCGCTGGGTCTACCGTTTGGGTGATCGGAGCCTGACGGTGTCCACCATCGCCCATCTGGACGGGGCCGCCATCGACATCCATTTGGAGGCCGACGGTCCGATCCGGGCTCTGTTGACCGTCAGCCTGGAAGATCCATCTATCTGGCTTCGGAAGTTCGCTCCTGCCGATGTCGCCCGGGGGATGGGGGGGTCCATTTCCTTTACCCCTGCACCGGGCAGTCCTGCGGCTGAGCGTTGCCCAGGACTGAGCTATGTCATCTCATCGCCCGATGCAAGGGCCGGGGATGACGGCCCCCTCTTCGATCCGGGTGAGGGGGTCCGCACCACCGATCCGGCCATGGTCACCTTCCTGTCGGACGGGGGCCGGGCCCTGTCCGTCACCATCGCCGGATTCATGGATGGCGCAAGCGAGGAGAGCAAACCTGATGCGGTCCCCGCCACATCCGAACGGAAGCTTCTCCATGCCCATTACCTGGCCATGGCCTCCTTCATGCAGGGGCTGCATGTGGCGGGGGAGGGAAGATTCGCCGAATTCAACGACCTTATGCCCTGGCTGGTGCAGAACGCCCTGGTTCATTTTCTGTCACCCCACGGGCTGGAACAGTATGGGGGCGCCGCCTGGGGTACACGGGACGTCTGCCAGGGGCCTCTGGAACTTGCCCTGACCTTCGGTCATACCGACCTGGCCCGGACCATCCTCCTCAAGGTCTTCACCCACCAGAACCCCGACGGTTCTCTGCCACAGTGGTTCATGTTCGACCAGTATGCGGACCTCTATCAGCACGATTCCCATGGGGACATCCCCGTCTGGCCCCTACTGGCGCTGGCTGAGTACTTCGAAGCGGGCGGCAGGTTGGACCTCCTGGATGAGCCCGTGGCTTTCTGGCGGGATGATGCCACTCGCCCCTCTTCCGGCCCGCTCACGGTGGCCGACCATCTTGCCCGGACGCTGGACTATATCCAGTCGCATAGAGTCCCGGATACCGACCTCTTCTGTTATGGCGAGGGGGACTGGGACGACACCCTTCAGCCGGCCCAGGAGTCCATGAAGAGACAGATGGCCTCCACATGGACCATCGCCCTCCTCTACCAGGCCTGCTGCGGACTGCAACCGCTCCTGGAGGCCGCCGGCCGGACCGACCTGGCCTCCCGCTTTGCCGGGGAAGCCGGCAGAATCAAGGCCGACTTCGCCGATAACTTTATCTTCCAAGGGGTCTTGGCCGGATACGTCAACTTCGTAGATGGGCAACCCCGCCCGGTCATACACCCCTCGGATACCAGGACCGGGATACGGTACAGGTTGATTCCCATGACTCGCTCCATCATCGCCGGCCTGCTCACACCTGATCAGGAGGCGGACCATGAAAGGATCATCGAAGGCAATCTTCACTATCCGGACGGTGTGAGGCTCATGGACCGCCCGGCCTCCTTCCATGATGGAGTGACAAGGGTTTTCAAGAGGGCTGAACAGGCCGCCAACGTGGGCCGGGAGATTGGCCTGATGTATACGCACGCCCATGTGCGTTACACGGAGGCCCTGGGCCTGCTGGGCAGGACCCGCCTGGGTCAGGAGCTCCTAAGAATCAGCCCGGTGGGCCAATTCCGCCGCCTGCCTACCAGCGAGCCCAGGCAACGCAATTGCTACTTCGCTTCGTCGGACGCCGACTTCCCCGACAGGTACACGGCCGCCTCCCAATGGTCGAGGCTCAAGGAGGGGGCCAAGGATCCCGTAGGCGTGAGGGGAGGATGGAGGATTTATTCCTCCGGCCCCGGCATCTACTGCCGACAGGTGGTCCAGCACCTCTTCGGCCTCCAGTTGCGCGATGGGCGGGTTGTCTTCGATCCGGTCCTGTCCCAGGAAGATGACGGAATGGAGGTGACCATGACCCTGTTCGGCCAGCCGCGTACCATCCGCTACCATGTGGCTGGTGGGCCGGTCGCTGGACCAGGAGACACCGGCTCAGAGGGTACAGGTTCGGACCGCTTGAGGGTTGAGGCTGATGGACGCAGGCTTGAGGGCCGGATTCTGGATCTGCCTTACCGCAAGGGTGGATTGGAAGTGACGCAGGGCCAGTTGGCCGATGCCGCCCATATCGACATCTTCCTCGCAGTCGACGGACAGACTGTAAAGTAAGTACCGGCGCCCATGCCTGTAACTGTCCGCCGGCCCAAGCCGACAGGGAGGTAGCAGGGCGACCAGCTGTTCGGCAGCAGCTCATCCGGCTGCCTTTCTCGGCGAAGTAGGCGGGGTGTGTGTATGCGCAGAGCGGCAATCTACGGACTGGCGGTGAAAGCCGGTGCCTCTATCTCCGCAGTGTCGTGCACCTACTGGCAACCGAATCGCGTAAGGGAATCCACCCTTCTGAAAGTGCTGGAAATTTCCAAGCGGTTGTATTGCATTCCGACTGCAAGTGCGCGCAATCCGGCCAAGGGACGACCGGCACTCTCGTCTGGAAGATACAAACAGGCGGGTTCAAAGGGTGGCCCCGGCAGGGGCCGACCACCAAATCCAGCAAGGAAGGTACATTCACATGCCAACGCCCACATACACCTTTCCACAGGACTTCCTCTGGGGGGCGGCCACGGCTGCCCACCAGATAGAGGGCAACAATGTCAACGCGGACTGGTGGGAGCGTGAGCACCGGCCGGACAGCGACCTCAGCGAGCCTTCGGGGGACGCTGACGACAGCTACAACCGTTACGCGGAAGACATATCCCTCCTGGCCGGCAGCGGGTTGAACACATACCGCTTTTCAGTGGAGTGGGCCAGGGTGGAGCCTGAGGAGGGATTCTTCTCCCGGGCCCAGCTCCTTCACTACCGGGCCATGATCGAAACCTGCCTCCAGTCCGGGGTGACCCCCATGGTCACCCTGAACCACATGACCCTGCCCCGCTGGCTGGCCAGGCGAGGGGGCTGGCGCGATCCTGCCTCGGCAGACCTCTTTGGCCGGTACGTGGAGCACCTCATCCCCATTCTGGAAGGCGTCACCTGGGTCTGCACGATTAACGAGCCCAATATGGTGGCTCTGACCCAAGGGGGGCAGGAGGGCAGCGATATGGCTGCCGCCTCCTTGCCCACCCCCGACCCGGTCATCTCCGAATCCCTGGTCATGGCCCACAGGAAGGCTCGGGCAGCCCTCTCCCGTCGACCGGGAATCAAGTCCGGTTGGACCATTGCCTGTCAGGATTTCCAGGCCTTGCCGGGCTGTGAACAGGACATGGAGGAGTATCGCTACCCCCGTGAGGACTTTTTCACCCAGGCTGCACGAGGCGACGACTTCATAGGGGTGCAGGCCTACCTGCGCACCTTCATCGGCCACGACGGCCCCCTACCGGTCCCGGAGGATGCGGAGAAGACCCTGACAGGCTGGGAGTATTACCCTGCCGCCCTGGGGGAGGCTGTGCTCCACACTTGGCAGACCGCCGAGCACACCCCCATCGTGGTCACCGAGAATGGAATCGCCACAGCCGATGACAGTCGGAGGATCGACTATACCTTCGACGCCCTGGCCGGCCTTCATCAGGTCATGGATGAGGGCGTGCGCGTGGAGGGTTACCTACACTGGTCACTCCTGGACAATTACGAGTGGGGGTCCTACAAACCCACCTTCGGCCTGGTCTCCGTGGACCACGCGACTTTCGAGCGTCACCCCAAACCCTCCTTGGCCTGGCTGGGTCAGGTGGCCCGTTCCGGTCTCCTTGCCCATCCCCGAGGCTAATACAGGCACGAACACGAACGTCCGGCCCCGAACCGACTTCGTATCGGTCCGGGGCCGGACGCTACCACATACCGCTCTTGCGCTTACTGGTCTGCCGGGCGCGATGCCCCTGCCTGTACGGAGCCAGATGAAATGGTCATCGGGACGATGATCGAGGAGCCGTTGAAGAACTCGATGGTCACTTCTACGGTTCCATCAGTCACGCTTGGGTCGGAGAAGAAGTTCCCATTCAGGGTGAAGGTGCCGGCCCTCCTGTCACTGGAGAAGGCGGAACCGGCCTGGAGATAGGACCACCAGGAAGAGTTGGGGCCGACGGCCCGCCCGTATTCCTTGGCGGAGACCCTGCGGACGGCGTTCCCCGCATAGTCCATGGGGAGTGTGATACCGCTGCGCTGGCCGACGGCGGGCGAGGAGGTGGCCTGCCCGGCACGAACCAGATACTCATGCCAGTCGGCGCCGGCGGTGAACGTGAGGGTCAGATCGGCCAGCCGACCGTAGGCCGGTGCCTTAGGGGCGGACAGGATCCGGTTCAGGTAGGAGGCGGTCAGGGTCACCGTCTGGGAGGAAGCGTCGTAGGTGTAGTCGGAACCGGCCTTGAGGCCCTTGATCGAGTTGAAGGAGTTTCCGTTCAGGGTCAGGGGAATGGCCAGTCCCGATTGAGCCTTGGAGGCAAGATAAACAGTGTCGGAGCCCGTGGCATAGGAGGAGACGGCGTCCATGGCTGCCTGGAGTTCGGAGCCGATTCGGGCGCTCTTCCATCCATATGGGGCCTGACGTGAAATCATGGAGCCGTTGTCCCAGAGCATGAGCCCAATTCCGTCCTGGCGGGCCATCTGGTTCATGTAGTCGTAGTTCTTGAGTTCCTCCCCTTCCTGGAGCACGTCGCTGCCTGTGTCATAGCCCAGGAGGCCGTACTCGCCAATCACGGTGCCGATGCCTTGGCTGGTCAGGTTGTCCTGGATGGTCTTGAAGGTGGCGGCGGCCGAGGTCCTGGCCGTGGTCGGGCGGCCCTGGTTGTCGGTGCCAATCCTCTCGTCGAAGCCGGTGATCCCCAGGTTGGCGCTGTAGAGCCACTCACTGTAGTAGTGGACCGTGGCCGCGAGGTATGGATCGTTGAAGCCCCTGATCAGGGAGGCCAGATGCCTGGTGTACTCGTCGGAAGGGGTGGTAGAGGGGGTGGGCATGACGATCATGCGGTGCTCGTTGCCGGGCACGGAGCGGATGATGGAGCGCGCCTCCGTGTTCAGTCTGTCCAATTTCTCCTGGGCGGACGGGTAGTCCCAGGTGTTGAACTGGGGCTCGTTGATGGTCTCGAAGGCCACCTTGTCCGGCTCATCGGCGAAGGTTCTGGCCAGCTGTTTCCAGAAATCCGAGAACATGACCTCCTCCTTGGCCCCTACCTGCCCATTCCACTGCTTCAGCCAGATCCAGGAGTCATGGTGAATGTTGACCAGGACGTGCATTCCCAGTCCGGTCGCCTGGTCGACCACCTGGCGATACCGATTGAGCCAATCCCGATTGATCAGGTAACGGTAGCCGTCCTTGTTGGCCGAGCCCAGGTCCTGGTATCGCCGGTAGACGGTCATTGGAATCCGGATGCTGGTGTAGCCCTTGTCCTTGACGGCCTTGAGCAGGTCGGGGGTCACCTTGGGATTCCCCCAGGCCTGTTCGCCCTGATCGGGGGAGGACCAGTTGGTGTCCACCGCATCGAAGGAATTGCCCAGGTTCCATCCCCTGCCCATCTCCTTGGCGAACCGGAGAGAGGGCGTCTGCCCGGTCTTCGGCAGGATGGTAGTCGAGGCAGCGGCAGTCTCTGGGGCGGCTCCAGATCGGGTTTGGGTGTCTGCGCTCGCCGCAGGTGCCAGGACCAGCCCCATGGCCGTCAGGGCCGTCGTGGCAGCTGTCAGGACCGGACCCCAACCGTTCGTTCTCGTCTTGCCTGTCTTCGTGATAAATAATCTGAATCGCTTCATTGTCAATTCAATCCCCCGTTCCGTAACTGGGCAGGCTCTGCCTGCAGGGCAGGGCCTGCCAGATGTTTCCTGTGTGCTGCGCTGAGTATGCAGCTGCACGGCACAACCGTACTGTGCCGCCTTAGTGAGCCCGCCAGCTTCGGCAGAATCGCATACAGATATTATAGTTCAATCATTAGAATAAATAGCGGAGGCTGAGCCAACTGACGGACCAGGCATGCATGCCCGTAATCACCGCTGAAAAGTGGAGCTGAGGGTAGTCGAAACCCCGACCTCTTCGATGCGAACGAAGCGCTCTACCAACTGAGCTACAGCCCCATTCGTTGCCCGACCGTAGCCGAACAACAGACTGTACTGTATCGCAGGGTGGGCACAAACGCAATTTGGACGGTCTGTGCCAGACCCCGTGTTACAAACCCATGGCGCGGTTTTCGCGGCTGCCGGACGGGTTGTCATATTCAGTCACTGAGGTTCCCGTCCTGCTTGAATTCCCCGAGATCATCCCGGTCAGCGGCAGCCTGCGCGGATTCGGCCCTTTTGCCCTTGCCTGCTCTGGCCTTGATCAGTCCGATGATGGTCGGCATGACGGATATGAGCAGAATAAGGATAATGACGAGTTCGAAATGCTCCTGGACGGCCGGAATGCCTCCGAAGAAGTATCCCAGGAGGGTGAAGAGGGTGGACCAGACCAGGCCCCCCAGAACACTGAAGGGGGTGAACCGGCTCCACTTCATCCCCGAGATTCCCGAGATGAAGGGCATGAAGGTCCTGATGAAGGGGAAGAAGCGGCCCAGGAATACCGCCAAGGGTCCCCACTTGTCTATCATTCCCTCTGTTTTGGCCAGCCGCTCCGGGGTCAAGGCCTTCACCCTGCCTGACCTGATGATGGCCCGTCCGAAAAAGTGCCCTATGAAGTAGTTGCTCTGGTCGCCAAGGATCGGAGCCAGGCAGACGACCGGCAGGAGGATGTCCAATGCCATCCCGCTGGTGGGGTCGTGTGCGAAGACGCCGGCCGCGAACAGGAGGGAGTCACCAGGCAGAAAGGGCATGAAGACCACGCCTGTCTCGATGAAGATGATCAGGAAGATGAATGCATATGTGGGCACCAGTCCCATGGCAATCCACCCCGCGATGGCACTGCGTGGATCCTTGAGTAGGTTGATGAGCCAGTGTATGAATCCCATTTGCCTAAGACCGTCCTGTTATGTTGAAGCACGAACCGTTCCAAACTGTAGCAAGCCTGGACCACAGCAGGCTGGTCTTCCCCAGACCCTTGCGAGGAAGACACAACCGTTGTCCATTTCGACCTATGCACAGACAATCGATATGAAGTGTGCCCCGCCATTTGGAGGGCTGGGTGGCAGTGCGACGGCACCGTCCCGGACGTGCTCTGTGGGTATTCCGTGTCGAAGGGGGTGCCAGCCGGAAGCCTGCTTCCTCACGGCCTCACAATGAACCGTTCTTGTAGGTAGTCTTGGTGTCGCCCTTGGTTCCGCGTTCGAAACGGTCGAAGGCTCGTAGGTAGATCAGTGACTTGGCATATGCCAGCCAGGAAAAGCCGAAGATTATGGCCAGGACCCGCAGGAAGGGCACATAGTAGATGAGGAAGGCGAAGGCCACGTCGATGGCCAGGAGGCAGATGGCGTAGAGGGGGATTCCCATGGGAACACCGACGGAAAGTTTGAAGAAACCCCAGACCGTATTGGTGTAGCGGGATTGCAGGGGGTAGAAGAACTCATATGAGAGGACAAGCAGGACAGCTCCGATGATCAGGACAATGAGGGCGAGGTAGGTCATCGCCCCTGTCATGCTGAGCCAGAAGGCCAGTGAGTAAATGACGATGGCAGCCAGCACCGCGTGGATGATGAAGGCGATGATGGACTGCTTGAACTCCCGGATGAAGCGTTGCAGGTACTGTCGGCAAAGGGGGATGTCATCGTGGTCGTCATAGGCGAAGACCGTGCCGTACAGGGCGCTGCGGGCGGGACCTATTGTAACCAGGGGTATGCAGGTGACGACGAAGAGCAGGTTCAGCGCCGTGAATCTGAGCAAGGTGTTCACAAACCGCCAGAAGGGGCTTTCGAGGTTGAAGTGCATGATTCGCCTTTCCTCTTCGACTCTACCCGCCGGTCCTCCCGGCAGGGGCGGTGGCACGCGGACATGGGAGTGGGACCGGCATCCCGTGTCGTTCCGTCTCATGCACCGTCGGCCGTGGGATCATTTGCCGGAAGGGCCTGTCAGGGGGGTGCCCGGACCTGCCCAACCTGGACGGTCTGTTGGATTGACGGGCTGACGGTCCGATCCTGCCTCACGTGGTGACATGCCTGGCGGAGGACCTTGGCTTGACAGCTTAGTAAAATCGGTGTACTAATCTATTTACAAACATATAAATAAGCCGACTACGATCTACGCGGCGCCGAGAAGTAGCGGATACATACGGCGCATGGCTGGCAACGCAAGGGAGCGGGCTTATGGGAAAAGACAGGAGGGCAGGATGTCAAGTGGTGACATTCCGTTGAAAGCCACCCGGCGGGGTAAGACCAAACGCCAAGAGGGCATAAGCGGCAGGAAGAAACACAGCATCAACCTCTTCCTCTTGACCGTCCCCTTTCTGATACTGGTCATCCTTTTCAGTTACTATCCCCTGCTCGGCTGGGTATATGCCTTCTATGACTACCAGCCCCCCATTCCCCTGTCGGAGAGCGAGTTCGTCGGCTTCCAGTGGTTCAAGATGATTGTCCAGAACCCGGCCCAGCTGCACACGGTCGGCCAGGTTCTGATCAACACCTTCGTTATGAGCGGCCTGGGCATTCTGACCTCGTTCTTCCCGCTGTTCTTCGCCATCGGCCTCAATGAGATTCGCAACAAACACTTCAAGAACGTCATCCAGACACTGACCACCCTACCCAACTTCATCAGCTGGGTCCTGGTCTACGCCGTGGCATTTGCCATGTTCTCCTCCACCGGCATGATCAACCAGCTCCTGCAGAACATCCACCTGATCTCACAGCCCATCCACTTCCTGGATTCCGACAGCGGGACCTACTTCAAGATGCTCCTGTGGAGCCTGTGGAAGGGTCTGGGCTGGGGGTCCATCCTCTACCTGGCCGGCATATCCGGCATTGATCCGGAGCTTTACGAGGCAGCCCAGGTGGATGGGGCCAACCGCTTCCAGCAGATCATCCATGTCACGGTCCCGCAGCTCATGCCCACCTACCTGGTCATGCTGATGCTGAGCGTCTCCAACTTCCTGAACAACGGGATGGACCAGTACTTCGTCTTCCAGAACGCTTTCAACCTCAAGCACATCCAGGTGCTTGACCTCTACGTCTACAACGTGGGCATGGGTCAGAACAGCCTCTCTCTGGCTACGGCCATATCCATGTTGAAATCCCTGGTCAGTGTGGTCCTCCTGTTCCTGGTCAATTGGGCCTCGAAGCGGACCCGTGGCGAGTCAATCATCTGAGCGTGAGGGGAAACAATCATGAGTGACAGCATGGCAATCGAATCGAAGGGCGTCTCTCCCCTCCTGCAGCGGACCAAGGGCGAGAAGGTGTTCAATGTCTTCAACATCGCCTTCTTCATCCTCTTCGCCTTCATCTGCGTCTACCCGTTCTACTACCTGATCATCAACAGCATCTCCGACAACACCCTGAGTGCCGCCGGCAAGATCACCGTCCTGCCCAAGGGGATCCACTGGAGCAACTATGTGGAGGTCTTCAAGCTGGAGGGTCTGGGTACGGCTGCCATGGTCTCCCTGGGACGTACCGTGATCGGTGCGACCCTGACCGTACTGGCCAGTGCCTTCCTGGGCTTCCTCTTCACCCAGCAGGGCATGTGGCACCGCAAGTTCTGGTACCGCTTCATCATCGTGACCATGTACTTCAATGCCGGCTTGATTCCCATGTTCATCACGATGAAGAACCTGGGTCTGACCAACAACTTCTGGGTATACATCCTGCCGGCCATCGTGCAGCCTTTCAACATCATCCTGGTGAAGACCTACATCGAGTCCATTCCCCAGTCCCTCCAGGAGGCGGCCGAGGTGGACGGCGCCGGCACACTGACGGTCTTCTTCAAGATCGTCCTGCCCATGTGCACGCCGATTCTGGCCACGGTGGCCATCTTCTCGGCCGTGGGGCAGTGGAACTCCTTCCAGGACACCTTGATCTACATGACTGATTCCAAGCTTTACTCCCTGCAGTACCTGCTCTATCAGTACATCAACCAGGCAAGCTCCCTGGCCAGTGCGGTCAAGGCCAGCGCTGGCGGGGCTCTGAACATGGCGGCCCTGGCCACCCAACAGACCCCGTCGTCGATCAGGATGACCGTCTCGGTCATCGTGGTCCTGCCCATCCTCTTCATCTACCCGCTCTTCCAGCGTTACTTCGTCAAGGGCATGATGCTCGGCGCCGTCAAGGGCTGATCGAGAGGAGGTGCCACCTTGCCGCCGTGTGGGTCTGATTCCACGCGGCGGCCAGGAAGCGTTCATGTCGATTCATCAAGGAGGACAAATCGATGAGAAATGCAAGGCCGGCAGTGGCCCCGCCGGTCCGAAGGGGATCAACCATTGGATTGACCATCACCGCTCACGCAGTCGTCGGCGGTGGGCAGGGGTCTGAAGGCCGGGCGCATCGACCGAGGAGGATCCCGCAGGCCGTTGAGACAGTCGTACGAGCCACAAGTATGTAAGCGGAAGTCAGAACCCTACCGATGACCTGCGGTCCGTCGACCTGCCGAAGGTGACAGGACGGGCCCGGGAGCCGGACGGTGTCTGGAAAGGGGAAATATGCAAGCCAGGAAGCTGACGGCGGTGGCTGCCGCTGTCATAACCGTGTCCATGGCCTTGGCGGGCTGTGGCGGCGGCAGCAACTCCGCCAACGAGAAGGACGACGGGTCGCTCATGCAGGTGGACGTCTTCGATGGCCTGGCCAACTACCAGGGCATTCAGAAGGGCTGGTTCGCCAAGATGGTCAAGGATAAGTTCAACCTCAAGTTGAACATCGTGGCCCCCAATGTGGCGGGCGGGGGCAACACCCTCTTCGATACCCGTTCGGCAGCCGGGAACCTGGGCGACATCATCATCACCGGTTCAGGCTCAGGCCAGGCGGCCAAGTTGGTCAAGGCCCATCTGATTGACGACATGACGCCGTATCTGAAAAATGCCAAGAACATCAAGAAGTACAAGTCCGCCACCGACGCCTTCAACAAGGTGGCTGGACAGACAAGCGGGGTCTGGGGAGTGCCCGGGTCGGTCACTTCCCTGCCGCCCACGGACCCTTCCGAGGGGCTGGAGCCCACCTTCGGCCCCTACGTGCGGTGGGACATCTACAAGGAGGTCGGATATCCCAGGATCGCCAACCTGGATGACCTGGTCACGGTGCTCAAGCAGATGCAGGACAAGGCCCGGGCCGAGACCGGCGACAAGAACATATATGCCATGTCCCTCTTCAAGGACTGGGACGGCAACATGATGAACAACGCCAAGCAGCCTACCTGCTACTACGGTTATGACGAGATGGGCTTCGTCCTGGCCAAGGCCGACGGTTCCGACTACCAGTCGGTCACCCAGAAGGGCGGGATGTACGAGAAGGCCCTCCAGTTCTTCAACAAGGCATCACAGGCCGGCCTGGTCGACCCCGAGTCGACCACCCAGAACTACGACACCATGTATGCCAAGTACCAGCAGGGCAAGATTCTCTTTTCCTTCTGGCCCTGGCTGGGGCAGGCAGCATACAACACCACGGACAACAAGGCCAAGGGCAAGGGCTTCATGATCGCCCCCCTGGAGGATATGAGGATCTTCTCCTACGGTGCCACGCCTGACGGGGGGAGCACTTTCATCGCCCTGGGTTCCAAGGCCAAGAACAAGCAGCGCCTGGTCAACTTCATCGACTGGCTCTACTCGCCTGAGGGGGTCTACGCCTCCGGTGCCCAGACCGGCGGATCCGCTGGTCCCAAGAACCTGAACTGGACGGTCAAGGATGGCAAGCCCGAGCTGACCGATTTCGGCGAGAAGGTCCTCTTCGGCAACGGTGCCAACGTACCGGCCGATTGGGGCGGCGGCACCTACAAGGACGGGGTCTCGGCCTTGAACTACCCGACTGTGATCGTCCAGGACAAGGATCCCTCCACGGGCTATCCCTACAACGCCAGCATGTGGCCCTCGCAGCTGGCCAAGAACACGGACCCGCTGAGCACCGATTGGTCCGCCCACATGGGCGGGGCCAAGACCACCATGGAATATCTGAGGAAGAACGACAAGATCATGGTGGCCCCCGGTTCCAGCTACGTGACCCCGGACGAGTCCTCCCAGATCAAGACCCTCCGCGGCCAGGTGAAGACCGAGATCGTCAACGCCTCCTGGAAGGCCTCCTTCGCCAAGGATGACAACGAGTTCAATGCCCTCCTCGATGAGATGCGCTCCAAGGTTGATGGGATGGGCTACAAGCAGGTTCTCGATGTGGACATGAAGGATGCCAAGGACCAGAACACGGCCCGGGTGGACATCAAGAAGCAGTTTGAAGACAAGAAGTGAACAGGAAGATGAGCGTCCGGCCCCCGTCGGGATTCCCGGGCAAGGGGATCCGGACCTCATATGAAGACTTGACAACTCCGGTCGGCCCATGTCGGGCGACCGCATGGGCCGACCGGGGAGTCTGAAAACCAGACTATTGCAGAGAAAGGTAACAAGGAAACCATGAAGAATAGCAAACTCGCAGTGGTGACTGCAGCGGTGCTGTCAGCCTCGCTGGCCCTGGCCGGCTGTGGCGGCGGCGGAGGCAACTCCGCCAATGAGAAGGACGACGGCTCCCTGATGAAGGTGGACGTCTACGACGACCTGGCCAACTACCAGGGCGTTCAAAAGGGCTGGTTCGCCAAGATGGTCAAGGACAAGTTCAACATTAAATTGAACATGATCTCGCCCAATGTGGCCGGTGGTGGCAGCACCCTCTTCGATACCCGTTCAGCAGCCGGGAACCTGGGCGATCTGGTCATCACCGGAGCCGGCAATGGCAGACTGACCAAGTTGATCAAGGCCCACCTGATCGAGGACATGACGCCGTACCTAAAGAATGCCAAGAACATCAAGAAGTACAAGACCGCCACTGACTCCCTCAACAAACTGTCGGGTCAGAGCAGCGGGGTCTGGGGGGTGCCGCAGAGCGTCTCCACCAAGAGCCCGACCGACCCCTCCGAGGGTAACGAGCCCGTTTTCGGCCCCTACATCCGCTGGGACTACTACCGTGAGCTCGGCTACCCCAAGTTCAACAACCTGGATGACTTCCTGCAGGTGCTCAAGCAGATGCAGGACAAGGCCCGGGCCGAGACCGGTGACAAGAACGTCTACGCCTTCTCCCTCTTCAAGGATTGGGACGGCAACATGATGAACAACGCCAAGCAGCCTACGACCTACTTCGGTTATGACGAGATGGGCTTTGTCCTGGCCAAGGCCGACGGCTCCGACTACCAGTCGGTCACCCAGAAGGGCGGGATGTACGAGAAAGCCCTCCAGTTCTTCAACAAGGCCAACCAGATGGGCCTGGTCGACCCCGAGTCCTCCACCCAGAACTACGACACCATGTCGGCCAAGTACCAGCAGGGCAAGATTCTCTTCTCCTTCTGGAGCTATCTGGGGCCCGCTGCTTACAACACCACGGAAAACAAGGCCCAGGGCAAGGGCTACATGCTGGCCCCCATGGGTGACATGAAGATCTTCTCCTACGGAGCCACCCCCAATGGCGGGGCAGCCATCATCGCCGTCGGATCCAAGGCCAAGAACAAGCAACGCCTGGTCAACTTCATCGACTGGCTCTACTCCAAGGAAGGAGTCTATGCCATGGCCGGCAGCGTCAAGGGCATGAACTTCGACATCAAGGACGGCAAGCCCGAGCTGACCGACTTCGGCAAGAAGCTCCAGAGCAACAAGTCCTCCAAGGTCCCCGCCCAGTTCGGTGGTGGCTCTTACTCCGACGGCGTATCGGCCCTGAACTTCACCACCGAGCTGGCCACTGACATTGATCCCGACACCAAGGAGCCCTATGACTCCAGCATGTGGCAGTCCACCATCGACCAGTTCAGCAACTCCGCCCTGGACAAGGATTGGTCCGAGCACATGGACGGGGCCAAGACCTCCATGCAGTACCTGGAGAAGGCGGACAAGCTCATGATCGCCCCTGGCTCCAGCTTCATCCAGCCCGATGAGTCCTCCCAGATCTCCACCCTTCGTGGTCAGGTGAAGACCGAAATCGTCAACACCTCCTGGAAGGCAGTCTTTGCCAAGGATGACAACGAGTTCAACAGCCTGATGGACGAAATGCGTTCCAAGGTCGACGGACTGGGCTTCAAGCAGGTCCTGGATGTGGACATGAAGAACGCCAAGGATCAGAACACGGCCCGTGTCAACATCAAGAAGCAGTTCGCCAACCGCGAGAAGGCGGAAGGCAACTGATTCCGCACCGGACGGTAAGGCGGGGGAGCTCTGGTGACCCTGCCCATCGTCAGGCATGTACCGGTGGGGGAGCGTTAGCCGGGCGGGTGGTTAACCACCCCCCGTTGCGCTCCCCTTGCCATGCCGGTGACACGGTGGATGTTTTCCGGTTATCGGTTATGAATGTGGCCTTGGTTCCAATCAGGGGCCGTGCCGCGAATGATGGAAAACAGAGAAGGAAAACGAGGTGCGAGAGCTGCATGCTCCCATTTGAAAAGAATTCAAGAATTGTCTTCTGCGGAGACTCGGTCACTGACGTCAACCGTGATTACAAGGCTATTCCCGCCGGCTGGGGCTCCTTCGGCGATGGCTATGTCAATCTGGTCCACGCCCTTCTTACCGCCGTCTACCCCGACCGGGAGCTCATGATCATGAACGAGGGAGTCAGCGGGGACGACATCAAGTTGATGGCAGCCCGGTGGGACAGGGATGTGCTCGACATGAAGCCCGACTACGTCTCGGTCATGATAGGAATCAACGACGTCTGGCGTCACTTCGACGGTCCCTTCCGCCAGGCGGACCTGGTCTCCCTGGATGAATTCGAACACACGTACGAAGATCTGTTGGGCAGGACCGAGCCCCGGGTCAGGGGCCTGATTGTCATGAGCCCCTTCATGATGGAGCCGAACAAGGATGATCCGATGAGGGCCATGGTCGACCGTTATGCCGAAGTGGCCAGGCAGGTGGCGGACCGACATAAGGCCATCTACGTGGACGTCCAGGCTGCCATGGACCACTTCCTCGAGAAACAGAGTAGCTACATACTCAGCATGGACCGTTGCCACCCCGGGATCGAGGGGCATATGCTGGTGGCCAGGACCTGGCTCCAAGCCGTCGACTTCGACTGGGAAAGGACCACATTCGATGACGAAAAGTGAACAGGAGCCCCGTCCCCTGCGTGAAGACGTGGTCGGTGCCGACGACCTTTCGCGGGTGGATGCCGAGATCAGCCGGGGTGCCTTCAAGGCCGATTGGGCCTCCCTGTGCGCCATGGAGCTCCCCACCTGGTTCGCCGATGCCAAGTTCGGCATCTTCACTCACTGGGGCCTGTACAGCGTGCCCGCTTACCGTAACGAGTGGTACTCGCGCAACATGTACATCAAGGGGTACCCGGAGTTCGACCACCACGTGAAGACCTACGGACCCCAGAAGGAGTTCGGCTACAAGGACTTCATCCCCATGCTCAAGGCGGAGCGTTTCGACCCCGACCAGTGGCTGGACCTCTTCCGTCGGGCCGGCGCCCGCTACTACATGCCCGTGGCCGAGCACCATGACGGATTCCAGATGTACCGCAGCGACCTGTCGGAATGGAACGCCTTCGATAAGGGGCCACACCGCGACCTGATCGGTGAGCTGCGGCGGGCCACTCTGGACCAGGGCCTTCACTTCGCCCTGTCCGACCACCGGGCTGAGCACTGGTGGTTCATGGGTCACGGGCAGGAGTTCGACAGCGATGTGCATCAGCCCATGAAGAGGGGCGACTTCTACTGGCCTGCCATGCCCGAGCCTGACAACCAGGACCTCTTCAGCAAGCCCTATCCAACCAAGGAGTACCTGGATGACTGGCTCCTGCGGGTTTGTGAGGTGATTGACGCCTATCGGCCCGAACTCCTCTACTTCGACTGGTGGGTTCAGCACGAGGCCTTCAAGCCCTATTTGCAGCGCCTGGCTGCTTACTATTACGACCGGTCTGTCGAGTGGGGGATCCCGACCGCCATCTGTTACAAGATGGATGGCATGGCCTGGGGTTCGGGCATCGTGGACGTGGAGCGCGGCGGCTTCGCCAACCCCACTCCCTTCGTCTGGCAGACGGACACTGCCATTGCCCGCAACTCCTGGTGCCACACAACCACCCTGGATCACAAGTCGGTGGCTGAAATCCTGGCTGCCCTCCTCGACGCAGTCAGCAAGAACGGCAATCTCATGCTCAACGTGGGTCCTTGCGCCGACGGGTCCATTGACCCCGAGGAGGAGGAGATGTTGGAGTCCATCGGCCGTTGGATGGATGTGAACGGGGAGGGGATTTACGGGTCCCGCCCCTGGTGGGCCGCTCAGGAGGGGCCTACCCATCCGGCAGCGGGGTCCTTCGCGGACCAGACCGAGGCCGTCTTCACCCCCGAGGATTTTCGGTTCACCTCGGCATTAGGCGCTATCTACGCCTACCAGCTCAAGCCGTCCACAGACGGACGGGCCCTGATCAAGGCCTTTGCTCCACGAGGCAAGGAGGGGTCGGTCTTTCAGGGGATCGTCCGCCAGGTCAGTCAGTTGGGTGCAGGACCGGTCAGCTACGAGCTGACGGACCAGGGACTGGCGGTTCAGGGCCTCAAGGACCCCGTTGGGACCACGGCCACCGGCCTGCCTCTGGGCATCCGGATCGACGTGGAGTGAGATTCAGCCCCTGCGGGATTTTTGTCACCGGCCCGAGGACATAGTGACCGACAAACAACAAGGAAAGATAGGAAAACATGAAGTTCCTCAACGGAGAATGGCTTGTGCGCGACGGTTTCGACGTCAAATATGCGGCCAACATCTACAGCGCGGATGTCGAAGAGAAGAAACTTATCCTCTACGCCCCCTTCCAGGTGATCAGGAATCCCGGCATGACCCTGGACGGAGGACTGCTTACCATCGAGGTGACATCCCCTCGCCCCGACATCATCACCACACGGATCATCAACTACAGGCAGGATCACAGCCATGATCCCCAATTCACACTGAACCGGACTGATCCCCCGGTGAAGATTGAGGAGGATGAGAAGGGATGGACCTTCACCAGTGGCAGGCTGGCCCTGAAGATCGCCAAGGGTGACGCCATAGACTTCGAGTACGAGTATGAGGGCCGTCCGCTGACCAAGTCGGCGTGGAGGGGCAAGGCCTTGGTGACCGATGACGGTGGCAGGCCACACGTGGTCGAGTCCCTCAACCTGGGCGTGGGAGAGAAGATCTACGGCCTGGGCGAGCGTTTCACCAACTTCGTCAAGAATGGGCAGACGGTCACCATCTGGAATCAGGATGGTGGTACAGGCACGGCCCAGGCCTACAAGAACGTCCCCTTCTATATGAGCAACCGGGGGTATGGGGTCTTTGTGGATTCCACTGACAAGGTGGAGTTCGAGATCGGTTCCGACGAGGTCTCCAAGGTCCAGTTCTCCGTCCCCGGCCAGGAGCTGACATACTCGGTGATCGGCGGTCAGGACCTCAAGGGGGTGCTGAACACCTATACCGATCTGACCGGCAAACCCCCACTGGTCCCCGACTGGAGCTTCGGTTTGTGGCTGTCGACCTCCTTCACCACCGACTACGACGAGAAGACCGTCAACGAGTTCGTCGACGGCATGGCGGAGCGGGACATCCCCCTGTCGGTCTTCCACTTCGACTGCCGCTGGATGGACGATCTGGAATGGTGCAACTTCGAGTGGAAGCACTCCGCCTTCCCGGACCCCGAGGGGATGCTGGCCCGCCTCCACCAGAAGGGTCTCAAGGTCTGTGCCTGGATCAACCCCTACATCGCCCAGAAATCCAAGCTCTTCAAGGAAGGGGCCGAGAAGGGGTACTTCATCAAGCGCACCGACGGCCAGGTCTGGCAGTGGGACAAGTGGCAGGCCGGCATGGCCATCGTCGATTTCACCAACCCCGAGGCAACGGCCTGGTACCAGAGTAAGCTCAGGCACCTGCTGGACCAGGGCGTGGACTGCTTCAAGACCGACTTCGGCGAGCGCATCCCCACCGAGGGCGTCGTCTATCACGACGGTTCCGACCCGGTCAAGATGCACAACTACTACACCCTCCTGTACAACAAGGCCGTATATGACCTCCTGGTCGAGGTGAAGGGGGCCGACCAGGCCATCCTCTTCGCCCGTTCGGCGACGGTGGGTGGCCAGTGCTACCCGGTCCACTGGGGCGGGGACTGCACCTCCAACTACCCCTCCATGGCCGAAAGCCTGAGGGCCGGCCTCTCCTTCGGCATGAGCGGATTCGGTTACTGGAGCCACGACATCGCCGGCTTCGAGGACCAGCCCACTCCTGACATCTACAAGCGCTGGACCCAGTTCGGCCTCCTTTCCTCGCACTCCCGCTACCACGGGTCCAGCGCCTACAAGGTTCCCTGGCTATACGGGGATGAGGCCGTCGAGGTCACCCGTGAGTTCGCCAAGCTCAAGCAGCGTCTTGTGCCCTATCTGATAAAGATGTCGCATGAGACCCATGAGACAGGTCTGCCCATGATGAGGGCCATGGTCCTGGAGTTCCCCAGCGATCCGACCTGTGAGGACATCGACACCCAGTACATGTTGGGCGATGACATCCTGGTGGCCCCAATCTTCAACGAGGACGGGACCGCCCGCTTCTACGTGCCTGATGAGGGCACGGGCCGACCCTGGGCCAACATGTTGACCGGGAAGACCTATGAGCCCGGACGCTGGTACCAGGAGACCTACGACTACCAGACTCTGCCGGTCCTGGTCAGGCCCGGCACCGACCCCCTCCACGTGTGAGCCGGATTCTGGTGCCACGTGCGGCCCTCCCCGGACCGGAAGGTCAGGGGAGGGCCTGGATTGCATAAATGAAAACGTCAATGGATGCATGCACTCTCGTAGGCCTCCCTCCGATTGGAGACCCAGCCGTCATGTGGTGCATCCCTTATCGATACAGCCTTATCGGCAGAAAGAAGTGGATGGTCCATGACGACCGCCCTTGAATTCGTCAGAGAGTTGGGCCTGGGCTGGAACCTGGGCAACACCTTCGATGCTTTCCCCCTCCAAGGGGAGCATGAGAAGGCCGTGAAGGAGGGTCGGACCTGGACCCCGGAGGATCAGGAGAAACTCTGGTTCAACCAGCCCTTCACCCCTGAGTGCGCCCGCCTGGTCAAGCAGGCCGGGTTCGACACCATCCGCATCCCGGTCACCTGGGTGGAGTGGATTGACGGGGATGGCCACGTGGACGCCATCTGGATGAACGCGGTCCGCCGGGCCGTCGACTGGAGTCTGGATGCCGGACTCAAGGTGATGGTCAACGTCCATCACGATGGTGGTGAGGGCGATCTCCCTTGGATTCGCAAGGCGGACAAGGACCCGGATGGGGTCTGCAGGCGGTTCGCCGGCCTCTGGCGTGAGATCGCCGACACATTCAAGGATTACGGGCAGGACCTCATCCTGGAGGGTGGCAACGAGATCGGCTTCGATGACATGGACCGGGACCAGGCCTATGTACTCCTGGAAAGGCTCAACCAGATTTTCGTCGACACGGTCAGGGCCAGCGGGTCGCACAACGCCGAGCGCTTCCTGCTGATTCCCGGTTACAACACCGACACGGCCATGACCTGTGACTCCCGTTACCGCCTTCCCAAGGACAGCGTAGCGGACCGGCTGATCGTATCCATCCACTATTACTCCCCGGCCGACTTCGCCCTGGCCACACACGACACCACCTGGTGCAAACCCAGGCAGGAGTGGGGCAGCGAGGCGGACGTCAAGGCAGTGGAGGCCGATTTCGCCACCCAGCGCCGCCGCTTCGTCGATGCCGGCATCCCCGTGATCATCGGAGAATACGGTCTGCTCACCGAGGCCGTGGACGGGAAGAACCACGCCAGTAACCTCAAGTGGATATCGACCGTTCTGAGCTGCTGCCGGGAGAACGGATCCTGCCCGGTCCTCTGGGATACCTCCACCAAGGAGATGTGTTTCCTGGACCGGACCACCGGTCGCTTCTTCGACCCCGACATGGCCTCCTTATTCGCCCAGGCCAGGGCGGATCGCCGGTAGGAAGGTACCGCGATGACCCTGTTCAACTGCAAACCCGCCCGCCGGATCGCCTCAGGATTCCATCCGGACCCGACCATCTGCCGGGCCCCCTCGGGCCGCTACTTCCTGGTCAACAGCTCTTTCGAGTATTTCCCGGGCCTTCCCATATACGAGAGTGGTGACGGCAAGCACTGGGCACTGGTAGGGAACGCTATGGACCGCCCCTCGCAGTTCCCCTGCGAGGGCATGGGCAATAGCGGGGGTATCTATGCTCCCACCCTGCGCTGGCATGATGGCCTGTTCTACCTGATCGTCACCAACGTCAACAAGGGGACCATGATCATGACCACGCCGGATCCCCACCAGGGATGGTCCGATCCTCTGTGGATCACGGGGTGGCCCGGTATCGACCCCACCCTCCTCTTCGATGACGATGGAACCGTCTACATCTGCGGCAATGAGAGCGACCAGGTTGACCAGGAAGGCGAAAGGGAGGTCCCCGGTATCTACCTGTCCCGTCTGGATGTGGGCACGGGGACCGTCCTCTCGAAGAGGGAGAGGATCTGCGGGGGGACCACCGGGGCAAATCCTGAGGGGCCCCACATGTACAAGAGGGATGGGCTCTACTATCTGATGTGGGCGGAGGGGGGCACCGAGGCTGGTCACATGGAGAACATGGCCCGTTCCGCCTCGCCCACAGGACCTTACGAGATGTGTCCGGGCAACCCCCTGATCACCAACCGGAGCACCCACCTGACCCTTCAGGCCATCGGCCACTGCGACTGCGCAGGATTCGATGAGGACCGTACCCTGATGGTCTTCCACGGAACCCGGAACAACCATGAGTATCCCGCCCAGGGCTGGCTGGGCAGGGAGTCCTATGCGGTCTGGTTCGCTTGGAAGGATGGATGGCCCACCCTGGCCGACCAGTCCTACGATGTCCCCCTTCTGGGCGAGGGGGAGGCCCTTGAGGATCAGATTGACTGGATCACCCCCTCCCTGGACAGGGCCGGTCGTTTCAGCGTGACCGGTTCGGGTGACCCAACGGCAGCCCGCATACTGGTGGAGGCCGCCGGCCATGACTTCGGCCTGGACGACGGGGCTCCCATGATCGGAACCCGACAGACCGACTTCCGCTGCACCTTCGAGGCCACCCTCCCAGACCCGGCCCAGTTGACTTGTGGCCAGGCCGGATTGGCCGTCTACGCCAATGCCGGCCATTACATGGATCTGTCGGTGCAACCTGCGCATAACGGTCTGGTACATGTCCAGGTCCAGGTACACAACGCCGGCCTGGTCAGCCTGGTGGGGTCCGCGGACCTGCCTGCCGGGGCACCCATAGGCCTTGAGATCAGGGGGGACGAGATGGGTTACGCCTTCCGTGCTTCGGGCCGGGACGGGGATCATGATCTGGGTCATGCCCCGGGCAAGGTCCTCAGCTTCACCAACGCCGGCGGCTTCACCGGAATCCTTCTGGGGGTCTACGCCCACGGATCCGGACAAGTCATCTTCGATCCGGTGGCCTACCGGGTCTGAGCAATCTGTACATTCGCAAAAACGACGAGAGAGGTCGCCCGCTATGGAGGCACTTGGTGCCCGTCGGACGACCTGAAGGAGATCGATCATGAAACCGACATTCAGCAGCTTCCTGTTCGGGGGCGATTGGAATCCGGAACAGTGGCCGGAGGACACCTGGGAAGAGGACATCGAAAAACTCGAGGACGCCCACATCAACGAAGCCACCATCAACGTCTTCTCCTGGGCCCTCCTGCAACCTTCGGAAGACAGATATGACTTCTCCATGCTGGATAAGATCGTGGTCCTCCTGGTCAAGCACCGGTTCAACATCGTCATGGCTACGGGGACGGCGGCCCTGCCCGCCTGGATGGTCAGAACCCACCCAGAGGTGATCCGGACCGACCAGGAGGGAAAGCATCGCGTTTTCGGTGGGCGGCACAACTTCTGCCCCACCAGTGAATACTTCCGACAGGCATCCGGGGCACTGGCAGGCCATCTGGCCGAACGCTACGCCGACACCCCGGGCCTGGTGGCCTGGCATGTGGGCAACGAGTACGGCGGTGGCGGCGGCCTGTGTTACTGCGAGGGCTGTGCCCGCGCCTTCCGTGTCTGGCTTAAGGAGAAGTACGGCACGGTCCAGGCCCTCAACCAGGCCTGGTGCGCCAACTTCTGGAGCCACACCATCTATGACTGGGATGACGTGGTTCCACCCGTGATCAACGGGGATGGGATCGGCGAGAACAAGTGTGTGATCTCCGGCCTGCAGATGGATTACCGCCGCTTCCAGGAGCAGGCACAGCTGGCTTGCTTCACCAATGAGCGTGACGCCATCCGCCGCCACGACGGTTCCACGCCGATCACCACCAACCTGATGGGGACCTTCAAGGACCTGGACTACTTCGAGTGGGCCCGGCAGATGGACTTGGTCAGCTGGGACAATTATCCGGGCATGGACACCCCACCCAGTTTCACCGCAATGTCCCACGACCTCATGCGGGGGGTCGGCGGAGGCCGTCCCTTCATGCTGATGGAGCAAACGCCCAACCAGCAGAACTGGTTCCCCTTCTGCAAGGTCAAGCGGCCCGGCGAGGTCCGCAGACTCAGTTGGCAGGCCGTGGCCCATGGGGCCGACACGGTGCAGTTCTTCCAGATGAAACAGTCCCGGGGTGGCTGCGAGCGCTTCCACGGGGCTGTCATAGACCACAGCGGCAGTGAGGAATCCCGGGTCTTCAAGGAGACCGCTGCCCTGGGGGCCGAACTGAATCGGGTGGGGGCCCGCCTCATGGGTAGCCGAGTGGTGGCCAAGGTGGCCATCATGTTCGACTGGCAGAGCTACTGGTCCCTGGAGGGTTGCGTAGGGCCCACGGCAGGTTTCTCCTACCCCCAGGAGGTCCACCGCTTCTACCGTCCCCTCTATCGCCGCAACCTGGCTGTGGATTTCATACCCAGCACGTCACCGGTCGAGACCCTGAAGAAGTATGACTTGGTTCTGGCCCCGGCCCTGATTTCCCTATTGCCCGGTGTGGCAGACCACCTGGAGTCCTATGTGTCCGACGGGGGCACCTTCGTCACCGGCTATATGGCCGGTATCCACGACGAACGTGACCTGGTGGTTCCAGGCGGGTATCCGGGTGTTCTGAGGAGGCTGACCGGGGTCTGGGTCGAGGAGATCGATGCCCTGGCGCCTGATGAAACCATACCGGTGGAAGGTCTGGCAGCTGTTGACGGACAGCCTGCCGGTCAGATCGTGGCCAGCCTGATTCATTGCGAGGGAGCCAAGCCCCTAGCCTCCTACGGGGGTGGCGACTTCTACGCCGGCAGCCCGGCCCTGACGGTGAACGATTTCGGCAGAGGTAGGGCCTACTTCGTTGGCACTCCCTTGGACGAGGCTGGCATGGATGCCTTCATGGATCCCATCGTTGACGGCCTGGGGCTCCCCGCGGTCGATACACCCAAGGATGTCAGCATTTCCATCCGCCAATCGGATGACGGGACCCGGTATGTCATCGTGATCAACTCGGCCCGCTCGCCAATTACCGCCGACCTTCCCCTCCTAAGGGGCGGTGAGGACCTCCTGGCCGGCGGCCGGGTGTCTGGCCCACTGGATCTGCCTCCCTACGGGGTGGCTCTGGTCGCACTGGCCTGACCGGCCAACGGTGAACCTGAGTATCCGGGTCCTGTTATGGCTGGCGTCAAGGAGATCCGGACCAGGATGGAGCTAGGGGTGTGGGCGAAAGTCAGGCGGTCGGATCTTCCTGCCCCCTGAAGGTCCGCTTGATCCAGGCGGTAGCGAGATGGGGCCAGATCTGTACGCAGGGTTCGATTCCATTGGTGCCCTGCCAGGCGGTCTCTTCGGTCCCCAGGCCCAGACCGTGGCCTCCATGGGGGAAGAGGTGGGCTTCCACGCTGACCCCGGCCTGCTTGCATGCTTCTACCAGCATGAGGGTGTTCTCCGGAGGGACCAGACCATCCTCCATGGTGTGCCAGACGAATACGGGCGGGGTCTTGCTGTCTATGTGCTTCTCGATGGAGACCGCCTCCAGGGCTGCCGGGTCCTCCTTCTTGTCGCCCAGGAGGTGGTCGATGCTCCCGCGGTGGGCGAGGGGGCCGGAGGTGATGACCGGATAGCCCAGCATCAGGCCGTCGGGGCGGACGCCATCGGGGTCATAGCCGTGGGCCCTGAGGTCCTGGTCACCGGCGGTCGTGGCCAGGTTGGCCGCCAGGTGGCCACCGGCTGAGAAGCCCATGATACTGATGGCCTTGGGGTCCACGTGCCACTGGTCGGCGTGCTCACGGATGCGCTTCATGGCTTCGGCCGCCTCGACCAGGGCTGTCGGGTACACGGAGGGCCAGCAGGAATAGCGCAGGACGAAGGCATTGCAACCAGCCGCCAGGAACTGTACGGCGATGGGTTCGGCCTCCCTGTCGGAGGTCATCTCATAGCCACCCCCAGGGATGACCAGGACCGATGGGCGGGCCCGGTCCGGCACTACCTCCTCGCTGTTGTCCAGGCTGTAGCCGACGAACTTGGCCCGGCTGCCGTCGATCCCCTCGATCTCCTGTTCAAAATACTGCATCTGCTCTCATCCTCTTCGATAGTTAGGGCCCTCAGGCCATGGCTCATTGTAAATCACCGGATGACCCAGTGTCATCTCAGAAGGTCACGGTCACGTCCACGGGATTCTCGCTGGTCTGGGGCGGTACCATCCCGCCACTCAGTTCGTGGCCGTCCAGGCTGACCGAACGCCTCCCGGTCCGCTTCATGGAAATCCGATAGGTGACCCCCCTCCAGGTCCTGCCGACGGTCAGTTCGTTGAATTCGGCGGGCAGGTGGGGTTCGATAGCCAGCCCGTCCAAGGTGGGCCTGACCCCCAGCAAGTACTGGGAGACATCCACGAAGGACCAGGCGGCCGTGCCTGTCAGCCATGAGTTCTTTCCCTCGCCGGGGGTGGGGGACTCAGGACCGGCCACCATCTGGCAGTAGACGTAGGGCTCCACCTTGCGGATGTCGGACTTCTCCTCCAGGTAAGCCGGGCAGGTGCGCCTGTAGACCGCGAAGGCCTCCTCGTCATCGCCGACCATGGCATTGGCTATGGAGATCCAGGGGTTGACGTGGCAGAAGATGCCGCCGTTCTCCTTGTACCCCCTGGGATAGGAGGAGATCTCGCCCAGTTCGATCCGGTAGGTGGAATAGGCGGGGGCCAGGATGGCCGTTCCCCAGGAGGAGGTCAGCCTCTCCTTGACCGAGGTCAGGGCCTGTCGGGCCTTGCCGTCCTCGAGACCGATACCGGCCATCACACACATCCCCTGGGGTTCGATGTAGATCTGTCCCTCGGTGTCGGCGTGGGAGCCGACAGGACGGGAGTAAGCGTCGTAGGCCCTGACGAACCACTGGCCGTCCCATCCGGCCTCCTCCACGGCATGGGTCATCTCCTCGATGGCCTGGTGGACCGAGGCGGTCTCCTGGGCCACAGCCTCCCTGCCCATCCCGCAATCCGTCCCGTAATGGTCCAGGATGTCGGCGTAATGGCCGGCGTAGAGGACGAACATGCCTCCGATCAGGACCGACTCAGCCACACCTGTGTCATTGTTTTCGATGGTCTGGAAACTCTCTCCCGGGGTATCGGAGAAGCAGTTGAGGTCAAGGCAGTCGTTCCAGTCGGCCCGTCCGATCAGGGGAAGGTCATGTGGGCCCAGGTGGTTCATCGTGAACCCGACCGACCGGCGCAGGTGCTCCAGGAGGGGCTCCTCGGTCCCTTCCACATTGTTGAAGGGGACGGGCTCCTCCAGGATGGAGGAATCCCCGGTCTCGGCCAGGTAGGCGTAAGTACCGGCCACCAGCCAGAGGGGGTCGTCGTTGAAGCCACCGCCGATGTCGGCGTTCCCCCGCTTGGTCAGGGGTTGGTACTGATGCCAGGCCGACCCGTCCTCCAGCTGGGTTGAGGCGATGTCGATGATGCGTTGACGGGCGCGGTCGGGGATCAGGTGGACAAAGCCCAGGAGGTCCTGGTTGGAGTCGCGGAAGCCCATTCCCCTCCCCGTGCCTGACTCGAAATAGGAGGCCGAGCGCGAGAGGTTGAAGGTGACCATGCACTGGTACTGGTGCCAGATGTTGACCATCCGGTCCAAGCGAGGGTCGCCGCTGTCCAGGGTGAACCGGCCCAGAAGGTCGGTCCAGTAGGCCTTGAGATCGGCGAAGGCCTGGTCGACCTGGTCGTCCCTCCTGAAGCGGTCGAAGAGGGCGTGCGCGGGCTTCTTGTTGATGATTCCCACCTTGGAAGGGTCATCGGGGTTCTCCCACTTGTCTTCCTTGGGCAGCTGGATATAGCCCAGGATGAATACCAGGCTCTCCTCCTGGCCGGGGTCCAGGGACAGCCGGACCCTGTTGGCGGCTATGGGGAACCAGCCGTGGGCCGTGGAGTTGCGGGCCCTGCCCTCGGTGATGGTCTGGGGGGTGTCCCAGCCGTTGAACCGGCCCAGGAACTCGTCCCGGCTGGTGTCGAACCCGCAGGTGGGCCGGTTGACCCCGAAGAAGGCGTAATGGTTCCGGCGTTCCTTGTACTCGGTCTTGTGGTAGAGAAGGGTGGCTTCCGATCCCTGCTCTACTTCCACCTCGCCCGTAGACAGGTTGCGCTGGAAGTTGCTGGAGTCGTCCACGGCGTTCCACAGGCACCACTCCACGCAACCGGTCACATCCAGGAGGATGGGGGAGTCGGTGGTGTTCCTGATTCTCAGACGGTTGATTTCGGCATCGGCATCCACGGGAACGAAGGCGGTCATGACCGTATCGATCCCCTTGTAGGAGGATTCGAAGATGGTGTATCCGGTCCCCTGGCGGCAGCTGTACCGGTCAAGGCGGGTCCTGGAGGGCAGGAAGGTGGGCGACCAGGTGGCCAGGGGGGCGGACTCTGGGTTGTCCCGATCCATAAGGCTCAGGTAGTAGTTGCGGCTGCCGTTGTCGGCAGGTACCCCGTTGTAGCGGTAGCGGGTTATCCTCTGAAGCTTGGCGTCTTTATAGAAGGAATAACCGCCGCCCGTGTTGGAGATGAGGGAGAAGAAGTCCTGGTTGCCCAGATAGTTGATCCAGGGCAATGGGGTGGCGGGTGTGTCGATGACATACTCTCTGGCTGCGTCGTCAAAATGACCGTATTGCATGTTCTCCCTATCCTCAATGCGACCTTGGCCCAGCCTCGTCGGGTTGGGGCCAGGCGGGCAGGGCGCGGGCGACCCCTCCGGACTGTCCCGGGGCGTCACAACCCCTTGAAGGCAGCAGTGTCCTGTCGGAATAGCTGCCGGAATCGTACCCCGCTCCGGGAAGGACAGCCAAGGCTTGCGACCCGCGTTTGTATTATCGTTTGACTAAGATGATAGCATTCATTGATAAACCTATAGATAAGCGTGTGCGGATTTCCTTAATGGTTGAATTCATACGGCGGCCAACAGATCCGAACTCCAACGATTGGGCATGTCGGAGCCGCCTGCAGTCATGATGGGGACCCGCAAGGGCGGGTGGCAACTCCAGGGACAGGGTCCCATCGCCCGCCAGGTGCCTGAGTAAAGGGGGTTCATGACTGGCGTAGAGGATTGGAACCAGTACCGGGCCGGCAGGAAGGTCACCGGATCTGGTCCGATGGGCGGGTCCACTTTCTCGGAGAACCCCCGTGCCCGTCAGGTCTTCACCGGCAAGGGCTTCACCCGGCGTAAGCGGATGACCGCCGATGAGCGCAGGGACCAGATTGTCAAGGCAGCCGTCAAGGTAATCGCCGTCAAGGGCTTTTGGGGGATGTCCCTGCAGGACGTGGCCGATCAGGTGGGCATCACCGAGGCCGCTCTCTACCATTACATCGACTCCAAGAACGACCTGTTCAGCATGGTCATGGAGCAGGCCTATGACTCCCCTGAGGCCGACGAATTCATCTACAAGACCTGTACGGGGACGGATGCGGATGGACACGACCTCCTCTTCTTCCCTCGATTCTGCGCCAACAACGTCATTTTCAATGCCCGCAGGCCGGAGATGGTCAAGCTCTTCTCCATCCTGAACGGGGAGGCCCTTAGCCCCTCGCACCCGGCCCACCGCTATTTCATAGGCCGCAACCAGAAGTTCTGGCAGACCATCAAGTCGCTGAACTGGTGCCTGCCCAGAGGGTACGACCTGGACCGCTTCCACCACATGTGGATGCTGTGCATGTCGGCCATGGATGGTCTGCAATACCGCTGGCTGGCTGACGGGTCAGCCGACCTGGTGGCCGAATGGCTCGCCTTCTCCGACGAGCTTTTCCCCCAGGAGAAGTGGCACGGGTTCATGGACCCTAGTGACATTGACCCGGATTCCGAAGTCTGCCTGGCTTCCTACGGCCTTATCACGGGTGGGGAGCAGGCGGTTCAGGACCGGCAGCTTCGTTCAGACGACCCCTGCGATGGGACAACGGCTACCGAGGGCGTCCACCGGCCGGAGGAAAGCAAATGACCGCAAGCGGGTAAAGCGCTACGGACATGAAAGCAACGAAAGAGAGGATTGGCATGGGCCAAGAGAGTAAGTTCATCTTCCCGTCCGACTTCACCTGGGGAACGGCCACGGCTGCCTTCCAGGTGGAAGGGGCGGCACATGAGGACGGCAGGACGGATTCCATCTGGGACACATATTGTGCCCGGCCGGGCGTGGTTGTCGACGGGTCCAACGGTGATGTGGCCTGCGATCAGTATCACCGCTATCCGCAGGACATAGCCCTGATGAAGCAGATGGGTGTTGGCGCCTACCGCATGTCCATATCCTGGTCCCGCATTTTCCCCATGGCCGGTGGTCCGGTGAACCAGGCCGGGCTGGACCACTACCTTAGGGTCCTTGATATGCTGCGCGACAATGAGATCAGGCCCATCGTCACCCTATACCACTGGGACCTTCCCCAGTACCTACAGGATGCAGGTGGCTGGCCCAGCAGGGACACGGCCCTCCGCTTCGGCGACTACGCCTCCGCCCTGGCCGCTTCCTTCGGCGACCGAGTGGACACCTGGACCACCTTGAATGAGCCCTGGTGCGCGGCCTATTTGGGTTATGGGAACGGGGTCCATGCCCCCGGCATCAAGGACTACGACCAGGCCCTGGCCGCCGTCCACCACCTGAACCTGGCCCATGGACTGGCCTGCCAGGCCATCAGGGCCCAGGCCGGGCAGGATGCCCGGCTCTCGGTCACCCTCAACCTTCAGGTCACCCGGGCAGCCTCGGACAGCCCGGAGGACCTCGCCGCCAAGGAGAGGGCCGATCTCTTCGCCAATGAGGTCTTCCTGACCCCCATGCTGGAAGGTGCCTACCCGGAAGGTGTCAGTCAGGCGGCAAGGGGGGACACCGACTGGCGCTTCGTGCAGGACGGTGACCTGGAGACCATCCATCAGCCCATTGACGTCCTGGGACTGAACTACTACGCCACCACCTATGTGAAGGCCAGGAGGGCTGATGACGGATCCGCCGATGCCGCGGTTGGCCCCGAGGGCCAGCTGGTCGATCGCCATGCCAACGCCATGCCGGCCCAGGAGGGCGTGGAAGGGCAGGCCCCGCAGGGAGAGCTGACGGGGATGGGCTGGAATCAGGAACCCCAGGGTCTGACCGATTTGCTGGTCGAGCTGGGCCGACGTTACCCCGACATTGAACTCATGGTGACCGAGAACGGCTCCGCCTGGGATGACCAGGTCAGTCAGGATCCGGACGCGCCCGGTGGGAAGATTGTTCACGACCCCAAGCGGGTGGCCTATCTGGAAGAGCATGTCAGGGCCGTGGCCAAGGCCATCCAGGTCGGGGCCAGGGTGACCGGCTACTTCGCCTGGTCCCTGCTGGACAACTTTGAGTGGGCCCTGGGCTATACCAAGCGCTTTGGGCTGATCAGGGTCGACTATGACACCCAGGAGCGGATCTGGAAGGATTCGGGAAGGCGATATTCCCGGATTGTTCAGGCCAATGCCATCTGAAAGGGCTCTGACATCGATTGGTCTGCAGTCGGCAACGGCTCCGCATGCGATCTGTGGGCCGCACCACCGACCCTGAACATGTAATCAGGTTGATCATGCGGGCAGGGGGAGGGGGTGACCCTCCCCGCTGGCATGATTGATGTTTCCGGATTTCCGGGCCCCTCATATCTAGCTTGGCCACCACATGTGAATTCAGAGCCTGTAAGGAATCGGTAGGGCCGTCCATGGGGAAGTAAGAGGAGGGGGGGGCAGGACGATGAGGCCCAGGATCAATCACGTACCAGCGTCGATAGGTGATTAGGACTGCATTGACATTTTTTACAACGATAGATAAACTTGTGTTGTCATGACGGCACAGTTGCCGGCTGTGGATTCCCCCAGGTTCAAGGATTGAGCCGGATGGGAGCGAAACTAGTCATAGAAGGGCTGAGCATGAACGGAACCGATGCAGAAGTCGACCGTCAGGTCAAGACTTCCGGTAAAACCGCGCGCCTCGCCTCCTCCAAACCCGCCAAGGCACATAAGGTCCTTTCGTCGCGGGGGGGGGGGGTATAAATCTTCCCTGAAGCGCTGTTGGCCCTTATGGGTCATGGTGCTTCCAGCCATGCTGTTCGTGGCCGTATTCAACTACGGCCCTATGTACGGCATTCAACTGGCGTTCAGGAAGTATGATTTTACCAAGGGCCTCACCGGAGGCGACTGGGTGGGCTTCCAGTATTTCAAGCAGTTCTTCGCCTCACCTATGTTCAAGCCCCTCATGGTTAACACGATCAGGATCAGTCTGTGGACTCTGGTCATGGGCTTCATCGCCCCCATCATCCTGGCTCTCCTGATCAATCAGATCCATTCCACCAAGGTCAAGAGCTTCGTACAGACCATCACCTACATGCCGCACTTCATATCTACGGTGGTGATTGTGGCCATGATCAACCTCTTCCTTACCCCCTCCACTGGTCTGCTCACCCGTTTCCTTGCCTTCCTCCACATCGACAACGCCAACTTCATGGGCAATCCCAGCACCTTTACGCCCATCTACTGGATCAGCGAGGTCTGGCAGCATATGGGCTGGAACTCGATTATCTACCTGGCCGCCCTCAGTTCGGTCGACGTGGCCCTCTACGAGGCAGCCAAGATGGACGGGGCAGGCCGTTTTCAGCTTATTCGTTACATCGATATACCCGCCATTATGCCCACGGCCGGCGTCCTCCTGATCCTGAACATGGGCGGTGTGCTCAACGTAGGCTTCGAAAAGGTCTTCCTTATGCAGAACACCCTGAACCTGCCAGCCTCCGAGGTTATATCGACATACACCTACAAGATCGGCATCCTGCAGAATCAATTCTCGTATTCCACAGCCATCGGCCTGTTCAACATGCTCATCAACTTCGTCTTCCTGGTCATCGCCAATCAGATCTCCAGGAGGGTGTCCCACACCGGCATCTTCTGAGGGGGAGGAAGACAACAAAATGGAAAACACGCAAGACATGGCACGCTCCGGGGCCCGCAGGGTCAGACGGCTTATCGGGGGGAAGACGCTGGGAGACTGGCTGGCTGACCTGATCATCGTCCTCATCCTGCTGCTGATAGTGGCCTCCATCCTCTACCCAATCTGGTTCATCATCATCGCTTCGGTCTCTGATCAGACCCTGGTCAACACAGGCCAGGTCACCTGGATTCCCAAGGGCATTTCGGCCTACGGCTTCCAGCAGATTCTCGGGGATGACAGGATCTGGAACGGCTACCGGAATACGTTGATCTACACTGTGGCAGGCACCGTCTTGAACCTGGTGGTCACCATGCCGGCGGCCTTCGCCCTCTCCCGGCCCGAGTTCAAGTGGCGCCGCCTGATCATGCTCTTCTTCACGATTACCATGTTCGTCAACGGCGGTCTGATCCCGACCTACCTCCTTTACAAACAGCTTGGTCTCCTGGACTCCTGGGCGGTCTTCGTCATTCCCCAGGCCCTGAATGTCTACAACCTGATCATTGCCCGGTCCTTCTTCGAGAGCTCCATCCCCGAGGACCTCCACGATGCCGCTCAGATCGACGGGGTGGGGTACTTCCGCTACTTTACGCGGATCGTCATCCCCCTGAGTTCCGCCATCATCGCCGTCATCGGCCTGTATTACCTGGTGCAGCACTGGAATGACTTCTTCACCGGCTTGGTCTACATACGCACCTACGACAAGCAACCCCTGCAGATCGTCCTGCGTGACATCCTCCTGTCCAACCAGGCTTTCCAGGGGGGGTCGGGCTCGACGGCCGGTGCCGGATACGGGCAGGAGTTCGCTGACCAGATCAAATACGGGGTGATCATCGTCTCCACCCTCCCTCTCCTGGTCATCTACCCCTTCATACAGAAGTACTTCAACAAGGGGGTCATGATTGGGGCGATCAAAGGCTGACCGCACCGGACCGTCCTACTGACGGGGAGCAAAGACAGGTCGGATATGGGCCGGACAGCCATGGCTGTACCCGGGAAAGGAGGAAGCATGCAAAGATTCGCCCTCGGATACGAGCAGGCGGCCCGCTTGGTCCTGGTGGCCTTCATCACCAACCTGGCCCTGCTGGCACACACCATCATGGGGCTTGTCCTGGTAGGCTTCTTCCCCTCCCTGGCAGCGACCTGCGGGGTTTTCAGAAGGTGGCTGACAGACGAGGACAGGGAGTGGGGGATCGCTCAGACCTGGCGGACCTTCCACCGTCTGTGGAAGAAGGAGCTCAGGGGGGCCAACATTTTCGGCTGGGCACAGGCGGCCATCTGGGCCCTCCTGCTGGGGGATTATTGGATCGTCAACTTTCATCGGACCGGTAGGGTCGGGGTTTTCGTCTCCGGCATCCTCTTCTGCCTCATGGTCTTCATGATTCTGGCCACTGCCCTGTCCTGGGTCCTATTCGCCCTCTACGACCAGGGGGTCGGTTGGATTCTGGTCAGGTCGGTCCAGATGGTTCTGGCGCGTCCCTGGATGAGTGTGGTCCTGGCTTTCGGTCTGGCCCTTATGGCCTTTGCCTGCTGGTCCTGGCCCGGCCTGGCCGTAGTCTTCGGGCCTGTCCTGCCCTGCCTCCTGTCGTCGTCGGCGGTCTGGTTCTACGGCAGGCTCGACGGTTTTTCCGTCCGGATGCGCCGGGGCGCACAGGGCGAGATGGCAACGAAAGGAGAGTGACGGATCCGTCATTAAGTATACCGCCTGGACCGGTGCGATCGGCGCATGGGCCCGGGGTAAGCAGAGAAGTTCACTGTCGAACAGGAGGAGCGAATCATGAGTTCGTTCGGGAAACACAGGTTCAGGAACCGTCTGGTGGCCATAGGGGCCATGACGATGGCCATGTCGATGATGCTGGCCGGTTGCGGCGGTTCCAAGGAGCCCACCACCAATGCCCAGGGCCAGCCGATCATCACGATAGCCGTAGCCAAGCACCCTCTGACCAAGAAGATATCCAAGATGAAGTGGCCCAAGCAGCTGGAGAAGGAGTGTGGCTGCGAAATCCATTGGCAGGAGGCGAGCTCGGACTGGGACCAGAAGAAGCAGGCCATGCTGGCGGCCGGCGATGTGCCCGACCTCATTCTCAAGGGGATCAACCTGGCGGACATAGCCACTTATAGCACCCTCTTCGAGGATCTGAGCCAGGACCTGGACAAGATGCCGAATGTCAAGAAGATGTTCAATACCGACCCCACGGCCAAGCAGGTGGTCTCCATGCCGGACGGGAAGATCTACATCCTGCCCGCCGTCAAGAAGGGTATCTGGCCCAAGGCCGTCAGCCACATGTACATCAACAAGCAGTGGCTGGACACGCTGGGCCTGAAGGTGCCGACCACCTGGGATGAGCTTGAGGAGGTGCTCAAGGCCTTCAAGACCAAGGACCCCAATGGGAACGGGCAGGCCGACGAGATCCCCTTTGACTTCCAGTCTCCCGGTACCGGCGGCTTCGGTGACTATCAGCCCACCCTCCTGCTGGGGAGCCTGGGCATCGTGACGTCGGTAGGTGGCGGCCAGGGCTACTATGCCGACAAGGGCAAGGTCAAGTCCTTCCTGACCGATGACCGTTACAAGGAACTGATCCAGTACCTCAACAGGCTCTGGGGGGAGGGGTTGATCGCCAAGGACGCCTTCACCCACGACTACTCCAAGTCCCAGTCCACCGCACGCGGCCAGGGCGATAAGGCCAAGATCGGCTTCACCTGGGGGTGGACGGCCTCCGACCGCTTTGGTGACAAGTTGGCCGGTCAGTATGTGGCCATGCCCCAGCTGAAGGCCAAGGCCGATCAGAACCCGGATGAGTTGGTCTACGACACCCAGGGGGACCGGTTGGACTACAGCGAGTTCGCGCTGGTGGTCTCGGCCAAGAGCAAGAACAAGGAGACCGCCATCAAGGTGGCTAATGCCTTCTACGGGCAGGACATGTCCCTGCAGATGCTCTGGGGTGATCTGGGCACGGATGTGCAGAAGACAGGGCCGGACTCCTATAAGGTCCTGCCGCCTGCTGACTCCACCAAGGACCCCTCCACCTGGAAGTGGACGGAGACCCTGGCTGATGACTCTCCCTACTGGATACGTCCGAATCTCAAGATCGAGCTGCCGGCGGATCTCGAGGAGGTCAAGGGCCAGGAGCAGCCTCTTGAGCCGGCTCTGGCCAATGTGGACCCCAAGTTGGATGTCATCCCTGGTGCCCTCAAGTATTCCTCCGAGGACCAGACCACCATGCAGAACAACAACACGACCCTGATGAACACCGCCATGACCAAGTTCGCCCAGTGGGTGACCAAGGGTGGTGTGGACCAGGATTGGGACAACTATGTGCAGACCCTGAAAAAGGCCAATTTGGATCAGAACATCAAGTTGGTGCAGAAAGCCTACGACCAGTACTACTCCAAGAACTGACGGATGCAGACGTGCCCTGGGGCCCTCCAGTGATTCAAGGTGGGTCTCCAGGGTCCGTCGGACCTCGGGCCCGCCCAACTACGATATGGTCTCCAGGAAGGCCGATGAGGCGGCCGGGTTGGCGACTGGCTCCGTCAGAGTTCGGCCGTTTCTGTGGGCGGGTCCTTGGCCGTCAATAGTCCGGGTTCGAGGGGTGGTGAGGAGGCACGGTACGGTCTTTCGACCGGGTTCTTCGGTTCCCTCCCGGATGGGCACTCACCGCCCGAGTCAGCCTGAGGGGATGGCATCCCCCCCCCCCCCCAGAGTGCCGTCGGATTCACGGAACGGGAGGGCTGCCCGCCGGGCTCTTGCCTTCTCCCGGTGGGTTGCCCTCTCGCACCATTGTGGCCGGCCGCCTCCGTTTCCTGCCGGAGTGGTCATGACCGGTTTCGGCCCCTTACAGGCGTTTCATCGGTCGTCAGTGCCTTCACTTGGAATGAGCCTGCCGGCCGTCGTAACCTTGGCGGATCATAGGAGGGTATTCAATCCCGCCAATGTTCGGATGCTGACCGTTATAATCGTGTCATTTCAAGGATTTGTGTGATCTGTGGCTCAGCTATGACCCCTTTACCGGGACCACGACGGGCAATCATGAGAAAGTCGTGCAGGAGTTTTTCCACCAGCGCTGGAGCCAACCTGGCTTGGCTACAGACCCGGAAGGGTTGGCGCAGCAATGTGCCCAACTTATCTATGGAACTGTTCAAGGAGGTCAAGCCTCGGGCCATCCACGTGCGACATCGACTGGGGGATTCCCGTGCCTGTGGACGTCTGGTTCGACACCATCATCGGCTACCTGTCAGCACCCATCGAGCTTTGGGCTGATCAGGGTCGACTATGACACCCAGGAGCGGATCTGGAAGGATTCCGGCCTGCGGTACGCGCAGATCATCCGCGATCGTGCGGTCTGAGCACGACGGCATGCAAACGTGTCCGTGAGGCGGTCGGGCATCCCTGTCCGACCGCCTTGCCTCTGTCCTAGATCCAGCTGGACAGCCACATGTGCATGCGCCAGAAGTCATAGGGGATGGGCATGGCGGTCCACAGCGGGTAGAAGAAGACCGAGGTCAGGCCAAGCAGGGTTAGGCCCATGATCATGGTCTGCCGGTAGAGGACGCTGTCCGAGTTCTGCCGTAGCCAGTTGACCACGTAACAGATTGCCAGAATCATCCAGGGCAGGATGACGATGGAATAGAAGGTGAAGGTGGTCCGGTTCATGTATTGCACCCAGGGCAGCCAGCCGGCCAGCATGCCTGCCAGCACCCCCCAGATCCGCCAATCTCCGTGCTTGACCACGATGGCGATGACGATGGCCAGGACCATGCAGATGCTGCCCAGCCACCAGGTCAGAGGATTGCCCAGGGAGGTGACGGCCGCCACGCAGGGGGAGTCCTTGGCCAGCCCGCACAGGCCGGGGAAGCCGGTGAGCTTCTGCCAGTAGAAACTGGTGGGTCTGATCTGCAAGGGCCAAGTCAGGGGGTTGGCCATGTATGGATGGCGGGTATGCAGGGTGGTGTGGAAGTGCCACATCTGCCGATGGTATTCAGCCAGGGATCGGAGCCCCTCCGGCAACCAGGTCAGACCCTGGCCAGGATGCTGGGCCGCCCAGCTGTGCATGTAGGAATCACCGTGCAGGAACCATCCCGTCCAGGAGGCCAGATAGGTGCCCGCCCAGACGGGAATCATAAGCAAGGCCGCCGGCAGCCCGTCCCTGAACACGGCGCTCTGCAGCCAGGATCCGTACCCTGCCTGATGGCGCTCCCAGCCGTCCCAGAGCACCGAAATCAGGGCAAAGACAGCGAAGAAGTAGGCACCTGACCACTTGGTGCCGGTGGCCAGGCCCAGGAGCAGGGCGGCGCCGGTCCGCCACCAGGACCAGGCGATGAAGGGGCCGGTGGTGGCCACGGGCAGCTCGACACGGCTTTCCTGCCCTTGATGCCCCTGTGACTGAATGACCTTCACCCGGTAATGCAGACGAAAGTCAGCCCGGTCCTTGGCCCAGGATTGTCGCAGCCTGGCCCGAGCCCAGTCCCGATGGCCCATCAGGCACAGCCAGGCTCCCAGGACAAAGACCATGACGAAGTTGTCCAGCAGGCCGGTACGGCTCATGACGATGCCCAGACCGTCTATGGCCATGAGGAAGCCGGCCGTCAGCGCGATGGGCAGGTTGTGGAAGAGGCGCAGAGCCACACGGCAGAGCAGCAGGATGGCGATGGTGCCGACCAGGGCAGTAGCCGCTCGCCAGGCGAAGGGGTTGCCGGCTCCACCGAAGAGCTTGAGACCCAGGGCGATGCACCACTTGCCCACCGGCGGGTGAACCACGTATTCGGCCTGGGGCAGCCAGCCGCTGGTGTGTCCCTGGGCGAAGATCTGGTCGATGGGTAGGTCCAGCGGGCCGGCTGTTTTCGGCCAGTTGCGTGGCTCGCCGGTCATCAGCATGGTCCAGGCGTCTTTGACGTAATATGTCTCGTCGAAGACGATGGCCCGAGGGCTGCCCAGCCGTACAAACCGCAGGAGCCCGCCTAGAAGAGCCATGAGTATGCAGGCCAGCCAGCCACTCTGCCGATGGGAGAGCCGGGGAATCCGGTCGATTCCTCTCTTGGTATGCTGACCCTTGGTCTTGCTGAAGATGGACAGCATGACAGGGCGACCGGACCGGTGGGCGGCGTGCCTGCCGTGTCTGGAGGAGCGATGCTGCGAAGAAAGCCCTGCCAAAGATGTCATCACCCCTAGATTAGGCCATACTAAAGGCATGAGCAGCATGAATGGCCGGAGCGATGGACTTACACAGGGCGGAGAAAGTCATGAGGAGCCGATTTCACCCAGTGTTTCACGTGGAACGGTTGTGCTGGCGGCCACGCCTATCGGCAATGTCTCCGATGCCTCGACGCGCTTGGTGGAGCTCCTGCAGTCGGCGGATCTGGTGGCTGCTGAGGACACGCGCAGGCTCTATGATCTGGCCAACCGGTTGGGAGTGCGCGTAGGCGGCAGGGTCATGGCCTATCACGATCACAACGAGCGGCGGATGGCCGATCCCATCCTCGACCAGGTTCGCGACGGAGCTTGCGCATTGGTGGTCTCGGATGCGGGCATGCCCACCATCAACGATCCGGGCATGGCCATCGTCAGGCGGGCCATCGAGCGAGGCATACCGGTCACCTGTGCTCCTGGACCCAGTGCCGTGCTGGATGCCCTGGCCCTCTCCGGCCTGCCCACCGACCGTTTCTGCTACGAGGGGTTTCTTCCCCGCCGACACCAGGAACGGCTGCGGCATCTGCGCACCCTGCGCAGCGAGGAGCGGACCATGGTCTTCTACGAGACCCCCCACCGCATCGATCAGGCTATGCAGGACCTTCAGGAGGTCTTCGGCCCCGACAGGCTCATGGCCCTCTGCCGGGAGCTGACCAAGGAGCATGAACAGATCCGTCGGGGCACGGTTGGCGACATTGTGCGCTCCCTTCAGGAGGACCCTCCCCGGGGAGAGATGGTCCTGGTCGTGGCTGGTGCCTCCGCCCTGGAGGCCAGGCGCAACGATCCTGAGGCCATGGATGACCGGCAGCTGGCCGCTCTGGCACGGGATCTGGCCCGATCCGAGGGCCTGCGCCTCAAGGAGGCCATCGCCCGGGTGGCTGCCGAGCATCCCCTGGCCGATGGCAGCCTGCCCAATCGGAAAAGGATCTATGCCTTGGCTGTTGAAGAGGATGAGGAGGACTGATTCCCGTTCCCCTCGTCCAGCAGCACCTCCAGTGCCCTGCGCACGCCGGGCCCACCCAGCTGGGAGACGGTCTCCAGCAGGGCTGGCGAAGCGGCGGGATTGGCCACCAGCCACCGACGCAGCCGGGGCTCCTCCCGGGCGATGGCCCAGAGGATGCTCGGGTCGGTCTCGGGGTCTGTGGCCATCAGGGCCGTCGGCACCAAGGGAGGCTCCGGCGGTGGGGCGCGCACCTCGGCCATCGGTTCCAGGCCAATGGAATCATCTCGGTTCAAATCGTCTTCCGCGCAGGGGTGTGGCCGGTTGCTGACGGCAGTCACGAGCCGGGCCATACGTTCAGCGGCGGAGAATCCACGACGGTCCCGATCCCGGCCCCGGAGTCGATGATGGCCATGCCCGCGTTGGCCACCTCCCATCGGTTGATTCATAGGATCGCCTTGAGTCGTCTTATGGTCTCCAGCCCTTGAGCGTGGCCAGGCCAGCGCGGGTTGGAGGACAGGAGCTTCTCGCAGGATCCGCAGCTGACCTGATACCGCTCCATGAGTTCATGCAAGACCGTCATGGTCTCCTCGCCGTTGCATTGCCCCGATGAATCGCAGGCCAGATCACAGGCCGTCCAGAGCGGCGAAGTCACCCAGAGCTTCCCGAGCTTCATCAGGTAGCGGGCATCCAGCTGTCGCTGGTGGGGTCGCAGGGGCCTGCCGTGAACCGGCGTGCGGAAGTGGGAGTTGGAGATGATGTCCAGCGCATCGGGAAATTGGCCGTTGATCCATATCCAGAGCGCCAGACCGCCGCATGCCGCTGCGCCGTAAGGCACCATGGGCGTGACGATGGAGGCGCGACCGTAGAGTCCCTCAGCCTGTTCGTTCAGATAGCAGCAGGATTGGTCCAGACAAGTCACGATTCCCTCCTTCACCAGCAGACTGAGGCTGAGTGGACCGGGCAGATCCTCGGTTCGGATCAGACTGGGCAGCGGTTCGGGTTCGGGGATCGGGACCCCAAATTCGGCCGTGGAAGGACGGCTGCGGGTATGCGTCGGCGCTCCACCGGCTTGTAGTGGTCGACTCGGCGGCTTGGTGGTAGCTCTAGGGGGGTGGCTGGCGCCAACGGCAGTGGTAGGCGTCCACGGCGCTCCCCCGAGCGCGTGTTCTCGATTCATGGTTCGACTGTAAATGGTCGTGCCCGGGTTTGCCTGAGGGAGGGCCAAAATTTGTGCATTTGTGGATAATTCGCTTGCTCGGCGGCGGTCCTGTGGACGAGCGGGGGGATTGTAGGCCTGAGTCGATAATCTTGCTGGTATGAGTCATATCCTTGTTTCCGTCGCCTGGCCCTATGCGAATGGGCCCCGTCACATCGGCCACGTCGCTGGGTTCGGCGTCCCCTCGGACGTCTATGCACGCTACGAACGCATGAAGGGCAATGATGTCCTTATGGTTTCGGGGACCGACGAGCATGGCACTCCCATCCTGGTGGAGGCTGACGCCGAAGGAGTGGGCCCTCAGGAGATCGCCGACCGTTATAATCGGGTGATTGTCAAGGATCTGTGCGATCTGGGGCTCAGCTATGATCTCTTCACCAGGACCACGACCGGCAATCATGAGAAGGTGGTGCAGGAGCTTTTCCGCCAGTGCCGTGCCAATGGCTACATCTATGAGGGACAGCAGAAGGTGGCCATCTCTCCTTCCACCGGCCGGACCCTGCCGGACCGCTATATTGAGGGGACCTGCCCCATCTGTGGCGCTGATGGCGCTCGCGGCGACCAGTGCGACAACTGCGGCAACGAACTGGATCCGGACGAGCTGATCAACCCTGTGTCCAAGATCAATGGGGAGACGCCCCGGTTTGAGGAGTCCAGGCACTTCTTCCTGGATCTTCCCGCTCTGGCCGAGGCCAACCTGGCTTGGCTGAAGACCCGGAAGGGCTGGCGCAGCAACGTGCTCAACTTCTCCCTGGGGCTGTTCAAGGAGGTCAAGCCTCGGGCCATCACGCGCGACATCGACTGGGGGATTCCCGTGCCCGTGGACGGCTGGGTCGACGATCCCAACAAGAAGCTTTACGTCTGGTTCGACGCCGTCATCGGCTACCTGTCGGCATCCATCGAATGGGCCCGCCGTCAGGGCGACCCCGAGGCCTGGCGCAAGTGGTGGAATGACCCAAAGGCCCTGGGCTACTACTTCATGGGCAAGGACAACATCACCTTCCACTCGCAGATCTGGCCCTCGGAGATTCTGGCCTACAACGGACAGGGGTCCAAGGGCGGACAGCCGGGATCCTACGGCGAGCTCAACCTGCCCGAGCAGGTGGTGGCCAGCGAGTTCATGACCATGGAGGGCAAGAAGTTCAGCTCCTCCAGGGGCATCGTCATCTACGTCAAGGACATCCTGGCACGCTATCCGGTCGATGCGGTCCGCTACTACATTTCCATAGCCGGGCCGGAAACTTCGGACTCGGACTTCACCTGGGCTGAGTTCGTCCGGCACAACAACGAGGAGCTGGCCGCATCCTGGGGCAACCTGGTCAATCGCGTGGCCAACCTGCTCAACAAGGACTTCGGCAGCATCCCCCATATCGAGCAGGACTGGCTGACCGAGGAGGATAGTGCCCTGCTGGACCGCAGCCTTCAGGCCTTCGATACCGTGGGATCCCTGATCGGGCACCATCGCCAGAAGGCCGCCCTGGTCGAGGCCATGGCTCTGGTGGGAGACATCAACAAGTACATCTCCGCCCAGGAGCCCTGGAAAATCAAGGATGACCGGAACCGACTGGCTGCCGTCCTGCATACCGCCGCCCAGGCCGTGCTGGATGCCAACACCATGCTGGCCCCCTTCCTGCCCCATGCCTCTCAGCGGGTCTGGGAGACCATGGGCGGCAAGGGCACCTTCTCGCCTCTGCCCCGTGTTGAGGAGGTCGACGACCTGGACCGGTCCGATTTCCACTATCCCATCATCACCGGCGACTACCGGCTGGGGGAGACGGTCCATCCTTGGGCGCGCGAGCCCCTCAGGGACGGCACGCCGATCGATCGGCCCACACCCATCTTCCCGCGCATTCCCAAGGAGGCCGTGCAGGAGGAGCTGGACCGTTTCCAGGAGCAGCTGGACCGTCGCAAGGCCAAGGAGCGCGCCAGATTCGAGGCTGAGCAGGCCAAGTTGGGAGACCAAGGCAAGTGACGGTCGACGCGCCTGAGGGTGCGCTCGGGCCCCAGTTCGTGATTCACAGAGAACTTTGAGGTTTTCGGGTACTTCTTCCAAGGTAGCGCTGGTTATATTTGTTCTGTCGGTTGAGGTACTGGCCGATGGGGGTCATGCGGCCCCGATAATTGAACCCCTTCTTCTCTCTCTTCTCGCCCGGCGGTTCTTCGAACCGCCGGGTTCTTTCGTCATGGAAGACCCATAGGATGAGTAACCATGAAGGTTGCCCAATTCGCCTGTGTGCTCTTCGATCTGGATGGGGTGCTGGTGCCCACGACCATCCTGCACAAGGCCGCCTGGAAGGCGTTGTTCGATCAGGTCCTGCCTGCAAACGTCCCGGCTTACACGGAGCAGGACTACTACGCTTACGTGGATGGCCGGCCACGCTATGACGGTGTCGACGCCCTGCTGCGCAGCAGGGGCATTGACCTGGACTGGGGAAACCCCGATGACGATCCGCAGCTGGACACCGTCTGCGGATACGGCAATCGCAAGAACATGACCTTTGAGCGGATGCTGAAGCAGAAGGGCATTGATCCCTACCCGGACACGGTGGATCTGCTCAGGCACCTGCGCGCCGACAAGAAGCGTCTGGCCGTGGTGTCCAGTTCGCGCAACACGGCCCAGGTCCTCCAGGCCGCTGGAATCGCCGGATACTTCGACACCGTGGTGGATGGCAACCTCAAGGATGAGATGGGTCTTCAGGGCAAGCCGGCCCCGGACACATACGCTTATGCGGCCAAGGTGCTGGGCCTGCGCAATGAGGATGCTGTTGTGGTCGAGGACGCCCTCTCTGGCGTGGCCGCCGGTCATGCAGGCAGGTTCGGCCTGGTTGTGGGCGTGAACAGGGGCGCCGGCCGCGAGCAGCTGCTCAAGTCGGGCGCGGACCTGGTGGTGGACCAGCTGATCGAGCTGATCGACGACGATGCCAGCGAGCGAGGGCAGGGGGAGGACCCCGGTCTGGATGAGGACCGCTTCCCTGTGGAGGACTGGGGGCTCAGCGAGGTCGGTCGACCCGACGCGGTCAGCGCCACGGTCTTTTCGGTCACCAACGGCTCTGTCGGTGTCCGGGGTGAAGGCGGCGGGGAACGTTGCCTGGGCAACGGCACTTTCTTAAGCGGCTTCCATGACACCTTCCGGATAGCCCATCCCGAAAGCGCCTACGGATATGCCAAGGTGGGCCAGCTGATCCAGGGGGTGCCCGATGCTTCGGACTTCACTCTCAAGGTGGAGGGGCTGCCCCTGGGTCGGCCTGAGAAGACCACTCAGCGTCTGGACTTCCGAACCGGAATCGCGACCACCACCAATCTGTACGATCTGGGCCATGGTATCCACCTGAGGACCGTGCTCACCCGCATGGTCTGTCTGTATGACCGCAGCCTGACCGTTTGCACACTGACCGTTGAGTCGCCTGACCGGGATATGGCTGTGGTGGTCGAGGGTCCGGTCAACGCCGACAACCCCCGCCATGTCAACTCCAGCGACCCCCGCAAGTCGACCTTTGTGGACGGCTGCGGAATCCACGAGGTGCTGGACAATGCGGTCTATGGCGAGCTGAGTGCGGATTGCAGGGTCTTCCGTTGCAATAATTCACGGCTCAGCCTGGCCCTGGGCGTCCGGCAGTTCAGGGACGGCCGGCCTGTCGAGGGATCCGGCTGGCGCATGGATGTGCCCAAGGGCGGTTCCACCCGTCTGGTCCGTTATGCCATCTACCGCAGCCATCCCATCCTTCCGGCCGGCACCAGCGGCAACGGTCTGGTCGTGCAGACCCGGGGCGAGGGTACCAGGAATCTGGTCGAGGACTGCCGCGATCGTCTGGAGGAGGTCAGCACCCTCTCTCTGGATGAGCTGGAGCAGCGTCAACGCGAATGGCTGGATCAGTTCTGGGAGCGTCAGGATATCCGCATCCAGGCCGACGATGGCGGTCGCACCCAGCAGATGGTGCGCTGGGAACTCTTCCAGCTGGCCCAGTCCACGGCCCAGATCGAGAACGGTGTGGGCGCCAAGGGCCTGAGCGGGTCCGGCTACAGCGGCCACTACTTCTGGGACACCGAGATCTATATTCTCCCCTTCCTGATCTATTCGGCGCCTGCCCGGGCAAGAGCCGTCCTTCACTATCGTTATTTGATGCTCCCAGCCGCCAGGCGCAGGGCCTGCGCACTCAACCTGAACGGCGCCCTCTTCCCCTGGAGGACCATCGACGGCGAGGAGGCCTCCGCCTACTTCCCCACGGGCACGGCCCAATACCACATCGATGCCGACATCGCCTATGCGGTGGCCCAGTATGTGCAGGTCACCGGCGATGAAGACTTCCTGCAGGCTGAGGGCATCGACATCCTGGTGGAGACGGCCCGTCTCTGGATGAGCCTGGGGCGCTACAAGGAGGACGGCCGCTTCCACATCCACTGCGTGACCGGCCCGGACGAGTACACGGTCCTGGTTGACGACAACCTGTATACCAACCAGATGGCCCGGTTCAACCTTCTGGCCGCTTACAAGGCCTACCAGTATCTGCGCGGGAAGCACCCGGATCTGATCGGCGCCATCCGTGAAAGGCTGCACTTGGACGAAGATGAGGCCGACAAATGGTCCAGCGCGGCTCAAGCCATGTTCGTCCCCTTCGACGATCAGGAGGGCGTCCATGCCCAGGATGCCCAGTTCATGCAACGCCCCCGCTGGCACTTCGACCAGTTCACGGCCAGGCCCCTGTTGCTGCACTACCATCCGCTGGTCATTTACCGGCACAAGGTGCTCAAGCAGACCGACGTGGTCATGGCCCTCTACCTGCTCAGCTCCTGGTTCACTCCGGAGCAGAAGCTGGCTGACTTCGACTACTACGATCCGCTGACCACCGGGGATTCGACCCTGTCGGCAGCCTCCCAGTCCATCCTCGCCGCCGAGGTGGGGCATGACCAGCTGGCCATGCAGTACTTCCGTCGGTCCTTGTTTACGGATGTGGACGATCTGCATGCCAATACGACCGACGGCATCCACCTGGCCGCCTGCGGAGGCGTCTGGTCCAGCCTGGTCTGCGGCTTCGGCGGCCTGCGGGACACCGGCGGGACCGGGCTGAGCATCGACCCACGCCTGCCTTCATCCTGGCGCTCGCTGACCTACGAGCTGGAGGTGCGGGGCACCAGGTTCCAGGTTGCCGTAACAACAGACGGTGTCGATTTGAAGCGCCTGTCAGGACCTGGGTTGGACCTTCTGGTCCAGGGGCATCCTCGCCACATATGACCTCCGGATTCTGGGCCTAGACACGCCCGGGATCCGGGGTTGCATCTGGTTCAGGCTCCAATAGAATAGGCAACGCTTGACGAATCCAGGGCGGACACGTGCGGCGTTGCAGAGGCGAGGAACATAGCCGCGTCACCATCGGTCAGTCACTCTCCCGGACGGTCACGGCAATGAGAAGAGACCAGATCAGAGAAGTTCAACAGGGAACGTGAGGGTGTCCTCCAATGTACGTCGATTCTGCAAAGAATCAGCACAGCAGCAACCTTCGATGGATTCTCCCCTACTGCAGGCCGGACGCCGGTAGGATCGCCGCCGCCCTCCTGCTTTTTGCGGCGGACAAGGTCCTGGTCATGCTTATGCCCATTTTGGCGGGCATGATCGTGGATCAGGTCATTGGCCAGGGGCATGAGGATCGGCTGCCCAGGCTTTGTTTCGCCATGATAGCCGTCACCCTTGGGCGCAGTGTCTGCCGCTATGGCTATCAGATGTTCATGGAGCGATTCGGCCAGAACACCATCTATCGGCTGGTCAGCGACGAGTACGAGAAGCTCCACGACATGGACTTCACCTACTTCAACCACACCCGCAACGGCGACATCATGAGCCGGATGACCTCGGACACCGATGCCATCCGCCACTTCGTCTCCTGGGTCTCCTACAACATCCTGGATGCCGTCTGCCTCTTCGCCGGGTCCTTGGCCGTCATGTTCACCATCGAATGGCGGCTGGCCCTGGCCCTGCTGGCTGTGACCCCATTCCTCTTCTACTTCACCTGGCAGCTCTCCAAGCACGCCCACCCGCTCTTCTACGCCATCCGCAACTCGCTGGCATCCCTCAACTCCATGGTCGAGGAGAACATCGAGGGCAACCGGGTGGTCAAGGCCTTCGTCCGCGAGCCCTATGAGACCGAGAAGTTCGATCGGCACAACGATGACTACATGGAACGCAACATGGACTCCGCCCGCAACAGCCGCACCTATATGCCCTGGCTGGATGGCTGCTCCTACATGCTCCAGCTGATCACCCTGATCCTGGGCGGCTGGCTGGTCATCCGCCAGCAGATGACCCTGGGCGCCCTGGTCTCCTTCAACAGCTTCCTGTGGATGATCGACGGCCCGGTGCGCCAGTCCGGCTGGCTGATCAACGATGTGGAGCGATTCAACGCCTCCTGCGTCAAGATCCGTCGGCTGCTGACGGCCGAACCCAGGATCGTCGAGCGCAAGAACGCCCAGGCCGGCGTGGTCCAGGCGGCCACGGTCCGTGCCAAGGTCAACGGCGAGCAGACAGGTGATCCGGTCAGGATCCGCGGGGACATCCGCTTCGACCACGTCAGTTTCGCCTTCCCCGACGATCCGGAGACCCCCATCCTCAAGGACATCGACTTCCATGTGGCGGCCGGCACCCGGCTGGGCATACTGGGGGAGACCGGCTCGGGCAAGTCAACCCTGGTCAGCCTGGTGGCCCGCTTCTACGACCCAACCGTGGGCCATGTGCTCATCGACGGGATCGACGCCAGGCAGTGGCCCCTGGACCTGCTGCGGCGGCAGGTCAACATCGTGGCACAGGACACCTTCCTCTTCTCGGACACCATCGGTGACAACATCGCTTTCGGGGCCCACCGCGATGACGAGCAGTACGTCAGGACCATGGCCTCCATGGCCGGAGCCGACTCCTTCATCAACCGGATGCCCGAGGGCTATGACACCGTTGTGGGCGAGCGTGGGGTTGGCCTGTCGGGTGGCCAGAAGCAGCGGCTCAGTCTGGCACGGGCCCTGGCTGACGACCCGGCCATCCTGATCATGGACGACACCACATCGGCCGTCGACATGGAGACCGAGGCCACCATCCAGCGGCATCTGCAGGAGATGGAGGGCACCAGGACCATGGTCACCATCGCCCACAGGATCTCCTCCATCAAGGATTCCGACCTGATCCTGGTCCTTGACCACGGCAGGATCGTGGAACGCGGGTCCCATGAGGATCTGGTCCACGCCCACGGCCGCTACTACCGGATCTACCGCAAGCAGCTTGGGCTGCAATCCGGGCAGTCGGCGGGATTCTGACACATCAGCAGGCATGGCAAGGTGAGACGATGAAGCAGCAAGAACAACGTTCGGCGGGCACCGCGCGCAGGAACACCTTCCGCGAGGACGAGGACCTGGAGGAGCAGATCGACTTCGGTGACATCAAGCGTATAGGGGCCTATCTGAAGCCCTACCTGCGCCAGGGGGTGATCATCCTGGCGGCGGTCCTGTCCATGAGCGCCATCGCCGTGGCCATTCCCTACATGACCAAGACCATGATCGACACGGTCATCCCCTCCAAGGATCCGGTCCGGCTCTTCGCCCTGGGCGCGGTCTTCCTGCTGGCCATCGTGGTCTATGAGCTCCTCCTGCGCTATCGGACCGTGGCCATCACCCGGGTGGGCCAGCTCATGCTCAAGGACATGCGCCGGGATCTATTCACCCACATCCAGACCCTGCCCTTCTCCTATTTCGACTCCCGGCCCCACGGCAAGATCCTGATCAGGGTGGTCAACTATGTCAACACCCTCTCGGATACCCTGAGCTCGGGTCTGATCAACGTGATCGCGGACATCTTCACCTTCCTGCTGACCCTGGTGGTCATGTTCGTCATCGACTGGAGACTGACCCTCTGGTCCCTGGTCCTCATGCCCCTGCTGGTGCTCTATGTGCTGGTACTCCAACGCTTCCAGCGGCGGGCCTACCAGCGCCTGTCCAACAAGCAGAGCAATCTGAACGCCTATATCCATGAGTCCATCGCGGGCGTCAAGACCACGCAGACCTTCGTCAGGGAGCGCGAGCAGTTCCACACCTTCCAGGAGCAGCAGGGGCAGGTTCGCAGCTCCTGGATGCGGGCCGTGCACATCCAGTACCTGATGTGGCCGGGAGTGCAGAACATCTCCACCATCACCATCGCGCTGATCTATTATCTGGGGATCACCGGCCTGGGCGGCGTGCAGGTGACCACGGGCATGCTGATCGCCTTCGTCGGCTATGCCAACAACTTCTGGAACCCCATCATCAACATCGGCAACTTCTACAACCAGCTGATCACCTGTTCGGCCTACCTGGAGCGCATCTTCGAGACCCTGGACGTCCGCCCGGAGATCGAGGACCGTCCAGGGGCCATAGAGCTGCCGCCGGTCAAGGGCAGGGTGGACTTCAACGACGTGGTCTTCAAGTACGAGCCCGGAGGCCGCAACATCCTCAACCTGGTGGACTTCCATGTGCCGGCAGGCAGCACGGTCGCCCTGGTCGGGCCCACGGGCGCCGGCAAGACCACCATCGTCAACCTTCTGTCGCGCTTCTACGACGTGACCGAGGGCAGTGTCTGCGTGGACGGGCATGACGTGCGCGATGTGACCCTGGCCTCCCTGCGCCGGCAGATGGGGGTCATGCTTCAGGACACCTTCATCTTCACCGGCAACGTGCGCGAGAACATCCGTTACGGCCGCCTGGATGCCACCGACCAGCAGATCGAGGAGGCCGCCAAGGCCGTCCATGCCCACGAGTTCATCATGGAGCTGCCCGACGGCTACGATACCAAGGTCGAGGAGCGCGGATCCACCCTCTCCGCAGGTCAGCGGCAGCTGATCGCCTTTGCCAGGGTTCTGCTGGCCGACCCCCGCATCCTGATCCTGGACGAGGCGACCAGCAGCATCGACACCCGCACCGAGGAGGCCCTCCAGGCCGGACTGGCCCACCTGCTCAAGGGGCGGACCTCCTTCGTCATCGCCCACCGGCTGTCCACCATCGAGAATGCGGACCAGATCTTCTACATCGATCACGGGCAGATTGTGGAGCACGGTACCCACCAGGAGCTCCTGGCCAAGAGGGGCGCCTACTACCGGCTGCACGAGTCCCAGTACGCCATGATCCGCACTGCCAACGGCGATCAGGCGCAATCGACACAGCCTGGCGATGATGCAGGACAGGACAACCAGGTTCGGCAGGATCCGGCTGTCTCTGCGCAATAGCAGGCTGGCCTCTGTGTCGCTGCCGGTCGTCAGCCAGCAGTATTACATCGTTGTAAAATAGATAACGACTAGTCAAAGCCGACAGATTCGGCAGCCAGGGCAAAGGAGCAGACGTTGAGCAATACGGTTCACGAGGACGTCGAGGGAGCCGACCCCTACGGGTATCTGATGGTGCACTTCATCGAAGATCCCCAGGGGTATGCCGAGCGCCTCTACTTCGACCTGTCGCGGGGCGACGACCCTCTGAGCTGGGATCCGCTGTACGGGGGCAGGCCGTTGCTGACCTCGCATCTGGGCACCACCGGTCTGAGGGATCCCTACATGGTACGTGACCCGCGCAACGGCCGGGTCTATGTCATGGCCACCGACCTGCGGGTGTTCGGCGGCGATCAGTCGCAGGGCGGCGGCTGGGATTACTGGTCCCGCCATGGCAGCACCAAGCTGATGATCTGGTCCACTGACGACCTGATTCATTGGTCAGGTCCCTGGCCGTTGGATGTGTCCTTGCAGCAGGACGGCAGCAGGGTCCAGCTGGGCATGGCCTGGGCGCCGGAGTGCCTATGGGTGCCCGACTATGAGGGACCGGGACAGGGGGCCTTCGTCCTCTACTGGTCATCCAAGCTCTTTGACCGGGCCGATCCCGACCATACCGACCCGTCGGCCTACGACCGGGTGCTCTGGGGGTCGACCACCGACTTCACCCAGGAGCACTTCCGCTATGGCGGAGTCCTTATCGATACCGGTCGCAATGCCATCGACACCACCATGGTCCAGCGTCCTCTGCCCGGGGGCGGCCTGCGCACCTACCGGGCCACCAAGGACAACGGCTTTGGCCGGGGCATCTGGCTGGACAGCACCGACGATCCCCGATGGTGGCTGCCGCAGGCCCGGTGGTCCACCATCCAGGAGCGGATCGGCGCCGGCTGGTGCGCCGATGGCAACCCCTCGGGTGTGGAGGGTCCGGCCCTCTATGCCGACCATGCCCGGAACCGTTGGTACCTGCTGGTGGATGTGATTCCTTCGGTGGGCTACAGGCCCATGGTCAGCGATGATCCGGACGCGGGATTCGACTACGCCCGGGAGCAGGACTTCCACCTGCGCCCCCATACCAAGCACGGCGGGGTCCTGTCCCTGACCCGGCAGGAATACGAACGTCTGCGCCCTCTGGTGCAGCAGAACTGAAACAAGGGATCGAGAAAGGAGCAAGACATGGACAAGGCTTGGAGACCACCTATGGGGTGGAACAGCTGGGACAGCTACGGGACCACCGTCACCGAGCAGGAGGTGCTGGACAATGCGCAGGTCATGCACGACAGGCTGCTCCCGGTGGGCTGGGACACGGTTGTCATAGACATCGCCTGGTATGACCCGACCGCCAGGGCCCATGGCTACAACGCCAAGGCGCCCCTGGTCCTGGATGACTATGGTCGGCAGCTGCCCGACCCGGTCCGGTTCCCGTCGGCGGCCGACGGCCAGGGGTTCGCCCCGCTGGCCGCTCGGATCCACGATCTGGGATTGCGCTTCGGCATCCACGTCATGCGGGGCATCCCTCGGTTGGCGGTCGAGCGGAACCTGCCCGTCCCCGGCACCTCCTATACAGCCGCCCAGGTGGCTGATACCACCCATGTCTGTGCGTGGAATCCCGACAATTACGGTCTGGACCAATCCCATCCGGGAGCCCAGGCCTGGTATGACGCCCAGGTCGACCAGTTCGCCCGATGGGGGGTTGATTACCTGAAAGTGGACGACATGCAGGCCCCCTTCATGGACCGTGAGATCGATGCCTATACCCGGGCCATCCACAAGGCCGAGCAGGCCCATGGGCATTCCATGACCCTCTCCCTGTCCCCGGGCACCCGGGTGCCCACCACCCACCTTGGTTTCCTGCGGGATCACGCCCAGCTCTGGCGTATTTCGGACGACCTCTGGGATCGCTGGCAGGACCTTTACGCCCAGTTCGCCCGTCTGGCCCGCTGGGCTCCTCTGCAGAGCACAGGCCACTGGGCCGATGCGGACATGCTGCCACTGGGGCATATCGGACTGCGGGCCGAACGGGGCGGGGACCGGTCCAGCCTCCTGACGGCCGACGAGCAGCGCACCATGCTGACCCTCTGGGCCATGGGGCGCTCGCCGCTGATGGTGGGCGGCGACCTTCCCAGCAGCGATGAGGCAACCCTGTCCCTGCTGGACAACCCGGCCCTGGAGGAGGTCACCGCCGGCTCGGCCGACAACGGTGAGATCATCCGGGAGCCGGTCGAGAGTGGGGATGGCCAAGGCAGGAAGGTCTCAGGCGAGGAGATCGTCTGGAGGGCCCTGGCCAGCGACTGGGCCGACGGAACCCCCTCGGCCCATGCCGACGGGGTCTATGCGGCTGTCTTCTGGACCGGGGACCGCCCACGGAGGGTCAGGACGGCCCTGTCCTCCCTGGTGGGCCTGGATGGGGCGGACGGAGCCTGGACCCCGGTCGACCTCTGGCGGGACCGGACCTCGGAGCCCGCCCGGATCAGCCTGGAAGGACAGGGTGCCGACCGGGAGCTGGTGGCTCTTGTGCCCGCACACGGCGTGGTCTGGGTGGCTCTGGATCCCCGCTGAGGCTGATCAGCGCTTGGAGCCCCAGATGCACACGTTGTTGCCCAGGGCGCTGAAGGTCATGACCGTGCGGTGGTCCTTGTCCCTGGGCAGCCGGGCGAAGACGCCCTGGTAGGTGACGGTCCCGTCCTCCTCATTGAGGTCCATGGACAGCCGTCCCTGGTCGTCGACCTGCCAGTGGCCCTGGCGCGCTCCGGTCACCTGGCCGCCGGGCTCCAGGCGGATGTCCACGGCCTTGACCACGCCCCGGTATCGGGTGCTGTGAGTGTCGGTCACCTTGCGCGGTCCCTTGAAGAAGATGGTCGGATCATGCTCCACCAACTCATAGGTGCCGGCCTCGTCCTTGGCGCTGTAAGGGCCTCCGGCCTTGGTGCCCAGATACTCATAGGGGGCGGCCACCAGCCAGCCGTCTGCGGTGGGCATCAACTGCCGGACCCGGATCTGATGCTCCTCCTTGCGGTCGGAGAACCTGGTGTGATAGACCACATAGTCCCGGCCGTCCTTGTCGTGCAGGGCCGTGTTCCCGCCCTGTGAGACCTCGATGTCGCCCTTCTTGTCCCCGCTCCACTGGTAGGAGCCCATAAGGCGGATGCCTGTCTCGCTGGTCCAGTTGTCGGCCTCGCCGCTGGTGGCGATGGCCGGGTTGCCCTGCTGGTCCAGGTAGGGGCCGGTGATGGAGTCCGAGCGGAACATCCGCATCTGGTAGCCCCCGGTCTGCACCAGCTTGCCGTAGGAGAGGAAGAGGTACCAGTGGCCGTTGGTGTGCAGCAGCGCCGATCCTTCGCCTGAGTTGCCGAAGCCTCCGGCGAGTTTGTGCCCGTAGTAGGCGTCGGACTGGTTGGCCTGGGTGGGGTAGGTGGTGGAGTAGTCGCGCAGGCCGGTCCTGGGGTCCAGGCGGATCATCCAGATGCCGCCGAACCAGGAGCCGAAGCTCATCCACAGGCCCCCCTGCCCGTCATCCTTGACACAGGCGTCAATCGCATTGATACCCGTATCCGTGTAGGACTGATAGCGGTCCAGCTCCGGGTCCGAGCCCAGCACCTTGGGAACGTCGGTGCTCATGTAGTTGGCCCGGGTGAAGCCGGAGTAGACCACCGGGCCCACATAAGTCCAGTCGCCGTCCACCCTGTCGGCGGTCAGCAGGACGATGACCGAACGATGCTCGGCCCCGTTCAGGCTCAGGTACATGCACCACTTCTTCATGGTGGCGTTGTAGTAGACGTCAGGCGCCCACATGTTGCCGGTCACGTCCGGATTGGAGGACTGCTTGGGCCAGTCCTTCCAGATCCGGGCAAAGATCTTCTTGTAATCGCGGCTCAGGTTGTTGGTGAAGGGGGTCCAGTTGACCAGATCCGTGCTGCGGGCATAGGCCCGGTGCGAGCCGAAGACGTAGTAGCTCTTGCCGGAGCGGACCACGGAGGGGTCGTGTACCGAGACGCGCTTGGGCTCCTGGGTGGCGGCGGTTTTTGTGCCGCTGGTTGACGGCTGCTGGCTCGAGCAGGCGCCCAGGGCCCCTGTCAGCAGTACCGCCAGACCCGCCGTCAGGGCGGTCAGGGCCTTCATGGCCCGTCCGGTGCGTTTGGGTCTTCTCATGGTTCCTCGCTTTCCGTGGAGGCAGCCCGATCCACATCGATGACGACCCGCGGCGCATGGACGGCCTGGCGGCTCGGTACGGATGAGCGAACAGCCCGGCCTCATCCATGCGGGCATCGGGCGTCGGGACTGATCTCCATGTATAATTTCTATCGTTAGAAACGATAGTCGTCGGCGTTGAAGCCGGCAAGCCGGATGGAAGGAATCGTCATGGGTGAGGATGCTCTGTACGGTGGACGAGAATCTGGGGATGGGGTTGCACTCATGTGCTACACCCGGCATCCCACTGATCGGCAGGAGGCCAACAACGAGGATGTCGCCCTGAGCATGCACCTGGCCCTGCGTTCGCGGGCGACCGGCCGTTGGGAGCCTCTGAACGGCGACTACGGCATCTTCTTCGCTGCGGCCGTGCCCACCAAGGCGGTACCGGATAGTGCCCGTGGGGCCTGCACGGCCGGGGCCGCCCTGCCAGGTGAGGCGGTGCCGCAAGAGGGCGGGCATAATCCTGGACTGGATGCTCACCAGGGCGAAGGCTCCAATACCGCTGCTGATGCCGACGACAATGTTGACGATGGCCAGGCTTCACAGGCGGCCCGGGAGCTGGCGGTCGTCCCAGGTCAGGATCTGATTCTCAAGAGTCTGATTGACCCATTCCTGTTGCCCCTGAGTGACGGCACCTTCGTCATTCTGGCCACCAGGACGGCCAGAGGGGGCCAGTCTGACGGCTCCCAGACCGACTCCTTCCTGACGGCTCTTTCGCCGGACCTGCTGACCTACCGACGCTTGCCGCAGGTCCATATCCTGGGCGCTCATGGGGTCCACCGGCCCAGGGCGCGTCTTCTGGACGACGGCCAGGGCTGCCGACTCTATTGGGACGACGACCGCGGGCGGCTGTGCACGGCCACGGTGGACGACCCGACGCAGATGGGCATGGTGGCCGACATGAAGGTCCTGGAGGATGACGATTCCCTGGCCCAGGGTGACCCCCTGCCCCTGGATCGCCGGCGCGCCCTGGAGGAGGACTGCGGCATGAAGGGCATTCTGGCCGGCAATGTGGTGCGGGTCAGCGCCGACTGCGAGCGTGGCCTGCTGGAACGGTTCGGGCGCATCTATAACACCGGCGTGCAGGTGGATCCCGTTCGGATCTCCCGGGGCGACGGCCTGGAGCCGGTCCGGCAGACCCAGGCACGGCTCCTCTACAGTGACGGGTCCACCGCCCTGCGTGGGGTGGATTGGGACCAGAGCCAGTTGGACAGTCTGACCAGCGACCTGGCCCAGGGTCGTCTGAATCCCGGAGAGACCAGGTTGATCGGCGGACGGGTCCGGCAGACGGCCTACCCGGTCCCCTTCGCCCGGCAGCGGGCCGATCCCTCCATTTTCCGTTGGTCCTGGAGGGGGCAGCGCCTGTTCATGTTCATCGCCACCGAGGATGCGGATGGCAACTGCGTCGACCCCTTGAACGGGCACACACACATGCCCCTGCGGGTGGCCGACACCATCGAGGGCCTGAGCGACCAGGCCGGTGGCCATGAAAAGGAGGTGGATCTGCTGCGCAGGGGTGATCGCAACAGCGAGGGCCGGGTCATGACCGGCTGCTTCTGGGCCCCGGAGATCCACCTGATCGGCGGCAGGCTCTCCATCCTCTTCATGCCCTGCTTCGATGGTCCGCAGACCAACCCGGACGGGACCGCCAACGATCGGGCCGGAAAGCCGGACATGTGGACCGGCTGCTGCCACATCATGCAGCTGCGCCGCGACGACCAGGGCCGGGATCTGGACCCTCGCCGGCCTGAGAACTGGGACAGCCCCCGACCCATCCTGCGGGCTGACGGCACCCCTCTCAACCCCATCCAGCGCATCAGCCTGGACATGACGGTGCTGCACGATACCGGCCGCTGGTATTACGCCTGGCAGCAGCTGGGCTCGGTCTGGATCGCCGCCTTTGATCCGGCCCGCCCCGACCGTCTGACCAGCACGCCACGCCAGATCATCGTCCCCGAGTTCGCCTGGGACAACATGATTGCCGAAGGGCCCAACGCCGTGGTCCATGACGGCCGGATCTTCCTCATCTATTCCGGCTCCCTGGTGGGCATCGACTACACCACCGGACTGGTGACCGCACCGGCCGGAGTCGGGGCCGATCTATGCGATCCCGGCGTGTGGAAGAAGCTGGACTACCCATTACAGAAGTCCGGGAAGTACAATGGCCATTGGCAGCTGGGCACCGGCCACGGTATGTGGTCGCAGGACGAGGACGACACCATGATCTACGTCTTCCATAATGCCGAGCATGATCAGGACCGCTACCTTGGCCGCGACAGTCAGGTAAGGCGGGTACATTGGTCTGCTGAGGGGATGCCCGTATTGGATATGCAGACGGATGAGGAGCTCGACCCCACCCGCGCCACGGTAACCTTGGAGGTCAGGGTCTTATGAGTTTAGCCGCTTCCCCCGGCACGGGCCGTGGTTCCACCCCGACCATGAAGGATGTGGCCCAGGCTGCAGGAGTGTCGGTCAAGACCGTCTCCAACGTGGTCAATGACTACGAATTTGTCTCCGAAGCCACCAGGGGCAAGGTCAACAAGGCCATAGAGGAGCTGGGCTACCGGGTCAACGTGCCGGCCAGAAACCTGCGGCTGGGCTACACGGGAATGATCTCCCTGGCCATACCGGATCTGGCCATGCCCTACTTCGCCCAGCTCTCCTCCCTGGTCATCGAGGAGGCCAAGAAGCTGGGCATGAGGGTGCTGGTGGAGCCCACCCTCTACTCGCGCGAGGGTGAAATCGAAGCCCTGCACGGTTCCCAGCGATCCATGATCGACGGCCTCATCTACAGCCCGCTGGAGCTGGGCATGGACGACCTGGACCAGCTGCGGGTGGACTATCCCCTGGTGGTCGTGGGGGAGCGGATCTTCAGCGACCAATTCGATCATGTGGCCACGGAGAACGTGGAGGGTGCCAAGCACGCCACCGCCTATCTGATCAACACCGGTTGCCGTCGGGTGGCGGTCATCGGCACCCACCCCGGCGAGAAGCTGGGCTCGGCCGCTCTTCGCCTGGAGGGGTACAGACAGGGTCTTGAGGAGGCCGGCCTGGACTACGATCCCCGGCTGGTGGCACCATCGCGCATGTGGCACCGTATCGACGGGGTCAATGCCATGAACTCCCTGCTGGACCAGGGCATCGTCCCCGACGGTGTGGTGGCCCTGAACGACATGCTGGCGGCAGGGGTTCTGCATTCCATACAAATGCACGGTATGTCCGTGCCGGACGACATCTCGGTCATCGGATTCGACAACTCGGACGATTCCCAGTATCTGTCGCCCTCGCTGACCAGCATCTCGCCCGGGCTCAAGGCCGTGGCCAGGCTCTCGGTCCGTGTCCTCAAGGACAGGATCAATGGGGTGCAGCCGCTGAACATCAAGGAAGGCGAGCACGTCTTCCGCAAGGTGTCCTCCTCGCTGGTGGTCCGCAATTCAACCCGTGCCCTGCCCGGGAACGAGATCGCCGTCTGACTGCTGATGTTCTTTTCCGGGTGTTCCTGGTTTCTTGATTTCTAACGTTGTAATATACTGAAGACGTTCTCGAATGATTCGAGGTGGCATCGGCGGACCATGGAGGCCTGCCGGTCGGAGCGCGGTCGCTCCGATGCCGACATGGAAAGGTGTGAACATGCGTCATCAATCGTCATCAGGCGCAGGACGACGGAGCCGAGGAGGGGTTGCAGTGGCAGCCCTCGTGGGCATGATACTGGCGGGCGGCACAGTCGCATCCCCAGCCTGGGCGGATCAGTCCCAAACCGACGACAGCGCCACAACCAGGATGTCGTCCAGTCAGCCGCAGCCCCTGCTCGGCTACGATTTTTCAGCCCTTGCTCCAGGAGCCAAGGAGGCAAACAATACCGTCTCAGGCTCATCCTTCGGCCCGGCCCGCATCCTGGATGCCGATGGTCGGCCGACAGGGGCAGTCAAGACCGACGATGCGCTCCTGTTCGATGGATCGACCTATGTCAAGCTTCCTGATGACATACTGAGCGGACGCGCCAGCGCCACGGTCTCCATCCGCGTGCGCAACGACCGGTTCAACGCCTCAGGCCCCTGGACCTACCTCTGGTCGCTGGGGGGAACCGGCCAGCAGGCCGTCGGCTCCTGGACCGCCTCCACCCATACCTCCCTGTACACCTCCATCACTTCCAAGGCCAACGGCCAGGGCGAGACCTATCTGCCGGCATCCAAGAACCTGCCCGATGACCGCTTCTCCACGTTGACCGCCACCATCGACGGCAGAAACAATATGGTCCGGCTCTATATCAACGGTCTACAGGTGGCTGAGGGCAAGGCTGCGGTCAATCCTGCCGCCTTTGGCGACCATCATCACAACGTAATCGGCCAGTCCCGATACCCCGGCATAGACGATGCGCTCTTCCACGGCGCAGTGCAGTCATTCGCCGTTTATCCGCAGGCCCTGGATGCCGACCAGATCGTCGCCACCCTGCCTTCGGAGGACCTTGGGGATCTGATCGACCAGCAGGCCACATCCCTGGCGGTTCCCGCAGCCGTGGACGGTGATTTCGACCTGCCGGTCTCAACTACTGTCGCATCAGTGGGGTGGACCTCTTCGGCTCCTGGAACGGTCAGTGTCAATGCGGCCACCGGCAGGGCCCATGTGGTCCCCGGCAAGCGGGATATCCCAGTTACGCTGACGGCCCGGCTGCAGGCCAACAAGGTCTCGAGGTCATCCCGGGACGCTAAAGCCATCCAGCAGGACTACCGGCTTATTGTCAGGGGCACCTCCAGGGACGGTCAGAACGCCTACTCGCGTGTCTCCGTGCATGACCCTTCCGTGGTCAAGGCCGGAGGGCGCTACTACATCTTCGGCTCCCACCGGGCCTGGGCCCGCAGCACCGACCTCAAGCATTGGGAGCCCTTCACCAACAATCTGAGCCGGGATTACCAGCGCATTCTGGATCCCATCTGGAAGGCATGGCCCAAGCAGTCCTCCAATCCGGACGTGACCGGCAACATGTGGGCGCCCGAGGTCTACTACAACGCCACCATGAAGAAGTGGTGCATGTACCTGAGCCTGAACGGGGGAGGATTCCCCTTCCAGAAGTCGGTCATCGTCCTGCTGACCGCCGACGACATCGAGGGGGACTGGAGCCTGGTGGGACCGGTGGTCTACTCCGGCTTCCAGGAGTCCAACGTGGCGGCCACCGACGTGCCCAAGGTGCTGGGGCCCAATGCCGATCTGTCGCGCTATGCCAGCCTTACGGATACGGGTATCAATGCGATTGATGCCTGTGTCAAGGATGACGGGCAGGGGGGCCTGTGGATGAGCTTCGGCTCCTGGTTCGGCGGCATCTGGATGATCCGCCTGGACCCCAGGACCGGCCTGCGCGACTACTCCACCACCTACCCCACCCAGGCCAACCAGTCCGACGCCTACTACGGGCACAAACTCGCCGGAGGCTTCGGCAACTCAGGCGAAGGCACCGCCCTGGTCCATCAGGGCGACTGGTGGTATCTGATGCTTTCTTACGGCGGACTCGGGCAGACCGGGGGCTACCAGATGCGTGAATTCCGCTCCCGTTCCATCACCGGCCCCTACCTGGACCAGAACGGCAAGCCGGCCGTCTATGGGCGTGCAATGAATGATCTGGATGCCAACCGGGGCCTGCGGATCGACTCCTCCTTCGCCCAGCCCGGACAGGACCAGGTGCTGACCTCCCAGGGAGGCAACGCACTGTTGATTGACGAAGATCGGGTCTTCAACGTCTACCACACTCGCTTCGTGCGCGCCGAGGGCAACTTGGAGGAGCACCAGGTCCGGGTCAGGCAGATGGTACAGACCCCTGACGGCTGGTTGGTCATGACGCCCTTCGAATACCGGAATCCGGTGGGCAGGGTCTCCTCCAGCCAGGTGGTTGGCGACTACCAGGTGGTTGTCCATGACCCGGTCCATTACTATGCGGGATCCGGCCTGTCCAGCCCGGCCATCTACCGGTCGGCGTCAGTGAGTCTGCTGGCCGGCGGTCGGCTGGGCGGCCAGGTGCAGGGCTCCTGGACGGCGACCGCTGGCGGCCTGACCATCAAGGTGGACTCGGCGGATCCGGGCACTCTGTTGCACGGCGTCTATCGGGCCAGGCTGGGCCGACAGCTTGATGAGCAGGGCCATCCGGTCGTTTTCTTCTCAGGGCTGGGTGGCGATGTCTTCACCGATGCCGGTGCCGATGTCTCCAAGGCAGCAGGTGCCGTAGCCATCTGGGGTTCGCGTCCCCTGACCGATGCCAAGGTTCAAGAGGAGGCCGATGGCGATGCCAATCATGCGACTGTTCCCACCGCGGACCCCACTCCTGCACCCGCAGATCGGTCCGGCAAGGAAGGCAAGGCCGGTCGCCTGCCCTTGACCGGATCGGCCCTGTCGGCTCCCGTCGCTGCCGCATCTGCGGCCCTTGTCCTGGGGCTGGGTGCACTGGTGTTCACCGCCATTCGCCGAGCCCGGGGCTGAACCCGAACGGGCCCGTTGCACAAGCCGCCCTCCGCCTTCGACTTTGATCGTCCCGGAGGAGGGTGGGCGGCCCGATAATATTCAACGTTGTATATTGGTCATACAGACCAGTACCTCTGTCTTCGTGATAGGAACACATGATGAGCGCATACCACAATCCCCTGGTACTCCAGCGGGCCGATCCCTGGGTCATCAAGCACAGGGACCTCTACTATTTCACCGCCTCCTACCCGGCCTACGACAGGATCATCCTGCGCGCCGCCGCCAGGCTGGACGACCTGCAGGCCGCCCCTGAGCGCACCATCTGGCGCAAGCACGAGTCCGGTCCCATGAGCAGGTACATCTGGGCGCCCGAACTCCACCGGATCAATGGGGCCTGGTACATCTACTTTGCGGCTGCAGAGGAGGACTTCGGCTCTGCCGATCTGCCCACCCACCGCATGTACGTACTGGAGAACACCGGCGAAGACCCCATGGATGGCGAGTGGACCGAGAAGGGGCAGATCCATACCCCGATCGATTCCTTCTCCCTGGATGCCACCACAACGGTGATCGGGGGCAGTCAGTACCTGATCTGGGCCCAGAAGGATCCGGCCATCGAGGGCAATTCCAATCTCTACATCGCCCGTATGGCCGATCCCTGGACGCTGGCCACCGATCCTGTCCTGCTCTCCAAACCCGAATATGACTGGGAATGCATCGATTTCAAGGTCAACGAGGGGCCGGCCGTTCTGCTTCACCAGGGCATGATCTACCTGACCTACTCAGCCTCGGGCACCGGGGTCCCCTACGCAGTGGGTATGCTGACCGCCCGTGAGGATGCCGACCTGCTGGATCCGGCCTCCTGGACCAAGAGCGATCATCCCGTCTTCAAAACGGCCGAGGAGAACCACCAGTACGGGCCCGGCCACAACTGCTTCACGGTCAGCGAGGACGGCAGCCAGGACCTGATGATCTACCATGCCCGCAACTACACGCATATCGAAGGGGACCCGCTCTTCGATCCCAACCGCCATGCCAGGGTGGGACTGGTCACCTGGACCGACCATGGCCCGGACTTCGGACGGCCTCTGCCTGACGATCGGTGGACCCCGACGAGCCGCCAGATCCTGCCTCCCGATGGCAGTCATTGAGGGCATTGCCGGGCCATCCCGACACGCTTGTACATCGTTGGAGAAGCGAGTATTATATAATTTGCAACGTTAGAAAGATGTCGGTTTACAAAGGCGTGGGCTACGTTCACGTATCTGGGAGCGTGACCAGGCGATGCAAGCCATTGGACCAGATGGGCAGGACATGGTTGTTCCGGTCGTCATCGGTTCCTTTGTAACCGTTGCTTGATGTCGAAAGGACAGAGACAATGAAGGCAATCAGAAAGGCTGCGGTAGCCGCAATCGCGCTCGCCACGCTCAGCACCGTGGGGCTCTCGGCCTGCGGTTCCGGCAGTGGTGGCAAGGATGCCAAGGGCAAGGACGGCGTCACCAACATCGTCATGTGGCACGGATTCTCCGAGGCCGATGGCAAGACTCTGAAGAAGATCGTCGAGAACTTCAACAAGTCGCAGAAGAAGTACCACATCGACGCCCAGCTGCAGCCCTGGAGCACCATCGGCGAGACCATGGTCACCAAGGTCACCTCGGGCGACGGCCCCGACTTCGTCACCACCGGCGCCGACAACGGCCAGGGTTGGTCCATCGACGGCACCTTCCAGTGCGTGCAGGACTTCTATGACGATCCCTCCAACGAGACCAAGAACTACCTGCCCAACGTGACCAAGCAGACCGAGTTCACCATTGACGGCAAGAAGCAGCAGTGCGCGGTCCCCATGGGCTACGCGCCCACCACCGTCTGGTACAACACCGATATGTGGAAGGCCGCCGGTCTGACCGATCAGGACTATCCCAAGACATGGGACCAGCTCCTGGATGTGGCCAAGAAGCTGACCAAGGGTGACGGTTCCCAGTACGGCATGGCCCTGTCCGACTCCGGATGGGCGGCCTTCATGAAGGGCAACGGCACCGGTCTTTACGACACCAAGGGCAAGGTCACCATCAATTCCGAGCAGAACAAGGCCTTCCTGCAGAAGATGCGCGAGTTCTACAAGGGCGGTTACTCCAAGACCGGCATGGATGACACCGCTGCACGCGAGTCCTTCGAGTCCGGCCAGTCCGCCATGGTCATCGTCGGCCCCTGGGAGGACCAGGCAGCCACCGACAAGGGTATCAATCACGATCTGTTCCCTGTACCCAACGGAGACGGCACCTATGTCTACCCCGACGGCAGGAAGGGCTCCAACACCGGTTCAACCGGACTGTATTGGTGGGTCACCTCGCAGGTCAAGGACGAGGCCAAGAAGAAGGGCATCTACGCCTTCTTCAAGTACTACAACAACCATGACAACCAGGTCATGTGGTCCCTGGGCTCCGCCTATCCGCCGAACAACAAGACCGTGACCACCGAAGAGCTCTCCAAGCGCCCTCTGATCGCCAAGGTCTCCGAGAACACGGACAACTCCTACATCGGCATTGCCGGCCTCAAGGGCGGCTTCGGTGATATCTCGGCCACCCTGGATTCGGTGACCCAGAACACCGCCCGCACCGACGATGACATTTCCGCCTCGCTGTCCAAAGCCTCCAACAAGATCCAGAAGTATCTGGACGAGTACAAGGCTGAGGACTGATTGACCATCCGCCCCTGAGGAACCGGTCTGGCGGCCAGTAGTGCCGCCGGCCGGTCCCCTCATGGCTGACCGTCGCCCGGGCCCGGCGTCCGGGCGGCACTTTGGAGTACTTATGTCCACTACCACTGGGATCCCACCCGCGCAGGGCGCCGACGCGGTCATCAAGGACAACAAGAAAACCCTTTCAAGGCGCAATATCCGGATTGGGCTGAGCTTTATAGCCCCGGCCCTGATCGTCCTGTCGGTCTTCGTCTTTTACCCGACCATCAAGACCTTCTTCACCTCGCTGACTACAGACCGCATCAACCGCAAGGGCATCTTTGTCGGTCTGCACAACTATGCCGAGCTTTTCACGAACGCGGACTTCTGGACCGACTTCCGCAACACGGTCATCTACGCGGTCGCCTACGCGCCGCTGGTGGTCATCGTGGCCCTGGCTTTCGCCCTGTTGCTCAACCGCAAGGACATCAAGGGGGTCGGTTTCTTCCGCACCTGCCTGTTCATGCCCTACATCATCTCGCTGACTGTGGCCTCCATAGCCTGGAGCTTCATCCTCTCGCCCTCCCTGGGTCTTATACCCTACTGGGGCAAGGTGCTCTTCGGCATCCAGCACATGGATCTGCTGGGAACCAAGTCCACGGCCTTGGCCACCATCATCTTCATCACCGTCTGGAAGAACTTCGGCTATTTCATGGTCATCTTCCTGGCCGGTCTGCAGGGGATCAACCCGGACCTGTACGAGGCGGCCTCCCTGGATGGGGCCAACGCCTGGCAGCGCTTCCTGCACATCACCCTGCCCGGTCTGCTGCCCACCTTCAACTACGTGGTCATCTTCGGACTGATCGGATCCTTCCAGGTCTTCGACCAGGTCTTCATCCTGACCTCCGGAGGCCCCGACCGCGCCACGGAGACCATCGTCTACCGTATCTACACCGAAGCCTTCGGCAACGGCAAGATGGGCTATGCATCCGCCCTGTCCTACGTCCTGCTGATCATGACGCTGATCATCGGTGTCATCCAGCTGGTCTGGAACAACAAGCATGAGAAGGAGGAAATCGGATGAGCCAGTCGACTCCTACCGCAATCGAGCACGATAAGCTGCTCAGGAGGGCCCATGCCAGGCACATGGTGGCCAGGGTCCTGACCTACTTCCTGCTGATCCTGATGACGGTGATCATCATCTTCCCCTTGTTGATTGTGCTGATCACCTCCTTCACGCCCAACAAGCTGACCCAGACCTGGCCGCCCAAGGTGATTCCCTCCTCATTCACCCTGGACAACTACACCTCGCTCTTCCAGCGGATGCCCATCGGCAAGCAGCTGATGAACACAGTGATCTTCGCCGGGGCCGTGACGGTCTTCTCGGTCTTCTTCGACTCCCTGGCCGCCTACGGGCTCTCCAGGATCGACTTCAAGGGGCGCGGCTTCCTGCTGGGAATCCTGATCGCCACCATGATGATCCCTGCCATGGCCCTGCTGATCCCGGTCTACAAGCTGCTGGCAAGCATGGGTCTGGTCAACTCCTACTGGGGCATCATCATCCCCAGGCTGGCTGATGTGGGCGGCATCTTCCTGCTGCGGCAGTTCTTCATCTCCCTGCCCAAGGATCTGGACAACGCGGCCCGCATCGACGGTGCCGGTGAGTTCCGCATCTTCTGGCAGATCATCCTGCCCAACGCCAAGTCCGCGGTGCTGGTGGTGACCATGTTCAACTTCATGGGCAACTGGAACGACCTGCTCTGGCCATTGATCATGACCAGCCGCCCGGAGACCAGGACCATCACCGCCGGTCTGGCCATGCTGACCGGCCATGGCTCATCGGTCACGCCTTACGGCGTGGTCATGGCAGGCGCCCTGATCTCGGCGCTGCCTCTGCTGATCGTCTTCTTCTTCATTCAGAAGAGCTTCGTGCAGGGCATCGCCATGACGGGCATCAAGTGAGCGACGAGGCCGACATCATCGGCAACAGGTACATGGCCCGTTGAGGGGTGGGCCGCTGTGCTTGGTGCCCAAGGGGCCGACGGGGGTGACCAACCCCCGTCGGCCCCTTGTTTGTTCTGGATTTAGACTGGGCTGGTGAACGTCGCGGACGGGGAGGTCAGGCATGGATGAGCGTCAGGACGATCAGTATGGGCTGAGCTCCGACCAGGAGGAGGCCCTGGGGGTTCTGGCATCGGCGGATCCCCATGCCGGACAGTCCAAATGGACCATCTTCAGGCAATTGCCGCCGGATAAGCGTTGGCCCTACTTCGCCCAGCACTTCCTTCCTGGTATTCTGGCCGCTGGTCTGGTACTGGCCCTTCTGGTCAGCCTGGTCGTCACCAGACTGACCAGGCCGCCGGACCCGCTTATTTCAGTCCAGGGCTTCAACATGAACGCCCAGGAGGAGGGGTTCGACCGCCTCAAACAGGGATTCATGCGCGACCGGGGAATCAAGGATGGTCGGCTGGTCGACATGAAGGCGACCCTGACCCTGAATGGCCAGGGCTACGACGATTCGGCCAAGGCCCTGACCCAGGTCACTGCAGGTCAGATCAACATGGTGATCGCCCCCACGGACCTCTTTCCGACCCTGTGCAGGCGCGGGCTGGTGGCTAAGCCCTCACAGGGATTGAAGGGCGACGACCTGCGTCGGTTGGCCAGCCAGGGCGTTCTGGTGGATTCCAAGGGTAGGCAGGTATCTAATCCCTCCCATGCCATGGGTCTGGATCTCTCCCGCTCATCGCGTTGGCGGCAGGTGCCCGACCTGCCCGATCATGCCATCCTGGGGCTGAGCAACGTAGCCGATACCGCAACCTACGTCCGGGCCTTCGTCGACTATATGGATTTCGGCTGAGTCTGCGGGTATCCATGTCATGTATCTGCATGCGGATGGCGAGTGGGATTGCCGTTACGCCCATGTGAGCACGACCGACAGGCACGGACCTACGCGTGCTCGAACCTGCCGAGAAGTCGTTCAGCGGGTCAGGGTCCGCTGCAAAACCCGATACTCGCTCTGAGTGATGGGCATGATGGAGCCGTGGCGCTTGGTCAATCGGCCGAAGTCCATGTCCGTTACCAAGGCCCAGTCCTGTTGCCGCCTGGATGACAAATCCGCCGAGCGGAAGGGCAGGTAGCCCCGGCCCTCGGCAAACTGGTCGCAGATTAGGCCGAAAGGCATGGCCCTGCCGTCGGGTCCGGCGGCATCGGCATCGTTGTAGAGGAAGAGCTCGGGGCCCTCCAGGTAGCGTGAGGAGTAGCGCCCTTGGCCGAAGATGTCGGTCAGGTTGGACAGGTAGGACCAGGCCTGATCGTCGTCCGTGCGCACCAGCTCATGGGTGACCGCATAGGGGTTGCGGGTGCGTTCCAGGGTGATCTGGTCATCCTTGGAGGCCCGGTACCACCAGCCGTCGGGCGCCTTGAGCATGGTCGTGTCGATGATCCCGTTGCTGCGGTCGATCCACTTGACCGGGCGGGAGAAGGTGATCAGGTCGGCGCTGGTGGCGTAGTACATGTTGATGCCGTCGCCCAGCTCATTGGCCAGGTCGGCTGCGGCCGGGTCCTCGGCGCTGTCGGCGGCAGCCGTGGCCCAGAAGACTATCCATTGCTTCCTGTCGGCATCCCAGCAGGCCTCCGGTGCCCAGGCCATGCCGGCCTTGGGAATGGCCGAGGCCACATCAACCAGGCGGGGCCTGCCCCAGTGGGCCAGGTCAGGTGAATCCCAGATGACCAGGCTGGTGGAACCGTTCACGGTGGCCTTGCCCTCCTGCCAGCCGCCCCTGTGGTAGACGGACAGATCAGTGGCGATGATGTGGAAGAGGCCGTCTGGTCCTCGGACGACATAGGGGTCGCGCACGCCGCCCTCGCCCTCGCTCCAGGTCAGCACCGGGTCTCCCAGGGCCCGGAGGTCATGCCAGTGCAGGCCATCGCGGCTGAGGGCGAAGTAGAGCTGCTCGTCCGTCTCGGCCTGTTCGTGGCCGGTGAAGTGGACGAAGAGGTAGGCGCTGGTCGCCTCCAACGAGGGTTGCCAATCCGTAGACATGTTCCACCTTTCCTGCTTTCGGCAACGGTACCGTGGCGGCGGGGGACCGGCGGACGGACGGCGGGTGCTTCTTCGCTCCTCCGTTCAGGCCGTCCCAGGGCCGTCATGGGCGATTCTAGCTGCCGGCGTTCCCTTTGTCGGCGCCGTCCGTCCGAGCGGGTCGCAGGTTGGGCCGTACGGGACCCTAGACTGTGGACCATGAGCAGGCATCATCGCGACCGCAGCTGGGCTCCCGACCCCGAGCCGCTGCCCGAAGGCATCGGGGTCATCGACGATCACACCCACATGGCCTCTGTGGTCCCCTTCGCCCAGGAGATGGACCGGCAGGCCAGGGAGCGCGGACAGGATCCGGTCCCCGTCCGCACGGTCGACCAGCAGCTGGAAAGGGCCCGGGCCGTGGGCGTGGTCGGGGCCATCGACGTGGGTTGCGAGCTGCCCCATCTGCAGACGGCTGTGGACCTGGCCCTGGCCCATCCCGGGGTGGTCCACGCGGCCCTGGCCATCCATCCCAATGAGGCCGTCCTGCATGGCCATCGAGGGGTGCCGGGCCCGGACGGACTGCCCTTGAAGTATCAGCCCTGGCATGAGGTTTCTTTCGAGCAGGCGCTTGAGGAGGTCGCCCGTCTGGCTCGCGCATATCCCGACCAGGTGGTGGCCATCGGGGAGACGGGCATGGACCTCTTCCGGACCGGTCAGGGGGCCGAAGAGATCCAGCGGCAGGCCTTCCGTGATCACATCGCCCTGGCCAAGGAGCTGGACCTGCCCATGCAGATCCACGACCGCGACGCCCACCGCCAGGTCATCGAGACCCTGCTGGAGGACGGCGCCCCCGAGCGCACGATCTTCCACTCCTATTCGGGGGATGCAGGGATGGCCCAGGTGGCTGCCGAGCACGGCTGGTATCTGAGTTTCTCGGGAACGGTCTCCTACAAGGGCAACGAGGGAATCCGCCAGGCCCTGTCCGTGGTCGGCATGGACCACATCATGGTGGAGACCGATGCGCCATACCTGAGTCCCATGCCATACCGGGGACGCACCAATTCCCCCTACATGATTCCATACACCCTGCGTGCCATGGCCGATGCCTTGGACCGCCCCTTGGCCCAAGTGGCCGAAGCGACGGCAGCCACCACGCGCCGGGTTTATGGCCTGTGAAGGATGTTCGACGCATAGTGCCAGGTCGGGATTAAGCTAACGGTGTGTCGCGGTCTGAATCGCCCCTGCCAAGTGTGGGGGGAGAGTGCTACGGTTGTCGTCGCACGTGTGCGCAAACAGCAACATACGGCACCCGGAAGTAGATGAGTGAAGGCATTGGCCGATGGAGGGCTCTATGGCGGATGAGCGGCATGAGTTGGCGGCTCAGGATGATGGCAGGGGCGCTGACGAACCACCCCGGTTATCCGGTGAAAAAGCGGCGAAGCCGACTGTGGCCTCCCGTAAGGGTCGGCTGACGAAAGAATCGATACTTCCTCCGGAGAGCTTTACCAAGGCTCCCAAGATCTCAGCCAAGTCCCGCACGCGCGAGGAGGAGAACGAGCTCAAGCGGGTCCGGCGCGAAGCCCAGAGGGCGGCCCAGCGTCGCCGCACCCCGCCAAAGGGTCCTCTGGGCCGCTGGTGGCGGCGTGTGCAGTCCTCACCGGACAGGATCAGCCTGGGCATGTGCATCGTGGCCCTGGGCGTGGTCTACGGCGACATCGGCACCTCGCCCCTGTATACCATGCAGGCCTTCGTGGCCGGGCAGGGCGGCATGGCCCGTGTGGACAGGGCGGCCGTGTTGGGCATGCTCTCCCTGGTCTTCTGGTCCATCACGCTGATCACCACGGTCAAATACGTTCTGGTGGCCATGCGCATCGACAACAAGGGCGAGGGCGGCATCTTCGCCCTGTACACCCTGGTCCGGCACTACGGCAAATGGCTGGCCATCCCTGCCATGGTCGGCGGCGCAGCCTTCCTGGCCGATTCGGTGCTGACTCCGGCGGTCTCCATATCCTCGGCAGTCGAAGGCCTCAAGACCATCCCTGTGCTGACTCCTATCTTCCGTGAAAACGGAAATCTGACCATGGTCATCACCTTCGTGATCATCCTGATCCTGTTTGCGGTCCAGTCGCGTGGAACCGAGCGGATCGGCAAGGTCTTCGGCAGCGTGGTCATGGTCTGGTTCGCCTTCCTGGCCCTGATCGGCATCTACTGCATAGGCAACGACTGGTCCATCTTCGAGGCCCTGAATCCGGTCTACGGGATCCGCTTCCTCTTCAGCCCGCAGAATCCGGTGGGTCTGACCATCATGGGCACGGTCTTCCTGTCGACCACGGGAGCCGAGGCTCTTTATTCTGACATGGGCCACGTGGGCCGCGGCAACATCTACGCCACCTGGCCTTTCATCAACATCGCACTGGTCTTCAACTACTTCGGCCAGGGGGCCTGGATCCTGCGCAACAGCGACAATAAGGCACTGCAGGGTGTGGACGGGCTCAACCCCTTCTTCCAGATGATGCCCACCACCGTGCGTTACGTGGCGGTCCTCCTGTCGGTGACGGCCGGTGTCATCGCCTCACAGGCCCTCATCACGGGTGCCTTCACCATGGTCTCGGAGGCCACCGGCCTCAACTGGATGCCCCACCTGCAGGTGCGCTACCCGGCGCGTACCCGCGGCCAGCTCTACATCCCCACCATCAACTGGGTCCTGTGCGCGGCCACACTGACCGTGCTGGCCATCTTCAAGGATTCCGAGCACATCTCGGCCGCCTACGGATTGGCTCTGACGGTGACCATGATCACTACAACCGTCCTGCTGGCCGACTATATCTGGCACGACGGCAAGCGGGCGCTCTCCCTGCTCTTCGCCCTGGTCTTCCTGGCCATCCAGATCCTCTTCTTCATGGCCTCCATGGCCAAGTTCATGCACGGCGGTTGGTTCACCATGCTGCTGACCGCGGCCATCCTGTGCATCATGTACACCTGGGACGTGGGCACCAAGGTGGAGCGCTCGCAGCGGCGGCATATGACTGCCAAGGAGTGCCTACCCGCCTTGGAGATGCTCCACAACGACTTCCGCGTCCCCTACTATGCGGACAACCTGGTCTATCTGACCTCGGACGCGGAGATGCGGCGGCTGGACACCGACATCTTCTTCTCCATCTTCGCCAACCGACCCAAGCGGGCCCGAGCCTGGTGGGCCGTCTCGGTCCAGACCACGGATGCCCCCTACACCCGCAAGTACTCGGTGGAGAACTTCGGCACCAACTACCTCTTCCGCGTGCGCATGAGGTTGGGCTTCAAGGTGGACCAGAATGTGGCCACCTACCTGCACCAGATCATGCACGAGCTGATTGACAGCGGCGAACTGCCCAAGCAGCCCTCCATCTACCCCAAGGTGGACGAGGACCCGCAGATCGGCACAGTCACCTATGTGCTGGTCCACAAGGCCCTGATGCCCGAGTCCAAGATCGACTCCCGCGGCGCCTTCTCGCTGAAGGTCAAGTACGCCATCCGCAAGGTGGCGGGCTCGCCGATCAAGTGGTTTGGTCTGGCTCCCTACAACCCCATCGTGGAAGTGCAGCCCCTGTTCGTCTCCACCAGGGCGGTTCCCAAGCTGACGCGCGTGGTCCTGCCCTCCCGCAAGATCAAGGGCGGCAAGCATCACAAGGGCTGAGTGAGTGGAATCTCACCCTATGGAGCCTGGCTCAAATCGGGTCCGGGCCATAGAATTGACGGCATGGAACCTGGTGCCCGGCCTTTCCGGGCTACCGTCGAAAGGTGATGTGATGACACAAGCTCAAGCCAATATCGGAGTCGTGGGTCTGGCCGCCATGGGTGCCAGCCTGTCCAGGAACCTGGCACGGCACGGCAATACCGTAGCGGTCTACAACCGCCACTATTCGCGTACCGAGACCCTGATCCACGATCATGGCCAGGAAGGCCACTTCGTTCCGGCCAAGACCCTGCAGGAGTTCGTGGCCTCGCTGACCAAGCCCCGCACGGCCATCATCATGGTCAAGGCCGGAGATCCCACCGACCAGATGATCAACGACCTGGCCGAGCTCATGGAGCCGGGCGACATCATCGTGGATGCCGGCAACGCCTACTTCAAGGACACTATCCGCCGTGAAAAGGCCATCAGGGCCCGTGGGCTGCACTTCGTGGGCTGTGGCGTCTCAGGCGGTGAGCAGGGCGCCCTCTTGGGACCCTCCATGATGCCCGGTGGGACCGATGAGTCCTGGAAAACCCTGGGGCCCATTCTGGAGTCCATCGCAGCCAAGGTCGATGGCGAACCCTGCGTCACCCACATCGGCACCGATGGGGCGGGCCACTTCGTCAAGATGGTCCACAACGGCATTGAGTATGCCGATATGCAGGTGATTGCCGAGTCCTATGACCTGATGCGCCGGGGCCTGGGCATGGAGCCCGAGGCCATCGCCCAGGTCTTCGAGGAGTGGAACCAGGGCGATCTGAACTCCTACCTGGTGCAGATCACCGCCGAGGTGCTCCATCACACCGATGCCACCACAGGCAAGCCCTTCATCGACATCGTCACCGACCAGGCCGGCATGAAGGGCACCGGCACCTGGACCGTGCAGACCGCGCTGGACCTTGCCGTGCCCGTGACCGGCATCGGCGAGGCCGTCTTCGCCCGGGGGCTTTCCTCTTCGCCGGAGCTGCGCAACCAGGCGGCCCAGGAGGGTCTGAAGGGTCCGCAGCCCAAGGCCGTCATGGCTGATCTGGCTGCCGACCCCGAGGCCCGCAAGTCCTTCATCGAGGACATCCGCCAGGCTCTCTACGCCTCCAAGATCGTGGCCTATGCCCAGGGATTCAACGAGATGCAGGAGGGCGCCCGGGTCTATGGTTGGAAGCTGGACATGGGTGCCATCGCCCGCATCTGGCGTGGCGGCTGCATCATCCGGGCCAAGTTCCTGAACCGGATCTCCGATGCTTACGCCTCCGGCCGTGAGCCGGGCTCCCTGCTCTTCGACCCCTTCTTCAAGCAGGCGGTCGAGCAGGCCCAGGACTCCTGGCGGCGTGTTGTGGCCCGTGCCACCCAGGCCGGCATCCCCATCCCCGTCTTCGCCAGCTCCCTGTCCTACTACGACGGGCTGCGTTCAGATAGGCTCCCTGCCGCCCTGATCCAGGGCCAGCGCGACCTCTTCGGTGCCCACACCTATGGGCGTGTGGATCAGCCAGGCGCCTTCCACACCCTTTGGGCCGAGGACAAGTCCGAGATCAAGCAGGACTGAGCTTCTCGCCGGAACCGCAAGGGTCCGCACAGCCGCTGAAACGGCTGCGCGGACCCTTTTGTCATCCTGTCAGCGGATCCTGGCTGTGGATTCCCGGACCACCAGCCGGCAGCCGGCAGTCGTCCGGGTGGGAGGACGATTATCGTCGTCCCCCTGCAGACGGGCCAGGAGGGCATCCACCGCCTTGCGGGCCAGGTCCTCCTTGTCGGTGCTGATGGTGGTCAGCGAAGGTATATAGGACTCTCCCTCCTGGATGCCGTCGAATCCCACAACGGCCAAGTCCCGGGGAACCTCCACTCCGCATTCGTGCAGTCCTCGGATCAGGCCCAGGGCCAGGGAGTCGGTCATGCAGAAGATGCCGTCAAAGGGCAGGTCGGTCGTGTCGGCCAGATGATGGCCCAGGTCGCGGGCCATTTCCCCGTCCCAGCGGTCCAGGGACAGAAAGTCTTCGCGCCGGGCCTCGATTCCGGCGGCCTTCAGGGTCTTCAGGCAGCCGGCCACCCTGCGGCCACGGACCGAGTGCCGTTGGACCGGATCGGTGCTGTCCGCCATGTCGGCACCCACCACGCCTATCCGTCGGCATCCGCAGTCCAACAGGTGCCGCACGGCCATGGCGGCTCCCTCGAATCCGGCCGTCATGACCGAATCGAAGACCGGCTCGGCTGAGGGGTCGTCCAGCAGGACCAGAGGCTTGCCATCGGCCAGCTCCTGCATCTCTTCATTGGTAATGCTGCCTGGGCTGAAGATGGTGCCGTCGCAGAGCTGGCTGGTCACATGCCGGAGGATGGAGACCTCGTCCTGTTTGGAGTTGGAGGTCTGCTGGATGATGGCCTGCATGCCGTGGGCGTTGATCTGCCGGGAGATGGCCGCACTCATCTGCGCGGGGTAGGGCTTGTCCAGCTCGAAGATGGCCACGCCGATGATGCCGCTCTTGCCTGAGCGCAGGCTTCTGGCCGACAGATTGGCCGAGTAGCGGAGCTTGCGGGCGGCAAGCAGGACCCTGCGCCTGGTGTCATCCGCTATGCGGGTATCGCCTCGAAGGGCATAGGAGGCAGTGGCCCGAGAGACCTGCGCCTCCTTGGCCACGTCGCTCATCGTCACCATCTCGCACCTTTCCCGGGGTTCAGTCATCATCTTAGGCACGCGGGTGGCCCTGTCAGCATGTAATTGACACGATTCAACCAACGTGCTATACCATATTGTGACAGCAGTTGAATCGTGTCAATTCCCGGGTTTCGACGTTGAACAGCCCGGACGGATGTTCAGAGGATTGATTGCAAGGAGGAGTCATGAAGCTGAAGCGAGCATGGAAGGGCATAGCTGCGGCGTTGGGGGTCGGCGTGTTGGTGTCGGCCATGGGTGCCTGCGGGGCTGGTGGCGCTGACGGGTCCAAGACCACGCTGACCTTCCTGTCATGGAACAACGAACAGGTCATGAGGCCATACATCGACCAATTCGAGCAACAGAACCCGGGGATTAAGGTGGACTTCAGCTACTCGCCGCCGACCCCCGAGTACATCCAGACCCTGCAGACCCGACTGGTCGGCAACCAGGCCCCGGATGTGTTCATCATCACCTCCGAGAACAAGGCTGACCTGATCAAGAACGGCTACGTGCGGGACCTGACCAACGAGCCGTTCATGCGCAACATCTCCCAGGCCAACAAGGACTTCGTAAGTCATGAGGGCAAGGTCTACGGTATGTCCGTGTCCTCCTGGGCCTCCGGCATCGTCTACAACAAGGACCTGCTGGCCAAGGCTGGCGCCAAGGAGGTTCCGGAGACCTGGGACGGGTTCCTGCAGCTGTGCAAGAAGCTCAAGGCCGCCGGGGTCACGCCCTTCCTGGAGACCATCGCCGATGGCCCCAGCAGGATTCCCGATGCCTTCATGGGCTCGCAGTTCGACAGGGACAAGGTCGATGTGACCAGCCTGATCGACCGCCGTCCTCAAAAGCCCGGCAGCGACCAACGTGAGGCGGCTGCGGCCTGGATGAAGCTCTACGACCAGGGTCTGGTCACCCGGGACACGGTCGGCATCAGCGGCGACGACATGAAGACCCAGTTCATCAACGGCCAGGTGGCCATGATCTGCACCGGCCCCTGGGACCTGCCGTCCATCGGCCAGTCCGGGCTCAAGTATGGCATGGCCCCCATGCCGCTCATGGAGAAAGGCATGGTCAATTACGCCCAGGGATCGCCATCGCCTGCCTACGCCATCTACTCCCATCTCAAGGGCGACAAGCTCAAGGCCGCCCGGAAGTTCCTGACCTTCATGGACAGCCACTGGGCCCTGCAACGTTCGGCCGACAACGGGGATGCCATCACCGTCCAGGGGTTCAAGGCCAAGGTCAAGCCCGAGTACGAGCAGGTCTACCGGGCCAACGTGCAGCCCGGCCATTACTTCCTGCTCATGAACTTCTATGCCAAGCCTGATGTGCTGACCACGGTCCGCCAGTCCGAGACCCAGCAGCTGGTGCAGGGTTCCATCAATCTGGATCAGTGGGCCAAGGCCATCGACGACAAGATGGACTCGGTCAAGTAGGAAGGGCTGGAACATGGCTTCCCAATCCTCGGCAGAACGTGCCAACGCCCATCGGCGGCGCATGGTCGGCCTGCGGCAGGATCTGACCTCTTTCTGGTTCCTTCTGCCCATCCTGGCCGTCTTCGTCATCCTCTTCGCGGTGCCGCTGGTGCAGACCATCATCTACTCGGTGACCGACTTCAACGGCTACAGCCTGAACATGCACTATGTGGGCTGGAAGAACTATCACAGCGTGTTCACCGATTCCTCGACCATGCAGGGTCTGGTGTTCACCATCCTGTATGCCGTGGCCCAGACGGTTCTGGTGACCATCTTCGCCATCCCCCTGGCCGTCACCCTGAACCGGAAGTTCTGGGGCCGCAACTTCGCCCGTTCCCTGTTCTTCTTCTTCAGCGTGCCTTCGCTGGCCATCATGGGCATGGTCTGGAAGTACATCTTCTCGCCCATGAAGTCAGGTGTCTTCAACACCATCCTGGGCGTCTTCGGCCTGGGACCGGTGCCCTGGCTGTCCAACTCGACCCTGGCCCGGTGCTGCGTCATCTTCATCGCGGTCTGGGCGCAGATCGGCTGGCATGCCACACTCTACCTGGCCTTCCTGCAGTCCATTCCCGGAGACCTCTATGAGCAGGCCACGGTGGACGGGGCCACCAGCCGCCAGCAGTTCGTCCACATCACCCTGCCCCAGCTGATCCCAGGCATCGTCACCTCCAGCTTCCTGCTTATGTCAGGAGGCCTCAAGGTCTACGACCTGCCCTACACCATGACCAAGGGCGGCCCCGGGTACTCCACCTATACGGTGACCCAGTCCATCATTCAGCAGGGCATCGGCCAGTCCCAGTACGGGCTGGGCTCGGCCCTGGCGGTCCTGTTCACCGTGGCCACGGCCCTGGTGGTCTTCGCTCAGATGGGCGCCGCCAGCCTGATTTCCAGGAGGTTCCAATGAGCAGCAGCAAGAGCTCGACCCTGACTCTGAGCCAGCGGGAACGGCGGCGTTCGGTGGTCAGAAGCGTGGTGGTGCTGATTATCGCCCTAATCTGCGCCGTGCCCCTCTGGTACATCCTGATCAACACCTTCAAGACCGTGCCCGATATGGCCACCAATCCGCTGGGTCTGCCCAAGCAGTGGACGCTGCGCAACTACACGCGGGCCTTCGCCACGGTGCCCATCGTCCGCAGCCTGGTCAACACGCTGATCGTCACTTTCTTCGGCGTGCTCTTCCAGGTGCTGATCGGAGCCCTGGCCGCCTACGGGATGATCCTGCGCAAGTCGATTTTCACCTCGGTCATCGGGGTGATTCTCATGATCGCCTTCGTCATTCCCACCCAGTCCACCCTGATTCCCCTTTACCGGATGGAGTCCAGCGTGGGGCTGGTCAACACGCTCCTGGGCCTGATCATCATGTACCTGGGAGGAGCGGTCTTCTGCTACTTCCTGATCGTGGGATACATGCAGTCCCTGCCCTTCGAGGTCATCGAGGCCGCCAGGATCGACGGTGCCGGCCCCTTGAGGATCTTCTGGAGCATCGTCCTGCCCCTGATCAGGCCCATCCTGACCACGGTGGTGGTCTTCCAAACCATGTCGACCTGGAACGACTTCATGACGGCCAACGTCTTCATCAGCAGCTCCAACCTGCGCACCATCGTTCTGCAGGTCTACAACGCAGTCGGCCAGTTCACCACTGATTGGCCCAGCTTCATGACCATTACGGTCCTGGCCCTGATACCGGTCTTCGTCTTCTTCATCTTCTGTCAGAAGTGGATCGTCTCCGGGCTGGTCGCCGGCGCGGTCAAGGGATAAGGCGGCCAATCGGAAGGTCGTAGTCAATGGCGGCGGTCGGAGGTTCCGGCCGCCGCATTCATGAAGGATCGGAGTCACAGTCCATGGAGGAATTCGCAAACGCACATCAAGGGTCGGAGGGGACGGGATTGGCGAGCAACCCCCTGCATCGCTACTGCGCGGACCCGGATCTGGTCATGGTCGGGGACCGCTGGTACCTCTACTGCACCGAGGATGGTCTGCCCGGATGGTCCTCGCATGCCTTCTACGTCTATGAATCCAGGGACCTGTGCCACTGGACCCGCAGGAGGATCCTGGACCTGGACCAGGTCCCCTGGTGGCATGGGGGACAGGGTGCCTGGGCTCCCTGCCTGTTGGTGCGCCGGGGACGCTGCATTCTGTATTTTGTGGCCGACGGGCAGATCGGCCAGGCCGTGGCTCCCGGTCCAACCGGTCCCTTCCGGGCGGCCCAAAAGCCGTTCATCGCCCGGGGGGACTACGACTGCCTGCCCATCGATCCCTCGGTCTTCGTGGATGACGACGATGTGCCCTATCTGCTCTGGGGCAATGGCCGTGCCTACATGGGGCGGCTGAGCCCGGACGGCCTGCGTCTGGAAGAGGGTTCGGTGCGCTCCGCTGTGCCCGACAATTTCCGCGAAGCCATCACTGTTTGCCGACGGGGAGACACCTACTATGCCTCCTGGTCGGAGAACGACACCAGGGATCCGGGCTACCGGATCCGCTGGTCCAGCGCGCCATCGCTGGACGGGCCCTGGACCGCGCCCCAGGTCCTGATCAAGGCTGATCATGCCAAGGGGATCCTGGCTACTGGGCATCACTGCATCACCCGTGTGCCGGACCGGGACGACTGGATCGTGGCCTACCACAGGTTCGCCAGGGGCGGGCAGGGTGACGGCTGCCATCGCGAAATCGTCTTCGCTCCCTTGGATTTCGCCGATGACGGCGCCATGGTCCAGGTCAGTCCGCAGGTGGGATCCTACTGGTATCCGGCCCGGAATCCGGTCACTCCCTGACGATGGGGTGGCCGCCGAAGGCGCTGCGCAGGGCGGAGACCACCTTCATGGTCATGGGGTCCTCGATCTTGGAGGACTGGCGGGCATAGAGGGCCGAGGTGATGGCCGGCGTGGGCACCCCCAGCTCCAGGGCGTCCGCGATCATCCACTTGGTCTCGCCGGTCTCATCGGCCTTGCCGGCGATTCCGCTCAGGTGCGGGTCCTCTTTCAGGGCCTGGGCCAGCAAGTCCAGCAGCCAGGACTGGATGACCGAACCCTTGCGCCAGGACTCCACCACTTCGCCTGGCTCCTTGATCAGGTCCGAGGCCTCCAGGACCGCATATCCCTCGGCCAGAGCCTGCATCATCCCGTACTCGATGCCGTTGTGGACCATCTTGGCATAGTGGCCCGCGCCGGTTCCTCCCGCATGGACCAGACCGTAGTCACCCTCTGGCTTCAGGGTGTCCAGAATGGGCTGGATCCGGGCCACGTCCTCGTCCGATCCGCCGACCATCAGGGCGTAGCCCTTCTCCTTGCCCCAGATGCCGTTGGAGGTGCCCACATCAACCTGGCCTATGCCCTTGGCAGCCAGGGCTTGGGCGTGCTCCTGGTCCTGGGTGAATCGGGTGTTGCCACCGTCCACTACCAGGTCGCCGCGCTCCATCAGCTCGCCCAGCTGATCGAGCGTGGACTCGATGGGCTTGCCGGCCGGGACCATGACCCAGATCACCCGGGGGGCCTCGAGCGCCTGGACCAGGGCTTGCAGGCTGTCCACATCCCTGCCCGAGTCCGGCGCGATGTCGTAGCCGACCACCTGGTGGCCGCCGGTGCGCAGGCGGTCCGCCATGTTCTTGCCCATGCGTCCCAGGCCGATCATGCCAATCTTCATAGTGTCAGTTCCTCTCCCTTGACTGCAACAGTGTGAAGTTGACCGCGAAGGTTGGTGGTCGGCCGCGGTCGGGCCGAATCGTCGGTGCTACTGGCGGGCTGCCTGCCGGGCGCGCTCGGCCTGAACCTGAGCGGTGTGCGCTTTGACGTCGCACTGCAGGCCCAGGGTGTCGATGACCTCCTCGGCTTCGATCTCGGGCGACATGCGCAGACCCACGTCGATGGTCAGGTGGACCTCGTCCGGTCCCAGGGGCTCCAGATCGTCGAACTGGGAGCGGAGCATCTGCGGCTTCATGAAATGGCCCTTCCGCTTGGAGAGCCGCTCCATGATGGAGTCGTAGTCCCCGCTCAGGTGAATGAAGACCACCCCAGGCATCCGCAACCGGTCACGATAGATCCGCTTCAGGGCCGAGCAGGTGACGGTCCCAGGCACCCCACGGCGCATGTGATCCTCGATCCAATCATGGATGCTGTCCAGCCAGGGCCAACGGTCCTGGTCGTTCAGGGGGATGCCGCGGGCCATCTTGTCGATGTTGGCCTGGGGGTGGAAGTCGTCGGCCTCGGCCATGTCCCAGCCCAGCTTGTTACCCAGGTGCTCGTTCATGGTGGTCTTGCCGCAGCCGGCGACCCCCATGATGACCAGAACGGGCGTGCGGCCCTGGAAGTAGTCCGGGGGAACCGTGTTGTCCACTGCCGAGGGGACCTGGGGCTCCGGGTGATCCTCTGCGCTCAGCGCGTCGGAATTCTTTGATGATGTGTCGACCATGTGTAACCTTTCTGAAAAGTGATCCGGCAATGACGCTCAGGCGGTGATGGGCACAAAGATGCTGGCGATCATGACCAGGACCAGGACCACTACCGACAGCAGGCATTCCAGAACCGACCAGGTCTTCAGGGTCTCGCCAACGCTCAGGCCGAAGTACTCCTTGATCAGCCAGAAGCCTGCGTCGTTGAGGTGGGAGAGGAAGATGGAGCCGGCGCCGATGGCGATGACCAGGAGCGTAGTGGCCGTGGAGCCGGCATGCATCATGGTCATGGCGTTGCTGAGGATGCCGGCCGTGGTCAGGATGGAGACGGTGGCCGAGCCTGTGGCGATGCGCACGAAGACGGCGATGACCCAGCCCAGCAGGAAGATGGAGATGTTGGAGTGCTCCACAAAGGTGCCGATGATCTTGCCGATGCCGGTGGAGACCAGTACGCCCTTGAAGCCGCCGCCTGCGCCCACGATCAGCAGGATGCCTGCCACAGCGGGCAGCGAGGCTCCCAGGGAGTCATTGACGGTCTTCCAGGAGATGCCCGAGGCGGCCTTGAGGACCAGCATGGAGACAATCAGGGCTATGGCCAGGGCCATGACCGGGTTGCCGATGAAGTTGATGGTCTGTGCCAGGCCGTCCGTGCGATCCTTGAAGCCGGGAACAGCGATCTCGAAGATGGAGGTCAGCAGCATGAGGACTGCTGGCAGCAGGATGCAGCAGACCGAGATGGCGAAAGAGGGCAGTCGGGTCTCCTCCTTGCCGGCCTGCTCGCTCTTGGCCACGAAGTCGGCCGGGGCCTGAACGGGCACCCAGCGGGAAGCCAGCCGGGAGAAGCCCGGGCCCACGACGACCAGGGTGATCAGGGCGAAGGGGATGCCGAACATCATGGTCAGGCCCACATTGCCGGTCTGCTTGAACTGGCTTAAAGCGGCCAAGGGGCCAGGGTGAGGGGGCACGCAGGCGTGCATGATGGACAGGCCTGCCAGGGTGGGGATGGCCACCCGCATCAGCGGGAGCTTGGTACGGCGGGCCACCAGAATGATGACCGGGACCAGGATGACCAGGCCAACCTCGAAGAACATGGGCAGGCCGATCAGGGCGCCGATCAGGGCCATGATCCAAGGGATGGTGGCGGGCTTGGACTTGGCGACCAGGGTGTTGACCACCTGGTCGGTGGCTCCGGTGTCCATGAGGACCTTGCCGATCATGGCTCCCAGGCCAATCAGAATGCCCACGGAGCCCATGGTGGAGCCGAACTCGCCGGTGAAGCTGGTCAGGGTGGCCACGGGACCATAGCCGGAACCGATGCCGACCACCAGGGCGGCACCCAGCAGGGAGACAAAGGGATGAAGCTTAACGACGGTAACTAGGAAAATGAGCACCGCCAGGCTGAGCACCAGACTGATGCCCAATTGGGTGGTGTTCAGGGAAACGGCCTGACTCGCCGCCAGGGTCAGGTACCCGCCGGCTGTCGGCTGCGACGCTAAAAGCATGGCTGCCTCTTCTCTGAGGATGCGAACCGTTGGGCCTGATCAGCTTTCCGGCTCTTATTTTTGCATTACTTAATATCGACAGCGTGATATTAAGTATGCCTTAACAGACAATATCTTACACGCACCTGGGACGGTTTGGAAGATGGCATGCTGAGGACAGGATTGAGCCTCCGCTTGTTTGCAGAATCGTGCGATCGCTCTGGGCGCGGGCCCGGTTGCTAGAGTGGAACCCGTGGAAAGCGCGAGCAAGCCTGATGACGAAACGGCTACAGAAGGCACCCTGCATGACCGGCTGTTGGACCGGTGGGGGGCGGCCATCGTCGATGGCACCATCGCACCGGGCGACCGGCTGCCTGCCCCGGATCTGGATAGCCAGAGGCCCTCGCGCACAGTGACCCGGGAGGTCACCAGGGTCCTTGAGTCCATGGGTCTGGTCACCGTCAAGCGCAAGGTCGGAGCCACGGTCAACCCCTGTCGGCTCTGGAATATCTATGATCCGCAGGTGATCGAGTGGAGGCTGCGCGGACCCGACCGGGGGCGGGCCCTGCATGAGCTGTCCGAGCTCAGGGCATGCGTGGAGCCCATGGCTGCCCAGCTGGCGGCCGGCCATGCTGATCAGGATCAATGGGCGAGGCTGACGCGGGCCGCTATTGATATGGTGGCCAACGCTGACCGGGCCGACGGGCCGGACTATCTTCGGGCTGACGAAACCTTCCACCGAACCCTGCTTGAGGCATCGGGCAACGCTATGTTCTCGGCGCTGGGAGATGTGATTGCCTCAGTGCTGTCTGGGCGGACCCGGCATGAGCTTATGCCCAGGAAGGCCGATGAGAAGGCTCTGCGGCTGCACGGCGACGTGGCGGCGCTGATACGCCGGGGCGATGCGGAGGGGGCACGGCACGCCATGGAGTGGATCGTCGACGAATCCGATCGGGCTGTCGAGCAAATGACAAGAAAGGACTCCGAGGATTCCGCCCGTGCTGCGGATAAGGAATCTTCGGAGTCCTGAGATCTGTAGAGGCTCCTGGCGCAGGAGGCTCAGTTCAGTTTCGAGGCGGCATCAGCGTCCAGGAGCCAGAGGGTCTCCAGGGTGCCCCTGGCGTAAGAGGAGGGGACATGCGGATCGTCCGTGGTTCCCAGGGCGGCAGCCACGGCCGAGGCCTTTTCAACGGTTGAGGTGAAGAGCCAGACCTTGGGGGTCCGGCGGATGAATGGCGTGGTCATGGTGACCCTGAGCGGGGGCAGCTTGGGGGAGTTGCTGACACCCGTCACCAGCAAATCATCGTCCTGCAGCCTGACCTCGGGGCGGTCGGGGAAGAGGGAGGCATAATGGCCGTCGGGTCCCACACCAAAGACGGCCAGATCCATCCGGCCCTCAGGGCCCAGCTGGTCGATGATCTCCTGCTGATACCTGGCTGCCGCCTGGGTCAGGGCCCGTTCGTTCTCCTCCTGGTCGGCGGTCTCAACCTGGGCTGGGCTGCGGGTGTCCACGGGCATGGGATGCACATTGGCCTGCGGCAGCAGCCCCTGGTCGATCAGCGAGCCATACCAGGCCCGCCGTGCCTGTTCGTCGTTGCGGTCCGGGTCTTCCAGGCCTACGAACCGCTCATCGCTCCACCAGAGGTGGATCCGGCTCCAGTCCACGCTCCGGCTCAGGGGATCAGCACCCATCAGGGCATAGACATCCGCCGCGTCCCGGCCACCGGTCAGTGCCAGGTCGGCCCGATCCTGACGGGCCAGGAGGTCTCCCAGCTCCAGCAGGATGCGGGCTGCTGTAGCCTGGTTGAGCAACTTGGTTGTGGCATAGGTCACGGTACGACGATCGGTCATCTGATCCTCCTTGCATGCAGGTGATGCTGGCCTCAGCCTACACCCGGGCGTTTGCTTATGAATCGAGTCGCTACGGGGCGCCTACCGGTGGTCGACCATTCCCCAGCCGGTGTGGATGACCTCCTGATAGACCTCGTCGGGATCCAACCGACCCAGTTCCTCGCTCATGCAGTCCACAGCAGTGCGCAGGGGCATGGAGATGGTCTGTGGGGCTTGGTCGGGCTGGTTGATCCGGGCCTGGTCGGCATGGTGGCGCTCCATGCTCATGATCCCGTCCGGGCGTTCGAAGTAGACGCCGGTGACGGCCTGGGCCTTCGGGTCACGTTCGACAGTGACCGGCACCTTCAATTTCAGGGCCAGCCATGAGGCCAGCAGCTCCAATGGCAGGTAGTGGGCCTGGCCGGTCACCCTGACCGAACGGATGGGCAGGTGGGGCGGCTGCTGCACCATGGAGGTCAGCAGCGCTCGCCATATGGTGATCCTGGTCCAGGACAGGTCCACGTCCTGATCGCGCGAATGGGCCAGCAGCCCGGCGAAGGTGGCCTGGCGATCGTCGGCCTCCATGGCATCGGTGATTCTGCTGGCGGCCATGGTCCCGATGGGATCCTGCGAGGGATCCAGGGGCGGATTGGTGGGCCACCAGACCACCAGGGGGGCATCCGGCACCAGGAGGGGGATGACCAGAGCATCGGAATGGTCCAGCAGAGCCGCCACTGGTCGCAGGACCACCACCTCACCGGCACCGGCATCCGAGCCGAAGCGGATTTCGGCATCCAGTGTGCGGTCACCGTCATGGTTGGTGTCCTTGTAGGAGACGCAGTCTTCAGAGGACTGTGCCGCAGCGGTCCGCTGGTCCGCCTCCTGCCCGGCCTGATGGTCTTCGGCATTGGTCACTATGGCGATGACCCGGCAGGGGTGTTCACGACTTGCGGCGTTTACGGTCTCCAGGGCCGTCTCCAGATGGGCCTGTTCGGTGACGATGACCAGGGTCAGCACCCTTCCCTGGGCGGCCTCTCCGCGTTCAACGTGGAGCTCGTCGATCTCCCGGGCGATGGCGGAGGTAGTGGTGTTGTTCAGTCTGACGATCATGGCATCCTCCAGTGGTATCCGTCGCGGGCCAGCATCAGATCAGCCTTCCGCGGACCCCAGGTGCCGGCGCGGTAGGGCTGGGGCTGGCCCTGTCCGGCCCAGAACTCCTCGATGGGGTCCAGGATCTTCCAGGAGAGATTGACTTCCTCGGTGGTGGGGAAGAGGGGCGGGTCTCCCAGGAGCACGTCCAGGATCAGCCGCTCATAGGCCTCGGGGGAGGCCTCGGTGAAGGAACGCCCGTAGGAGAAGTCCATGTTGACGTCACGCACCTCCATGGCCGATCCAGGGGTCTTGGCCCCGAAACGCAGGGTCACACCCTCGTCGGGCTGCACGCGGATGACCACTGCATTGGCGCCCAGTTCCCGGGTGGCCGTGGCTTCGAAGGGCAGGTGGGGGGCACGCTTGAAGACGATGGCGATTTCGCTGACCCGCTTGCCCAGGCGCTTGCCCGTGCGCAGGTAGAAGGGAACGCCGGCCCAGCGGCGGGTGTCCACATCAAGCCTGATGGCCGCGTAGGTCTCGGTGGTGGAGGAGGGGTCGATCCCGTCCTCATCCAGGTAGCCGACCACGTGCTGGGAGCCCTGCCAGCCTGCCGTGTACTGGCCTCGGGCGGTGTGGGCCGCCAGATCCTTGGGAAGACGGACAGCGGAGAGGATCTTGGTCTTCTCAGCCGTCAGATCCGACGCCGAGAAGGAGACCGGTTCCTCCATGGCCGTCAGGGCCATCAGCTGCAGCAGGTGGTTCTGGATGACATCCCTGGCTGCTCCGATTCCGTCGTAGTAGCCGGCCCTGCCGCCGATGCCCATGTCCTCGGCCATGGTGATCTGCACATGGGAGACATAGTTGGAGTTCCAGACCGGCTCGAACATCATGTTGGCGAAGCGCAGGGCCAGGATGTTCTGCACGGTCTCCTTGCCCAGGTAGTGGTCGATGCGGAAGACCGAATCCGGTTCGAAGACCTCGGAGACCACCCGGTCAAGCTCCTTGGCCGAGGCCAGGTCGTGACCGAAGGGCTTCTCGATGATGACGCGGCGCCAGGCCCCTTCCTTGGAGTGGGAAAGCCCCGACTCGGCCAGCTGACGGGCCACCTGGGGGAAGGCCTTGGGCGGCACCGACATGTAGAAGGCATGGTTGCCACGGGTGCCCCGGACCCGGTCCAGCTCAGAGACGGTGGCCGACAGGTTGCGGAAGGCCTCGGCATCGTCGAAGCTGCCCTTGACGAAGCGCATGCCCTGGCTCAGATGCCGCCAGGTGGACCCGTTGAAGGGGGTTCGGCAGTGGGCGCGGACGTTCTCCTCCGCAAAGGCGACGAATTGCTGGTCGCTCCAGTCGCGCCGTCCGAATCCGATCAGCCCGAAACTGGCTGGCAACAGTCCCCGATTGGCCAGGTCATAGACGGCCGGCAAGAGCTTTTTCTTGGCCAGATCGCCGGTGACGCCGAAAATGACCAATGAGCTGGGGCCTGCAATGCGCGGCATACGCAGATCGCGCGGGTCCAGCAGGGGGTTGTGCCAGGGCGCCTGTCGACCGCCGTCCTTGTCGGGGGGAGCGGTTTGGTCGGCGGAGCGCACAAGTGGTGAAGTGTCCATAGTGCTCCTCGTGAAATACTGTGGCTCCCAGTCTACTGTCGGCAGCAGAGGGGAGGGGTTCGTTGTCCGCTGAAGTGTGCATAGCGTCGCAAAGGTCACATTTGTGGCAGGGATCCCTAGAATGGTCGGTATGATTCCCAATGTTCCCATGGCCGAGGCCCTGCATCGTCAGTATGCGCCCTCCCAAGCCGCCTATGAACTGATACATACCCACTGCCAAATCATCGCCGCCCTCGCGGTGCGGATGGCCGACCAGGTCAACGAACGCCTGCTGCGTGGTGATGACCCTGACCGGGTCCTGCCCGAGCGGCCTCTGGATCGTGACCTGGTCCGCACAGGTGCCCTGTTGCACGACATCGGCACCTACCGGATCCTCAAGGACGACGGCTCCCAGGGACGGCCGCTGACCTTCCAGGGCGAGAGGTACATCGAGCACGGGTTGGAGGGCTATCGCCTGCTGTTGGACGCCGGGGTGGACGAGTCGGTGGCCCAGTTCGCCCGCAACCACACCGGGGTGGGGCTGACCCGTCGCCAGGTGGAGGAGGAACATCTGAACCTGCCGCCGGACGACTACCTGCCGGTCAACCCTGAGCAGGAGGTGGTCATGTATGCGGACAAGTTCCACAGCAAGCATCAGCCGCCCATCTTCGTCTCCGAGCCCACCGCCGCCAAGCGCACAGCCAAGTATGGTCCCGACAACCTGGCCCGATGGAAGCAACTGGTGGCCCGGTACGGGGTGCCGGACCTGCAGCCCCTGGCCAGGCACTATGGCATGACCATCGTCTGATCCTGCCGGACCGGCCCCCAGGAACCGCGGAAGCGACCGCTGAATTCGCGCAGCATCCACGGGTCTGGTCGATAGGGGTCGACTGGATCGGTCCGGCAGGCCGCAACGGCTTTCAGGAAAGAGGCCATGCCCTGTGGTCCGTAAGCGTAAGGGGCTGCGCACCAGACCGGGTTTCCCTCCAGGACGAGAGGCCGATCCGACCCACGGAGGAAGGCCAGATCCACGCTGATTGGGGCAGGAGATCGACCCTTGGCTGCCTGGAGGGCGCAGTCTTCGGCGATTCTTCGATGTCTTGGATCGAAGACGGCACCGTCAAAGACCGTGGTGATGACCCTGGAGTCCTCGCCCTCATGCAGGCAGTATCCGCTGGAGGCCGCAATTCGATCCCTGTCGATGATGACCCGCCATTCCTCATGGATGTTGGGCAGGTGGGTCTGGATGCGAATCAACGATTGCGGAGGGGCTGTCCGTAGATTGCGCTGCAGGTCTTCAAGGGTTCGTCGGGCTGCAGGCAGGCCTGATACCCGGCCGGCAGCCAGCTGCGACCAGGGGCGCTGCCCCAGGCCCGATGGCAGTAGGCGCCAGGTCAGGATGGTCGCGGCCGTCACGGTCAGAATCCTGCGACCGGTCAGGGACTGGTCCAGCCCGTCCAGCCACATGGTCGGTGGCGCTGACAGGGCCCATGAGGGACGACCTTGGGAGGCCAGCCAGGCGTTCTGGGCGATCAGGAGCCCCGGGGTGATCCATATGGCTTCCTTGGCGCCGACCCCCCGAACGGGTCCGAATCCATGGTGGTGATGCAGGATAATGCTCCGTTGCCGAAGCGTGCCCTTGTTGCATGAATCGATTTGTTCGGCCATGACCCGGGGTATCCACTCCTCATGGGTGATGACCGAACAGACCAGTGCAGTGCCGTCCGTCCCCGGCCCGGAAGGTCGGGGCTCAATCCACGATGAATCGGTCGTCGTAGGTACCCTCGTCTACGGTGTCCGAACCGCCCGAGGTCAGGATGATCACGGTGCAGTCATGACGGCGGGAGACCCGCTTCAGTGTGGCCAGCAGGGTGTCCCAGTCGCCAGGCTCCAGCCCCTCGGTGGGTTCGTCGGCGATGAGCACGTCGCACTCGCAGCACAGTGCGCGGGCCACGGAGGCCAGACGGAAGTCCAGGTGTCCCAGATCAGCGGTCAGCGTGTCCTGCAGACGCTCCGGGAAGCCCACCTCGTCCAGCAGTTGACGGGCCAGATTGTCCTTGGGGCCCAGGAAGGTGCGCCCGCTGGCATCCATGGTGTAGACAAGATTCTGCACGGGGGTCAGGTCGCGTCTCAGGGCATCGGTGCCAAAGATGGCCCCGATCTGGTGGCCGCGATAGTCGGAGGCCAGCAACTGGCGTAGATCCGTGCCCCGGAAGAGCACGCTGCCCTGTGTGGGGGCGCGCAGGCCTGTCATCAGGGCCATCAGAGCGGCCCGTCCGGAAGGCGAGGTGGTCTCCACCGAGTAGATGCGGCGGCGCTGGAAATCCAGATCGACATCGTCCAGGATCTGTTCGGGGCGGCCCTGAACCTTGCGCGTGTAATCCACATGCTTCAGGGAAAGCACGGGGTAGCCGCCAGGAACCAGCACCCGTTGGTCATCGGTCTCCAATAGCGGGTCCTCCTGATCGCCGTCGAGATCTTCGGCATCTTCATGCTCGATGACCACGTTGAAGGCAGCCGGTGAGGCATCTTCTTCCGAAGAATCATCCACCTCGGACTTTTCATCCGTCTCAGCGGTTGCTTCTTCCCCGGATTCGGGCAGCGGTTCGGCGCTGGTGTTCTCGTCGGTCTTTTGCTCAGCGTCGGCCGCAGGCCGAGCGGGTTGCTTCTGACCGGGCGTTGTCTGGTCAGCGGCCGTGGATGCAGCCTTTTCCTGGGACTTTTCGTCCGGCTGCTGGTCCGATGTCTTTTCGCTCATGCCTCATCCTCCAGGTCGTTGGTGTATAGCTGGGCGGTTCTGAAGGCCGCCACCCTGGTGGCTGCCGCCAGGGCGAGGACCAGGCAGACGGCCAGGCCAATCAGGATCATCTTCCAGATCAGACCGGCATGAGGCATGCTGGCCAGGCTTCCCAGCCGGAAGAGCGACCGGCCCAGCGGTCGGCTGATCGCGGCGCCCAGCGCCAGGCCCAGGGCCAGTCCGGGTAGGGTGGACAAGAGGGTCTCCAGGGCGAACTGCCAGCCCAGCCGGGCCTTGTGGACTCCAATGGTGACAGCCATGCCGATTTCGTTGGCGCGGCCGCGCAGCATGAGAAACAGGCAGCCCAGCAGAATCAGTCCGCCCAGCAGGCAGACCAGGATGATGGTGGTTCGCGCCTGGTCGGCAGCCTGGTGGACCGGCTCCATCCGCCGCTGGTAGTCCTTCAGGCTGGGAGAGTCGATGTCGTACTGCGAGGCCTTGAGCCCGTCCTTGCGCAGTTCCTTGATGAACTTATGGTAGGTGCTCGGCGAATCCAGGACGAAGGCCACCAGTAGTTCATGGCCAGGGTCTCCCGGCTTGCTGGCCGTATCCAGCCCCAGCATGGCAAAGGTGGGATAGGCCGTGTAAATGGCCCGGTCGGCTGCCTGGCCGGCGGCCTTGCGGTAGTGATAGATGCCCGAGACGGTCAGCTTGACCTGCTGATCCTCCTGGCGGGGATCCTTGATGGTCAGGGTGTCGCCCACTTTGAGCTTGTTGGCCCGTGCCATCTGCTTGGAGATCAGCACGGTCTGGGTGCCTGAGACATTCTGCGAGGCGTAGTCCAGTCCCTTGCCCTGGTCCAGCACGAAGGGGCCGTGAGGCAGGGTGGGCTCGGCCGCCTTGTCGGAGACGCCCACCAGGGAGTAGCTGCCTGACTGGGGCAATCCCTCCGGGTCGATGTTCGCGGTCTCATGGAAGTAGGCCTTGTACTGCATGCCATCCATCTGCAGGCGCTGGGCGTACTTGGAATACTCGTTCCAGCCCAGGGGGGACGCCTTGGTCCCCTTGCGTGGGCTGATGACGGCATCCACCTGTTGGGATTCGTAGTCGGTGGTACGTGCCTTGGTGTCAGCCTGGAGCACGGTGGCCGCCGTCGTGGCCAGTGCCGTCACGACCAGGCAGGTCAGAACCATGACCAGGCTCCGCGCCGCATGCCGCTTGATGGTGAACCAGGCGTTCTTGAGAACGAACATGACACCCTTCCTGATAGCGTTCCAGGGATGACCGGGCGGCCCACGATGGCAGGCCTTAAGTCCGGTCGTCGTCCTCCAGTCTAGCCAGGGACGCTCCCAAGCTAGCGGTGCGAACTTGGAGCTTGCTGAATGTCTTGCTCGGCCTCTGGCTGCTCGGCGTGGGAGAAGTTGCGCACTTTCAGGGATACGGCCAGAGCGGCCAGAATCAGCACCAGGGTGAAGATCAATCCGTAGTGGGTGCCCCTGGTGAAGGCCTGGGCTTTATCAACTCCGGCTGCCTGCCCTTCGCCCATGGCCAGCAGGGAGGTGGTGATGGCCGTGGCCACGGCTCCTACAATCTGCTGCATGGTGTTGATGATGGTGCTCCCGTCGCCGGACTGCGGTCCGCTCAGAGAGTTGAGCGCGTAGGTCTGGGCCGGTGACATGGCCAGGGGGCAGCCGATCATGAGGATGATGTGGGCCGCCACCACCAGGGCCACAGGGGTGTGCGGGCCGGTGAACAGGAGGATGACCGTACCCACCAGTGCGATGAGGAATCCGCAGCGGACGGGCATACGGGCCCCGAAGCCGTCATAGAGCCGGCCGGCGAAGGCCGAGACCAGGGCGTTGATGGCCCCGCCGGGCAGCATGAGGATGCCGGTCATGGCCACGGGCAGGAGCAGCCCCCGCTGCAGGAACTGGGGCAGCAGATACATGGAGGAGAGGATGACTGCGAAGTCCAGCATGACCAGGGTGGCTCCGTAACGGAAGGCCGGGATGGAGAAGATGCGCAGGTTGAGCACCGGGTGCTCCAGGCCCAGCTGACGACGAATATAGAGGACCAGGGCTACGAGGGCCACAACCAGGATAATCAGGGTGACGGGGGAGAGCCATCCGTACCGGCTGGCCAGGCTGACTCCTGCCACCAGTCCGCCGAAGCCGACAATGGACTCCAGAATAGAGGCCAGGTCGGGCCGCTGATGGGTGATGGTCCCTACATTCTTCAGGAAGCCGACGGCGAAGATCAGGGCTACAACCAGGAATGGGGTGAAGAACCAGAAGATCCAGTGCCAGGTCAGCTTGCCCAAAATGATTCCGGTCAGGGTCGGGCCGATGGCGGGGGCGAACATGATGACCAGGGCGCACATGCCCATGACCGTGCCCAGTCGCGCCGGCGGGAAGATCAGCATGGCTACGGTGAACATGAGCGGCAGGATCAGGCCGGTGCCGATGCCCTGGATCAGCCGTCCTGTCAGAAGGACAGGGAAGGTGGGGGCCATGGCCGAAACAACCGAGCCGGCCAGGAAGGCGACCAGGCCGAAGATCACGGTCTGCCTGGTGGTGAACCACTTGGAGATCAGACTGGAGAAGGGCAGGACGATGCCGATGACCAGCATGTATCCCGTGACCAGCCACTGCACGGTGGCAGCGGGGATCCGGAAGCTTTCCATCAGGTTGGGCAGGGCGATATTGAGCGAGGTCTCGCTCAGCATGCCCACGAAGGCCCCGATCATCAGCGCGGCGATGGCCGGCCAGGGATGGGGGACGGCCGGGCGTGACCGGTGAACGGAGGCAGAGGTGGACGTGTTTTGCACGATAATGATCTCCTTCTTCAGACAAACAGCACGCCATCTTAGGGAGACGGTCATTTTTTCGTAAGTCGGCATGTCTACTCGCTTCGCCGAAGGCGTGCCACATCTGGACGGAAAAGGTTATGCTCGGGAATGGTCGTCAGAGACCATAAGGAGGGTGTGTGTGGATTGGCATGCAGCGGTCTACGGGTCAAGAGCGGGTGGTTCAGGAGGCCATGGCTTCTATGATCCGGGCGACGAGGAGGAGGGACGGACCTTTGGCGACCCGGACACCATCTCTGACGCCGCTCTGCGTCGGTTGGGCGGCAAGGCCTATTTCCGTGCCCATCAACTGCTGGATGACCGCCGCTTTACAGACCTGCGCCTGCGGCACCTGGGGGCTTTGACCGTTCTCAAGGGGCGTGTGCCCGCCACCTATCAGCCGGATGGCGACTGCATGGTTCAGGCTCGGCTGGACGAGCAGGCCCATCGGGTCATCGACTCCTCCTGCACCTGCCGGGCATTTGGGCGTCAGGGTCCTGCTTGCAAGCATGTAGTCGCCCTGATCATGGCCTACAACGAGTCCAGTCAGGCCTTTTCGGGATCGGATGACTGGACCGGAGACCAGGGTAGGTCCCGGTCCACCCGATCGACCTCGGGACCCCTGGCGGCCTACATGCACCGGCAGGAGGGTCGGCGGCGGCAGGCCTTCCGTGACCGCCAGCTGAACCTGCTCAAGCAGGAGAACGGTCCGGTCGGCGGCCGTCACCTGCCCATCGGATCGGTCGGGCTGATTCCCGACCTGACCAGTGAACGCGGTGGCTGGTTGGTCCGTCTGCACATCACCCTGTCCTCACACGGGGTCGCCTACCTGGTCAAGGACCTCCCGGCCCTGCTGCGCGCCGTGGATCAGGGCGAATTCATGTCTTACGGTCGGCGGCTGGCCTTCATCCACTCCCGTGACACCTTTGACGACCGGGCCCAGGCTCTGCTGACCATTCTGGAAAGGGCCGGCGCCATCCGCCGTAGCCTGGCCGAACAGGAGGGGGGCATGCGCCGCCGTCTTACACGCGCAGGGTTGGCGGGGATCCGGCTTAGCGACGACGAGGTGGCGCAGATCCTCGACCTGTTTGTGGATTCCGGGCTCACCCTGGACTACACGCCTCCCGAGGACTCCTTCCTGCAGACCATGCCTGCCCCGGTGGTCGGCGGAGACCCGGACCCGGGTATCGCGGTCAGCAAGGAGGCGGACGGCTATCGAATCACCCATGCCCTGGCCGTGGAGCGCTTCATCCTAGGCCAGGCCTCTTCCTTCGTTATCGTGCGCCCCTCGCAGCCGGGCTTAGGGCTGGATCCGGGGCCGGTCATCCACCGTTGTAGCGCGCGTTTCATGCGTCATCGGGACCTGTTGGAGACCCTCTGCCGCCCTGGCGAGGATCGGGATCTGCATCTGGATGCAGACGACCTGGACCTGTTCGCCCGGACCGTCCTTCCCGACTTGGATCAGGGTGCCCAGGAAGGATCAGGGCTCTCCGCCAGTCTGCCCGAGGAGCTGGATGCCCGGCGACGGCCACCCTGCAGGATCGAGCTTTATTTGGACAGGGATCGGCAGGGGGTCAGCTGCGATCTCAAGGCCCGCTATGGGGACCGTCTTCTGTCCGTCGGCGCTGACCCTGCCTCGGAGGATGAACCCGGCAGGGACCGGGAGAGCGAGTCTTTGGCCCGGCAGACGGTCCGCCGCTATTTCCCCCTGATGGAGGAGGGATTGGCCCGCATCCCCGAGGAGAATGAGGAGGCCATCCACACCCTGCTGACCCGGGGCCTGCCCGTGCTCAAGGGCCTGGGACGGGTCTTCTCCACCCCGGCCTTCGACGGGTTGAGCGTCGTCTCTCATCCTCAGATCCGCGTGGGTGTGAGGGTGCGCTCCGGTCTGGTCGAGATTTCGCCCATCGCCGATGAGGTACGGCCCGAGGAGGCCGCTGCCATTCTGGCCGATCATCGCCGTCGTCGGCGCTTCCATCGCCTGCGCAACGGGGCCTTCGTCGAGTTGGCTGATCTGAATACCGAGGCTGTGGACACCCTGGCTGAAGATCTGGGTATCGACCCGGCTGATCTGGCCAAGGGGCCGGTCCGTGTGCCTGAATTTCAGCTCGGCTACCTGGATGCGTTGGTGCCCGAGCAGGACCGTGATTCCAGCTTCCGCGATTACCTGAAGGATCGCAAGCCTGACCCTCAGGGGTTCAGGGTCCCCGACGGGCTGCGCGGGAGGCTCAGACCCTACCAGGTCGAAGGGCTGCGTTGGCTATGTACCCTGAGCGACCGCGGATTCGGCGGTATTCTGGCCGACGAGATGGGTCTAGGCAAGACCATACAGATGCTGGCCTACCTGCTCTCCCGTCGGGATCAGGCCAGGGATCGGGGGCCTTCGCTGATTGTCTGTCCGGCCTCCTTGGTCTACAACTGGGAGGCTGAGTGCCGCCGTTTTACGCCGGATCTGCGGGTGGCGGTCCTGGCCGGAGGGCGCAGCCAGCGTCAGGATCTGCTGGATCAGGCCAGGTCCTACGACCTGCTGATTACTTCATATGACCTGCTCAGGAGGGACCTGGACCGGTATCGGAGCCTGCCCTGGTATGCCTTGGTCTTGGACGAGGCCCAGTACATCAAGAACCATGCCACCAAGGCCGCCCGGGCCGTACGCGCTCTGGACAGCCTGCACCGGTTCGCCCTGACCGGTACACCCATCGAGAACCGGCTTTCCGAGCTTTGGAGCATCTTCGACTTCCTGATGCCGGGGATATTGGGTCCCTACTCCCGGTTCAGGGACCGCTTCGAAATGCCCATACTCAGCGGCGATCAGGATGCCCAGTCCCGGCTCCAGGCCCTGGTTGGACCCTTCATTCTGCGCCGGCTGAAGTCACAGGTGCTGACGGATCTGCCCGAGAAGATCGAAAACGTGATCAGCGTGCCCCTGCAGGGTCGTCAGCGCAAGCTTTATGCGGCTCTGGAGCAGGAGCTGAGGGCCACGCTCAACAAGGAAAGGGATCAGGAGTACGAGGTCGGTAAAATCCAGGTGCTGGCCCAGCTGACCAGGCTGCGGGAGGTCTGCTGCGATCCGCGTCTGGTCTACCAGGATCAGGGTCGGGACCGGCGCGGCGAGTCGGCCAAACTGGATGCCATCGAGGATCTGGTGGTCTCCTGCCAGGATGCCGGGCGTAAGATGCTGATCTTCTCCCAGTTCACCTCCTACCTGGACCTGATAGCCCAGCGGCTCCGTCGGCTGGATGTGACTTACGACCTGATCACCGGCGCCACATCCAAGAAGCGGCGGCTGGAGCTGGTGGAACAGTTCAATAGGGATGCCACGCCGGTTTTCCTGATTTCTCTGAAGGCCGGCAATACCGGGCTCAACCTGACCGGAGCCTGCGTGGTGGTCCATGCGGACCCCTGGTGGAACGCCGCAGCCCAGGAGCAGGCCAACGACCGCGCCCACCGGATCGGTCAGACCCAGGACGTCAACGTCTACCAGGTCGTCGCCAAGGACACCATCGAGGAACGCATCCTCAACCTGCAGCACAGCAAGAGCGACCTGGCCTCGCGCTTCGTCGATTCGGCCGCATCCACCGGTGCCGCAGGCGTGGCCAGGCTGAGCAGAAAGGACCTCCTGGACCTGCTGGGTTGATTGTGATCGCGTCTGGATGTGGATCCACTCGAATCCAATAGTCAGTGGCCTTGAATGTAGTGGCATCATCGATGGCGAGACACCTGGGCCACGGATCCGGTTACTCTTGACCCAGTAGTCAAATCGAAAGACTATATGTAAGAACGGATTGACGGCAGCCTCACTGGTGGGTTTGGCGGTTTGGTGGCAGTCGATTCTTCGGGTTATGGGAGCCTGGCCACTTTCAGCTCCTTTGATTACAGGGAGCTAAAGGAGAGAGCATGATCAGCGGCGTGCAGATGTTCTGGTCAGAGTTCATGGGCACGGCCCTTATGATGGCCATCGCTTTCATGGTCGCAGCCAGCAGGTCGCTCCCCAAGACAGGGGCCTATCGAGCCGACTGGATCAACGCCTCGTTGGGCTGGGGTCTTGCTGTCTATGTAGGCGTATATGCGGGGTGGAGAACGGGCGGCCATCTCAATCCGGCGGTGACGCTTGCCAGGGTGGTCGGTCACTGGATTGATCCACAGGCGACCTTGAACGGCCTGGCCATGGGCAAGGGCGGCATTCCGGTCACCTTGGCCAATGTGGCCATCTTCATTTCCGCCCAGTTCCTGGGGGCTTTCTTCGGTACCTGCCTGGGCTACCTGGGCACTCGCAAGCATTTCGAACTTCCGACCGATACAGATACCAAACTCATGGTTTTCTGCACCAAACCGGCCATACGTTCGAATTTCTGGAATCTGGCATCGGAGGCCATCGGCACGGCCATCCTGGTTACCTGGGTTTTCCTCAATGGAGGGACGCCCACCCAGGTCGGGCCCCTGGGCGTGGCCCTGGTCATCACGGTTCTGGTCATGGCCTTGGGTGGTGTTTCTGGTGCGGCTATGAATCCCGCACGTGACTTTTCCTCTCGATTGGCTTACTGCCTTCTGCCCATGTCCGGCAAGAAGGATGCGGACTGGAGCTACGCCTAGATACCCTTCGTCGGGCCGATCGTCGGAGCCTGCATCGGCGTGTTAGCGCCTGCCTGGATGGGGCTTCTGCCTTGATTGTCGACATGGAAAAGCCCCTGGCCCTGTCAGGGGGTTATTACGACAGGACCGGGGGTCGAGTTGGTCAAGGTGGTTCGAGCTCAGTAGCTGGCTGAGGTGGGCTCCTGGAAGCGGACTGTCAGCCCGCGACCGTGGTGAAGGAACATCTCTGCACCGTGGCGGTCGACGTCGCGATGGGTGAAGAGCATGCGGATGGCGAATGCCGTCTGGGCATCATCGGGCAGGTCCAGGAAAGCCTTATGGGCATCCCAGCCGTCGGCCGCGACAGCCTTGTTGGGTACGTAGGCGTATCCATAGCCGTCCTCGTCCACGTAGCCTAGGAAAGGCAGGTCCCATGCCTGGTGGTAGCTCAACTGATTTTTGTAATCCTCGACCTTCTTGAGGGCTTCGTCGCTGATGCCGTATTTGCGGGCGACCTCGTTGGCCTTGGCCGTCTTCGCGGCGGCATCTTTTCCGAACATGGAAGTATCAACAACAATGACTGTATCGTCTGCCATGACTGACCTTTCTGTATGACGGCCTGCACGTGTGACAATCGACATCATGACCGTGCAGGGCCATGACCGTTCAGGTGACCGTCCATCGTCGACGGTGACCTCTGGATGCAAGATTCCTTCCACTTGCAAGAATACCAAATTTCGTCTGCGGATAGGGGCAGGGAACCGTGAGGTTCGCCATAGGTGGCTGTCATTAGTGAGAAACGTGTCCGGCTGTGTTCGCATGCGGTCAACTATCAGCCTAGGTCGGCCTCTCGATCCCTGCGATGCCGAGGCAGGCACATCAGCGCCAGGCCGAGGACGGCAGTGCCGAAAGTCAGCGCTGCAGGTATGACTGGGTCTGAGCCTGAGGCGGCCAGGGCTTGGGAATCCGTAGAGGACTTCGCCTGGCCATCAGAAGATTGGCTTCCTGGTGCCGTCTTTTGGCTATTGGAACCGGTTTGATCCGGTTTGCTGGGTGCATGATCGGACTCGCTCGGCTTGCTCGGTTCTACCGGCGGATTCGGCTTGTCATGTCCTGCAGAGTTGCCAGGGTCATCGGGATTATCCGGCTTATCAGGCTTGGCCTGGTAGGTGTTGGTGAAGGTGGGGTTGTTGCCGGTGACGGTGGTCTGGAGCTGGCCTTGCTGGTCGTCGGTGACGTGGACGGTGATCTGGTGCGTGTCCTGGTCGTAGGTGATGCCGGGCAGGCTGCCCCGGGCCTCGCTCACGGAGTACGTGTAGTCGCCGGCCTCGGACAGGGTCTGTTCGGGGAATTCGACGGTCCCGTTGGCCTTGTTGGATGCTTGGGTCGGCTTGCCGCCCTTCGTGTTCTGCAGGAGGAAGTCGAACTCCCCGGCTTTCAGGTCCCGGCCTTCCAGGTGCTTGAAGGCTGTGAGCTTGACCGTGGCCGGCTTGGCCTGGTAGGTGTTGGTGAAGACCACCGTGTCTATCTTGCTGCCCTTGCTGTCGGTCCACTGCGCCTTGGCGGTACGGTGTAACCGAGCTGCATCGGTTGTCAAAGTGATGGTCAGGATTGCAGCGTTCTGATCATACGTCAGGCCAGGAATGGAGCCGGTTTCCTGGTGGATACGATACCTGTAGCCGCCATCGCCGGGCAAATCATACACGTTGACGGGCACCTGGGTATTTTGGTTGTCGGCGTTGATGGTGATTTGGCTGGGCAACGCTGCAGACGGTGCGCCATCCAGGGGTTCGACATTCAACGCGAAGGAGTCTGTACCGAGCCAGTTCCTGCCTTGGATCCGTACTTCGACTCCGGCAGACACTTCATCGGTGTCCATCATTCCTGTCAGGCCACAGTTGTTGAAATCCAGGGATTGGCTGGCTGCGTCCACCATATCCTCGGCCTTCTGGAACTCAATATCGTTGATGACGGCGCCTTTCATGGTCCCGTCCTCCAGAAAGTCGCTGGCTGAGGAGTTTTCGCTCTGGGTGGCTGTGTCGGCCTTTTGGATTGTTGTAGTCAGGTGGGTCCAGTTCGTGTTCGGAGCGGGGTCGAAGCGCAGGTGGAATTTCCCTGCCGGTATATTGGTCAGTTCGTACTTGCCCCGGGAATCAGATTTTGTGCTCAGATCATCATGTGGGGTGACGACCGACTTGGCAGGCTTGTCGTCAGTATCGTTGAACAGGGTCACTTTGACATCCTTAAGCAGAATATCTTCCGAGGAGCGGATGCCGTCCCCATTGACGTCGTACCATACGATGCCACTGATGGAACGCTGGACAACCATGGCCTGGGCAGGCATTTGGTTCAGTGCATTGCCCCAGCGATTCCGATAGCGGTCGCCGGAGGAGTTGTTTCCAGGGTTTATATGGAAGGTAATCTCATAGCGGAATTGGTTGGGCTGCCCATCGATGATGAAGGCCCAGGCGACCGCGTTTTCAGGCATTTTCACTTCGCCACTTGTTGGGTTCAAGTCAGCCGCGTCCCAAGAGAGGTAATCCTGGGATTGTATGGAACTCGTGTCATTCACCCGCCATCGAGAATCTGTGGTGTAGCGGATGGTGACTCCGCTCAGACCAGCCCCCGCCGAGGCTTTTATGCTCATATCGGCAAAAGTAGGTTCCCCGTGGAAGTCGGGTTTGCCGCTTGTCTGCTTGTACGGCATGATGTCGATGGCATAGTGATGCTGCTTGCCACTGCCTGGGGTGCTGCTCAGCATGTTGGTGAAGCCGATTGGTGCACCGGCTTCATTGGTATCCTGTACGGCCGAAGTGGAAAGGCTGGTGGTGTTGGTCCGCCAGGCGTGGATGGTGAAGGAGTCGGCGGTCTTCAAGTATGTGTTGGGCTGGGACATATTGTATTTTGACTGGACTGTGGCAGAGGTCGTCAGGTCCTCGTTGGGACCGATGTCTTTGCCGGGGTCAGTCAGGTCGCCTAGGGAGGTGGAGAAGTGGATGACCCGGCTGTTGCCGTCCACAGGGATGTTGGTCAGTGTCCAGGACAGAGTGGTGATTCCGGTTGCGGAGTCCGTGCTCACTGATGGCTCACAGGCGGTTCCGCCCTCTATGTGGCCCATTTCAGGCGTGGCTTCCGTATATGTGCCGCCCAATCGGGCGCTGCCGGGGATGTAGTGGAGCTTTGCTGGTAGTTTGTCGGTGATGTAGAGTTCGGTTTGGGCGCCCTTGTTGGCTTGGGAAGCTGAACTGCCGGTGTTGATGGTTAGCCGCCAGTCAACGAACCGTTGATCGCTGTCTATGTCAAAGTATTCTTTGGGTCTGGAATTGGTGCTTGTTTGTGCTACGGCGTTGGAGATGGTGTTGGTTTCGCCGGCTATATAGAGGCTGTCCCCGTGTTCATTGCCGCCGGTGTCCCCGCCCAGGTAACCGTTCATTTGATCATAGCGGGCCTTGGTATAGCCGCCGACCGACGTGGCCAAGTCGGGAGATTTGATTTTGGCCAGATCATAGGGGTTCTGTTTCCTGGCCCAGTCCTCCCATTCCTGATCGCTTGAGTTCTCAGGGTCCAGCCCGGCCATAGCTGCTAATTGGCTGCGGGTGAAGGTGCGCGAAACCGATGTCAGCTGGGCTACCGAACCTACCTTGGCGTCGGGGAGGACGTTGATCACAAATCCGCCGAAGCCGAATCGGGAATTCTCTTCGGCAAACCTGGAGGGCGCGGCGGTGCGCCCGCCCAGCAGCATGCCTACAACCATGCCATGCTTCTTTGCTTCCTCCTGTGTGCTATAAAAGTTCAGATCCTCTATGTCGGCATTGGCCTGCTCAGTGTCGTTTTTCCAGTCCTTCCCGTCGGATTTGGTGGCATACATGACCAGATCCTGTAACGGGTTTTGATTGCTCGTTGACTCGTATACATCGTATTTGCTGTTCTGCCAGATGCCACTGACCCAGGGAAGATCCAGGCCGTCGGAGTCAGCAGGTAGCCCAACCACCTTTGGGTCGATCTTGACCAAGGACATTCCCAGCAGAGGCAGATCGGCCTTGCTGGTTTTGAAGTTGAAGCCGGCCGTTACCCGCACTTGGGTCCCTGCGACTGCTGAGTCAGTCCCCCGTAGATTGTCAGGAGCAGTCCACCACCCGCAGTCCACGCCGTCATCAAAATAGTTGGAAGCCGTCATGCAACTGTACTGAATGATGTTGCTGATGCCTGCCTTTATTGTGCTGGAACCTTGCGTGAAGATGACGTTGTGCCACATGTCATCGGACTGGTCGGTTTGGTTTGACGTGTCCGTGGGGCCAGAGGCAGGGGGCAAAGACTGGTTTGATAGCGATTTCGCGCTCAGGTCGCCGTCGTCGACCTTGCTCTGCAAGCTGAGACCGGTCTGTCCATAGTAGTTGGCCACGTCCTTGTCGCCGACAGTGGAGGGGTTGAAGACATATAGGTAACCAGTGGAGATTTCGGCCACTTCCTGTCGCGTGCAGTCAGTCGAGGCCAGGGCAGGCGTGCACTTGGTGTCTCGTGCATAAGTGTGTCCCAGGTAGGGGAAGGGATCGTTGGTTTCATAGTCCTTCAAAGTCAGGTCCAGCCTGAGGCCCTGGCTGCTGCGCTGTTCAGCCACGGTGTATTGACCATTGCCTTGGACCCGGTCCATCCCAGCCGTGCCACCCGTGGATCGGGCATAGCCATAGTTGCTGAGAGTGGGTCTCCAGCCCTGATCGCCGGTGTTGCGCCCGCTGTTGTTGAAGTCGCCGTCGATGGTGCCGATGTCCCAGAAGTAGGGTTGCAGATCCTCTATTTTCGGGTAGGCATCTCCGCCAGCGGTCTGCCATAAATTGCTCAGCGACAGGGAAAAGGTTATGGGGCCAATGGGAGCCTCCAGACCCTTGAGACCCTTGGTCCGATCGGGCCAACGCATGTCAACGGCCCAGTTGAACTTGCTGATGATCCCCTTGCGCTTGCCCAGCTCATGGTTGGGGTAATTGCCGGCGGCTGGGGTGTTGAAGTCGAAGGTCTGGTTGCCGGAGCCTTCATTGGTTCCGCCAGTGATCCGCAGGTTCAGATTGAGCTTGGCCGATACAGTGACCGAATCGGACGTGGCCGAAGCAGGATCGGTCTTGGTGATGGCATCCGGAGCGCCCCAGGCCTGGATCTCGGGGGCGAATTTGCTGCCATTGGGCATGCTTCGGACCCGGAGGACCAGAGTGACGCTGGAGGATCCCGGAATAACGGTGGACAAATTCTCTGTGGCGGTGAGTAGCCGGTAAACGGTTAGCACCTGTGTCGGTTGACCGTCGATGGTCTCTGTAATTTGCTTTGGCTGGTATCCCGGCGTATTGTCCACCCAGCCCATGGAATCCACATCAAAGGTGACCCGATCCTCAGGCTGGTTCAGTTTGAATTGGAAGCCTATTCGGCCCCGGCGGTAGCTGGTTGTCTCGCTGCGGGTATTTACGGCAAAAGAGTAGGTGTAGGACAACTTATCGAAAGTACGCACTATGTCATTGTCTGCATCGTGGTCGTTGCCGGGGTTGTTGTCCTTGTCGAAAGGAGCCGTGCCGGTGGAGCGTGAGGCCTGGGACAGGGTGGTGACCACGGCGTCGTCGGTGTCCAGCATGTCCTTGATTGCCGATTTGGCGGTCGGCTTTCTGCTGGGTTGTATGGCCGCGGCCTGGTTCGATGGGGTTGACTTCGACTTCTGAGTGGTTTGGGCTGCCCCGGATGTGGCAGTGTCCAACTGTGGAGTAGAGGTTTGGGTCGACGTGGACGACGTCTGGTTTGTCGCAGTCGCCTGCTGTACACGTGTTGTTGGAGATGTTGATATGGATGCGGCGGTCTGGGCATCAGCCGTCTGCTTACTGTCGGCTATGGCCATGGTGGGTATCAACATGGCCATAGCCATCAGGCCGGCCAGGACTTTACCGCTCAAATTACCCTTTGCCACGTTTCTCCTTTTGAGCGCCGACGACCGCTTGGGGCGTCGGGCCTGGCATTCCCTTCAGGTCATCCGGTCGACTGTCTACGATGGTTCTCGAGTCATCCGATAATAGTGCTGTGGAACAGTATACAGAATCATTGGCTATGATTCCGCTATTGCTGTGCGCCTCCGGGAAAAAGGGTCAACCAAGAACAAAGCAAGGAGGCCCGCATGAGTGAACGGGATCATCATGGGCTCTCGATGGCCGATTTTCCGGGTCATGGAATGCGTGAGCGGTCGGCTGTTTATGGGTTCTTCATCATCATGGGCATCGGCACTTCGGCATGGATTTCTCGACTGCCAACAGTCAAGGCCAGTCTCGGTCTGCAACCTTCGGGCCTGGCTCTGATGACCATCCTGGGCGGCTGTGGCGCTCTGGTCGGCATGCTGGTCTCAGGGGTTCTGACCGATCGGCTGGGTGTGCGGCGGGCCATGCTGCTGGCAGCGTCCACCTGGTGCCTGGGCATGGTGATCGCGGCCCTGGCCGTCACCCTTCGCTCAGTGCCTGGGGTGGTTTTAGGCCTGCTCTTCAATTCGGCGGGAATCAGCCTCTGGGGAACGGTCAACACCGTCGAGGCCGGCGCAGTGGAGCGTTTCTCCTCTCGGTCGATAATGCCGCGCTTCCATGCCTCATATAGCCTGGGCATGTTTCTTGCCCTGGGACTGGGCTCGCTCCTGTCCCATCTGGGTGTAGCCATAGGTGCGCACCTGGCGGTCAATGCGCTGGTCAGCCTGGCACTGGTGGTCGCCTGCGTCCTGCTCTGCCCGGTTCAGCCTCTGGGTGATTACAAGGGCGGCGCTGACGAGGAACGTTCGGATCGACAGGCGGGGGCAGGGCAATCGTCCGCCTTCGGCAAGCAGTTGGCGGCCTGGGGCGATGCCCTGGTTCTCATGCTTGCCCTGATCAATGTGGCCCTGGAGGCCAGCGAGGGTGCCGTCAACGACTGGAGCGGCATTGGCCTGGTCGATGCCTTCGGTGTCCCTGAGTCTCAAGCCGGTCTTGCTCCCACGATCTTCGCTGCAGCTATGATCGTATCAAGGTTGCTGGGGACGCATCTGATCGAGCGGTTGGGGAACATGCGCTCGCTGGTCCTGACCCTCCTGGTCTCGGCTCTGGGTATCCTGGTCTATGCTCTTTCGCCCTCTGTTGTGTTGAGCCTTGTGGGCACTGGAATCTGGGGTGTCGGAGCTGCTCTGGGCGTACCCATTGTCACTACTTTGGCAACCAAGGATCCAGCCGTGGCGGCCCAGCGTGCTTCGGTCATCTCCACTGCCTACTACGGAGTCTCCTGGATCATTCCTCCGGCTATCGGGTTTCTGGCCGATCATACCGGTGTCAGGCCGGCCCTGTTGCCTTTGGCGTTCTTGCTGGCGGCGGTCACCCTCCTGGTGCCCACGGTGTCCAGACTCACTCGGGAATGATGCTCTTCGGTTGGCAGAACTCCACCAACCGGTTGTCGGGCGAAGTACGGTCTCTGGGCAGATACTCGGATTCAAACAGCCGTTCCCGAATATTGCCGTACACGTCAGTGAATTTTGTGGCCACAGTAGTCAGTCGACAGCGGTCCTGAGTATCGCCTTTGTCCAAAAAGCGGGGGGATTCGAAGATGTCCTTAGGGCAGATGGTAGGCAGGCTCCAGACAAATCGTTTGTCAGGATCCATAGGATATAACCCAGTCAGCCGTTGGCAGTGTGCGCCAGGCGTGATGATGCCGAATCCAGGCACCCGGTAATAGTCGGCTTTGTTGTGCTGGAGGTTGATGGCTCGTAAACGGGAGTGTTTCAGGAGATCCCAGTGGACCAGGATTGAGACTTGGCGAATGGTGCCTTCGCTGTAGTTGATGATGATTGGACATTCATCGGCTACATGCTCCTGATTCTCGTTCCGAGCAGTCTTGGACTTCCAAACATAAACTCGTGAAGCTTTTTTGAGCAGGGTGTAGTAGAGGTCATAGCTGCGCCGTTCATCGTCTTTGGCAAAGGTCGTCTTCATCTGCCAAGCGGAGCACACGATGGCCGCAGAAATAGCCACAACTGTGGTTAAGGCTTGGCGAAATTAATGATTTATTTTTTTACGCTTTAGTATGTTCTCAACTAACAATTGGGGGTGACCCTTTGCAAGGGGTCATCGTCAGTATTGGAAAGCTTCACAGCCCTCCTTTAGCTCTTTCTTGGTCACAGACGGATAATGGTCGAAAAGAAACCTGTCCATTTGCTTAATCATTTTCTTAGCAGCATGTCTGTTCATGAATACTGCGTTACGACATGCTATCTGCCAAGGAAGCTTGGGCTCCACTCCATCGATGAGCCACTGAATAAGGTTCGGACGTATGAAGTTCACATATCCACCGACACCTGGCAGACAACCGAGTTCGAATCCTCTGCCACAGGTCTCAGAAGCAATAAGCAGATGAAGTATCCCATGCTCGATGAGATTGCAGTATACGAGCCGGTTCTTACGCTGGTAATCAAAGGGAATGTCCAGATACCTGATAAATTCCGGCGATGCCATCATAATCATCTTGTCTTCGTCGATGTGATGACAATACAAACCCTCAGAAGTGCGGGAAATCTTTCTCTTGGTAGGTGCTTTAATTTCCCCGGCTTTGAATCGTGCATAAGACTTCTCGGAAAAGTAATCGTCCGTCGCCCCTCCATATTTGGTCAAAAAAACATTTACGGCCTCTTGATAGGTGCCCTGCAAAAGTTCAAGTCCGTACACTCAGACCCTCCTGTTTATATAGCTTGAGAATGATTTATAAATACAACGCCCTACACCGCTGTCTTGTATCTTAAAGCTAACTCATCAAGGATAAAACATGCCACTCGGTTAAAGTGGAGCGGCAAATTTTGCACTTTCGGGAATAGGCATCGGTGAATTTACTGGTGATATCCAAGCCGAAAATACTATGCCACAGCGATCTACTCGATGCCAACCGATGCTTTGGCTGTTCCTTAGAACGTGCCTCAATGACTTTATCGCGGTACTCTGGTTGGCTATCTGCGACTGAAATGATGCGATGAGCTGTTCCCACTGGCGGGTACGTTCACGCAGACGCTCCAACACAAATCTGTAATCTTGGGTCAATTGTGTCATGCATTGCCAAGCTGTCGGCGTGCGTGTACGTTGTGGCCGGTCTTCCATGCTGGCATAATCGAAAAAATAAGGGGATATTTGGCTCGTCTAAATCGAACGTAGGGCATAGGGCGTGTATGCATGTTCCAGGTCGCGCCCAACTCCAGAATATCCGATCAGTGTCATGAGTCCGAAACGATGAATGCCACTAAACTCATTCAATATCTCAAGTCCGTCAATCACCACCGAAAGGGTCTGTTGGTATCTCAGTAATAATGCCGTTGGGACGTCTATATGCCTCACTCAGCGTCGAAAAATCAGAATCCTGGGGGATGAGGGGACTCAAAGGTTCCAGACGGGTGCAAAGCAACATAGAAAGCGCAAGGAGAAAGCTAAGTGTCAAACCTGCCAGTAATATACTCCCGTCTCACTCTGTAGGAATCCGCATCAGAAAGACCATCACTAAGCAAGTTGTTCAAAGGTACCTTCCCATCTACGGGGCTAATTTATCAATATATGAGATTGAAAACGTCGATGATGGGCACGGGCACTTCCCTAAATATCTGCGACATAGTTCCAAGTATGATCGTACATTTTGTTATAAGCGATCCTATGCCGTCGAGAGGGGCGACCGTCAGAGGGGAAGATGGATGCCTTTCCCTGCCAGATTCTCCAAGCATTCCTGCAGATAGGCTGCATCGTGCTCGGGGAAGATGGGATCTGTCAACGGCACGGCAGTTAAATCCTTGTATGGTGGGCAGTGCCTGCCGCGGTAAAGCGGGTCGTGCCAGGCAGGATCGGGATGATAGCCACGCTCGTGCATCGTTGCCATGACTAGAAGATGAAATTGAAAGAGCTTGTACGGGGAGTGGTGGAAGACATAGTCAACGGTGGCATGCCGCCGACCCCAGCCCAGGCCCCGCAGTGCAGTGATCTCCCGATGCTGGCCCAGCAGCTGCTGTCTGGGAAGCAGTCGGATCAGATCCTGATGCCACAGTCGCATGACGCCCCCTCGTTGGGGTCATAGATGAACCCCTCCTTCAGCCTAGCCAATTGCATTACTGTGAGGCGGATAAGCGGGGGAGGGGTTGAGGCAATTTCCTACTGCAATTCCTTACTGGGCGATGAATCCGCCATCCACAACGAATTCGGCACCCAGCGCGAATTTGGATTCGTCGCTGGCCAGATAGACACAGATCTCACCGATGTCCTGGGGCTCGCCGATATGGCCCAGGGGCGTCAGCTTGCTCATCCTGTCCTCAAGGCTCTGGCTGATCAAAGGGGTCTTGATGAATCCAGGATGGACCGAGTTAACGCGAACGCCGTAGCCGTTGTTGGCGGAATCCAGGGCGGCGGACTTGGTCAGCAGCCTGGTGCCGCCCTTGCTGGCGTTGTAGGCTCCGGCCCGGCTCAGGCCCACGAATCCCTCGATGGAGGAAATGTTGATGATGGATCCGCCGCGGCCCTTCATGACCCTCATGCCATGCTTGGTGCCCAGGAAGGTCCCGTTCAGGTTGATGGCGATGATCTTCTTCCAGTCATCGTAGCTTTCCTCGTCCATAGTGACACCCTTGTCGCCGACGCCGGCATTGTTGACCACGGTGGTCAGCTGGCCCAGCTCCTTTTCAACGGTGTCGATGGTGGACACCCACTGGTCCTCATCAGTCACGTCCAGGGTGTGGAAGACGACCTGCCCGGGGTGCTCCTGCATGAAGCTGCGGGAGGCATCGCTCTCCTTGATGTCGGTAAGGGCCACCTTGGCTCCCTCGCGGACGAAGCACTCGGCGATGCCCACGCCCATGCCGCCGGTTCCTCCGGTGATGATGGCTACCTTACCTTGTAAACGATCAGTCATATCCACTCCTTTATAGAGATGTGCTGTCGTATTCCATCCTATGGGATGGCATGCCCACGCTACCGATCAACGAATCCCAGCCCGAGCAGGAAGGCCCGGGTCTGCATAGGATCCTTGAATACCGCGGTGTTGCCCAGGATCCGCTTGCAGACATCGCCCAATTCCCGGCGTATGGCCGAACGAATCTGTTGAGGATCGCGCGATCCCCCCAGCATGACCGTCAGCTCATCCCACTGATTGCGGAATTCTTTCAGGGACCCTGGAAGATCCTCGCCATCTTCCAGGGCCCTGGCGAGTCTTGTCAGCTGTGGCACCAAGCGGCCTGGCAGAACGAAGAGACCCTGGGCTTCGATTAATCCGATGGGCTCCTGCTTGATGGCGTAGAACTCAGGATGAACGTGGAAGATGCCGTCCGGATACTGCTCACTGACCCCGTTGTTGCGCAGAATCAGGTTCATCTCGTATCCCCGGTCAGTGATGAGCACACTAGGCGAGAGCGCTGATTGACGGCCCCGGGGACCCTGTGGACGGATGTTGAGAGCTTCGTCGGAGTAATCGATCCAGCCGCGCCGAATCAGGTCGCTTACCTCGATGAGGTCCTCCCGATCATGACCTATCAGGCGGATGGCCGTGCCTGGCCAGTCCGGAATCTCGATCAGAATGCCAGGCGTGCCAGGCAGGGACATGGCCATTCTGGCCGGAGCCTTATGCAGGGGCAGAATCTCTCCTCCGCCCTGGTAGTGGTCGTGGGCCAGCACCGACCCGCCTATTCCCGGCAGGGCGGCATTGCATCCCAGGAAGTAGCCTGGAAAACGATCCACGAAGTCCAGAAGGTTGCCGAAAGTCTCTCGGTCCACACGCATGGGTCTGTGTTCGGCATTGACGCAGATGCCGTGCTGGTCGAAGTAGCCGTAGGGGGAGAACTGCCAGAACCAGGGATGACCGCCAAGGGTCACGCCTAAAGTGCGTAGGGTGCTCCTGCCTCGTCCTGCGAAACCTTCATTGGCTCTGCATATGGTGCATGCCGGGTAGCCGCTGCCCACCCGATTGCCGGCTGCGGCTTTGGCCATGGTGCGGAACTCGGGTTTGGCTTGGTTGATGGTGATGATCAGGCCCTGGGATTCGAATCTGGGGTTGCGATCCAGGTCGGCTTTTTTGATGTAGGTCGATGCGATCCCGTAGTCATAGAGCCAGCGCATGGCGGCCATGGATCCCTTTTCCGCCTCAACGGCGGCGAACCTGTCAGCCACCTGGGATGGGGAACGCGTGATCTGGCCCATGAGTCGATCAGTGACCGCTGCATCCCGATCGGCTGTGAATACGCCTGCGGCGTGGGCATCCCGGCGAAAAGCCGCCAGCAGGTCGGTGATCTCTTCGGCTGTGGAGCCTTGGCTCGTCGATTGACGGGCGGAAGCTCGGTCGCTAGGAGTATAGTAGTCCAAATCCAGTAGTGCCAGCAGGCGATTGCGCGTCCAATCCGTGTCGCGTTCGTCCAATTCCAGATGTCGGCGGGCAAAGTCCAGAAGGGCATCCAGGTCTGCATCCAGGGCAGGTTGTTTTTCGGACTCCCGTGAATCGGTCTGTGGGCTCATCTGGTGGCCTCCATGACCTGGCCGACCATGCTGGCAGTCTGATCTGTTGATTTTTCCATCTGACGGGCCAGGGTCACCTGGGTGCGGCAGCGCACCAGATTGTGCTCCGGATAGGCGACGGCGAAGTAAATGTCTCCCTGCAGGTAGTCGGTCAGGAATCGCATGCCGCATTCCTCGGTCATCAGCAAGGCGCTCAGGGGAAGCAGCTGGGCCTCTCGATCGGTGATGCTTGAGCGGACGGCCCCGATGAACCCTTGGGCATAGGCCTGGAAAAGATTGGTGTCAAAGTGCACCTTTTCCAAGTCCTGCTCGTCCTCCAGCGCAGTGGAGGCCCCGAAGCGTATGGCGTCCCCGAAGTCGAAGAGCATGGAGCCGGGCATGATCGTGTCCAGATCGATGATTGCCCTGGCTCGGCCGGTGGTCTCGTCCATGAGAATGTTGTTGAGCTTGGTATCGTTATGGGTCACCCGCAGGGGTATGGTCCCATCAGCCAGACCATCCATCACGGTGCCGTAACGGTCTGCGCGCTGTCGGAAGAAATCAATCTCCTCCTGGCATTCCCTGACCCGGCCTCTGCGGTCATCCTCGATGGCGGCCATCAGATCACGGAAGCGTTTGGGCGTGTCATGGAAATGGGGGATGGTCACGTTCAACTGGGAGGCATCGAAGTCGGCCAGATAATTCTGGAACCGCCCGAAAGCGTCTCCGGCGTTGCGGAAGACCTGGGGGTTGGGCACCATCTCGTAGGATCGGGTGTGCTCGATGAATTTGTAGACCCGCCAGGCCCCTTGGTCGTTTTGGTACCAGGAGGCGCCCTGGTCGGTGGGTACGATGTCCAAGGTCTCCTGCCCCTGCGAGCGTAGGAAGTCGGTGACCAGCTCAATGTTGTGCATTAGAGCAGCAGTATCGGGGAAAACAGTCGTGTTCATCTGCTGCAGGATGTACCGTCGCCGGTCGGTTCTGGCCAGGTAGGTGACATTGATATGTCCGTTGCCGTAGGGAGTGACGTCTTCCAGACTGCCCTGCATGGCGAAGTGTTCTGCCACCTGACGCAGCGCGCTCTCATCAATCTTCATGGTCCCTCTTTTCCGAAGGCAGCGGTTGCCAGACCATGGCCGAGGGGCCCAGGTCAAGGGCTCGGCTTGTTCCACCGGGAAGTCGAATCTCTGTCCTCTGCGCCATTTCGCTGTTGTTGATCACGCAGAAGGTTTCCGACTGAGGAAAGACGGCCACTTCGCATTCAGGATTGTCGCTGCTCCACTTCCGGTACCGCTCCTCCTTGTGGGCCGCCCAAAACAGAGCTCGTTCCAGCAGGCGGGCATTGACTGCCGAATAGGGAAGTCCAGACAGATAAACTCCGCGTCCGCTGCCGTAGTCACGCACCGCCAGCTGGACCTGACCGCCATCGGCCCTGAGCAGGCTTGTATGTCCATCGATAGGGTAGGTGTCGAGAATCGGGTGGCCGAAGTCGGCAGGGGCATTCTCCGGCAGGTCATGGATGATGAAGTGGTCTTGTATGGTTGGGGAGAAGTGTTTGTCCACAGAAAGCGTCCGGTAGCGCTCCTGATCCACGCCGAATATGTCAGCCAGCTGGAAGAAACGTCCCTGCCAGTCCAGAGCCGTGGGCTGGCCGACTCCGATCAGACCGCCGCCGTTTTCCGTCCAGGTGCGCAGAATCCGTACCAGCTCGGGGTTCTTCCATACTGTTCCACCACTGAAAGCGGTGCCTTCCGGTCCGCCGCAGATGATGACGTCGATGTCCGGATCCACGCCCTGACTCAGAAGATCGTCAAAGCTGATGAAGCGGACGGAGACCCTCATGCCGGAGAGGGCTTCCAGGATGCCGTAGTAGGAGGCGGTCTGCTGGTTGGGCAGGGCATGGGCCACGGTGTAGGCCATCCAGGAGCGCATGGCCCCCCAGGAGTTGAGCACCGCCACGGTCAGCTGGGTGGCGGCAGGGCGGCTGCCTGTGTGTCGGTGCAGGTCGCGGAACTCCTCCGCGATGGCCGCCACGGTGTCCACGAACTTGGGGAACTTTATAGCCAGCGAAGGATAGCCGCCGTAGCCCATGCGCGATATGGGACTGCGCAGAATGGCCCGGCGGGCCTTCCTCCAGTTGTCCAGGCCCTCGATGCTGGGGTCGTTGCCCTCATGGAAGGTGTCGGGGAAGAAATATGGAAGGAAGCGTCCCTCGGTGTAACGGACCCCGGGGATGTCGGCGATCATGCGCAGGGTGGTTCCGTCACCGACGGATCCGACCACGGCATCCAGCTTGAGATCGGAGAACCCGGGCCGATAAGGTTCGGTGCCGATCCACTGGTCGCCTAGGAACATCATGGCTTCCTTACCGGCTGCGTGGGTCATGTCGACCATGGTGGCCACATTGGCCCTTACAAAACGGCTGATGAAATCCATCCAGTCGCGCTGTGTTCGCGTAGGCACCAGGAAGGAGGAATTGTAGGAGCCGTCTCGAACGAAGTCCTCGGCCCGTGGGCGGTATCCATATTCCCGTGAGAAATCCTCGAGGGCTCTAGGGCTGACTGTACAGGCGTAGCCCAGCCAGTCGACGATTTTTTCCTGTTGATGCTGGTCGTAGAGCAGCGTGAACTGATAGAAGAAGGTGGTGAAGCGAACCACGTCGGTGGAGGGGTTGTCTTTCAGCCATCGGGCGAAGGCCTTCATGGCGAAGTCGCGGGTGGCGGGGTGGTAGATGTCCAGGGGAATCTGGTGTTCCCGGTCGCCCCAGTCGTTGGTCAGGTGGTTGTACATCTCCACAGGATCCCAGATGATGCGGGCCAGGAAAGTGACCGTATATTCATGCATTGGCATGGCGCCCTCGATATGGACGCGGTCCAAGTCAGGGTCAAGATTCCAGGATTCGTCGGGTAGCACCGCCCCGGTGGTCCGGTCGATCACCTCCCAGTATCGGTGGGGGTCGTCGTCGCGGTTGGGGGTGAATTGCTGGTCGAAGAAGCCGGACATCAGATCGATGTCGACCCGCCCGTTCTGAGCCAGGACTCGATCCGTCAGCAGAAAGACCTGAGGCGTCTCGTCCATATGCTCGCGGATCCACCCGTTATAGCCCCTGGCTGGGAAATAGGCGCTATAGACTTTCTTTCCCAGCCCGAGCAGTTCCTTGTCCAGACTGGTGCCGTCGGAATTGCGGATGGCATCCGCCCCCCACCTTTGGCAAAGCTCCTCGGTTTGCTTGACAAAGTGTTCCTCGCCAGGCAAGGTGAATCGGCCTGTGGTGCTCATATATCAACATGCTCCTTCGCGGATGTATGAATTGGTTGGTGGGTGAGCCTCAGCCCTTGACAGAGCCGGCGGCAAGGCCAGCCTGCCAGAACCGCTGCAGGCACAGGAAGAGGATGATGACCGGTAGCACGCCCAGCAGGGCCCCCATCATCAGGGCTCCTCTGTCGTTGAAGGTGGGCAGGGAGACCATGCCGTACAGACCCAGGGTCACCGGGTAGAGCCCTTCGCCGGAGAGCATCATCAATGGCAGCAGGAAGTTGTTCCAGGTGGCCACGAACAGGAAGAGGAAGATGGTCACCATGGCCGGCGCCAGCAGTCTGAGGACAATGGTGAAGAAGATGCGCGCCTCGCCGGCTCCGTCAATCCTGGCTGCTTCCAGCAGTTCCGTGGGCACTGAACTCTGCGCATATACCCTTCCCAGGAAGAACCCGAAGGGCGAGACCGAGCAGGGGATGATGATGGACAGCATGGTGTTGTCCAAATGCAGTGCCTGGAAGATGGAGTACTGAGGAATGGTCATCAGCGCGGCAGGCATGAGCAGGGATGCCATGACGACGGCCATCGCTATGCCCTTCCCGCGGAAGTTGAATTTAGCTGTTCCATAGCCGGCCATGACCGAGACGATGGTTCCGATCACTGCGGATACGCCCGAGTAGATCAACGAATTGGCAACCCACTGCCAGAACCTGGCATGTGTCCAGCCCAGCAGCTTGCTGTAGTTGGTGGCGATGGCGCCGGGCAGGTCCTTGAGGCTCGATGCGAACCAGATGCCATTGCTGCCGATCAACTGGGAAGGCGACTTGGTGGAGGCGATGACGGCCCAGTAGATGGGGAAGAGGAAGTAGATCAGGGTGATGATCAGGACGGCCACGGTGATGATCTTGGCCAGGTGGGAGGGGCGCATGGAACGTGGCAGTTCCTGGGTGGAACCGCTTCTTGAGTGAAAGATGCGCATTATTCGTTCACCTTCCTTTCAATCCAGGCGTAGAGGAAGGCCAGCACGCCGGCAATCAGGGCCATGACGATGGCGATGGCCGATGCCGGACCATTGCCCTTGGGGGTCAGGGTTCCACGGGAGGTGTTCATGGCCATCATCATGGGTGTGAAGGAGTTGGAGATGCCCGGATCGGCTGTCTGCATGACCTGGGGCTCATTGAAGAGCTGGATTGTGCCGATGATGGAGAGCAGCATGGCCAGCAGGGCGGCGCCGCGCACATTTGGCAGTTTGATGTGCAGGGCGATCTGCCAGCCGGTGGCCCCGTCTATGCGGGCCGCTTCGTACAAATCATGGGGGATGGCCTGCAGGGCTGCCAGGAAGATGAGCATGTTGTACCCGGTGAAGGTCCAAGTGGTGATGTTGGCCATGGATGCCAGGACGACCTTGCCGGCGAAGAAGTCTACGGTGATGCCTATGGAGGATAGGCCCTTGACGATGGGTGAGATCTGCGGATTGTAGAGGAAGACCCAGATGATGGATGCGACCACCCCGGGGATGGCATAAGGCAGGAAGTAGCCTAGACGGAATGGGGTCACGTGCTTGACCAAGTAGGAATCCAGCACCATGGCCAGGGCCAGGGCGGCGATGATCATGATGGGCACCTGGATCAGGGTATATATCAGCACACGGCCGATTCCCGACCAAAAGGCGGCCGAGGTCACCACATACCTGAAGTTGGCCAGACCCACGAATTTATTGACCATGGTTCCGCCCCCGTAGGCGCCGCCACCCGAGGCGACGTCCTGGAAGAAGCTGGAGTAAATGGCATAGATGATAGGGATGATGAAGACCACGATGAACAGGATGCCGAAGGGGGCCATGAAAGCCCAACCCGTGCGTTCGGCACGTTTCACCGCATCCGAGCGTCCCGCCCTGCCTGGTCGGGCAGCTGACGACCGCCGTGTAGCACTCATTCTGGGTACACCTGTCCTTGTCTTGAAGAGAAAATGAGATTACGACCGAGCATGTTTGGGACCCGAAACACGTTCACCGGCTTCGGGTCCCAAACCTCGGGAATGGTTCCGCTCGGTCCTGATGGTGTCGATTACTTGGCGACGGCCAGGCCGTAGTCCTTGAGGGTGGCTATGGAGGTGGTCTGTGCCTGCGAGAAGATGTCAGCGACTTTGGCCTGCCCGGTGGCAGCCTTGGCGGCAGTTTCTGTCATGGCCGCAGCTACCGAGGAGAAGCCCGGCATGTAGGTGAAGTCGCCCATGTTCTTGTTGGCGGTGGCGAATTCCTTCATGAGGTCCTGATCGCCGAAGTAGGATGACCAGCTCTCGGGGGTCTTCGCTTCCTCGGTGGTGGCAGCCAGTACCAGACCTTGGGAGGTCAGGTCCTTGACTTGGGTGTTGAACCAGTTGAGGAACTCCATGGCCTGTTCAGGATGCTTGCTGCCCTTGAGCACAGCGACGCCGGATCCGCCGTCCGGGCTGGATTTGCCTGAGTTACCGAACCAGTCTCCCAGCTGGGCTACGCGCCATTCGCCCTTGCCGGTATCGCCCATGGTGTCAACGATGAGAGGTGCCTCCCAGGCGGAGCCCACAGTACCGATAAGCTGGCCGTTCTTGAGTGAGGCATCGAAAGAGGGGTCCCAGCGTGGATTGGTTGGAGCAGCCTTGGCGTCCAGCAGCTGCTGATAAACGTCGGCCACCTGCTTGGAGCCGTCGGTCTGGGTGTCCACCACCCAGGCATCGTTCTTTACGGTGTACCAGGGCTTGGTGGCACCGGCCAGGCCTGGCATCATGTTGCCGGCCTCGTCGGGCTGGTAGGACATGATGTACTTGCCCTGTGCAGCCGTCTTCTTGGCGGTTTCGATCAGCTCGTCCTTGGAAGTGGGCACTGAAATGCCCAGCTTATCGAATTCGGCCTTGTTGTAGAAGTAGACCAGCGGGCCAGTGTCCTGCGGCAGGCCGAACATCTTGCCGTCAATGCCCATAAGCTTGTAGGCCCCGGGGGAGAAATTGTCCTTGTACTTGGAGGCTTGGGCACTCACGTCCTCCAGCATGCTCTTGGTGTAGACCTCCGGCAGCTCGGCATAGCCCACTTGGGCCAGGTCCGGTGCGTTGCCGGCCTTGACATCGGTCTCCAGCTTCTTGATCATCTCGGCTGACTTGCCGTTGAACTTGGTTGCCTTGACCTGAATGTTGGGGTGGGACTTGTTCCACCGCGCGACGATGTCATTGACGGGGGTCATGTTCGGTTTGTCCGGTAGCCGATGCAGGTAGGTGATCTGCACTTTTTCGTCCGACTTGGAAGACTCGCTTTCAGATGAGGACTTTGACGCCCCCGATGAACCACAGCCCGACAGGGCGATGCTCAGGGCCGCCAGCGACGTCACCGCAGCGAGTAGTCGTTTCCCTTCAGATATCATTTCCCGCTCCTTTACGGTAAATGGCCGTCGTCGTCACCAGACGACCAGTTTCAGATTAACACATTAGGTCTAATTGTCAACACTATTTACAATTCATGGATCGGTCTTCCTTACCTGGGCACTAAATCAATTCCCCGCCATGGTCTTGGTTTTGTCGCCTTCATGTAGGTCATGGCTGTCGGTGTTTACTTGTTGATAAATTTGTATCAGCTGTAATTGCATGTTAGAGATACAAAAAGGGGCGGCGGGGTATAAGGCCTCGCCGTCCCTTTCAGTCAGGGTTATTGTTATTAGTTAACTTCGTTTCCCCTGACTGCGCCTGGTCAGGAGGAGACCAGTCGTCAGCCCGAGCATAACTACGACCAGCAGGGAGGTCACTGCGACGCCTGTCGCCGATAGCCATCCGTCCTGCCCGTGAGCATTGGGATGGGTTGGCTTCTGCAGTATATTCCCCTTGCCGCCACCGAGGCCAGAACCATTGCCTGTGCCGGTGATCGGATTCTTTCCGGTATCTGATCCGCTGCCGATACCGCCTATACCGGTTCCGGGTATGCCGGTTCCGGGTATTGCGGGCTGAAGCTTGGTGATGGCCGTCTGCAGATTGGCGGCGGCCAAGGCCACCTGATAGGCCGTGGCCTGATCGTCGGCCAACACCTGCTTGGCTGTGGCTAGCTTATCCTGCAAGGTCTTCCAGCTGTCTGGAGTGTAATCCGCCTCCTTGAGTCCTGCAGCCTGATTCACCAGATCCTGCAGCTCGCCCTTGTCTACAGGTTCCGCCAAGGTCGGCAGGGTGCAATCGGTGGTCAGACGGAGCTCGGCTGCCGATACATAATGGTTGGCTTCCGAGCTGCTTTGGCCCGTGGTCTCGATTGCGGTCAATCTGACTCTGATCACATTGGATACCGGGGTGAAGGAGATCTTCTGCCAGGTAGTCTGCGTGTCGAAGGTGCCGGTTATCTCTACCGGCTCCGACTGTCCACTACGGGTCAGAGTGATCTTGTAGCCTTTGATCTTGCCGTTGACCGAATCGCCGCCCGGCCGGGGGAGGTAACGCAGTCCATTGACAGTGGTGGGCTCTTGCAGGTCGAATTGATACCAGGCTGAGCCGTCCTCAAGGGCGTTTGCACCCCACTTGGTGTGCCAGTAGGTTGAGGGCTTGCCATCCTGGGCATACTCCTTTGGTCCCTCGACACCGCCGGCATCGGGCTGTTCACTGCCTGCGCTGACTGCATACTTATCCTTGGCTATGTCGCAGCCATCGCTTGCTTGCGACCCGGGTGCCGTGGCCATGTAGTCCTCAAGGGCCGTCAGGATTCCGTAGGCATGTGACCAGTCCTTCGGTCCCGAGCCGTCCTTTTCGATCAGCAGACGGGCCTGATCCACCGTATGCAGGTAGGTCAGCCAAGCCTGGTCGCTGTACTTTGCGCGGCTGTCGTCGAAGCGATCACGCACCTGCTTGAGTTTGGCTCGGGCCTCTTCCTGGGTCTTGGACGTGTCTGGAAGCCGCTCGATGCGCAGGTTGTCCAGGACGAAGTCCTGATACCCACCGAAGTTGGCCGCATCGCCAGATGTGCCCTGGCGGTCGGGTGCCTTGTCGGTCGAGTAGATGCCGAACCAAGAGGAATCCCGAGGTCCGCCAGTCAGCTCGAATTGGTAGTGGGCCGTAGTGCCCAGGGCTTTCTCCAAGGGTTTCAGCTGGGTGCGGGCCGGGTCGAACTCGCCCTGCCCAATGGCCAGAGCGTAGGAGCCGGTGGATCCGGCCTGGTAGTCGAAGGAGATTCGGTAGGTGGCTCCGGTCAGGAACCGGGCATTCTGGGGAATGGTCTGGTAGACCAAGGTGTTACGTTCGGTCAACCCGTTGATCTTGATCGACCAATCTCCTTGCAGCACATCGTCCATCTTCTTGACGTCCCAGCCCGCCTGAGTGTAGGGGGCGTGGAGCTCGGACAGATGGACGCGGTTGTCCTCCACACCCTCTGCGCCCGAGACCACAAAGGGCCATATGCCTTGAGCGTTGTGCTCGAAGTCATTGGTCAAGGTCTTCACGCCGCCATCTGCGTCGGTTTCCAGACCCTGGTACCCGTTCTTCACCAGGCGCAGATTGTCGAAGTAGGCGGATCCCTCACCTTGATGTGAAAGGGTCAGAATCGGATTGCCCTGATCCGGTGCTGTGAAGAAGACGTACATGTTCTGGAAGAGGCTGCTGCCATCTACCGTGGCGCAGTTGGTGTTGTGGGGATCGGCCTGCACGAAGTTCCTGGCTATGCTGCGCCCAGTGGAGTTGGTGGCCAGCACCTGGTCTCCGTTGCGGACCTCCAGGCGTGTCTGGCCGTCGCTTCGGTTATCCACGCCCACATAGAGGGCATAACGTGCACCAGGCTCCAGATCCTTTATGGTCTGTGACGATTCGATTCGGCCATCCAGCTTGAGCATGGGATTGCTGGAAGCACTTTTGACGATGGTGGCGCTCCCGGAGCCCTTGGTCTGCCAGTTGTCCTCAAGGCTTTTCTTGCCGCCGTTGAAGCCTGTGTCGACCAAATGGGAACCTGTGCTCCAGGAAATGTCCGGATTGGCTGAGGCACCGCGATGAACCACGTAGGGAGTTTCCGCTTTGGCGTTCAGAGTGATCTGCCCGTTGACTACGGGTATATCCAATGGGTCGGTCTTGCCCTGGTCGCTCAGACGGTAGACCTTGACTGCAGACAGATCGTGCCAGGAGTCGGGCAGGGTCCAGGTGGTCGTGCCGCCGCGGGTGTTCCAGTGATAAAGCTTCTGGTTACTCACAGACAGTGGCTTGCCTGTCTTCGCGTCCCAGAGCCATGGCAGCAGGTAGGACTCGGTTCCTTGGCCACTGCCGTCGCCGGGCGAGACCGCTCCCTGCAGGATGGTTCGGCCGTCAAGGGTGATGGTGCGCTCGCGGTAGGCCGATGATGACTGATCGTTGGAACCACGGTCGATGATCACTTGGTGACCCAGGTCGTCCTTCAGGATTATCCGCTCCTGGCCGTTGTTGGCTGAAGGATCCTTGGGGGACTGCTGGTCCAGAGGATTGTTGACCCAGCGAGTCACCTTGAAGTGCTGGATGAACTTGGTGGACAGATCATGGGTGTAAAGGTTGGCTATGTAGGCATCGTAATCGTTGCGGCCCTGCCAGCCTTCGAAGTCCTTCATGCTGTAGCCGCCTAGAAGTGGGGCGTTGGCTGCGCCCCCGTAAGCGGGGTAGTCGCCATCCCAGCTATCCTTCTGATGGTTGCGCAGGAAACGCATGACCTGGGAGTTCTGCCCTTTGAGGGTGGAGCCTCCGTAGGTCAGATCAGCCGCCCAGTGCTGGAAGGTGGCGTCATATTCGTTGGCTGCGCCCCATTCGTTGGCTACTCGCCAACCATTGTCGGTAATCATCTTCGAGAGCTTGCGGGTTTCCCAGGAGTCCTCGTTGCCGGAGGTTCGATTGCCCCAGACATCCACATAGACGAAGTCCAGATTGTTGCCGACCTTTTTCTTAAGCTCGCCGAACCTGCTTTGGCGGGAGCCTGATGCCAGGTCGTGGATGCCGTCGATGCCGACCGCCTGATCAAGCCAGTTCCAGCCGTATTGGAGGCTGCCGTCAGCCCGGCGGCGGACCAGATCCTCGTTGAAGGCCTTGGCCTCCGGGTACATCTCGTCGGCGTTGACATGTACGCCGAAGCGGGCGCCATGCTTGGCTCCCTCCTTCATCAGGGTGTTCATGTCCTTGGCGCCGCCCATCCGGGTGCCGATGTCCCCGTAGTCCGGGTGGCCGGAATCATGCCCCTCGTTGGCGTAGCCCTTGAGCAGGACGGACTGACCCAGCCCATCGGTGTTAAGGTCTACCTTCTTCACATTGTCCAAGGTGCTGAGGAAGGGATTCTGGGCCTGGCTTCCGAAGTTCATGGCGATACGCCAGGAAACCAGATCAGGCACCTCCTGGGCTCCGTAAGGGTTGTTCATGATGGCCCGGTAGGCGATGGCCCCGTCCTGCCAGTCGACCCTGCCGTCCTGATTTTCGTCGCCTGTGATGGCCACGGCCATCTTGGGCATTTCGGTCTGTTCGACTGTGAACGTGCGGTTCTTGGAGTCCCGGACCTGGCGATGGTAGTACCAGGCAGGGCTGGACAGTCCGAGGGATGTTGACCCATGAACGCTGGTGGCATCCGTGAGCACGCGGGTGTTTTGACCGCCTCCGGCAGTAGAGCTGCCCGCCGTGGTGCCGTCATGTTCGCTGTTGCTCCATAGCCCGGCGCTCAGCGATCCTCCCGAGACGAATCCGTAGATGTAATCGGCCTTGTTTGGATCGACTGTGGTGTCGTCAGTGATGGGGAAGGTGGTGTCGCCGGATACTTTGGTGTCCGAGGACATGCGTGCGCCTGTGAATTGAGCTCCGTCCTGATCGCTGCTGACGGATACCAGATCCTGCCCGGGCAGGGCTATGGTCTGGATGGGGTGGTCTTCTCCGGCAGCGTTTTCAATCTTGGTGATGTCCAGGTGCAGGGTGTTGGCCTTGAGCCAGAGGACCGCTGTCACGGTGGCATCGATATTCTGGTCGGGCTTGCGGGCGTGAAGCTGGTAGGTGGCCTTGTCTGTCCCTTGCTGGGTGAAAGTCACGTCTGAATCAGTCAGATCCATGTCTATGCCATTGATGTTCAGACGACGCAGATCCTGATGTCGGCCGTACATGACCCTGTTGTCCAGCTTGGTCATGGTGTATTGAACCACTGAGGGGAAGTGCTTTCTGACCTGCACGCTCATCTCGGGGGTGCTCAGGGTGACCTTGGCCTCTGGGGTGGCTTTGTTCAGCTGCAAGGATCCCAGATTCAGGTCGGCACGGTCCACCTGTATGTCCTTAGTAACGTCCTCGTAGCCCTGTTTGCCGATCTGTAGGGTGTATTGGCCTGATTTGATCTGCTCCAGGGTGAAGGCGCCTTCGGCGTCTGTCAATGTCGAAGCTCCCGTCAGATGGACCTTGGCTCCGGCGATGGCTCCGCCGTCTGCATCAACGATTCGCCCGACGACCGAATGCAGATCAGCCGGGTCTTCCTTGAGCTTGAGCTTGACGTCAGTGATCTGGTTTTGGTAAACGCCGGCCTTCATGGCCAACCTTCCGGTTAGCGCGCCAGCCATTGGGCCGTAGTCGACATCCTCGAAAGCAGCACGTCCGTCCACGGTGAGTCCTGCGCGCTGACCAGTCCAAGTGATTCCTATCGTGGTCGGGGTATCCTGGGCCGGTGCCGGAAGTCTGGTTCCCGTGTACCACTGGCCGTCCCCGCCGTAGCGCTGCCAGAACCAGCCGCCCGAGTCATAGCCGATGAAGAGACCGGAGTTGGGATTGGCATACCCGAGGTAGAACCCGAATCTGTTCTCAGTGCCAGGCTGGGGTGAGCTCATGGTCAAGGTCAGAGCTCCTGGGCTGGTGAAGTCGTAGGTGGTGGCGTCCAGGGCGATGGCCGGGTACTGCTCGCTGGCTGTCGTGGAATTGCCATTGGCGGCTGAGGCCTTGAAGTGCAGCCAGCCATTGGACTTTTCCAGCACCTCGCCGCCTTTGGTGGTGGAGGAGTCCAGAGTCCATTTGTGGTCTGCAGGATTGACGGGAGTGATCCGTGGATTGGTGCCAGCAGCTCTGGTTTTTGTCCCTGATCCTGTTGTCAGGGTTGACGGAGCATTGGCGTGGTAGGGCTGACTCCCCGTGGTTGCGAAGGCCGGATCCGCGGCCCCTGCGGTGGCCAAGGCGAATACTGTCGCCAGGGCCATGGATATGATGCGTTTCATATTCTAGACAAGCCTCCTTGCCGTCTATGTGATGATGGACGACTGAACCATGAACCGGAGAAGAGGCCGCCCGGAACCTACTACGTCGTTGTTTTGGCCAGAACGTCACGTCAATGTCAAATGTAAGTGTAGTAAAGATAATGTTATTGCACAAGTAGAGACAGGTTCAAAAATCAGGCTTGGTTATTTGTATATGTACTTGTCGTATTGTGGTAGGAAAGTTCTTCGAAGCTGCATTTGCAGATTGTACGGTCGTCGATGCATATGGGCTGGAGATCCGGTGAACGAACGATTCTTCCCTTATGGATTTACTGCCGTAGCTGCGGTCAGAGGCGAGCGGATGGCGTTGTAGGTGATGCTCTACAGGTCGGTCAAGACCGAGGCCGGCGATGGTGACAAGCCCCCTGATCTAGCTGGGCGGCCCGGCTTCTCTGCGGAACGTGAGGTCCCTATAGCGGCGGTCTGTCGTCCCTCTGTCGGCGCATGACGAAAATCGGGATGTTGCGGAGACTGTTGGTTGCAGGGCCCGGTCAGGCGGTTTGGGTGACCGACTTGTGTGTACCTTTCAGGGGGATAATGCCCAGGAGCAAGGCCGCAACCATAATCAGGATGCTCAGGCCGAACATGATGAGGTAGCCATGGGGCTGGTCAGCGATGGCGCCCCAAAAGAGAGCGGCGAAGGCTGAGGCCAGGGACCCCACCATCTGGATGCGGGCATAGATGTTGGTGTAGTCACGCGAGCCGAAGACCGCTGTAACCAGGATTGGTGTCTGCACTGTAGTGCAGGCGTAGACCAGGCCAAAGGCGAAGGCCCCCAGCAGGAGGAGTGCGGGCAATCCGGGGAAGGCGACCATGAGACAGACACCGAGAATGCCGCCACCGATGCCGAGGCATAGCCCGCCCACGATGCTGCCGTCATTGACCATGCCCAGGATGATCTTGCCGATAGCCTGGCCGGCCATGCAGGAGGACGCTATCAGGCCCGTGTATGCTGCCATGGATGGCAGGGATGCCGCATAGGATGGCAGGAACTGGTAGATGGTCTGATTCATGGTGATCAGGCCGCAGAAGAGCGCCAGCGCCCAGAAGGCAGGGGAGCGCAAGGCCTGGGAAGCGGTCATGCCCACAGTCGAAGCGGCAAGCTTTGAGTCCTTTTTGTCTTTGCTTCCAGTGTCTGCGCTGTTGGAGGCAGCCTCAGCCGCAGCAGGCTCCTGGTCGGTGGCGCCGTAGGGATGCAGACCCATCTGTTCGGGCGTGCCGCGAATGACGAAAATGGTGAAGGGCAGGGTGACCACCAGAATCAGGATGGCAAAGACCAGGTATCCCCGCCGCCATCCATCAGGAGCGGACCTGATGATCATGGTGCCTATCTGGTTGAAGATCACCCCGCCTATGCCGGTGAAGGCCATGCACAGACCGATGAAGAACCCGACCCGTTTGCGGAACCAGGCGTTGATGAGCGTGGGCACTGACAGATAGAGTATGGGCGGCATGCCGATTCCCAGAACCACTCCGCATAGATAGAACTGCCACATGGCTGATGATCGGGACATGCCCAGGCAGCCCAGTCCGGCCAGGATGGTGCTTGCCGTCAGGACGATGCGTAGATCGTAGCGGTGCATCAGCCATCCGGCAACCGGCAGGAAGATGACCATGGTGATGCTGAATATGCTGAAATAACCGGTGAATGCGGCCTTGGGAACATGGAAGTAGCTGCTGACAGGAGTGAAGAAGATGCCTGCACAACTGCAGACCAGCGATACCGGGATGGCCGTGAAGACGATGCCCGAGAGCACGATCAGGTATGGATAGACAGCCTGTTTTCGTGATGAGGGCTGTGTCGGTGTGGTCGACATGACTGGGGCCTTCCTCTCGCGGAATCGGGACTGGCCAACTGCTGCTTGGTTTGTATGCTCCCATTGATCTGCGGCTCGTCTGTTCTGAATGTCCACTATGGGAAATTTAAGAACTGATTGTAGTTCAATATTTGACCCTCACCTATCGTTACAATGCAGACTATGAGGTTTTTTGTAGTCGCTGTTGTTGTCTCCTACAACCGCTCCAAACTCCTTCAGGAGTGCCTGGATGGCATAAGTGGCCAGTCCCGCAAGCCTGATCAGGTCCTTGTCGTCGACAATGCCAGCGAGGACGGACCGGTGGACGTGGTCTTGTCACACCCCTTGAAGCCTGACTTGATCCGTTTGCATCACAATATGGGCGGTGCAGGGGGATTTGTGGCTGGAATGGCGGCGGCCTTGGCGAAGATTCCTCCTCAGTGTGAGGCCTACCTGTGGCTCATGGATGACGATGTGGTGCCGCAGCCTAATGCCCTGTCCAGCTTGCTTAATGCTGCCTCCGAGGCTTATGCCGATAATGGATCATGGCCTGCTGTTTTGGGCTCTGAGGCTGTGTGGATGGACGGCAGGGTACATGGGATGAACAAGCCCCATCGACGTCTGCCGATCAGAAGAGGCAGGCCGCAGTTGCAGACCAGCGCCCATGCCTACCAGGTCCGCTCCTTGTCCTTTGTCTCTTGCTTGGTGAACGTCAAGGCCATCCAAGCTGCAGGAACCCTGCCACGGGCCGCCTTCTTCCTTTGGAATGACGACTTCGAATACACCACCAGACTGCTGAAAACGGGTATCGGCTATTACGTTCCCGCCAGTCGGGTATGGCATAAGACCAAGGTCTTTGGCTCCAGTGATGCCGACCCGGGTTCTCGCTTCTTTTACGAGGTGCGCAACAAGATATGGATGTTCCGATTCAGCAGGGGCAATTTCACAACGATTGAATTTCTTGCACTGCTCCTTGCTACTGGCAGACGGTGGCTTCTTACCTTTATTAGGGCGCATGATCGGCGGCAGATCCAGCATTGTTTGTCTCGAGGATTCAAAGCCGGCATGTCTACACACCCTGGCAGCAACCACGACCTGTTTGCCCAGGAGCCCGAGATTCAGGCACTGATCGACCGTGCCGATCAGGGGCGGCAGGCGGTGATCCGGTAGAGTTTCGCCCGACCCTGGCTGTCGACCAGTTGGAGGGCTTGCGGGACGGGATGAAGGCCATTGAAGATCTGATGCTGGGGATCGTTGGCAACGTATGGTCCGCCCATATCCGCATACCAGTCGATGTGATGATCGGTCAGGATCCTGCACACCTGCGGGTCTGAGTCGATGTGCTCGAAGTTTGTGGCCAGATAGGCATGGTCATGGTCCCAATTCATGTTCAGATGGGCGTAGAAGGGTGTGGTGCCACCGACAGCCAGCATGTAGCCGCTGCCGTTCCATGGATCGGACAGGACTTGCTCGCTGGTCGAGACATGGCGGCCCATTCTCTTCATCAGCAGGAATTCGTCGGTTGACAGCATCGGGGCATCGGCGTCGTTGGCTGCGAAGGCATATGTTGAGCCCAGAGTCTTCTCCATGGAGTCCAACTGCGGATTCACAGCGCAAATCAGCACGGCTACCGTGGCTGCCAACATCATAGCCGGCATCGATACCATCTTCTCGGCCTGCGGTGTATATCGTTTCAAGGCTTCGATGCCATGCTCCAAGGCCATGCCCATGATGGGGATGGCTACTACAGGCCAAGCAGAGAACAGGCGGCGTTGATCCTTGTACCACAAGGCTGTAAGAATCTTGGCCCAATCGGCATGGGTGCCCGCACAGGCGACGAAGACCAGACCAAGCAGCAGGAAGGAGGAGACAAGGAGCATGTCCTTTCTGTTGTGGTGCAGGCAGAGTACGATCAGAGCCAGGACCAGGGCCAGAGCCAGGGGCCAGTAGACCGGCAGTCGGCGGTTGCCTGAATCGATGGGCTGCCCCAGCAGAAAGCGCACTATGGCGGCTGGCAGGTCTTCCGTGGGCTGTGCCGGGCCGCCGTTGAGATGATCCGATATTTTCCGTACAGGGCCACGCAGGTACAAATTATGGAAGATCTTGAGGCCTATAGCCAGCAGAACCAGGAATCCGGCAGTCAGCACTCCGGCGGCCACTCGGAAACGATGCTTGTTGGTTTGGGCCAGCTGCCTCCCTGCCATGATCAGCCAACTGAGGATCAGTGGCAGCACAAGAAGAGCGCCGGTCATCATGACCCTGAAATGGCAGAAGGATACGGCGACGACGCTGAGGAGAATCCAGGCAAGGCCGACTATGGATCGGCGGCCTTCCTGCCATCCGTCTGTACACCAGGACCAGGTAAGCGCGACGAAGACGGGCAGTATGACCTGGCCGGCGAACATGGAATATAAGGTGCCCCAATCCAACAAGAGGAAGGGGAATCCCGCGCAGCATGAGGCGAGTACCGGTGCGAGCAGATCGCTCCAGGCATGTCTGCCCAACAGGATTCTGATCAGAAAGAGCATGGAGACCGGCCATATCAGAGCTGCAAAGACCAGCCAGGTGCAGGTGACTGCATTGACTGCCGTGGCGGGTCTGTAGGCCATCGCTCCCATGGCAGCGAACTCCTGAAATGCTATGGGGTATATTTCCCTGATGGGTGGAAGAGCATGTAGGGATGAAGCCTGACCGGTGAGCACAATTCGTGCCACTACGTTGTAGTGGAAGACCGAGTCGTAATTCTGCGTGACCTGATCCGGCGAAGGCGCAGCTTGCATCAGTCTGATGCCGATGTTGCAGGCGGCCAGTGCTGTGCCGATGACTGCCGGAAGGAAGTGTCTTAATCGAGGTTTGGTTTTTCCGCCTTCGCTTGCCAGTGCCGAGGATTCTCGGCCAGCTCCATCAGGATGACGAAAATGATTGAAGAGCTTACGCGCTAGAAGAATGACGGCAATGAGTACTATGGTCGAAAGCCCGTAGGAACGCCAGTTCCAGGATATGCCAAGCGGCTGGAAGAGCACGCCATCGATGCCGGCCAGTGCAATGGAGGCCACAGGGCCAAGCGCCGCTAAGAAGATGGGTTTGCGGCTACCCAGTGCTGCCACCAACAGGCCGCCGGGCAGATACAGGGCTGCGATGATGAACAGCAGCAGTGGCCAGGATTGTTGCCAGGTCATCAGGGTTGATTGCATGATTCACTTCTTTCGGCTGTCATTCACCGACTTCCCATGGAACCGGTTGAGCAGGGTGGTCATGATGGCATACAGACAGCTGCGTACCTGGTCGGGCAGCAGACGGTAGCAGGCACGGATAAGGATGTTTCTGACATATTGTATGGGGTTGATGAAGCGGTCATGCAGAAAATCGTTTTGCAGTCGCAGCTCGTCCCGAAACATGCGCATGCCGCCTCTGCGGTGATACATAGACCTATCGGATCGATAGAGGACCAGAGGTTCCTTGATGTTGCCAATATGCTCGCTGGCGACCAGCATGGTTTCCCAAAGACGGTAATCTTCAAAGCGCCCGGCATTCTCTGGGTAACCGCCCACCCTGCACACGCTGGTCTTGCGAAAGGCCACACTGGGGTGGTGCAGCGGAGAATGCAGGGTGGCGTATGTCCGAAGTTCGGATCCTCCGCTTGGCAGATAGCGGATCCGGCCGGGAGTGTGCTCGTCATTTGAAAACTCCTGGATGGCGCTCCCCAAGGCGTCTAAACCCGATGAGGCCAGCAAGGGGATGAGAACGTTGAATCTCGATGGGCGCGATATGTCGTCGCTGTCCGCTCTGGCCACCAGTTCGTATTTGCAGGACTTCAACCCGAGATTCAATGCATGGGCAAGGCCTCTGTTGGTTGGCAGCCGCACGATTGTGAACTCGGGTGTTTCCTTGGCTCTGTCGGTCTGGAGCAGCTGCCTCTTCAACTCGGCTGGATATCCATCAATCAGCTGGGCCAGTTCTCTGCCCAATGGACCGTCGCACACAATGACGACCTGATTGGGCATGAGGGTTTGTTCAATGGTGTCGGATTTCAATGCGCGGGCAACGAAGGAGGGTGTGTCCCCGGCATAGACAGCCATCAGGAGGGAAAACGGAGTATGGCTCTGATTCCTTGCGCTCATGGCAGTGCAGCCGCCTTTCTTCGTGGATTACTGCGTCGATTCTACATGTGCCCGGCCAGCGGAGTCCTGACTGACCTGCCCTTCTCAATAGATTCAGTCCCATGCCACGCATTTGATCACGATTGTTGGTTTGGGCTTGGCTGTAGCAGGATTTGCACTTCCAGCGACTCGAGGTTGTACCATCAGGCCGATTGAAGATCAAGGAAAGGTGGGACTTGTTATGACTGTTGCTGATAAGACAGTGCTGATCACCGGAGCTTCGTCCGGCATAGGGGAGGCCACGGCGAGGCTGTTGGCACAGCGAGGGGCCAAGGTGGTGCTGGGCGCTCGCCGCAAGGATCGGCTGGATAAAATCGTCGACGATATCATTCAGGCGGGTGGCCAGGCGGCCTCCATGGCTCTGGATGTGACCGATCGGCAGGCCAATGAGGACTTCGTGGCTTTCGCTAAGAAGCAGTTCGGCGGGGTGGACGTAGTATTCCTCAACGCCGGGCTCATGCCTAACTCGCCCCTGTCGGCCCTGCATGTGGACGAGTGGGATCGGACCATTGACGTCAACCTCAAAGGTGCACTGTACGGCATTGCTGCGGCCCTGCCGGAGTTCATCGGGCAGCGTCACGGGCAGTTCATCGCTACCTCTTCGGTGGCTGGGCTCAAAGCCTATCCGGGTGGAGCGGTCTATGGGGCAACCAAGTGGGGTCTGCGCGATCTGATGGAGGTGCTCAGGATGGAGTCCGCCCAAGAGGGGACCCATATTCGTACCTCTACAATTTACCCGGCGGCCATTCGGACTGAGTTGCTGGGTACCATAACGGACAAGCAGACCCTGGCCGATATGAACAAGACCTACGACAGCTACCAGATTGATCCAGAACGGGTGGCCCAGGTGGTGGCCTTCGCTATCGATCAGCCTGAGGATACCAATGTATCGGAGTTTACTGTAGGCCCTACCATCCAGCCCTGGTGAATTCCTCTGTCGCTGCCCTTAGTCGTTGCTGGAGGAAAGCAGACGAATGCCTGCTTGGGCCATGGCCTTTCGAGCCTCAACGCCCTGATCCTCGCTGACCGGGACAGTCAGATCCTCGAAGACCGTGACCCGGTAACCCAGTTTCGCGGCATCCAGGGCTGTCTCTTTGACGCAGTGGGATTCGGCGATGCCGACTACGTCCACCTGGTTGACGCCAGCTTGCGCCAGGGCATCGGCCAAGGTGACTCCAGATGCTTTGGCCGCAGCGAACTCCTGCCTGCTCTGGATTTTATCGGTGTTGTCTTCGATGCCTTCGAATCCGGAGTAGGCGGCTGAATACTGGCCCTTTTTGAAGTGATGGGTGATGCCCAACTCCCGGATTTTGGAATGAAGCTCCGCCTCAGGTGATCCGGCCACGCCGTGCTTGGGCCAGGTGTCCACGAAATCCGGGTGGTCGGACCAATGAGACCCGGGTTCGATGTGCCAATCCTGGGTGGTGGCCATGTAGGCGTAGTCCTCGGCATGATTGTGGACATAGTCGGCGATTTTGCCGGCCGTGGCGTTGCCTCCCTTGACTCCGAGTTCCCCTCCTTCGCAGAAGGTCGGTTGAACATCCACGACGATTAAAGCCTTGGACATGGTAATCACTCCCTTGGTCGATGCTGACGGTAGGTAGAGGAAATACCGGTTGAAGCTCCTCGATCATTTCTTCTTACGTATTAGTTTAATTCTCGCAGGTGAGTCGGTCCTCCAGGTTGAGTGCATGTGGACAAATGTGGCGGCGGATCAGCATCTTGCGCACAAGACGATAAGACAAGTAGCGAAGGAGGACAAATGTGGTTGCGCGAGGCGGATTCATACGGACTTTTGGGGTGTTTACTTGGTAGTCTAAGTGCCAGGATTGTACGGAGTTATAGCTGATGCTTCTGGGGCTACCTCTTTCGTACGTGACAGAGCGGGCATCGTTCCAAGGGAGGAGATGCGGGTGTGAGGATCAATGAGTTTGGGCAACCTATTGGTGATGCGATTTCGTTTCCCGGGGCCATTACGCCGGATCCTGTCATCTTGACTGGCAGTACTGTTCTGGCAGTGCCCTTGGACGGCAACCAGGGTGATGCCTTCTATGAACGGATTTTCAGTCCAGAATGCGACAAAGCCATCATGACCTATAGCACTCACGATCTCTACCCTGATAGACCATCATTCGACTCAGGGTTCGAATCCATGATTGAAAGTCGCAATCCTCTCTTCTTTGCTATTCTCCGCAATCCGTCTGCACATGGACTCAGTGTCGGTCAGTCTGCAGATGGAAAGGATGCGGATATACGGAAGCATGTGAAGCTTCTCGATTCGTCGGATCTGTTGGGCATGTATGCCTTGCAGCGGATAAGGTCCGACGTGGGAAGCATTGAGATGGGGCACGTTATCTATACCCATGAGTTGCAGAGAAGCAGGCAGGCTACCGAGGCCCAGTATCTGATGGCTAGGCATGTCTTCGAGGACTTGGGCTATCGCCGATACGAGTGGAAGTGCGACAGCCTCAACGCGCCCTCACGGGCGGCAGCGCTGAGGCTGGGATTCAAGGCTGAAGGCCGGTTCAGGAACGATATGGTCTACAAGGGCCGTACTCGGGATACGGATTGGTTTTCCATATTGGACAGCGAATGGCCGGCAGTGAAAGAGCGGTTGGAGACCTGGCTGGATGATGACAATTTCGATCAGCAGGGCAGGCAGAAGCGCCGTCTGCAAGATTGCTGAACTATTGCTGATCTGACTGCAACCCCTTATGGTTACACTGTGGCATCTTTGAAAAAGCCGAAATAGGCATTCATGGCTCGGGCTGTAGGAGTGTCATTGCGGCGCATCAGCGCAAGCGGAGTTCCTTCAAATAGCACTTTTCCGCCCGCGCTTCCGGCTCCCGGGCCCATATCGATCACCCAGTCGGTCTGGCCGATGAAGCGCAGGTTATGTTCTATGACGATGATAGTGAGTCCTTTGTTGGTGATGAGTTTACGTAGGAGCGCAATCTGCTGCAGGATATTGGATTCATGCAGGCCGCTGGTAGGCTCATTCAAAATCAGGGTCTCATAAATTCCTTCCTTGAGTAGTCTGGCCAGCTTGAGGCGTTGCAGCTCACCGCCCGAGAGCATATCAAGAGCCTGCCCAACGGATAGGTAAGACAGACCCACATCCTCCAGGGCCTTCATAGCTGGCCCCAGCACTTCACGATATTGGTGCATAGCCTCGCTGGCAGTCAGTTTCAGCACCTGGGCGATGCTGAGACCACGGTATCTGGCAGACAAGGTCTGCGTTGATTACCTGGTTCCATGGCAGCTTTCGCAGATAGTGCTGGTGTCGCCCATGTAGGCAATATCCAGGGTGACGACCCCCTTGCCCTTGCAGACCGGACAGGCTCCAGCAGCGTTGAATGAGAAGAGCGAGGGGGACTCGCCTGTGGCCTTGGCAAAGGCCTTGCGCAGCGGGTCGAAGACACCCAAGTAGGTCAACAGGTTGGAGCGTCCGCTGGTCTTGATTGGATTCTGATCCAGGAGTAAGGCCTCATGTTGAGCCATGAAGCCTTCCTTAATAAGGGTGCTCTTACCTGAGCCGGCCACCCCGGTCACCACAGTCAGCATTTGCCGGGGTATCTTGGCGTGGGCTTCTCTGACGTTGTGGGCAGTGACCTTGTCTATTGTATAGAAGCCATGCGAAGGCACCGATGGTTCATTTACCACGCCTGGATCTGCCAGGGCTCTGCCAGTTGCTGTGCCGCTTCTCAGCAGAGACTGATAGTTCCCTTCAAATACGATCCGTCCGCCTTCACTGCCTGCCCCTGGCCCCATGTCGACGATATGGTCCGCAATGGCGATGAGCTAGGGGTCATGATCCACGATCACTACCGTATTGCCCCTGTCTCGCAAGCCTTCAAAGATTTTCTTGATCCCAGTCAGGTCATGGGGGTGCAAGCCAACGCTTGGCTATCTTGCGCATTAGGTCCTGCAGAATGGTCTCAGCCTGATTGTCATGAATCTTTCCAAGCCATTCCTGGAGGTCTGCCACGCTCATGGCGGAGCAGTCAGCTATGTTCAGTCCGCGGATCCTGGCTGAGCGCACCTTGGCGTTGACTCTGGCCCCCTGGCAGTCGGGGTACTGGGTGATTCGCGTAACCTCCTCCAGCTCATGCTGGTACTTGTCGTTGCTCTGGTTGATGAAGGTCTTGGTGATCCTGGGCACCAATCCCTCATACATGGCTGTCTTGTGCCAGTTGGGGCCAAGGTGTGCCGGTTTTTGCCTCTTGCCGTAGAGCAGGAAGTCGAGGGCATCTCTGTCCCACTCCTGTAGAGGCAGGTCGTTGTCAAAATAACCTGAATCCGTATACCTGGTCAGCCTCCAGCCGCCTGGCTGGAAGGTGGGAAAGTAGATGGCTCCCTGGTTCAGCGAGAGATCCATGTTGAGCAGGCGATCAAGCACCAGAGTGCACACAGTTCCGAGTCCCTGGCAGATCGGGCACATCCCCGCAGGATTGTTGAAGGAATATGTCATGGAGTACCCGATGAAGGGCTGGGCTATACGGGAGAACAGCAGGCATAGGACGGTGTAGATATCGGTGTAGGTACCCACGGTCGAGCGGGCATTGCCCGAGAGCCGCTTCTGGGTGACGACAATGGAGAAGGGCAGGTTATCGATGCGGGCGACTTCCGCGGGCTCATACTTGGGCAGGAGCTGCTGGATATAGGAGCTATAGCTGCGGTTCATCATGCGCTGTGACTCGGCTGCCAGCGTGGAAAACACGAGGGACGACTTACCTGAACCTGACATGCCGGTGACCACGGTGATGGCCCGTTTGGGTATGGACAGCGAGACTTGTTGGAGGTTGTGTGTGGAGGCTCGGTCAATAAGGATGGATTCCGTCCTCATCAGGCGACCCGCTCCTGGCGCAGCTTGGCGATGAGCCTGTTGGCAAGAGCAGTGAACTCTTCCTGCTCGTCTTCGGACCAGATCTGTCTGGCGTCTTCCTCAAGGGTCTTATGCTGTTGATCGATGATGGCGAGCATGTCCCGACCGTCCTGGGTCAGGCTGGTCTCCAGCTCTCGCCGGTCACGAGTATCGGGCGTCTGTCTGATGTATCCGAGATCGCGCAGCGTGCTCAGGTTCTTGGAGACCTTGGATCGGCTCATACCAAGTCGCTGACCAATCTATGAGGGCCTGAAGGCTCCAGTACGCAAAACAGTGAGGATATCGAACTGTTGCCAGGTGATGTCTCCTGGGTTGACCCTATTACGCTCTGCTACGAATTCGCACTGCAGATACATGAGAGCGTTATAAAGGGAAGAGGATTTATTTGATTTTATAATGGAAACTATATCATATTGGAAATTATCTATTGCTCAGGTAGTTACCTGTGCCCCGGCTTCGTGCTTGTCTGACTGTATCGGACCGGTGAAGTCAGATCGCTGGAGGATTAATATTTGCCTTGTTTTGTTGCAATATAGCAAGATGTTTCATCGACCGCTCAGCCGGACCTTTTGGTGCTAAGGACCTCTTCCCTGTAGCCATTGTTGCTTGCAAGGGCTCATGCATGAAAATAGGCGTGCGCCTGCCTGGTAGATTCCTTGATGCGGTTCGGCGATTCTCCATATCAGTCGTCCCAAGGTGAGAGAAGCGTACTGATTAAAGGTCTGTGATTTGTTGACAGCAGTAGTGAAATGAGGTATCGACTTATCGGCATATCAGTATTGCTTAGCTAGTCGGCTATGAAGTACGGCGATTCTGATACCTAGGTTCTACATAAGCCTTCATGCTTACAGGTCGGAGAGGCTGAGCCATGGCTCTTTTGCTCGAGTTTCCATGTATCAAGAACATTGTTGGGCGAGTGTTTGCATTTCCTTGATTTGACAGCATGTCTTTCTTCGCTAATAATGTAGCATGCTACATTTTAGAGAGGCGGTATCTTTTGGAGCTCTCGGAGAAGCGGCCAGAGGGGCTGGTCAAAATAGCCAACACCCTGCTGGAAAAGCACATGAATGAGTGTGTGCGGAACATCTTTCCCAATCTGACTGGTCCCCAATTCGTCATGGTCTATTACCTGTATGAGCATGAGGGCCTGGAGGTGACGCAGAAGACGGTGGGCGACAGGTTCCGTTTGAGCCATCCCACGGTTCGGGGAGTTGTCAAACGGCTGGTCAAGGCAGGATGGCTGACGGCAAAGCCACAGACTGATGACCGACGTCAGATGGTTCTTGAGCTTACCAGACATGCGCGCAAGGAGCTGAACGCCCACCAGGTCGAGATCCGGCATGTATTGGAGGCCACGGGCAAGCTTGCCTTGAAAGGGTTCGATGAGCGGGAGAGCAGACAGCTGGTCGGCTACCTGGAACGGATCATTAGAAATATGGAATCCTGATCTGTTTTTAGTCGGAGCATGCAGGCTTTGGACCGAGCCGGTGAAGGACGGGGAGGATGCGGTATGAATAAGGATGGCGGCAAGGGGAAAGGCAGCAAAGGCGGGACTAGGGGAAGTCGTACTGCGATGATGGGCACGCTTTTGGCAGGGGCCTTCCTGGCCCTGATGGCGGAGACTTTCCTTAACAATGCTCTGCCAACCATTATGGCGGAATTCCATGTGTCCCAATCCACCGCACAATGGCTGAGCACCTCCTATCTGCTGGTGGTGGGGCTGATGATACCTGTATCGGCTTGGGTATTTTCCAACTTCCGGTCCAAGCACACCTTCATGGCCATGATGGCTATTTTCCTGACGGGCTCCCTGGTCTGTGTCTTCTGCAAAGGGCATTTCCCGCTGCTGTTGGCGGGCAGAATCATTCAGGCCGTGGCCGCTGGATCGTTGATGCCTTTCATTCAGAATGTGGTACTGCTGCTTTTCCCGCCGGATAGGCGCGGTGTGGCCCTGGGCGTGGTGGGCCTGGTGGTGGCCTTGGGTCCCACGGTTGGCCCCACGCTCTCGGGGTTTGTTTTGGAGCACTGGTCCTGGAGGGCCTTGTTTGTGCTGCTTGCTGCCTTGAGCGCCGCGATCCTGGTGGCGTCGTTTTTCCTGGTCTATACGGTCAACCATCGGGTGAGAACCCGGCTGGACGTGCCTTCCGTGGTTTATTCCTGCCTGGGTTTGGGCTCATTCTGTACGCCCTGTTCGCCATTGGAGACGCGGGTGGTGCGTCAGTGCTTGACCTGGGATTGCTGCTTGCTGGCGTGCTGGTCGTAATCCTGTTCTGCCGACGCCAGCTGCGTCTGGAGTCTCCGCTGGTGAATTTGCGTGTCTTCACGAACGCTACTTTCAACCTGACCAGTCTGCTGAGCACCCTGAGCAACATTGCCATGGTCGGGGTAGAGCTGGTACTTCCCCTGTACCTCCAGAATACGCGCGGGTCAAGCGCACTCACCTCTGGTCTGGTCATGCTGCCAGGAGCCATTGTCATGGGCATATTCAACCCCCTCTCTGGTCTGATCTATCAAAGAATCGGAGCGAGGAAGATTTCCCTTTTGGGGTACACGGTGCTGCTTGCCGGAACCTTGCCGATGATATGGTTCGGCACTACTACCAGTCTTATCGTAATCGCCTCCTGCTATGCTCTGCGCTTGGCAGGAGTGGCGCTGGTCATGATGACCACCTTCACCGAGGGCATCAACGCACTGCCCGCAGAACTCACGGCCCATGGCAACGCGGCTGCCTCGACTGTCCGCCAGGTGGGCGGCTCGCTGGGTACGGCCGCAGCCATGATGATTGTCACCATCGGCGCTCAGCGCGGCAGTCTCAGCGGAGCCACGCCAGCCCAGGCTCTCGACCAGGGCTACCAATGGGCCTTCATCTTCCTTATGCTCGTAGCCCTAATCGGCCTGTGTGCCTCGCTTTTCCTTAAGCGGCATAAAACTGAGAATGAGTAAGAAAGATATCTTTTCGCTTTCAAAGCAGGGGCCATTGCTGACAGCGATTGGCTCATAATGCCAACGAGCAGAGGGATACATGCATGGGTCATAATTTGATACTTAAAACTGTCGGAAACGCCAACTGCATAAGGCGAGCATGATTCTAGATTGACAAAGTGAACCTTCGCTGCCGGTCGATACAAGGATTGAGAAATTTATTGCATGCCCTAGATACGCGTGCATAAGAGACGATGATAATAGAGGAATTACCTTATCCAGCATCTCTTGTGGCATTTGCAGCCTTTCTTATCTAAACTGCTTCCCGAGCGCAGGCCAACACCAGCCGGGAAAGCTCTAGCCATAGGAGATACTGGAATCCATCGAGCTAGACAATGTTGCGGACGCAGAAAACGACTATCGTGCAGGACGAAGCCAGAAATTCGACAAGGACGAGAAAAGCGCTGGTTGACTGTTTGCGGGCACTTCATTTGCTGTTTTATTCTGGCTATATTGTTTTGTTCCTGCGCGCACTGTGGAAGGAGAGGGACGGATGACAAGGGAGTTGGAGCTTTCGACGCGGCACGGTAGCGAGTTGGTTTCTGTTGAGTATTCGCTGGAGCTTGCTAAGGACAAAGGCATAGAGGCTGGAATCAGCACTGCAAAAGCGACCGACAATTTCGGTGATGGAATCTACGTGGAATCCATTGAAGAAGACCCTGCAAGCGACCATGTACAAGATGATGCACTATTTGATTACAAGATGGCTGCAGCTAGTGGGGTGGTTGCGGGTTTATGTGATGCGATTTTTGTTGGCAAGTTCTCTCTGGACAGGGCGAACGAGTGGGGTTCGGAGAAAGTCAATGAGTTCGTGGTTTGGGTGGCAAAGCAGCATTCTGATTTTAAAGGAGAGTCCCTGCGTGATGCCATTCAATTCCTAGAAGATCAATATCCTTTTGTCGGCGATAAGTACACAGCCGAATTTGGCGGCGGGTTGCAACATCATCTCAGAGACTTTTCTCACCACTTCTCCCTTGAGGGATTGGTGTTCTCGATACTCACTCAATTTACAGGAAAGGTATACGGCACCAATCAGAACGGAGATTTCATTGCAGTCCCGGTGGAAGAACAATGGTTTAAGGAAGGTCTGATCGGCGGTACTGTCAGCGAAAAGCTGTTCCTAGGCACGGTGCGATGGTTCTTTCACATGGCGTCAGACGCGCCGGGGTCAAGTTCGAATCCTGGTCACGGCACGGGAATACCCGGGCCTTTTCTTTCTATTATTAAGGAATTGTCCGCCTTGCCCGTGTTTAAAAATGCCATGGATTCCGGCATGGGGTTACGGAAACTTCTTTCCAAGATGTTCAATGGGACCTTATTCGCTCAAGTTGACGATGAAGGACGTAAAGTGCTTCGTAGGTTTAACCTGCGAACCGAGATCGGAATTGTGCATGGACTGGGGCGTCAGGCGCTTCCAGTGTTGCTGAATGAATGCCTGACGCGGGGCTGCTATTTTCTTCATCATCTTTATCTGGAGATGAGAAACAATGAAGTCCGCTCTTCGGACGACCTGTCGCAGCTGGACATGGGCGTGATCCTTCCATTCAATAATTCCAGAGTAGTCCGCATGGTATCCATTGCTTCGGCTACCTTTACTGCAGTGGATCTAGCGGATGCTGCCATTCGGGCTGCCTTGGTCGGGGTTGTAATAAAGGGATTCGATGGCAAGCTCTTCCTGCTGAAAATCAACTATGTAGGTGTGACTCGTCTGGTTTTCGCAATAGGTGTGGATGTCAAAACGGTATGGGAACGAAGAGCAAGCCACAGGCTGCGGCAGCAAAGCGACGATTCGGCAGGTCGGGCAACAATGGAAATGCTCTCGTTGAAGCCGGAGCATCTATCTGTTCTGTTCTCGGTAGAGCGACTGGCGCTTTATGAGGACATAGATCGAAGTAAGGCAGTGGATCGTAGAGAAAAGGAAGAATGGTTTGACAGTTGGTCTGAAAACCTGCCTGATGACTGTGATCTCCTTAATCGCGGGCAAGTGAAAGAGAGAATTGAAGAACTTGTTGCGCGGGACGGGAACACATGGAAAGCCTTGGTTCTGATTGAACTTGCACGGTTCACCCCGTATGACCTATATCATTTTGAAACGGAGTCAGAGAATCCTGAGGGAGGGCCGGACTCCTCGATCAAGAGAACTAAACGACCAAAATTTGATTCAAAGATTCTCGAAGAATTATGGCGTGATGTAAGCGGCGATTCGGATAAATCCCCTGTGCAGCAGACCGCTAAGGCGCTGAATAGGAATGCCGGCGTATTGAATGGTAGCCGAACCAAAAAAATTGTCGGTGCTGCGGGAACTGCCGCGGTTGCGGTTGCTACGGGAGGTGCAGCGTTTACATTAGCGCCAGTCATAGCGCCAGTCATAGCGCCGTTGTTTGCCGGATCAGCTGTTGCCGGCCTGTCTGGTGCTGCTCTTACCAGTGCGAGCCTTGCAGCGGTTGGCGGTGGCGCATTGGCTGCTGGAGGCTTCGGTATGGCAGGCGGCACAGCCATAATCGCTGGTGGCGGTGCAGTCTTGGGTTTGGTTGGTGGTAGTGGGGTAACTGCTGTTGCTTCACTTCTCACTGATTCCAAAGGAGCGTTTGCACTCGACGAGTGTTCGAAGCTCCTAACATTTTGCCAATCTGACTTTACTCAAGCTGATATGAAGCCAGAGACGATTGAACGGATCCGACAGGGTTTGCTCGATCAGATTGAACGAATGGAAATTCAGCAGGAGGTTCTCTCTAGGCGTTCTGAAGATAAGGATTTAGATAAGGCTGAGAGAAAAGAAACCAAGAAAGAGCTCTCCGGTCTTAAGAAGAGCCTGGGTTACATGCGTAACTGCGAAAAGGAAATGGTGAAGCTGATTAATCAGAAAAGTCGCTCGAAGGAGACTGTGACAGTTGTGAAAGGCGATGTTGAGTCGGCCTGATCAATGACGGCGCTGAGGTGGGAATCATGCCGAGATGAGTGTGCATCGGATTCTGTGCCTTGTCGTATCAGTTGATAGGGATGCGACCAGCCTTTGCCGACTTACTATTACCAATCCTCTTGGGGTCGTGGAGGTGAGTAACAAAAAGGGATTTTGGGAAGCCCAAAATCCCCTGCTGGCGGAGGATACGAGATTCGAACTCGTGAGGGCGTGAACCCAACACGCTTTCCAAGCGTGCGCCATAGACCACTAGGCGAATCCTCCAGGGCTGCAATGAACGGGGCCGTAGCCTACATGACCCTTATCAAGGCAACTAGGAAATAGTAACACAGGGCAGGGATTGCAGGCCAGTCCAGACGTGTCGCCGGCAGTTCCCGCCCTGCTGATGTTCTACTTGATCTGATCCATGGAAAGGCCAAGAGCATCAGCTACGCGCTGACCGTAGTCAGGGTCGGCCTGGTAGAACTGCCTGGTCTCAAGAACCTGGATCTCCTGGTCATCGACAGACCCCAGGGTGTTCTTGATGGTCTGGATCAGGCGGTCCTTCTCCTCCGGGCTCATCAGCCTGTAGAGACGGCCGGCCGCGGAGTAGTAGTCCTTGTCATAGGGGCGGGAGTACTCGGTTTGCCCTTGGACGGCATCGCCATGCATACGGGCATCGTTGTCCTCCACGGGGCCGCCCTTGCTGTTGGGCTCATAGTTGACCGATCCATCCTGCCCCTGGGACATGAAACCGTCCCGTTCATAGTTGTGGACCTCGTTGACCGGGCGGTTGATGGGCAGCTGTTCGTAGTTGGCGCCCAGACGGTAGCGCTCGGCATCCTTGTACCCAAACAGGCGGCCCTGCAGCAGCTTGTCGGGCGACGGCTCGATGCCTGGGACGAAGTTGGCGGGGGAGAAGGCCGCCTCCTCCACATCATCAAAATAGTTGGTCGGGTTGGTGTCCAGCACGAACTCGCCTATCTCAATGCGCGGATAGTCCTTCTTGGAGACCACCTTGGTCACGTCGAAGATGTCGTCCTTATAATCCAGGCCCTCCTGGTAGGGCAGGATCTGCACGCAGACCTTCCACTTCGGGTAGTCACCCCGGTCGATGGCATCGTAGAGGTCGTGCAGGAGGAAGTCGGTGTCCTCGGAGGCGACCTTGGCCGCGGTCTCGTCGGTCATGTTCTTCACGCCCTGCTCGCTCAGGAAGTGGTACTTGACCCAGAACTGCTTGCCCTTGGCATTGACCCACTTGAAGGTGTGGCTTCCATAGCCGTTCATGTTCCGATAGCTGGCCGGGTTGCCCCTGTCGCCCATCAGATAGGTCACCTGATGTACCGACTCGGGGGAGTGCGACCAGAAGTCCCACTGCATCTCCTGGCTGCGCAGGTGGGTGGCCGGGTCGCGCTTCTGCGAGTGGATGAAGTCGGGGAACTTCAGGGGGTCGTTGACGAAGAATACGGGGGTATTGTTGCCCACCACGTCGTAGTTGCCCTCCTGGGTGTAGAAGCGCAGGGCGAAACCGCGCACGTCGCGCAGGGTGTCGGGATAGCCGGATTCGCCGGCCACCTGGGAGAAGCGCAGCAGGATGGGCGTGGTCTTGCCGGCTCCGTTGAATACGTCGGCCTTGGTGTAGGCGCTCATATCCTTGGTCAAGGTGAAGGTTCCCTTGGCTCCGGCCCCCTTGGCGTGGACTACGCGCTCTGGGATGCGCTCGCGGTTGAAGTGGGCCAGCTTTTCGAGGAGCTGGTAGTCCTGCATGAGGATGGGTCCGCGGGTTCCCGCCGTCTGGCTATGGTTGTTGTCTGCCCAAGGCTGCCCTTCGTTGGTGGTGAGTTTGTCGTTCATATCTGCTCGATTCCTGTGACATCTATGATTTTTGCGATCGACAGTCCCATGCGGGCCAGGTCTGCGACCCTGCTTCTGGTCGACTGTCCGGTCGCTGATAGCAAGACCCTTGATAAAATCCTGCTATCCTCCACCGTATCTGACTGGGAATGGACTTGGTGGATATGCGCGCTGAGCGAGAGTCAGATATCTCACTAATCCAGCAAGAGTTTATGACACCCTTGACAGAATCATAAGAAAGCCGCCGGCACTGCCTCATTCAATCGGCAAATGGCGGCGGCTCTCATCAGAGCACCGGTGTTCAGAGCATCTGTATCAGTTCACCCACATCCTGGATGACCAGCTGGAGGTTGAGCCCGGTCAGGACGGCTACCACAATCCAGGCCAGGAAGGCCATCCATCGAGGATTGGCGTACTTGCCCATGATCTTCTTGGAGGAGGTGAACCAGACCAGGGGGATCATGGATATGGGCAGGGCCACGCACAGGAAGACCTGGGAGTAGACCAACAGGCTATCCAGGGCGGACTCCTTGCCGCCGAAGGCGATGGTGCAGATCAGTACGGGGATGATGGAGATCACACGGGTGACCAGCCTGCGCAGCCAGAGGGGGATCCTCATGCGGATGAAACCCTCCATGACGATTTGCCCGGTCAAGGTGCCGGTGATGGTCGAGTTCTGGCCCGAGGCCAGCAGGGCTACGGCGAAGAGTGTGGAGAGCAGACCGGAGGCGACCGGACCGGCGATGGTCTTGTCGCCAAGGGCGTTGTAGAGGGCGGTGAAGGTGTCCAGCCCTTCGCCGTGTCCGAAGAACATGGCCGCACCCAGCATCAGCAGCAGGCAGTTGACCACGAAGGCGGCGGACAGCTGGATGTTGGAATCCCAGGTGGCGAAGCGGACAGCGTTGGCAACCTGATGGTCGTCGCTTCGGTCGAAGTCGCGGGTCTGGACGATGGATGAGTGCAGATAGAGGTTATGAGGCATGACCGTGGCGCCCACGATGCCCAGAGCCATGGTCAGCTGGCCGTTGCCCAGGATGGCCTTGTCAGGGATGAAGCCGCGGAAGACCGCGGGCATGTCGGGCCTGGCAAGGAAGACCTCGTAGAGGAATACCGCCATGATGACCAGAATCAGGGTGGCCACGATGGCCTCGATGCGGCGGAAGCCGATCTTGGTCAGCAGCAGGAGGATGAGCACGTCCAGCACGGTCAGCGTCACGCCCAGGATCAGTGGAATGCCGAAGAGCAGCTTCAGGGCGATGGCCCCGCCGATCACTTCGGCGATGTCGGTGGCCATCACAGCCAGCTCCGTGCAGATCCAGAGGGCGAAGCTGAGTCGGCGGCTGGTGTGCTGGCGTGTGGCCTGGGCCAGGTCCAGGCCAGTCACGATTCCCAGCTTGGCCGACATGTACTGCAGCATCATGGCAATCAGGCTGGAGATGAGGATGACGCTCATGAGCAGGTAGCCATACTGGGCGCCGCCGCCGATGGAGGTGATCCAGTTGCCTGGGTCCATGTAACCGACTGCCACCAGGGCGCCCGGGCCGGAGAAGGCTGCAAGGTTCTTCCAGAAGGATGAGGTTGAGTTGGGTACGGAGATTGTGGCGTTGATCTCCTCCAGGGAGCGTCCGTTGGCCGTCTCGATGATGGGATGGGATTGGTGCTGCCGACCGGATGGCGGAGTCCCGACTTCGGATCCGGCTGGACTGGCGGACCCTGAAGCGGGTCGGGTCTTAGTGTTCGGCATGTCACCTTCCTTGATTCTGGACCATGGCGGTCGTACGGCTGGCTATAGACTTCGACCCTTCGAAGTCTAATGGCGCTTGACGAAGAATACCAGAGGTGAGCTGTGACAATGTCGAAATATGCCTGCTGGGTTACCTGCGGGTCGTGCCGTGGAGCTGTGCTATAGACTGTGGAACATGGGAATTGCCGAACTGTCCTCCAGCGCCCAGGATTATCTCAAGGTCATCTGGGACCTTCAGGAATGGGACAAGGGCCCTGTCCAGCCCACTGCGGTGGCTGACAGGACGGGCATGAAACAGTCGACGGTCTCAGGCGCGCTGGGCCGTCTGGTCGATGCCGGTCTGGTCACCCACAGGCCTTACGGCAAGGTCGAGCTGACCGAGACCGGTCGTCGCTACGCGGTCACCATGGTCCGGCGCCACAGGCTGCTGGAGACCTTCCTGGTGCAGGTCCTCGATTACGGTTGGGATGAGGTGCATGAGGAGGCGGACAGCCTTGAGCACGCCGTCTCCGACAAGATGGTCGACCGTATCGACGACTATCTGGGACACCCAACTGCCGATCCACATGGGGATGCCATACCCTCGCCTGAGGGGGACCTTCCGCCAATACCTACAACCACAAGGCCTCTTTCGGAAGTATCTGCAGGGACGACGGTAAAAGTGCAACGAGTCAGCGACGAGGATTCACAAATACTTCGTGCGCTCAGCAGTTACCGCATAGGGCCTGGCTGTCTGGTGCAGGTGGAAAGTAGGCAGGCTGATGATGAATTAGCCGTAAGCCTGACGGATATGCATTCCAGCTCCGACTCCGCTTCGGACGACCTTCTTGTGCTGTCTAAAGACCAGGCGGCATTGATTCAGGTCAGTCTTATCTGATTTGTCGTACTGAACAGCGTTACTGTTCGCTGCGGTTGGCCTCATGCTCTCGCTGACGACGGTGAAGATACGCGAATAAGTTTGAGGTATGAATGTAGGCTCTTCGGTCGTTTTTCGCTAGAACATCGAGAACAATACCGGTAATGATGGATAACAGACCGACAAGGATCAACAGTACTGATCCGATAAGGGTCGGAATACGCGGGACCGATCCTGTGCGCCAGAATTCGAACATTACCGACAAGAGAAAACCGAAACCGACCAGGTCTATCAGCAGGCCGCATCCTCCAAAGAAGGGAAGGGGTTTGTACTCCCTGATCATTCTGAAAATGGTGGAAAGCACGCGGATCCCATCGCCCACAGTGTTGAGTTTGCTGTGGGATCCCTTAGGACGATCACGGTATTGAACGGGCATTTCGTACAGCCGTAAATTCCTGTCCAGGCTGTGTATGGTCATTTCTGTTTCCACTTCAAATCCATGGGACAGAATCGGGTAGCATTTGACATAGGTAAACGAAAAAGCCCGGTAGCCCGTCATAATATCCTTGACTTGCGCACCGAAGATGCCGTTGATTGCCGAGCGAACCAATCTGTTGCCGACGTTGTGAAAGGGCCTTTTGTTTTCTTGGAAGTAGGTGGAGCTTAGTCTGTCGCCTATCACCATGTCATAGCCCTCGAGGATTTTATCCACCATAGCGGGAGCATTTTCCGCTGGATAGGTGTCATCGCCGTCGGCCATGACATATACGTCGGCATCGATGTCTTCGAACATAGCTCGTATGACGTTGCCCTTACCTTGGCGTGGTTCCGGTCGTACTACTGCGCCCTTGGATTGTGCTATGGAAGCTGTTTTGTCTGTGGAGTTGTTGTCATAGACGTAAATGGTCGCCGTTGGGAGTGCTTTGCGGAAGTCGTCAACGACTTTTCCTATCGTCTGCTCCTCGTTATAGCAGGGCAAGAGAACGGCAATGGTTGCTTCTTTCAAGGCAAGCTTCATGATTAACACTATACATATAGGGATTCTCAGATTGAGGTCTATATAGGATTATGAAATTTGTGGGCAATAGCAGAGGTATGCCCATTGCGCGTACCGCGCTCAGGTTAGCATAGACCACATGCAGCAGCTATTTGAAACTGGACCTGATGTCTGGAAGCAACTTGATGGCTTGAGCAAACGGCAACGCCGGTTGGTTATTTCAGCAGTCAACTACCATTCGTTGATGCAGCCTGGTCGAGAACTGCTCTACAAGATCTATATGGGTGAAGACTGGCAGTATCCCCGCTTGACGGATACGTCGACTCTGAATGGTTCTCTAACCAAGGGAGCCGGACTTAAACCTGTAGTCGAATTCAAAGCCAGGTCAACGTCCAAGCCTAAGACTGCCTTTACCCCGCACTATTTTGATCCGCATCATCAATTGGTTGACTGGAATGAACGGTATGTGTTGCTTACTCCGGACGATGCCTCTGATATGACGGTCAAGGCCCGGAATCTATCATCTCGGCTGCCTATGCGCAACCAGATCTACAATTACTGTGAGCTGCATTTCCCGCTTCTGTTCGATCAGGTTCGTGAGTTGCTCAGGCGTAAACGTGAGAAAGCGGGATACCAGGCTATTGAGACTTATCGTCCCGATTCACCCAGCGACCTGTTCGCTCGTGGGGCTGTGCATCATCCAGCCAGTCCTATCGAACCTGGGCAACCGGATTCTTCGGCTCCCAAGGCTGTCATTATCGCCATGCATTGGCTGCAGCCCGGGGGAGCCGAACGCTGGGCCATGGAAACAATCGCTTTGGCTCGTAGAGCTGGGCTATTGCCTATCGTCATCACCAACAATGACAGTCATCAGCCATGGATCGTCAGCAAGGATTTGGATGATGCACTCGTCATCAATCTGACCTTTCCTGCGCAGGATGGCATCGGCGACGTGCCCCTGCTCAGGGCTCTGTTTGAGCAGTATAACATCCGTGGCGTCCTGATTCATCACAATCAATGGATGTATGACCGGCTCTGGTGGATCAAGCGGTACTATCCGCATACGTTCATTGTCGACTCACTGCATATTCTTGAATACCATGATCGCGGTGGCTATCCCAACCAGAGCGTGAGCCGCGACCCTTACATCGATCTGCACCATGTCATTTCGCCGCAACTGCAGGATTGGCTGGTAAATCATCATGGCATATCGGCGAAAAAGGTGGTTATGGCACCCTTGGTTGGTCTGACTGCCGATCAGATGCATCCAAGGTACAAGGATCGGGTGCAACAGGATGTCTTTCATATCGCCTTTGTAGGGAGGATGACCAGGCAGAAGCGCCCGGAGGCATTTATCAATGTCGCCAAGGAAATGGAGCATCGTTTCCCGGGTCGTTTTCGGTTCATTATGCATGGCAGCGGTGATATGGATTTGGAGGTACGCAAACTTCTTGAGAAATATGGCCTGGATCATGTAGTGGAACGTCGTGATGTCTCTCAGCCTGTTTCTGCAACATATGATTGGGCGGATGCTCTGCTGATCACCTCGATCAATGAGGGTATTACTCTTACGACCATCGAGGCTATCAGTCGGGGCATGCCGGTGTTGAGCGCTGATGTCGGTTCCCAATCGACGCTGGTTCCTGTTCAGGGGCTGTTGCCTCGGCAATCGTTGGGGCTGGTCCGCCAATCGGTCCGTTCCTTGCTCAGGATGGATGGTCATGAAGAGGATCGCAGGCGGTTGTGGACGGCGGAGCTGGAACGGCTTCAGGAGTTTTCAAGGAAGGAATCGGCCGACTCCTTCTTCACCCGAATGTTGGGAGAATGGGCGCAGTGATGAATGCTGTAGATAACCGGAGGAATGTGGCCGCTGTCGTCGTCACCTTCAACCGTCTGGAAAAGCTGAAGAAGGTTCTGGCTTCCCTGGAGTCCCAGACCTTTCTGCCCAAGGCCCTGATTATTGTCGACAATGCTTCGACCGATGGGACTGCGGATTATCTGCATGAGTATCAGGACGCATTCCCCCTGGAAGGGAAGGTGGAGCTTCGCATTGTCACCCTGCCCGAGAATGTCGGCGGGGCCGGTGGTTTCTCTGCTGGCATGCGCGAGGGCTACCGGATGGGTTTCGACTATGTGTGGATCTTCGATGATGACGGATATCCTGAGCCGGATGCCTTGGAAAAACTGCTCGGAGGCTACGAACAGGCCACCCAGGCTTTGAGCCCGGATATTCCCTTTGCCTGCTCCCTGATCAAATACATCGACGGAACCATTTCAGAAATGAACAATCCTGTACCTACCTGGGACTGGGGTCGGTTGCGAGCCATGGGGCTCAGGGATCTGGTGCTGATCAATCAGGCATCCTTCGTATCTGTGCTCATCCCACGTTGGGTCATGGAAGCCTATGGTCTGCCATACAAGGAGTACTTCATCTGGTTTGACGATGCTGAGTACACCTTGCGTATTACGAGAGACTGCCCCGGAGTCCAGGTTCTCGATAGCGTAGTGGTGCACGATATGGGTGAGAACAAGGGAGTCAATTTCTCGATGATCAACGAGAAGAACGCCTGGAAGTTCGCCTATGGCATTCGTAATCAGGGATCCTACAGACTGCATCACAAAAGCCTGGTCCATTATCTGCTCTTTTGCGCCCAGGTTTGGTATGCCATGCGGTCCGGTGGAGTGGATAAGAAGTTGCGTCGACAAATGTATGGCAAGATGATCGAAGCTATAAGGTTCAACCCGTCAATTGATTATCCGCAAGTTGGGAATCAATGATATTGGCGTGCAAGAAGGAAAATATCTACCATTTATGATTTTTCGGCGCTCTGCAACCGAGCGTTCGAATCAAACGTGACGGATATCGCGAAAGGATACAGTAGAAAAGATGATGTGGCTTTCCTTCCTAGCATCTATGCTGCTGGCTGCGGGCTTACTATATATTCCTGGTTTTCTACTCGTTTCCGCATTTGGATATTCGAGACGGACCTCCCTGTTGCTTTCCCCGCCAATAGCCTTGGCGCTGTATGGGATTTTGGAAATAATTGAACAGAAGATAGGCATAAAGAGTTCTGTCGGAACTGTAGTGGGTGTCTCACTCTGCATATCAATCATCCCCCTGCTGGTCAAAGTGGTAATGCAGAAACTGAGCGTGGATGCAATGAAGCGCGATGCCAATGCTGCTGGTTCAGACGGCAATGTGCAGAAACGGCATGACTGGCTGGTGCTGTTTGGCTTCTGGACGGTCGGCATCTTTATTACCACTTTCGTGTTGGTTCGCAATTTGGATGGTCCAGATTCATATTCGCAGCTATTCGATAACGCATGGCACATGGGTATAGTCAGGAAATTCCTGACTACCGGGGATATGTCGCCTCTGACTTCCGGAAATATTGTTCCAACGGTTGGGTCATCTTTCTACCCAACAGGTTGGCACTCGCTGGTCGCATTGGTGGCTGGTACTGCAGGTGTGAGTCCTTTGATTGCGGCGAATGCGGTCAATGCATGCATTATTGCTCTTGTATTCCCTGGCTCCATGTTCCTTTTGCTGAAAAAAGTGCTGTCCGGTTTGCGTCCAGCGATGATTCTTTGTATGTGCACTACGTTGATGTTTACCGCATTCCCATGGAGATTTTTGGCGTTCGGCCCCTTGTATTCCAATCTGTTGTCGTTCGCGATACTTCCATTGTCTATGGTTCTTTTCCTCAATATCCTTGACGCAAGGAGCAGCTGGAAACGCAGAGCTCAAGATGGAGTATTGCTGGTAGCGAATATAATCGGCGTAGCAATTACTCAGCCCAATGCAGTATTTACCATGGGAATCTTTCTCGTTCCATATCTGATGACTCAAATACCGAGATATTGCGATGCCTCAAAGTTAAGAGCCAATCGGGCTTTGACGGTACCTGTATTGAGTGCAGCGGTGCTGCTGCTGATCGCCTGTGTGTGGGTCGGCCTTTACAAGGTGCCATTTATGCAACGGACCGTACGCTGGGGTTGGCCATCGTTTGAAACCAAGCCCCAGGCCATATTTGATATTGCCTTTCTGGGCTTTCATGATGCCGAGCCACAGTTTATGCTTGGCATATTGGTCATGCTGGGGTTCTTGTATGTGTTGCTTCATAGAGAATTCCTATGGCTGGGATGCTCACACATATTAATGTGTTTTCTCTATTTCCTCTCGGCTGCGACTGATGGCCGAGCCAAGGCTGTGCTTACGGGATTTTGGTACCATGACGCCTATCGTTTAGGGGCTTCGGCGGTGTTCACCGGCATACCATTGGCGGCAATTGGCCTGTGGTCACTGATGAACGTGATTGTCAAATTGTTTGATGGTGTTATGGTCGATGGCCATGATTCACGCCAGCGGATCGCATTGTTTGCTGCTGTGCTTGTCGTCGTGGAAATTATCAATTTCTTCCCGAATTACCACATGCGCGGCAGCCATAGCGTCGATACGCCTTTCGGCGCCGTAACCAGGGATCTGCGGTACACAAATTCAAGAGACGAGCCCAAAAGCTACACCGCTGACGAGCGACGTTTTGTTGAAAAGGTCCGTCAGATTGTTCCACCGGGATCCTTGATTCTCAACCAACCATATGATGGCAGCGTCTACGCGTGGGGAATCGATGATCTGAACGTCTATTACAAGGCATGGCAAGGCAACTGGCTAGGTAAGCCTACGGTCCAGAGCAAGTTGATTATGAACGGCTTGGCCAACATGGATGAGGATCAGCATGTATGCCGAGCTGTCAAGGAATCACACGCGCAGTATTTGATGCTTCTTGACCGTACCGACTATAAGCCAGACCCCGATGACAAGGCCAAAGTAATCTCCGACTATGCCAGCTATAAAAAGCGCGATTGGCGTGGTGTCGACGCCGTTCATGATGGCACACCTGGTTTCACTCCGGTTCTGCAGCAAGGAATTATGCGATTGTACAGAATCGATAGTCGCGCATGCTAGCTGAAGCTATTCGGCAGGATTGTTGCGTGCGGTCTGATCATCTATGCCTATATGCCTGCCGGTTGTCCTGCCAGAGAGATGAATCCGCGAGACTACTCTAATAGCGGGATTTACGATGAGGAAATTATATATATAACTGACAAGCATGAGCACGAGAAAGACAAGGGCTATAGTTGCTGCTGCAAAAATCAGCTTGGCAAGGAGCCCCATAGGCTCGGGGCTTTTGAAAACTGTATCCCACAACAGTGGTTTAATCAGGAAGTTTTCATGAATTAAATATATGCCCAGCGTGGATGGTGCAAGAGCAATGATGAGCCTGCTCCAAAGAGTATTGCCACGGTTGAGTGTACGAATCTGTGTTACCCAGATGAATATGACGGAGCCGGATATTACAGCAAGTATTGGCGAAGCACCAGGTCCTGCGGTCAAAAGGTTGGTTGGCGGATTGCCTAGGATGGCGGTCATTGAGTTCTGCCTGCCAAGTGCGCGTGTGCCTACTACGCACAGGCCGAAGCTGATCACAGTGCAAATAAGTGCAGAATACCAATGGATGCGTGGTAGTCTTTCAGGGTAAAGCCTGATGTTTGCACCAATAAGGTAAATGGAAATCAGATAACCGCAATCGGTATAATACTGGCTCTGCGCATTGAGTATTCGCCATATGAACGTCACCCATATGATCATGGCAGTCAAGATCCATGATTGTGCAGAGGTTAAATGTTCCATAAGTTTGTTGATGAACGGGCTGAAAGCGGTCATGATGAAATATGCGCTGATGAACCAATAGGCTATTTCGGTGATGGGGAGGAAAGAGACCAGGCCACTTTTGACAGTCACTCCAGCCAGGTAGTGTTCAGGAATGGCATGGTTCCATTTCAAGAAAAGAAACAGTAAAAATATAGGTGCTGAGTAGAGAAAAATCTGTATCCACAACTTCCACAGACGTTTGATAGGGCTAGTCGTTTTGGTGGCTACAAAATAGGCTGATATGAGTACAAACAGGGTGACGCCTACCTGTCCAAGGAAACTGAGAGCATTATGAGTCGCTCCCGCCCACGTTCCCGTTTGGGCCGGATCGGTATGTACTGCCCAGTTGTCATCGGCGAAAAAGTGAGTCGTAACAATAAGCAGCATCGCTACGATTCTTAGGAACTCAAATTTCCAGTCTCGTTGCTTGTTCGGCATAAGGCCTCCAGAACGTTTATCAAACTAGGTCGTGGATCGCTGCGACTCTTCCTTGATAGTACTCAAACCATTGTGTTAGTAATGAACAAAGGAAGTAGGAGAGCTCTTGTCATTGGCGGGCTCTGGTAGTCTGTACGCTTGTGAGAAGCATCGTAGATAGATTACGCCAGCGATACCACTATTCATTGGTTATCCTGCGTGAGCTTGTCAAGACCGATTTCAAGCTCAGGTATCAGGGATCCTTCCTTGGGGTTGCCTGGTCCGTTCTGCAGCCGCTGATGCTCTTCGTGGTTATGTATCTGGTCTTCGCCAAATTCCTCAGGATGACCGATGGCACGCCGACCTATCCCGTCGTGCTGCTTCTGGGTATAAGCTCCTGGCAGTTCTTCAACGAGTCAACTTCCATAGGCCTGCGTTCCATTGTGGATCGTGGCGACCTCCTGCGTAAGGTGCATTTCCCCAATTACATCGTGGTTGTATCTGCTACCATGGGGGCGCTGATCAGCTACGGTATCAACCTGATCGTGGTTCTCATCTTTGCCATCTTCTGCCGGGTGCATTTCACTTGGAGAGTCCTGTTGCTGCCCATCAGCGTATTCCAGCTGTATATTCTGGCCTTGGGCTTCACTCTGATCATGGCTACCATGTACGTCTACTTCCGTGACGTCTCGCATATCTGGGATGTGTTGCAGCAGGTGATTTTCTATTCCATCCCTGTCATCTATCCTCTGACGGCGGTGTCGGGAATCCATCATTGGTGGGGCCCCGTCGTTGCCAAGCTGCTTCTGCTCAACCCTATAGCGCAGTCCATCCAGGATATCCGGCATTCATTCATCGCTCCGGAAACCACCCCCACGGTATGGAATCAGATCAGCAATCCCTTCGTGACCATGATCCCTATCCTGCTCACTGTGATCATGGTGGTGCTGGGTGTATGCGTATTCCGCAAGTACAATCACAAATTCGCCGAGGTGATGTGATGAGCAAGGCTGGGGAACCAATCCGTCAGAAAAAAGACGATCGGCCCGTGGTCCTGTCTGTGGAGCATGTGGATAAGGTCTTTCGTCTGCCCACCGAACAAGCCACAGGACTCAAGCAGGCCTTTATCAACTGGACACGAGGAATCAAGGGATACAAGGAGCAGCAGGTGCTGCAGGATGTGTCCTTCCAGGTGCATCGGGGTGACTTTTTCGGCATCGTTGGACGCAACGGCAGCGGCAAATCAACCCTGCTCAAGCTGATTTCGGGCATCTACTATCCTGAACGCGGTCGCATCTCCTATACGGGCAAGCTGGTGCCTTTTATCGAATTGGGCGTCGGCTTCAACCCGGAGCTGACAGGCCGTGAGAACGTCTACTTGAACGGAGCCCTGCTGGGATTCACCCGCAGCGAGGTCGATGCCATGTACGATGACATCGTGGACTTCGCTGAACTGGGCGAGTTCATGGATCAGAAGCTGAAGAACTACTCCAGCGGCATGCAGGTGCGCCTGGCTTTTTCCGTGGCCATCAAGGCCCAAGGCGACATACTGATCCTGGATGAGGTACTGGCTGTCGGCGATGAGGCCTTCCAACGCAAATGCGATGATTACTTCACCGAGGTCAAGAAGGATCCCAACAAGACGGTCATCCTCGTCACCCACGACATGGGTGCCGTGAAGAAGTACTGCGACCGGGCGATTCTGATCAAGGACGGCCATGTGGTGATTAACGGCGACAAGGATGATGTCGCCAACCGGTACACCTTGGAAAATCTCAAGGCCCCCGACAAGCAATCCGATGGCAAGAAGCAAGGGGATGAATATCCGACCGGTCTCAGCGCCCAGGTACCCCTCCTGCGCGCCTATCCGGTATCATCCTCGGTCTGCAAGAGCTCGGATACCTTCCGTTTTGACGTGGAATACGACTGCGCTGAGTATGACAATCTCTATATGGCCATCGCCATGCACGACACTCGACGCGGCGGCATAGCCTATGACACAGGTTCCGATGTCATCCGTCTAAAAGCCTGTGGGCATCAGGTGGTGCATTGTTCGGTGCCCTTGAACATTTTCAACAATGGCGAATTTCGTCTCGTCGTATCCCTGCGCGTGCGGGATGCCGCGCAAGCGGACAAAAATGCCCCCACCAAAATGATTGCCTTCACCAATGACGAGAACTCCTGTGTCTTTGCCATCAGAGACAAGCGAAACAGGGAGTACGCCTTGTTGAGCGACCGTGGGCTGCAGATCAGTCTTTTGGGCGAGGAATCACTCTGACCTGTCTGTACCCGCAGCACTTTCGATAGAATCGGAATATGAGTCACGAGAGTTGGGGAAAGAGGAGTATGGATTCCCCGGAGGAGCCCGCCGTCAGGGTCGTCGCCCTGGTATTGGCCGGTGGGGTTGGCGCCCGTATGCGCGGACCGGTGCCCAAGCAGTTTCTGGTAGTTCGGAACAAGCCGGTACTGGTCTATACCCTGGAAGCTTTTCAACGAGCAGTGGCCGTCGAGGACATCATTGTCGTATCCCTGCCCGAGTGGACAGGAATCGTTGAGCAGTATGTCAAAGATTGCGGGCTGACCAAGGTCCGAGCTGTTTTACCTGGAGGTGCCAGCGGTTTCGAATCCATTCGTTGCGGTCTGCGTTATCTTGAGAAACAGTATTCGCCTGAGGACATCATTCTGATCCATGACGGTGTTCGCCCCTTGCTGACTGAAGAAGTGATCAACGCCAACATCGCAGGTGTGGAGAAATACGGCAATGCCGTCACTGTAGTGCCGGCAACCGAGGCTTTGCTTCATACCGATGACGGCGAGTCCAGCAGCAGGGTGGTTGAACGTTCTCACGTCATGCGAACCCAGACCCCACAGAGCCTGCGTTTGCGCGATCTTTCACTAATCCATCGCCAGGCTGATGAGATGGGTATTCATGATTCGGTAGCTACCTGCACGCTGCTGATCGAGACTGGTCATGTGGTTCATGCGGTAGCCGGTGACAATTCCAACTTCAAGCTCACCAGTCCCGAGGATGTGGCGCTCTTCGAGGCCTATCTCGATGCCAAGGGAATGTCCTGATGACGGGGAGAGGACGAGTCGATGCAGACATTCTGCAACAGGATGTGAATGGTCTGGCCGACGCCCATCCGGACTTGTGGCGGGAGCTGGATGGCTGCAGGATACTGATTACCGGCGGAACAGGCTTTGTGGGTTCCTTCATTCTGCATCTGATAGCTGCTTTGCGTCGTCGCCATGGCCTGCATATCGATGTTCTTGCTGTGGTCAGGAGTCGGAAACGTCTGCGAGATGTTTTGGGCGACGACTGGGAGGACTCATGGCTGCAGGTCGTGGAACAGGATCTTCGCGCCCCCCTCTCGCTGCAAAACGAAGGTCCGATAGAGTATTGCATCCACGCCGCCAGCAATGCCGACCCCGTGGCCTACCAATCCGATCCCATGGGGACCATGATGACCAACGTGGTTGGGACTGAGCAGATTCTGCAATATCTGGCGGATCTGGACACCAAGCCCTTCCGAGTGGTTTATCTGTCCAGCGTTGAAGCCTATGGAGGTCATAGCCAGGAGGGGATCCTCAAGGAGGGGGATAGGGGAAGCTTTGACCCGGCAGTGGTCCGCAACTGCTACCCAATCAGCAAGCTAGCCGCTGAAAACCTTTGCGCAGGGGCACGTCTGCAGCTGGGCCTTCCTGTGACTGTGGCACGTATGGCCTACCTGTATGGCCCGGGTGACCGGCTGGACGATCCCAAGATCATTACGCTTTTTCTGCGGATGCTTCAAGAGGGCAGGGACATCGAAATGCACAGCCCGGGTCTGCAGCGACGTAGCTACTGCTATATCAAAGACGCGGTCTATGGCATCATGCTGCTTCTGCTGCGCGGCCAGGATTCGACTTACAACATCGCCAAGGGCAAGGAAGAAGTCACCATAGCCGGGGTGGCTCGGAAACTGACTCGGCTTTTTGGACGTCCGGGCGGTATGGTGCGGTATGAACAGCCTGATCAGGATGAGCTTGCGCGCTTCTCTCCTCCGGAGGACAATATTCTTGATACTTCCAAAATGCGGGCTCTGGGATTTGAGGCAGAGGTCGGACTGGCGCAAGGACTGGAACGCACCGGTCGGTATTTTGGCATGCGGCCGTCAACATGGCAGACCGGCAATGTCGCAGGGAAAGGCATGGACAATGAATAGCCGTCTGATTGCCGGCATCAAGGGGCGCCTGCCCATCTCCTCCCGGTCTTTGCGGGACTTCCGGGCGCAGGATGATGCCAGATATGCTCGACTCCTTCAGGTGATCGATGATCAGCGGAAGGCCCTGGACAAGGCTCAGGAGAGTCTTGACCGCTTGGAGAGGCAATGCCGTGCGCTGAATGAGACCTTGGAATACGTCCATGATTCGAATAGCGTCATGTACTGGCAGCTGTTCCGGGGAGATCATGAGACCACTGAGCAGGCTCAACTCAGATTCTTCAGAGGGCTGCCCAAGGCCGAAGGCATCCATGCGCTCTTCCAGGATGCGGAGGCAAGGCTGTTCGAACTCTTTGATCAGTTTTGCCGGGATCATGAGATATCCTATTGGGGTACCGGCGGCACAGTGCTGGGCGCCTTCCGTCAGCAGGATTTCATCCCCTGGGATGACGATATTGACGTCTACATCACTCGCGAACAGTTGAGCAGGTTGGAAAAAGCCGTGCACGAGGATGGACGTTTCCGTGTCACGGTCGTCTGGGACTGGTATGTGCCTTGCAAGCAGATCAGATTCCGGTCAATAGATGAGGCCAACCCCTGTTTTGTCGATCTTTTCCCCCTGGATTGGGTATCTGGCAATCCGGAAGATGCTTGGCAAATCTGCACGCAGGAACGTTTACAGTTTGTCCAGGAAATCCGCAAACAATACGCGAGCTCCTCTTGGAGCCGGGATATTTACATTTCCGGGGCGGATCCTCTGATACCCGCCCTGGAATCCGACCTGCAGGCACACCTGGCAGATCTGGCGACTCGCGTATCCATCCTGCCCACAGCTGATGGCGCTGCAGGATTGATCAGGGGCATTGAAAACATCGACGAGGTGCGCTCATCCGGTCCCTACTTGACCGGTGACTGGACCGGTTCGACGACTCTGCCCTTCCGCGGGATCTCTGTTCCAGTGCCCAGGAATTATCGCGAGTACCTGGGTAAGGCCTATGGCGACTACATGGCTTTGCCGCGCGACATGCATTCCCATGAGCATGTCGCCGATGAGTACATTACCTCGCCGGAATCGGTACGAGCCATGCGCAGGATGCTTTCGGAGGATTGGGAACGGACTCCTGGTGATGAAGAACGGAAGTGAGACGTCTGGGCTTCGTTCGGGCAGCATGGAAGGCCATGAGTCGTCGGGGCCCTCATGCCTGATGGTGACGGGGGGTGCCGGGTTCATCGGCACGAATTTTGTGCGTTATGTGCTGGCCCACCATCCTGGCACGCACATCGTGGTTTACGATCTGCTCACCTATGCAGCCAAGATCGATAACCTCCATGGCCTTATTCCCGATCGGATCGATATGGTCCATGCCGATATCTGCGACGCGGAATCTGTTGAACAGGCCATTCGCCGGTTTCGTGTCGATGCCATCGTCCATTTTGCGGCTGAGTCGCACAACGACAACTCCATCCAGGATCCAGCGCCCTTCATCAGGACCAATCTCTATGGCACCTATGTTCTGCTGGAGGCGGCCCGTCGCCACGGCCTTCGCTTCCATCAGGTGTCCACTGATGAGGTTTTCGGCGATATCGGCTTCGATGATCCGCACCGTTTCACCGAGGCCAGCCCTTACCGGCCCTCGAGTCCGTATTCGGCCACCAAGGCAGGAGCGGACCATTTAGCGCGAGCCTGGTGGCGCACCTATGGGACCCGGGTGACCATCTCGAACTGCTCCAACAACTACGGTCCCTATCAGCACATTGAAAAATTCATTCCTCGGCAGATCACCAACATCCTGTCCGGAATCCGTCCACGAATCTATGGCCAAGGACGTGCGGTCCGGGATTGGATCCATGTGGAGGATGACTGCCGGGCCATTTGGAGCATCCTGGTTCATGGAGCGCCTGGATCAACCTACCTCATCGGCGCGGATGGCGAGTTGAGCAACATGGAGGTGCTCAGGATGATCCTGCGCCTCATGGGCCGTGGGCCGGACGAATTCGATTTGGTGGCAGATCGGCCTGGAGGGGATCGTAGATATGCCATCGATGCCGGAAAGATACGGCGAGATCTGGGTTGGCAGCCTTTGCACCGAGACTTCGAGCAGGGTCTGGCAGAGACGATTGACTGGTATCGTTGTCACCGCAGGTGGTGGGTAGGTGATAAGCAGGCAGTCGAGGCTCGCTATCGGGAGCAGGGACACTGATATTTGTAGCTGTACCACCCTTGGATGTAAACTAATCGGGTTCCCATCGTGGCCAGAGAACTGTTCTGCCGCGAATGGCGTGCAATACACCCTCCTGTCACGGAAGGTCCGTGACCTGTAAGTCCAAAGGAGGTGGGTGATGTCTGCGCATAAGTATGAATTGATGTTCATTGCCGATCCGGCCATGGATGAGCGCTCGCTGAAGAAGCTGACCGACCAGTATCTCGAGGTGGTCACCAAGGAAGGCGGCTCCGTCGACAACATCGATGTCTGGGGCCGTCGCAAGCTGGCCTACGAGATCGACAAGCATAAGGAAGGCAACTACGTGGTGGTCGAGTACACCTGCGAGCCTTCCGCCAGTGCTGAGCTCGATCGTGTGCTCAACCTGAACGAGTCCGTCATCCGCACCAAGATTCTTCGCAAGGATGACAAGTAAGCAAACAGTAAAAGGACATCGAAGCGTCGGCTGACATTCGCCCCAGCAGGCCCATTCCCAAGTCCTCATTCCGAGGAAAGGTCGTGACATGGCGGGAGATACATACATCACCGTGGTGGGTAATCTCACTGCGGATCCGGAGGTGCGTACGACCTCCAATGGAGGCACGGTGGCCAACCTGACCATCGCGTCCACGCCCAGGCAGTTCAACAGGAACTCCGGGCAGTGGGAGGACGGCGACTCGCTCTTCATGCGCTGCTCGGCCTGGGATTCCACCTACAGTCCCATGGCCTCCAACATTCAGGCCAGCCTGACCAAGGGCATGAGGGTGATCGCTCAGGGTCGTCTGGTGCAGCGCTCCTATCAGGATCGTGAGGGCAACAACCGCACGGTCGTGGAGCTGCGTCTGGACGAGATTGGACCCGCACTGACACGGAACACCGCCCAGGTCACCAGGAATGCCAACACTGGTGGCGGAGGATCCCGTGGTGGTTTCGCTGGCTCCAACAACGGCGGATACCAGGGTGGGGCTTCCTACCAGGGCGGCGCCGGCGCGGCATCGGCCCCCATGGGTCGTCAGCAGCCAGCGCAGAGCCAGCAGGCCCCTGCTCAGGATCCCTGGTCATCGACCGGGTCCGGCGATTCCTTCGGATCCTTCGGGTCCACCGGTGAGTTCGGTGGTTCCGGGGACGAACCCGAATTCTGAAGTTTCATAGCGTCATCATTCATTTAAGGAGTACCAATGTCACGTAAAAGGCCGCAACCGCCGGTCAAGCCCTTCAAGAAGAAGCCGAATCCTCTGAGGGCCGCCAAGATTCATACCATCGATTACAAGGACGTGGCTCTGCTGCGCAAGTTCATCTCTGACCGCGGCAAGATTCGTTCCCGCCGCATCACCGGCGTCACCGTCCAGGAGCAGCGCGAGATCTCCAAGGCAATCAAGAACGCCCGTGAGATGGCCCTGCTGCCCTACGCCACCAACGGTCGCTGAGGGAGGTCAGGATTATGGCAAAGGAAACCAAGGTTATTCTGACCGATACCGTGACCGATCTGGGTCACAAGGGCGACGTCGTCGCAGTCAAGCCCGGCTATGCGCGCAACTTCCTGATTCCCCAGGGACTGGCTTTCGCCTGGTCCAAGGGCGCCGCCGCGCAGATCGAGTCCCTGCAGCGGGCCCGTCGCGCCAAGTCCATGGCCACCCGTGAGGATGCTGTGGCTGCCAAGACCGCCATCGATGGGCAGACCGTCGAGATCGCAGCCAAGGTGTCCGATTCGGGCAAGCTTTTCGGCGGCATCTCCAACGATGCCATCGCCCAGGCCCTTCGCCCCCTGGCCGACGTGGATCCCCGCGCCATCTCCGTGGAGACCATCAAGACCACTGGCGAGTTCCCGGCAACCGTAGCTCTGCACCCCGAGATCTCGGCTGCTTTCACGGTCAAGGTCGTCGCTGAGTAGCAAATGCGACCTATCCCATAAGGATCCCTTGAAATAGGGATCTGGGCTTAAGCAGGAGGCCTTCCCGCAGCGGATTATGCGCGGGAAGGCCTCCTTATGCGTTACAGGGCATTATCCGATTTAGAAATTGCCGCCGTTCCAACCCCAGTCGGTGGTGGCCGTGTAGCGGATGTAGGTGCGGTCCTTGGGGATGGACAGCTCCGATTCCAACGTATCCATGATGGTCTTGGTCAGGCTTTCCCAAGCGGACTTGGGCACATCGCTGCCGAAGACGTTGACCTCAACATAGGCCGCGGGTTTGCTGTCATCACCACCGAAGTAGATGGGCATGTCCGACTCGAAGGGGCACATGAGCCAGCCCTCGGACTTGCCGGGGACAGCGGTGATGGCCTTGCCGTAGGCGGTCTTGATCCGCTCGCGCTGTTCGGCGGTAAGGGGCGTGCTTACGTGAGTGTGGATAACGGGCATGGTGCTTCCTTTCGGGTCCGCCCGGCATGACCAATCAGGATGATTCGGTCCGCCCGGCGGATGGCTGACTATTCCCGTCCCATAGTAGCCTCGACCGGACGGGCTGGTTCAGTGCCAGCCGAAGGGCCGATGACTTAGGGACCAGGCCCCCAGACGGTGGGCCACCGAACGCGGGTTGACCGGCTTGCCGGGGGCTGGCGCGTCCAGCAACCATTTGCGGATCAGGAAGTTCCAGATGGCCACCACCACGGTGGCTGTGATCTTGGCGATGTTGGCGTAGAGCAGGTAGCGGGCGTGCATGGTGGTGATGGCATCCGGGGGCAGCATGGCGGTGCCCATCCACAGGATCACCTCGTTGATTCCCAGACCGATGACCGAGGAGACCAGGAAGACCGCCATCTCCATCCACCGGGCCATGTCCTCCCGATGCTTGAAGACGTAGCGCATGCTGGCCAGATAGTTGAAAACCAGGGAGATCAGGAAGGAGATGGCTCCTGCCAGGACATTGTTCAGATGCGGACCCATGATCAGCAGGTTCATGATGCCGATGTCGATCAGGAAGGCGATGACGCCCACGATGCCGAACTTGAGCAACTGTCCGATTAATCTACGCACGGTAGCCCATTCAATCATTCCTCCTGTGCTGGCGGGGTACCGGGAGCCGCTTGTGCGCAAAAGCCTTACGTTACGCCCTCAGGCGGGCAGCTCGGTCAGAATGGGCTCCTCGGTGCTGCTGCGAATCTGACGGAAGCCCACAAAGGCGATGGCCAGCGAGGCCAGAGCCAGCGTAGTGACCACCCCGAACCCGCCCTGGGATCCGTAACGGTCTATGAACTGCCCTGCTACAGCCGAACCGGCCGAGGACCCGATCGAATTCATGGCGCTCAACCAGGCCATGCCTTCGGTGAAGCGGATGGGCGGCACCAGGTGGAGCATGAGCTGGTTGCCGTTGATCCAGGTGGGTGCCTGGCAGACGCCGATGATCAGGTAGATGACCATGATGGTCCACAGATTCCTGGCGAACATGAAGGTTCCGATGCCCAGGTTGACCACCAGCAGGCAGAAGTAGAAACGCTTCCAGAGGGGGATGGTCCAGTTCTTGGCCCCGTAGAGCAGGGCGCCGACCAGGGAGCTGAAGGAGAAGCAGGCGAAGACAAACCCGGTCATCTGCTTCATCCCCTGCTCGGTGGCGAAGGCGATGATGGAGATGGAAGCCGCGCTCTGGAAGGCTCCCAGACCGAACCAGGTGGCACAGACGGCAATCATGCCGGCGCTCCAGAAGGCGCCGCTGCGGCCGTTCCCGCCCTCCTGTGCCCGCAGACGAGCCACCTGCCGAGCCTGACGCTCCCGGTACTCCTTGCGGGTGATGCCCTGGGCGCGGGCCATGTCCGTCTGCGAGGGCGGCTCGGTTTCTCGGCAGGAGAGGAACATGAAGGCCCCGACCAGCACGCAGATCCCGGTGAAGGAGAAGGCCAACACGCCTGAAATGACCGCCAGTATGGAAGCCAGTGGGTTGCCGATCACCCACATGGCCTCATCGAAGACGCCTGACAGGGACAGGGCCTGGTTGGTGGCCCGATGGTCGCCACGCAGCAGATGTGTCCACCGGCTACGGCTCATGGCTCCCCAGGGTGGAATGGCCGCCATGAAGGGGGTGACCAGGTAGAGCACCCAGGTGGGAGCGTGGGCGGTGATGGCCGTAATCAGGACCGTGGCGGCCACGATCCAGACCAGAACCGTGGGGATGGAGACCTGCCGCTGGCCGAACTTGTCGACCATCTTGCCCAGCATGGGGCTTATCAGGGCGAGGGCCACGGCCTGGATGGCGGTCAGGGCGCCAGCCAGGGAATAGCTGCCGTAGTAGTGCTGCACCGAGATGGTGATGGTCATGCCCACCATGGGGAAGGGCATGGAGGCGATGACCGACCCCACTGCGAACCGAGCCGTGTGCGGCAGCCGCAGGAGCGCCGAGTAACCTCCGAAGACCCTGTGACCGGCTTCGATCAAAGCCGCCTTCAATTGCCGTGGCATGGGCTGTTCGTCTCGCTTTCCTTGGGTGTTTTCACGGTCCCGAAGCATGTTTTTCCACAGGACCTTCCAGACGCATGAAGGGATGTGGGGCTGCTGGGGGGACTGCTACAGTGGTAACCATATCGGCGCCTGATCGGTGCCATTCGGATACTGATGATTCTACCCTCCGCCATGGTCACTTATGGGGCCTGTCGGGGAGTTTGGGAGGTGGGTCGTGCCTGCGACGACCATACATTTCGTCCGTCATGGCCAGGTTGATAATCCCGATCATATTCTCTATGAGCGATTGCCGGGATTCCATTTGTCTGACAGAGGCAGGGCCATGGTCGAGGCGACGGCCCGCTTTTTGGCCGAGGCTCCCGGCATGCGCAATCTGGAAGCCGTCTACTCCTCTCCGCTGGACAGGACCCGGGAGACCACGGACATTCTGCTTGAGCAGATCAACCCCGCTCGTGTCCGGCACGGCTTGAAACCGTTGGAGCCTATCTACGACCGTCGTCTGATCGAGGCCGGCAACGAATTCCGGGGCAAACGCATCGGTCACGGGCAGGGGGCCTTTTGGCGACCCTCCAACCTGCGGCTGATCCTGGATCTGCGCCGTCCCAGCTGGGGGGAGTCCTATCGGCAGATCGCCCGGCGAGTGGGGGATTTCGTCCGGCAGGTGGTTCATAACCATCCTGACGCCCAGGTCCTCGCCGTCTCGCATGAATCGCCCATCTGGTCGTATCGTCATCTCCTGGAGACCGGTCATCCCGAGCACAACATGCTCCTTCGGGCCACTGCCCTGGCTTCTGTGACCTCCATCACCCTGGACTGTGAAACCGGCAAATTGCTGGGAATCGCCTATGCGGACCCGGCGGCAGGCGTGTAAAGACCGCTCGAGCGGCCTAGGATGGCTGGGGATACTGTCGTGGATGACTGTCCGAGAACCCGATGAAGGAGCGTGATGATCATGGTGGATGTACAGGCAAGCCTGGATGCGATAGCCGGACGGCCCGCCCTGGCTCAGGCAGCTGAGCAGGGGGCCAGGCTGGTGGACCTTTGGCCCTTGACGAATGCAGAGCATCTGGCCAACGACGCCAAATATGCGGAGGACCTGCAGGTGCGCATCAGCATGGTGCTGGCGCAACTGATGACGGGAGAGGATGTGACCATCCCAGACGCTGAATACGTCTATGAGGGCGCTGAGGACATCCCCGGTCGTCCCCAGGATCTGGTGGATGCCCTCATGGCGGCCAACGATGCCATCGAGGCGGCTGCACAGGCGCAGGACGACCAGTCCAAGACGCTTGCGGATTTGGCCGAAACCCTGGGCAGCGGCTGGGACCAGGCTCGGCAGCAGGATGTGGCTGCCGGCGTGGCCAAGGCCGAGCAGTCTCTGGATGGTCAGAACAAATCCCCCGAATCCTCTCGGGGCAAGGAGGGAGTGACCCAGGCCCTGGCTACGAGTCTGGAGATCTGCCGTGATCTGCTTCAACGCGCCGGCGCCGACTCTGACCATGCTGCGGCCGCCGCGCCGGTCTTGGTCTATGTCAATGAGCTCAATGAGCGACTGGGCATCCCCCGGGCCTTCCTGTCTGCCGAGGACGTCATCCACGCCCTGGGGTTACTGGATGATCCTGAGGCTTTCGCCGACCTGCTGGCTCCTCTGGTGGGTGCTGAGTGGGACCACCATCGTCAGGAGGTGCTCTGGGACCCCGAGGAAGCCAAGCGCAAGGCCAAGGAGGATGACGAACGCAAGAGCCGCGAAGCCCTGCAGGCCAAGTTCGCCCATGTGCCCGAGGACCCCAACAAGCCTCCTGTGGAGCTTTAAGACCTCCTGCCCTTCGCCTTGGCATCGGTCAAGGCGAAGGGCAGGGTGGATTCAGCGGTCGAAGCGTGCTCCACGTGGATCGCTGGGCCGGGCCAACAGAATGATCCCGGCGACGGTTCCGGCAATCATGATCAATACTCCCAAGCCAAGCAGGGAGAGCGAGGATTCTGGATGCCCGTCTACAATAGCCACGATGGCGAAGATCAGAGGGATGCTGCCCGCCAGTTCGCTTACGAAGGGCAGGAGTATCCAGAAGCCGGACATGTTGGTGTCATGAAGGCGTCGTATGCTCACGGCCAGATTGGGTATGAAAAGTCCTATGGTGACCAGGAGGGACAGAATCCGTCCCACAAAGTTGGATCCTGAGCTGATGATCGAGATCGCAAGGTTGATGAGGAAGATCATTAGAAAAGCCCACCAGAATTCCCCACGGGAGGCCCTTCCGGAGAAGACGGAATATTTGACGAAGAACCGCTTGCAGGCGTTTACGAAGTCAATGCCGTACCAGGGTGCGTTCAGCGGCGGCTCGCCATTGTACCCGGCATCCGCATAGGGGTAGGCCGGATACTGCGGGACCTGAGGTCCGGGCTGGTACCCTGCCTGATACCCCGATTGGTAGCCTGCCTGCGACCAACCTTCAGGCGATTGATAAGAGTTGTCCGATGCATAGCCAGACGGCGGGGTTGTACCGTTGGGCTGGCCGTTGGACTGGCCGGGATTCGGACCCTGACCGTAAGGCGCCTGCTGCTGTCCGTAGTACTGCTGTTCATTGGGCTGTTGACCATAGGGCTGTTGCTGGTTGTAGCCTGGCTGTTGACCCTGTGGCTGTTGACCGTATGGCTGCCCTTGGTATGGCTGTTCCCGGTGGTAATCGCCGGCAGGGCTTTGGGCTTCGCTCGTTGGATGGTAGATGTCGCTCTGGTCCGAAGCCGGCTGTGCATAGCCGGATTGTCCTGGTTGAGGCTGGTTCTGGTAGGCTGTGGTTTCTGAGCCGGTTCCGTCACTAGGGACCTTCGGGGACCAGTCGTTGGCCGAACCCTGATCAGCCGAACCCTGGTCATTGGGGATCTGGTTCCCGTCGTTCGTATCATCTGGATGGCTCATGGATATCGTCCCTCTCATCTTCTGTTGATAATCCTGAATCTGACTTTGCCGTATATTCCTATTATGGCAGGCCGGTTCTTCTATCTGCTAGTCATTGATAGTGCGGGGATGGGGGGACTCGTCACACTTACTCGGATCAGTCTGTCAGATTCGGTATTTGATTGCTGCTGCAGGATTCTTCACTCGTCGTCCGGATTGACCATATGATCATCGCCGGCATCGCCCAGAAGTAGCCTTTCAGTCAGGGTGATCAGGCCCAGCAGAAGGGCGGTCAGCAGGATGATGACCAGGGTTGCCGAGAAGATCAGCGGGGTTCTAAAGGAGTTGAAGGCCGATTGCAGCCATATGCCCAGACCGTTCCTGGCGCCCAGATACTCCGAGGTGGCCGCGGTGGCGAAGACATAGGCGGCGCTGATGCGCAGACCGCCGAAGATCTGCCCGGAGGCCACTCGCAGCTTGACATGCCAGAGCGTCCAGGTTTCAGTCGCCCCGCAGTTCAGCGCAACGTCCTGGTAGAAGCGGGGCACTGATTTGAGGCCCCGGTAGGTCTGGACCACTATAGGGAAGAGGGCGAAGACGGCCACGATGACCACCTTGCCCAGGGGTTCGAATCCGAACCAAATCACGAACAGGGGGGCGATGGTGATCAGCGGGATCATCTGTGCTCCGGCGATCAGGGGATAGAGGGCGTCGTGCAGGGTACGCCAGCTGTAGAGGGCCAGGCCGATCACTATTCCCAGGACCGAGGCCAGGAGGAAGCCCAGAAGGCCCTCAAGGGCGGTGATGGCGGTGGCGGGCAGCAGGTCCTCCCGGGATTGCACTGTGGCATCCAGGATTCGGCTGGGTGCCGGCAGAACCTGTTCGCTGACTCCGCCCAGGCGGGCGGCCAGCTCCCAGATGATCAGGAGTGCCAGCAGGGTGATGGTCGGAGGTAGCGCCCGGGTACCGCTCTGCTGCCGCACCCTCATTGATCGGCTGCTTCCCGGACGTAGCGATCGGTCCACAGGTCCTTGGCCTGAGGGGCCTTGTCGGGGTCTGCCTTCTTGGCGTCCCGGTAGGTGCCTGCCTTGAACTGAAAGTCCAGATAATCCTGGGCATCCTTGACGTTGATCAGTCCGCTGATGCTCTTTTGCTCTGGACTGTCAACCCAGTACCCCTCCTTGACGATGCTCTCCATGGAGCGCTTGGCCAGGGTCGGGTCGATGGCCGATCCCTTGGTCTCCTTGACCAGGATGTCCGCCGCCTGGTCGGGGTGGCTCAGGGCGTAGTTGTATCCCTTCAGGCAGGCCTTGACGAATGCCGTCAGGGCGCGACGGTGGCCGGCCTGCTGCAGCCAGGAATTCTTGACCACGAAGCCCAGCTGGTCGGGGTTGCCGGGCACTCCCCAGTCGGCCTGGGTGAAGCAGTGCAGTGCCGGGCCCTTGAGCTCGCTCTCCACGCCCTCCCAATTGGCGTAGAAGCCAGCAAAGTCGCCCTTGCCGCTGGTCAAAGTGGCGAAGGTGTTGGTGCCGCTGGTCACCCGCTTGAAGTCGCCCTTGCCGCCCGCATAGCGGATCATCTGCTTGACCACGGCCGTCTGTTCGGCCGAGCCGAAGCTGACGAAGGTCTTGCCGTCGAAGTCCTTAGGGGTCTGGATGTCGGTGCGCGAGGCCAGCGAGCACCAACGTGCCACGGAATGCTGGCCTATGTTGAAGACCTGCCGCAGGTCGGCCCCCTGGGAGTTGAAGGTGGCCAAGTTGCTCAGCTTGGAGAAACCTACGTCGGCGACCCCGTTCTGGACTGAGGTCTCGGCTCCTGCCTGGGCCGTGGGCAGGATGGTCAGCTTCAGGCCGGCCTTGTCGAAGTAGCCCAGATGCCGGGCCACGTAGATGCCCACATGATTGGTGTTGGGCGTCCAATCCAGCATGAAGGAGAGCTTGGAGCCGTCATCGGCCTTGTTCTCTGCACCCTTGGACCCGCAGGCTGCGCTCGTAGCTGCCATGCAGAGCGCCGCTGTCAGGGCAAGCGCCCGTACGATCAATTTGCGGCCGGGAATTCTCCTGAAGCCACTGTTCTCCGACATGCTCATCACTGTCACCTTGCCTCTCCGACACCCCTGGTGCCCATCCGCATCGGGGCCGCTACGGGAAGGTGAGGAGCCCGCGCGACGATCCGATACGGTCTTGACCGATGGAATTCTGCGATGTGTGCCACGGCTGCTGCCACCAGCCGCGCGAACAAGACCACTCTAGTCCAACCCGGCCGCTCCTGCCTCGCCGTGGTGAAAGGTTGCATCATATGCCCTTATACTGGAGACTCACGAGAGGTCCGTGCGGGCCGGCCGCTGTCGGTCCCGTCCGGAGCAAGACATCCGATTTCGGTAGGGTTCGACGGAGGGTTCCCATGTCGGTGACCATCAGTGATGTGGCCAAGCAGGCGGGCATGTCCGTATCCACGGTCTCCCAGGCGCTCAACGACAAGGGGCGCATCTCCCCGCCCACCAAGGACAGGGTCCGCAGGGCGGCCATGGAGCTGGGCTACATCCCCGACAGCCGAGCCCGTTCCATGCGATCCTCGCGCTCGCATGCCGTAGGTCTGCTGGTCCCCGACATCCGCAACCCCTACTTCTCCGAGCTGGTCTACGCGGTTCAGGACCAGCTCTACTCGGCAGGCTACGCGCCCCTGATCGGCGTGTCCTCTTGCCGGGCCAGCAGGCAGGAGGACTATTACCGCATCCTTCTGTCCCGACATATGGACGGCGTGTTGGTCGTGCCTGACGGGCCCACGTCGCCCATGCTGCGCACCATGCTGGCAAGGGAATTCCCCGTGGTCTTCGTGGACCGTCCGGACCGGACCCTGCCCGGCGTCCCTCTGGTGGATTCCGACCCGGTACCCGGCATGGAGGCGGCCCTGGACGCGCTGGTAGCCAGGGGAAGCAGACGAGTGGCCTTCGTCCCGGGCCCAGAGAGCCGCTCCTATACCTTCCGCGAGCGCGAGCAGGCTTTCCTGGACGGCGTGGATGCCCGTCAGGGGTTGACGGGGTTGGTGGTCCGCCAGGGGTTCGAGGACCGTCCCCGGGCGGCCGCGACCATGCGCCACCTGCTCGGCCAAGGGGTGGACGCGGTCATCTTCGGCTACTCGGCCGATGCCATCAAGGCCGTCGCCATGGAGTGGGAGGGCGACCTGCGCTCACGTGTGCCCCTGGTCTCCTTCGACGACCTGGAGGTCTTTCAACTGATCAGTCCCCAGGTGTCGGTCATCTCCCAGCAGGTGGATCGCATGGGCCGCCAGGGCGTTGACATGCTCCTGTCCATGATTGAGCCGGGGCGGCAGGCTCCGGAGGGCATGGGCGTGGATCGCCGTCTGCGCACCCAAACCCTCTTCGTGCCAAGGGGCCTGCTGGCTTAGGTCCGTTCCTGCTTGACGCAGGGGTCGGGGCTCGACAAATCATGTGCGTGTCGGGCGGCTGTGTCGTCCCTGTAAATGATTTTCAATGGCCTTTCGGCCATTTGCCGCCCTTGTCCATACCCTGCTATTTGTGACTCAGCTCACAAAACATGGGAATAACTAAATGTAGGAAACGAATCATCCGCAGACACTACATATGGTGGTCACGACGTGATAGAGTGAGTCTTGTCATCAAGAATGACATCCATGTGATTCGCCGTTCCCGGCATGGAATTCAGGAACGCCAAAGCAAGAGCACATGAACAGTTATTAGAAGACCATATGAGGAGTGACGATGGATACTGAGGTCATGACCGATAGCGTGAAGGAGCGTGGCATTTCGGATCGCGATGCTGTCGATGGCATTCTGGTCGAGAAGCGCGACGGCCGGATCGTCGATTTTGATCCCGTCAACATCATGAACGCCATCGAAGCCGCCTTCAAGGATGTCAAGCACGAGGTCAGCCCCGAGGATCGTCAGCAGATCCGGGGTATGGCCCTGACCGTTCAGTCCGAGATCACCGATCGCTACACCAACCCGGTCAAGATCGAGGACATCCAGACCCTGGTCGAGCACGCGCTGGTCAATGCCCATCTTTACGAGATCGCTCGCTCCTATACCTCCTACCGCCTCGACCGTGACATTCAGCGGGCCAAGGCCACGGATGTCAACGAGGCCGTCCATCGTCTGACCAGCAAGGACGAGACCCTGGTGCGGGAGAACGCCAACAAGGACGCCAACGTCTACGCCACTCAGCGCGACCTGCTGGCTGGCGCGGTCTCCAAGGCCTCGGCCTTCGCCATGCTGCCCAAGGATGTCTCCAACGCCCATATGAAGGGCGACATCCACTTCCACGACGCGGACTACTCGCCCTTTACGGCCGAGACCAACTGCTCACTGCCTGATTTCGGCGACATGCTGGCCCATGGTTTCGAGCTGGGCAACGCCATGATGGACTCACCCAAGTCCATCGGTACGGCCGCCACGCAGATCACCCAGATCATCAAGGACATCGCCGGCTCCCAGTACGGCGGCCAGACGGTCAACCGTTGCGACGAGATGCTGGACAAGTACGCGCGTCTGGACTACAAGAAGAACTATTCCATGGCTGAGGCCGTCCTGCCGGACGAAGAGCCCATCGACGTGGCCAAGGATGTCGTCCGGGGACTCAAGGCTCGGGAGGCTGATTGGCTCCACCTGGACGATCGTGCCCCTATCGGCGAGGACGCCCCCTTCGACCTGGACGCTCCGCAGATTGTTCGGCTGCGCCAGGTCTATGCCAAGATCCTGACCCGCAAGAACATCTACGATGCCATGCAGACCATGGAGTACCAGATCAACTCCAACCGTGTCTCCAACGGCCAGACCCCCTTTGTCACCGTGGGCTTCGGGCTGGGCACCTCCTGGTTCGCCAGGGAGATCCAGCGGGCCATCTTCCTGATTCGTATCCGCGGACTGGGCAAGGACCGCCACACCGCCATCTTCCCCAAGCTGGTCTTCACCATCAAGCATGGTCTCAATGCGGACGAGGGCGATCCCAACTACGACATGAAGCAGCTGGCCCTGGAGTGCTCGACCAAGCGCATGTACCCTGACGTGGTCTTCTACGAGAACCTGGTCAAGATTACGGGCTCCTTCAAGGCCCCCATGGGCTGCCGTTCCTTCCTGCAGGCCTGGACCAACCCCGAGACGGGCGAGGATGAGGAGGACGGACGCATGAACCTGGGCGTCGTCACCGTCAACATCCCCCGCATCGCCCTGGAATCCCGCGGCGACAAGGATCGTTTCTGGAAGATCTTCGATCAGCGTATGGAGGTGGCCCACCACGCCCTGCAGTTCCGTATCATGCGCTGCAAGCAGGCCACGCCCATCAACGCTCCCACCCTCTACCAGTACGGCGCCTTCGGAAGGCTGAAGCCGACCGACAGCGTGGATACTCTCTTCCGCAACAGCCGCGCCACTGTTTCGCTTGGCTATATCGGCCTCTACGAGGCCACCAGCGTCTTCTACGGCAAGGACTGGATGAAGGATCATTCCTGGGATCCGGAGGGCAAGGAATTCGCCCTGAGCATCGTTCGCCGGATGAATCAGCTCTGCAAGCAGTGGGAGAAGGCTGAGGGATACCACTACTCGGTCTACTCCACCCCGGCCGAGTCGCTGACCGACCGCTTCGCCCGGATGGACAAGGAGAAGTTCGGCGTAGTCGACGGCGTGACCGACCATGACTTCTACACCAACAGCTTCCATTACCCGGTCTGGCTGCGGCCCACACCCATGGAGAAGCTCAGCTATGAACGGGACTTCCCCTATCTGGCCTCGGGCGGTTTCATCAACTACTGCGAGTTTCCCTCCATGCAGCAGAACCCCAAGGCCCTGGAGGCGGTCTGGGACTACGCCTACGACATCGGCATCGGCTACTTGGGCACCAACACGCCCATCGATCACTGCTTCGTCTGTGGATACGAGGGCGACTTCGAACCCACCGAGGAGGGCTTCAAGTGCCCCGAATGCGGCAACGACGACCCTGACAAGTGCAACGTGACCAAGCGCACCTGCGGCTACCTGGGCAACCCCGTCCAGCGGCCCATGGTCCACGGCAGGCACGAGGAGATCGCCCACCGCGTCAAGCACATGGAGGGCGAGACCGGCCACGTGGTCCTCAAGGACGGATCCACCAAGGAGTGGTTCGACGACAAGGCCGAATAGGCTCTGAAAAGACGCAGTTAATGGCGGGCCGGGTAGTTTGCGGCCCGCCATTGTCATGAGGAGGACCAGATGACGGACATACAGGGAGCCATGAGGAAGACAGGCGGCCACCGTGATTTCGCTGCTGATGAGCAGGGGCGCGGTCCGGGGGTTCCCTCTGCGCTGACCAACAATCCCAAGGCCGGCCAGTGGGACGGTCGCCGGCTCAGTCGGGGAATCGTGGCGGACTACAAGCGTCTGGTCATGACCGACGGCGAGGGGATCCGCTGCTCCCTCTACGTCAGCGGCTGCCCCTTCCGCTGCCAGGGGTGCTACAACGCCTCCATATGGGACTTCGGCGCCGGACACCCCTATACCCAGCGGCTTGAGGACCGCATCATCAAGGACCTGTCGTTGTCCTATGTGCAGGGCATCACCTACCTGGGCGGGGAGCCTCTGCTCAACACCCCCATGTTGCTCGGCCTTTCGGAGCGAATCCGGCGCGAGTTCGGCCACGAGAAGGATATCTGGTGCTGGACCGGCTACACCTGGGAGGAGCTGAACCGGCCGGGGGAGACCCCGGACAAGGCCCAGCTGATCTCCTACCTTGACGTGCTGGTGGACGGACGCTACTTGGAGAATCGGAAGAACAGCCTGCTCCAGTTCCGAGGCTCGGACAACCAGCGGATCATCGATGTGCCACGGTCCTTGGAGCAGGGCCAGGTGGTCATCTGGTCCAAGTTGCACGACCAGACCAGGTTCATTCCGGAGACCTACAGCAAGGACCGTCAGCAGGAGCAGCAGCGGGGCTGATACCGGCTCCTGCCCTGAATTGGTCTACGTCGCCTTGCCGGGGCACAATGGGTGTCATGACTGATGAGCATGATCACGACGCCAAACCCGACCTGCCTAAGGACCTGAGGGTCCGTTTCTGCCCTTCGCCGACCGGCACCCCGCATGTGGGCATGGTTCGAACCGCACTCTTCAACTGGGCCCAGGCCCGGCACTCGCATGGCACCTTCGTCTTCCGCATCGAGGACACCGATGCCCAGCGCGACAGCGAGGAGAGCTACCAGCAGATTCTGGAGGCCCTCAAGTGGCTGGGGCTGGACTGGGACGAGGGTGTGGAGGTCGGCGGCCCGGATGGCCCCTACCGGCAGTCCGAGCGTGGCGACATATACCGCGATGTAGCCCGGCAGCTGCTGGATGCCGGCTACGCCTACGAGTCTTATTCCACCGCCGAGGAGATCAAGGAGCGCAACCTAGCCGCCGGTCGTCCTGCCGCTTTCGGCTACGACGGTTACGACCGCGACCTGAGCGAGGAGCAGCGTCAGGCCTTCCGTGATCAGGGCCGGCGACCAGCCCTGCGCGTCCGCATGCCCGACGAGGACATCGCCTTTGACGACCTGATTCGCGGACACATCGAGTTCAAGGCCGGGTCTGTGCCCGACTATGTGATTGTGCGCCCCAACGGCGATCCACTGTACACGCTGACCAACCCGGTGGATGACGCCCTGATGCGCATCAACGTGGTCCTGCGCGGCGAGGATCTGCTCAGCTCCACCCCCCGGCAGATCGTCCTCTACAGGTACCTGATGGAGCTGGGCATAGCCCGGGCCATGCCCCTGTTCGGGCACCTGCCCTACGTCATGGGCCAGGGCAAGAAGAAGCTGTCCAAGCGCGACCCCGAGTCCAACCTCTTCCTGCACCGGGAGCACGGCTTCATTCCCGAAGGCCTGCTCAACTATCTGGCCCTGCTTGGTTGGTCCATCGGCCCCGACCGGGATGTCTTCTCCATGGACGAGATGGTTGAGCACTTCGACATCCGGGACGTCAAGGCCAATCCGGCCCACTTCGATATCGACAAGGCCGTGGCCATAAACGCCGAGCACATCCGCATGCTGGAGCCACAGGACTTCCTGAACCGGTCCCTGCCCTACCTCAAGCGCGACGGGCTGGTGAGTGCCGAGCGCTGGCAGGACCTGAGCGATCGTGAGCAACGGATTCTGAGTGCTGCCGCCCCACTGGTCCAGCCCCGCGTACGTCTGCTGGGCGAGGTCTCCGGCATGGTGGGCAGTCTGCTCAGCCAGGAGGATTACCTGGAGCCCGAGCCGGACGCCCGCAAACAACTCAAGGATTCCGCCGGACAGGTCCTGGACCTGGCTATCGCCGCCCTGCAGGGTGTGCCGGACCAGGACTGGAAGACCGATCACCTTCACGACCTGCTTACTCAGGCCTTGGTGGATGAGGGCGGCTATAAGCCCCGTCTGGCCTTCGGCCCGGTCAGGGTGGCGGTCTCGGGAAGGCGGGTCTCGCCGCCCCTGTTTGAGTCCCTGGAGATCCTGGGCAAGAGTACAACACTCCGAAGGATGTCCAACTTGCGCCAAAACCTCTGAGCGGGTATATTTCTTTTTTGTTGTGCTACTGACCTGCTGAACCGGGTTCGTACGCGGCGAAAAGTGAAGCCCCCGTCGTCTAGCGGTCTAGGACTACGCCCTCTCACGGCGCCAACACCGGTCCAAATCCGGTCGGGGGTACGACATGTGGCAATCGTCCAAGCGATTGTCGCACAGCCAATTGGGGTATGGTGTAATTGGCAACACAGGTGATTCTGGTTCATCCATTCTTGGTTCGAGTCCAGGTACCCCAGCGGTAGAGACATTGAGTCCCAGGGAGCGGAACGCCGACACGGTGTTCCGCTCTTCTTGTTTACGCATTACCATGGAATCTAGGAATGCTTCTGGTTTGCAAAGCGGCGGCCAGTGGTATCCACGAGAGTTGCCCACGGTGTGAGCAAGCAAACAAAAAGAGGAGGCCCGGCAGACTGCTATGTCAGAGTTTCCGATGACGGAATCTGATACTTTGAGCATAGAGGCTTGAGTGATGGACCCAATCATCGGCTGATCGGGCAACATCACCCGGTATATGAATCATTGTACGATTTTTTCGGTAAAGGTGTGTGATTATGACGACAATCATGGTGTTGGGAGCTGGTTATGCGGGTCTTCGCGCGGTCAAGAAGCTGGCTCATGCAAAGACTGATGCACATATAGTCCTGGTCAATCAGAATGAGTATCACTACGAGTCCACCCAGTTGCACCAGGTGGCGGCGGGGACCAAGGAGCCTGCGGACGTGGTCTTCGACCTGCGCAAGTCCCTGCCCGATTCGGTGGAGCTGATTGTCGACAAGGTGGTCGGCATCGATCAGGACAACCGCCGGGTCAGCCTGGAGCATCACGATCCTCTGTCCTATGATTACCTGATCAATGCCCTGGGCTTCGAGTCCGAAACCTTCGGCATCAAGGGTGCCGATGAGTATGGATGGCCGCTCGTCGACGTGGACACCGCTCTGGCGGCCCGTAAGAAGCTGGAAGAGACGCTGGCCCGCTACAAGACCAGCCACGATCCGCTGGATCTGAGCATCGTTGTCTGCGGCGCTGGCTTCACCAGCATCGAGTACCTGGGCGAACTGGTCTACCGTCTGCCTCAGCTCTCGAAGCGCCTGGGCTTCCCCATGGATCAGGTCAAGGTGGATTGCATTGAGGCCTCGCCCAAGATCCTGCCCATGTTCAGCAAGGACCTGGTCGACTGGGCTGTGGATTATCTGCGCAAGCGCGGAGTCAACTTCCACACCTCCACCCCCATTACCGAGGTCAGGCAGGATGCCGTGGTCTCCAATGATCAGGAGTTCAAGGCCCATACGATCATTTGGACAACGGGTGTGCGTGGTAGCCACGTTATTGCCGATTCCGGGTATAATCAGAAGCGTAACCGTGTAGTGGTCAGGGATGACCTGTCGGTGGAGCAGCATCCAGAGGAGTTTCTGGTGGGTGATGTCAGCGCCGTTCCCGATCCGCAGTCAGGTCGGCTCTACCCGACCACTGCACAGATTTCGATGGCCCAGGCTGATACCGCGGCCGCGAATGTCCTTGCCAGAATGCGGGGGCAGGAGCCCCAGCGGTTCACCTTCCGGAGCCTAGGGACCGTGTGCTCTCTTGGCCCCCACGCCGGGGTTGCCGAAATCGACCGAATGGGAACGCTGAAGCTCAAGGGCAAGATAGTCTCGGTCGTTAAGTGGATTGTCAACGAGCGGTCGGTCCTGGAGTTGGCCAACGTGCGTACCATGTTGGAGAGCAACTGAACCAGCGTCTTAAAGACGCCAGGGGCTAGAGGCGATGAGAGAGGAGGACGGACATGGTCAATGCCATGAGGATGTCGCGACATTGTTCTTCGATGGGGAGCCTGTTCGTCCTGCCCTCGCCTCGCCCCGGTTCGTCCTTGCCGACGATGGCCGTCGACCATGTGTTCATTAAGATTATCGACTACCTCCTGCTCTTCCTCCTCCCGGTGGAAGACACGGTCTGCCGCTCCAGTGTGGCGGATATCTGGAGTGCTCACAGCCAGGGCGAAGATTCCCGGGCCTGTGCGCGGATTGGCAGGAGCGAGAGGAGAGTGGCATTAGCATGAGTTTTCTACAAGGTTTGTGGTTCTTTGTCATCGGCCTGCTTTTTGCAGGATTCCTTCTGCTTGAAGGGTTCGACTTCGGCGTTGGCATGGCTACCAGGTTCGTGGCCCGTGACGGTGATGAGCGCGCCACCTTCATGAGGGCCATCGGCCCCCACTGGGATGGCAACGAGGTCTGGCTGATTACCGCCGGTGGCGCTATGTTTGCTGCTTTCCCGCTCTGGTACGCCTCTCTCTTCTCTGGGTATTATCTTCTGCTCTTCCTGGTGCTCGTCTCCCTGATTCTGCGTGGCGTCTCTTTCGAGTTCGCCTCCCACGCGCTGACCAGCCGTGAGCGTGGCGTCTGGCAGTGGGCCAACTTCATCGGCTCGCTCTTCGCGCCACTCTTCCTGGGCATGATGCTGACCAGCCTGATCCAGGGCATTCCCATGGACAAGAACGGCGATGCCTGGCCCGGGTTCTTCGACGTGTTCAACTGGCTGTCCGTGGTCGGCGGCATCGCTGTCGTCTTCTTCAGCTTCGTTCATGGCCTGCACTTCCTGAGCCTGAAGCTGGGCGCCATGGATTCCCGCCGGATGCTCAACGTCAGCGAGAAGGCTTACTGGATCGCCTATCCGGCCCTGATTGTCTTCGTGCTCCTGGCCATCTTCAACACCGACTTCTACAAGGCACGCCCCCTGTCTACCTGGCTGATCACCGTCATCATCCTGGCGTCGGTTATCGGAGGTCACGTTGCCGTCTTCAAGAAGCGCGGCGGCTACGCCTTCACCTGCTCGGGCATCACCCTGATGGCCATTATCGCCTTTATCTTCAACGGGCTCTTCCCGCGGGTGATGATCGCTGATGATCCGGCTCATAACCTGCTGATCCAGGATGCCTCGGCATCGCCGCTGACCATGAAGATCATGACCGTGGTGCTTTGCATCTTCCTGCCCATCATGCTGGCCTACTTCATCTGGAGCTACTTCATCCAGCGCAAGCGGCTGGACACCGATGGTGCCCACCTGGCTTCGCCTGTGGCCCCTTCGGCCACCGTGGCTGAGACAGTCTGAAAGTTGAAGGAGGCAGGGGGGCAGTGCTGACAGGACCGGAGCGCATCCGGAGGATAATGCATTGATTGACAAAAATCTCTTCCGTTTCGACGGAGTCCGGTTCACCTTGGGCCTGCTGGCCGCACTGTCCCTGGTCCAGGGAATAGGCGTGGTGGTTCAGGCCTATGGGTTGACCCTGGCCCTGGTGCGTATCTGGCGCCTTAAGAATTTGAAGGTGCTGGTGGTGCCGGTACTGATTTTTTTGGCCGCCTACACCTGTCGACAGCTCTGTGACGTGGCCAAGGATCGTATCGCCACCGACCGTGCCGATGCCATCGTAGCCGAGCTGCGGCCCCGTATTCAGGACAAGGTCTTCTCCCTGGGGCCGTCGGCTCTGGCTCGGCGTGGCACGGGCTCGGCCGTCACCATGCTGGTGGATGGGCTTGACCAGGTGCGTACCTACGTGCTGACGGTTCTGCCCAAGATGATGGATCTCATCTTCATCCCACTGATTGTCTTGGTGGTGGTCTGGACCCAGGATGCAGGTTCCGGCCTGATTCTCCTGCTCATGTTGCCCCTGCTCATCTTCTTCATGGTCATCCTGGGTCTGGCAGCCAGGGATCGCTCCAGCAGGCAGTACGCTCAGTTCCGAAAGCTCAACACCCGATTCATGGATACGGTCCTGGGCTTGCCGACATTGAAGATGCTGGGCATTGACAAGGAATACGAGGACGAGATCTATTCGGTCTCGGACCGCTTCCGCAAGAGGACCATGAGCGTTATCAGGGTGGCCATGACCTCCACCTTCGCTCTGGACTTCTTCGCCACCTTGGCCATCGCCATCATGGCCGTCTTCCTGGGCAACAATCTGATCAATGCCAAGGTGGAGCTCTTCCCAGCCCTGCTGGCCCTGATTCTGGCCCCTGAGTACTTCATGCCCATCCGGCAGTTCGGGGACGACTTCCACGCCACGCTGAACGGCAAGAACGCCTTGGACGACATCGCGGACATGCTGGCGCAACCAGAGCCCAAACGTTTGGAGGAACTGGACTGGTCAGGATGGAAGGAAGACAGCCACCTGCGCCTGGAAGGAATCGACTTTGCCTATCCTGGCCCCAAACCGGTGGAGAGTACTGCTTCAGCCGGGGCGCAGATGGATGCCATGGCCAAGTCCGAGAGCCAAAAGTCCGGCAAGAAGGGCAGCAAACGCAAGGCAACCAAGGTTCATCACGGTAATGGGGGAGCGGTCTCGGCTGAGGTCGGTTCCGCGGCATCGCAGGGAACCGGAGCCGAGGCAGCCGTGGATTCTCAGGAGCAGCCTCTGGCCCTGAGCGGTCTGGACTTCAACCTGCACGGTTTTTCCAAGGTGGCCATTGTCGGTCGTTCCGGAGCCGGCAAGTCCACGCTGATGGATCTGCTGGCCGGCTTTGACCAGCCCAAGGCAGGCACCATAGACCTGGATGGTCATCAGCTGGAGCACTGCAACGTGGCTGCCTGGCAGCGGCACATCAGCTACATTCCGCAGAACCCCTTCATCTTCCACGGCACAGTGGCCGACAACATCCGCTTTTACAACCTGGAAGCAGACGATGCTCAAGTGGCCCGTGCAGCCGATCGGGCTGGACTGACCGACTGGCTGAACACATTGCCCGACGGTTTGAACACCCAAATCGGGGAGGGCAACCGCGGCATCAGCGGTGGCCAGGCACAGCGAATCGCCCTGGCCAGGGGCATCCTGGATCCCTCGCGCGAGATTCTGTTTTTTGACGAGCCCACAGCCCACCTGGACATCGAGACCGAATACGACCTGAAACAGACCCTGCTGCCCATTATGGACGGGCATCTGGTCGTCCTGGCCACCCACCGGCTGCACTGGCTGGCCAACATGGACTGGGTGATCATGTTGGAGCATGGACGAATTGTGGCCCAGGGCAATCCGCAAGAGCTGATTGGTCAGGGCGGACCCCTGGATGCATTGATCGATGAGATGGGAGGGAACCAGATTGCCGACTACCAGCAGGACTGAAACCGCCGGAAGAGGTGGCATGGGATCGTCGAAGACCTCCCGCCGCGGCCGTGGGCTGTCAGGCTACATGCATATCTGGCACCGGGACCATTGGTTCTGGCCCTACCTGCGTCAGGACAAGGGTCTGCTTGCCCTGATCTTCTTCCTGGGGACCATCACCTTCGTGTGCGCGGCCGGACTGATGTTCACATCGGGATTCCTGATCAGCAGGTCGGCCCGTCATCCCTTCAACATCTTCGCCGTTTATGTGCCGGTGGTCCTGACCAGGGCCTTCGGTATCGGACGACCCACATTCAAGTACCTGGAGCGCATCAAGAGCCATGACTGGGTGCTCCGAGTGGTTTCCAAGCTGCGGGTTCAGCTCTACCGCACCCTCTCGCAGGACGCGGCCTTCCTGAACGAGCATGAGCGCACAGGCACGGTCCTGGGCATGCTCTCGGACGACCTGGACCATCTGGAGAACTTCTACCTGCGCACCATCTTCCCCACGGTCGTGGCCTACATGATGTGGGTGGTGGTCACCATCGCCGTGGGTGTCTTCTCCTGGCTGACCTCGCTCCTGCTCTTCCTGCTTTTCGCCCTGATTCTGATTCTGGTCCCGCTGGTCTCGCTGGCTTATTCAGACGGGCGTTACGACATGGAGAAGGCACGGCGGCAGGACCAGTACACAGCGGTGACCGAGAGCTACATGGGCCTGGGGGATTGGGTGATTACCCGCCGTCGGCACCGCTTCGTCGATACAGCCTCCGGTGATTTCAACGACATCGCCACCGGCCGCAGAGAGCAGAAGCGGTTTGAACGCTGGCGCAACTGCGGCATCCAGATGATTTTCGCCCTCATGGTGGTGGCTCTGATTGTTGGGGCGGATCTGCGTATGACCAGCTCCACCTCCATTGCTGACTTTGCGGCAGCCGTGGTCCTGGCGGTTTTCCCCCTGGTCGATTGCTTCATCGTGGTTTCCCAGGCTGTGGCTGAGGTCCCCCTCTACACGGACTCGCTGGACCATCTGAACGGTCTGACCGAGCGCGTCGAGTCCCGGCGAATCGAGCCGAGTGCACAGACCAGGTTGGAGGGGCCGATCAAGTCAATCGTCTTCGACCATGTCAGCTTCTCCTACGGCCCCGATGACCCCCTGCTGCTGGACGACTTCAGCCTGCGAATCGAAGGCGGGCAGCGGGTGGCCCTGCTCGGTCCCAGCGGCGAGGGCAAGACGACGGTCCTTCAGCTGCTCCTGGGAGACCTGCGTCCTACCAGCGGCCGCATCCTGATCAATGGAATACCGGTCGATGCCTTACAGGATCAGCGTCCCCAACTCTTTGGCTACCTGAACCAGCAGGCCTTCCTCTTCAACACCACCATCGCCTCCAACGTGCGACTGGGCGCTCCCCAGGCCGATGACGATCAGGTTCGCCAGGCCTTGAAGGCTGTACAGCTGGATCAGGTGGTGGATGACATGCCCCAGGGAATCGACACGCCGGTGGATGAGGCCGGCGGACGACTCTCAGGCGGACAGCGTCAGCGCCTGGCCCTGGCCAGGATCGTGCTCAAGCGCACCCCGATCATCCTTCTGGACGAACCCACCATCGGTCTGGATCCCATAACCGAGCGGCGGCTCATGGCCATGATCTTCAAGGTCAGCCAGAATCGCACCCTTCTTTGGGTGACCCACCACCTGCAGGGGCTGGAGGAGGCCGACCAGGTCATCTTTATGCAGGACGGGCACATCGCCATGCAGGGTCGTCCGGTCGATCTGTACCGTGAAAACGCCCGTTTCCGTGAACTTTATCGCATGGACGTCTCGGACGTGGACAAGGGTGCCGGTCAAGGGATATACTTACAGAAGCAGTCAGATTCAGATGGACGGAACCCTGTTGAATGACCATCAGGCTGTTTCCCGAGCAATGAATTTTGCACGGTTGTCGGGTTGCCGATCTTTGCGGATGGCTTCCCGGCGGGTCACCGTGCGCCGTCGGTTCATGGACAGGACGACATGGAAACCGGAGCCCGCGGAAGCGACCAGGTCGCGAAGTCGGGGAGAGCTGAGAGGTTCTCGTAGGCATAAGCCCGGTCATATCTGAATCCGTCCGGATTCGACCCGTGTACCCGCGCCCGACGAACCCTGCAGAGATTGGGAGGAACGATGTTCACTGTATTGGGATTGTCTAGATTCCAGTTCGCCATGACGACGATATTCCACTTCTTCTATGTCCCTATGACCATCGGTCTGGCCCTGGCGGTCGCCATCATGGAGACCACCTATGTGGTGACCAAGAAGGATGTCTACAAGAAGATGACCATGTTCTGGTCCAAGATCTTCCTGCTCTCCTTTGCGGTAGGCGTGGTCACCGGCATCATTCAGGAGTTCCAGTTCGGCATGAACTGGTCCAACTACTCCAGGTTCATGGGTGACATCTTCGGTGCCCCCCTGGCCATCGAGGCCCTGCTGGCCTTCTTCCTGGAGTCCACTTTCATCGGCGTGTGGATGTTCACCTGGAATAGGTTCAAGCCGGCCGTGCATGCGGTCTTCATCTGGCTGACCTTCCTGGGTTCCTCCATGTCGGCAATCTGGATTCTGGCTGCCAACAGCTTCATGCAGCACCCGGTTGGTTTCGAGATCAACCAGACTACCGGCCATGTACGGCTGCGCAATTTTGGTGACGTCATGTTCAATCCCCAGCTGTGGATCGAGTTCCCCCACGTCTTCTTCGCCGCCGTCTGCACAGGGGCCTTCGTGGTCATGGGCTGCAGTGCCTTCAGTCTGCTGAGGATGCACATGGGGAACAAGGACCAGGCCGTGGCTGCTGTCGAGGCCGACTCCGAGAAGCAGGCCAAGGTCAACCTGTTCACCAAGTCAATCCGTCTGGCCGCCCTGCTCGGTCTTATCGGTTCCATCTGCGTGATCACCTACGGTGATTTGCAGGGCAAGTACATCGTGACCGATCAGCCCATGAAGCTGGCCGCCACCGAGGGCATCTACGAGGACACCGGTGATCCCGCTCCTTGGAATGCCGTGGCTCTGATCAATGAGAAGGACCATAAGATTGAGGGGTCCGTCGAGATTCCCGGAGCCATGTCGCAGCTGGCTTACGGCAAGAAAACAGGCGCCGTCAAGGGCATGAACACCGTGAACAAGGAACTGCACGAGAAGTACGATGCCAAGTATGGCAAGGACATGAACTACTACGTGCCGGTCACCACCCTATTCTGGGTCTTCCGCCTGATGGTCGCAATCGGGTTTGCCTTTGCCCTGATATCCGCATTGGTGCTCTGGTTCACACGTAAGAAGAAGAACACACTGTTCACCACGCGCTGGAAGCTCTGGATCATGGGTATCTTCACCTTTGCTCCATTTGCTGCGACGACCAGCGGCTGGCTGGTGACCGAGCTAGGGCGCTATCCGTGGCTGGTATATGGTTATCAGACCATCGCCGATGGGGTTTCGCCCACCAGCACGGTGCCGAACCTGCTCTTCACCTGCATTGTCTACTTCCTGCTCTTCCTGGTTCTGGGCGGAGTCATGGTCTTCTATACCAGGAGGACCCTGCACCAGGGACCCTTCTATAAGCCGGATGACGGCAATGGGCCGCAGCCTGCCAAGGTGCATGGTGCGCCGGCTCGGGTGGCCCTGGCCTGATGGTCGACTGATTTCAAACCTTTCCTTCCCCTTCGGTAAATCCCCCGCTTCGGACCGCATGGTTCGGAGCGGGGGATTTGCTGTCATAGGGTGTTTGCCATCAGCGGTGGATGTGGGTGAGATTCAGAAAAGAGAGCGATGCCCGCATGAAGCGACAGATAAGATGCATGTTCGACTTCTGCTTGATGCCAGACCGGCTTTACTCGCTCAGGTTCGTTCGAGCTGGTTCTGTCGTGCCGGTCCAGTCAGACCTGTGCGGTCAGCTTGACCGTAATCCTCTGCAACAGGTCACGCACGTCTTTGTTCATGGGGGAATCCTCCAGGCTGTCTGAAGCCCGCCGCAGACAGTCTTTGGCGGTTTGACGGCTGCTTTCCATCAACTGGGGATGTGCTCTGAGGTAGTCGACCACCAGGTTGGGATCATCCTGCTGGACCAAGGTTCTGAAGTTCTCATCCTCCTGGAATCCCAGCAGAACCGGCAGAGTGTAGATTCCGTCGCGAATGTCCTCCAGTTTGGGCTTGCCGGTGTCACGGTCCAGATCAAAATCGTTGATGTCATCGATGATCTGGAAGGCCATGCCCAGATTCCCGCCGAAGTCTCTGGCGGTCCGCTCCAAGGCTGGGTCAGTTGGCTGGTCATCGAGGCGGATCCCGGTCAGACAGGCCAGTCGGAAGAGGGCTGCGGTCTTGCCGGAGATGGCTCGGTCGTAATCGTCAATGGTGATATGGGTATGGTGGCGTTCGGACTCCTGGTAGAGTTCGCCGCCCACAATCTCGCAGACCGTGCCGGCCTGCTCGCGGATAAAGCCTGTGTCAGGGGCGATGGAGGCCATGATCTCCATGTAGCGCGAAAGGATCAGATCACCCAGATAGATGGCTGCCTTATTGCCCCGGATGGTGTGGACCGTGGGCTTGTTGCGGCGAATGGGGGCATTGTCGAGAACGTCGTCGTGGACCAGGGTGGCCAGATGAAGCATCTCGATGGCGGCGGCGCCGGTGATGACGGTGTCGTCCAGGTGTCCTTCTGTCCGTGCTCCGGCCCGGGCAAAGAGGACCACCATGGCGGCGCGAATCATCTTGCCGTGGTTATCCAGCAGTCGACGGTAATCCTCCTGATAGGGGGCCACATGGGTACGCTCCTGGTGCAGGCGATCAATGACCCGCTCAAGATCCTTGCGCAACAGGAGCCCTTGTCCTTCTGCCATGGAGGTACGCTCCCTCTATCTCGTTAAGAACCGCAACGTATCCAATATACCAAGACCGGGGCCAGGCCTGAAGATTGGTGGCCCGGTCCTGGCTGTCATCGTAATCACTGTGGCCAAGCTGACATCAGGGTGCCGGCCGGCTGCGGTGACGCTCCGGCCTGGATTCCATTCGTAAGGGGGCTGCATAGATTGGCCTGGAGGCGAAGACGGGTGAAGTAGGCTAGATGTATGAGTCAGCATTACCACGCGGATCAGGTCTCCCCACAAGGCGGCGAGGGAGAGCATGATCGACCGCTGTCCGTTTCGGCCCGGCTGGGGCGACTCCAGTTCCATTACTCGGGCAAGTTCAGACTTCTGCAGCTGGCCGACGTCCAGGAGGGCCCCAAGGTCTCTGCGGACACAATCAGGCTGATAGGCGCGGCTTGTGATGCGGCAAAGCCCGATCTGGTGGTCTTTTCGGGCAACCAGGTGGCCGGGTACGACACGGCCTACGAGCACACCTTCCGCAAGAGGCGTTGGAGCACCCCCTTGGACGGCATCTATTCCGCTGGTCTGAGCATGGGCAGCGCCTTGGGGCTTGGGGGGGCCTCCCTGAAGCGCTCTGCCAAGTCCCAGGATGGTCAGGCTGCTGCTGACCGCCGGGAACCGGGTAGTAGGGATGCCGAGCGTGTACGTCAGCAGAACATCAAGCACACCGAGGATCTGGTCCGCAGAACCGTCGGCCTGATCACCGGCCCGCTGGTTGAACGTGGGATTCCCTTCGTCGTCACCTATGGCAACCACGACTTCCAGTGCGGCCTGGACACCGATCAGATGGACGCCATCTATCGGGAGGTGCCCGGCTGCCTGAATCCGGAGGCCACGGTCGCCCATCCTGATAGGGTCCATGCGCTGATCGGGTCGGCCCTGCCCTCCCAGACGGCCTTCGTCTGCGCTCCGGGCACCTTCGCGCTGCCTGTGGCGGATTGTGACGGTCACGGGGTGGTCATGGGCCTGGTCCTGGTGGACTCCGGCGACTATGCCCGTGCAGGCGGCTATGGCTCACCTTCGGCCCAGGCTCTGGATTTCCTGGCGGCCGCTCCTGACCTTCTGGGCAACCGATCCATAGTCTTTCAGCACATGCCCATCCCCCAGTTCTATGATCTGCTCAAGCCGGTGCCGGCCACCACAGCCTATGCGGTCCAGGGCTACCGAAGCTTCGACTCCCGTTGCTATATCCTGGACGAGTCGCGCACCTGCCCGGGCTCCTACCTGGGCGAAGGCGTCTCCTGTCCGGACGAGGACAGCGGCGAGTATGACCTGCTGACCCGGAACCGGGGCTACTTCGCCCTCTTCGCCGGGCATGACCATCGCAATGGCTTCGTCGGACGCAGCGGGGATCTGACGCTGGGGGCCACGCCCACATGTGGATTCGGTTCCTACGGTCCGGTGCCCAGCAAGCGGGCGGCACGGCTCTTCGAGTTCGACATCCGCCATCCCCATCATCCCCGCACCCAGCTCCTGGAGTTCGGGCAATTGGTGGGGCGGCCAGGATCCCACAAGGTCTACACCTTCGCCATGAGCCATGTACCCACCTCCACCGGAGACGCGGTCAACCTCTTGCGTCGGCCCGGGGTCTTGGCAGGCGGCCTGACGGCCCTGGCCGGGTTGATTGCCTCCTGGGGTTCCTCCCGGCGGCGATCAGGGCCAAGGGGTTAGGAATTCCGGCTCAGACCCTACGACGGGCGGGAGATGAGGCTCGCAGCAGGGCTTCGGTCAGATATTTGCCGGCGGCCATGACCAGGGGGGCGTAGCGCCTTCCCGGCGTGGTCGACATGCGGTTGACCGGACCGGAGATGGATATGGCGGCCATGACCTGTCCGGATCCGTTGCGGATGGGGGCCGAGATGGAGCAGACGCCTTCTTCCCGCTCGTTGATGGATTCGGCCCAGCCGCGCTTGCGGACCGTGGCCAGGGTCGCTGCGTTGAACTTGGCGTGTCGCAGACCCTGATGGAGGCGCTCAGGTTCCTCCCAGGCCAGCAGAATCTGTGCTGCCGACCCGGCCTCCATGGACAGCAGGGCGCCTACGGGGATGGAGTCGCGCAGGCCCGATGCGCGTTCCACTGCGGCGATGCAGACACGGACTTCGCCCTGACGGCGGAAAATCTGGGCCGACTCGCCCGAACGGTTGAGCAGTGTGTGCAGGATGGGCCCCGAGGCGGTCAGCAGTCGATCCTCGCCGGCGGCGGCGGCCAGCTCGGCGAAGCGGGAGCCCAGGACGAAGCGGCCATGCGCGTCCCGCAGCACGAAGCGGTGGCGCTCCAAGGCGATGGCCAACCGGTGGGCTGTGGGTCGAGCCAATCCGGTGGCGTTGACCAGCTGGCCCAGGGTCATGGGTCCGGTCTCCAGGGTGTCCAGAATTCGCACCGTCTTGTCCAGAACGCCGACGCCCGAATGAATCTCCTCCTGATGCATGTTCCGATCGTTTACGGAGGGGTATCTGTCGTCGTCGTTCATAGAAGGTGTGTCCATGGTTGAATTATGCCATCTCAGTATATGAAATGCAAAAGTTCATAACGGTTGGGCAGTTCCATACTCGGTGGTAGGAGGCCGGCGGGGGTGCCGATGAGATTGGTGCCCTGGCCGGTCGTAGGCTTTCAGGAGGCGATATGGGACGCACAATGGCGGAAAAGGTCTGGACCGATCATTTGGTCAGAAAGGGCCAAGGCGGCGAGCCCGATCTGATCTACATCGATCTGCAGCTCATGCACGAGGTGACCAGTCCTCAGGCTTTCGAGGGTCTGCGCCTGGCAGGCCGGGAGATTCGTCACGTGGACCAGGTCATCGCCACCGAGGATCACAACACCCCCACCATCGACATCGATCGGCCCATCGCCGACAAGGTTTCGGCCCTGCAGATCTCCACCCTGGAGCGCAACTGCCGTGAGTTTGGCGTCCGTCTGCTTCCATTGGGGAATGCCGACCAGGGCATCGTGCATGCTTTTGCACCCGTCCTGGGACTGACCCAGCCCGGCATGACCATCGTCTGCGGCGATTCGCATACCTCGACCCACGGGGCCTTCGGGGCCCTGGCTTTCGGCATCGGCACCTCCGAGGTGGAGCATGTCCTGGCCACTCAGACTCTGAGCCTGAAGCCCTTCAAGACCATGGCCATCACCGTCCGCGGGCAGCTCAAGCCGGGCGTAGGCGCCAAGGACGTCATCCTGGCTGTCATCGCCAAAATCGGCACGGGCGGCGGCCAAGGGCACGTTCTGGAGTACCGGGGCGAGGCCATTCGGCGGATGTCCATGGACGCACGCATGACCATCTGCAACATGTCCATCGAGGCCGGGGCCAGGGCCGGGATGATTGCGCCCGACGAGACCACCTTCGCCTACCTGGAGGGCCGGCCGCATGCCCCCAAGGGGGCCATGTGGGATCAGGCCCTGGACTACTGGCGAACTTTGCCCACCGATCCGGATGCGGTCTTTGACAAGGAGGTCATTCTGGATGCCGACCAGCTGACCCCCTACGTGACCTGGGGCACCAATCCCGGACAGGGCCTGCCCATAGCTGCTGATGTGCCTGTGCCCGAAAAGATCGCCGATCCGGCCAAGCGCCAGGCAGCCCAGGAGGCCATCGACTATATGGGTCTGAAGCCGGGGATGCCCATCCGGGACATCGCCGTGGACACCGTATTCATCGGCTCCTGCACCAATGGGCGCATCGAGGATCTGCGCGCGGCAGCGGCCATCATGAAGGGGCATCACAAGGCCAAGAACCTGCATCGCGTCCTGGTGGTTCCGGCTTCTTCGCGCGTTCGCATTCAGGCCGAAAAGGAGGGGCTGGACCGCATCTTCGAGGACTTCGGAGCCGAATGGCGCAACGCCGGCTGCTCCATGTGCCTGGGAATGAATCCCGACCAGCTGGTGCCGGGGGAGCGTTCCATCTCCACATCCAACCGCAACTTCCAGGGTCGTCAGGGCAAGGGCGGCAGGACGCATCTGGCCTCGCCCGAGGTGGCTGCTGCGACGGCCATCAAGGGAACCATTTGCTCCCCGGCCGATCTGTAAGCCCATCAATCATTCGTCATCATCATCGCCATCCAGCAGGCAGGAGGTCATCATGGAGCCACTTTCCGTTGTAACCGGGGTCGGGGTGCCCTTGCGCCGCTCCAACGTCGACACTGACCAAATCATCCCCGCCGTATTCCTGAAGCGGGTGAAGAAGACAGGCTTCGAGGATGCGCTCTTCTACGCCTGGCGAAGGGATCCGAATTTCGTGCTCAACAGGCCCGAATATTCAGGTGCCCGCATCCTGGTGGCCGGGCCGGACTTCGGCATCGGCTCCTCGCGGGAGCATGCGGTCTGGGCTCTGCGGGACTACGGCTTCCGCGTGGTTATCGCCCCCCGCTTCGCTGACATCTTCTATGGGAACACAGCCAAGAACGGGGTCCTGGCCGCCATCATGCCCCAGGAATCAGTGGAGTTGCTCTGGAAGCTCCTGGAGGAGGACCCCGGCACCGAGATGACCGTGGACCTGGGTACTCGCACAGTCACCTGCGCGGATGTGACCCTGCCCTTCCAAGTGGACGATTACGTGCGATGGCGGCTCATGAACGGCTACGACGACATTGATCTGACCCTGCAGCATGAGGATGACATTCGTGCCTATGAGCGCATTCGGGCCGAGCGTTTCCCCTTCAAGCCGCGCACCCTGCCGGCCCGGCATATGCCGGAAGAGCCGGTCACTTCAGCCAGGGAGGGTCAAATCGACTGGCCCGGGCCCCTGGCTGACCGCGGCATCATCTGACCGACGGGCCGTGTGCCCTTATATGAAAGTCATTCGCCCCTTCTTCGCCTACCATGGAATGTGACAGTCATTGGTCGACTGTGACCGGTTGGCAAGCTAAGAGGGGCGATTATCATGAGGCACAGCAGCGGCGATGTGCACAACTGGGGCGTTAGACAGGCAGTGAATGCCCTCAGTGCTTTTGCTTTCATCTATGTGGCCATCGAGACCCTGGCGGGTCTTTTGGGAAGCAAGGTGGTTCTGCCTGCTCTTTTCCCGCATGCTTCCAAGGAGCAATACAATGGTCCTTTAGGTGACTGGACAGTGGTTGTCTCCGTGGTGCTGGCCCTGATGTTTGCCTTGATCAGTCAATGGCCGGTCATCGTCGGCCATGAACGGCATGGCCAGGACCAGGTGCGTTGGGTCACTGCGCGCCGATTCAGCCTGCTGGCGTTGATCATCGCCCTGGCCTGCTTCTTCCTCAGTCAGCTGGTGGCCGGTGCTGCCAACTCTGGACTGAGCGCCATTCTGTCCGGTACTGGTCTGCATCCGCCGACCGCATCCGACGACGGCGGCATGGAAACGCCGATCATGCTCTTCTATGGCATTCTTCTGGGGCCCTTTGCCGAGGAGCTGGTCTTCCGAGGGGTCATCATGAATGGCTTGCGCCGCTTTGGCCGAGTCTTCGCCATCATTACCTCTTCTTTGCTTTTCGGCTTCATGCATGGCTCCTTGGTCCAGGGTCTGTTCGGTTTCATTTCCGGCCTGGTTCTGGGCTATCTGGCCATGGAGTACGGGCTGGTCTGGTCCCTGCTGGTGCACATGCTCAACAATGCCTTCTCTTCAGGTCTGCTGGCCAAGTACATGCCCCTGGCACCCGAGGTTGTTCGCATCGGCCTAGGCCTGCTCATGATCCTGGTGCTGCTGACCGGAGTCGTCGGACTGCTGTTCAAGCTGGGGACTCTTCGTGATTACTGCCGGAGCAATCGCGCTCCCAAGGGGATATACGCTTCCTGGAGGGCGCCTTGGTTCCTGCTCTTCTGCATGGCATGCCTGCTGATGGCCCTGAGCGAATTCGTGCCGGGGCTGTCCTGAGCAGACAGTCGATGGCACTGGCCCATTGTCGGGATTCTGTCGAGGGAAGGGCGGGGTCGGGCTAGACTCGGACATGTAGTGTTGATATGAACGTGGGGAAAGGTTCGTGTCGCTGGACGCCCTTGGCGGTCGTACGGTAGTGCATGAAGGGGAAGGATCATCGACGGATGAGGGATGATGAGGATCGCGACAGCGGCAGTGAGTCTGCCGATGCCCAAAGCGATCAGGGGCGCTTGAAGGTGTCGCGCTCCTCTATTGCCCTCATGACTGCAAGCCACAGTGCCAGCAAGGACTACGCACGCCACTGGGACTATGAGGAAGGGTCCATCAGCCTGCCACCCTTGAGCCTGCCGGGGGAGGCGGTGGATGATGGCTTGGCCTACCCGGGGCGGATAGCCCATAGGAAGACCGCTCTTCTGGGTGATGACGGAGCTGGTGGCAAGGGGCACAAGGGTGCCATGCCAGTTGGTGAACGACCCTCGGTGCTTCCCGGATCCTATGATTTTTTGAACTCGGTCACCATGGCCAGTCAACCGGAAGTTCCCGCATTTCCTCCGGCAGACCTGCCGGTTGACGGGCAGGGCGTAAAGGATTCCGGCCAAGAGCCATCCCCGCGACGTGTGGTGGTACGCCGAGAGCTGGAGGCTTCCAAGGCCACCGGGACGGTCTCAGGGACCTCGGCACAGCAGGAGCAGCCTGCAGTCAAGGTCGTTTGGTCCTGGACCAAGCCCGAGACGAACAAAGGCCCGGTCTTCTCTTGGAATATGCCCAAGCGTCGTAAGCCGTCCACAAGCACCCGCGCAGGCAAACCTGCAGCTTCCGCATCGTCTGCCAATGCTGTCGATTCCGCTGTCCTGGCACCTTCCAAGGTTGAGCAGGAGTCATCAAAAGCTTCCGCTCCCGCTCCTTCCGGAGTCAAAACAGCCGAACCCAAGTCGGTGACTACAGCCGAGGCGCCCTCGGCCTCCGGCCCTCAGGCTTCGATGTCTGCGAAACCGAGTCCGGAGGTCTCTGTGCCTGCGACCCCCGTGGTATTCGCCGACCGGCCAGTCGTTGTCCGTCGTTCGGATGCGGACTGGAATTCCCTGGTCACCGGTTCCTCGGCTCCAGGACAGAGCGATGCCGCTGCACAATCCGTGGCCAGCGAGGCCGAACATCAGGGGCGTCGTGTCTGTTCGACTCCACGGGTAGTTGCCCAGCCTGCTGCAGTCGCCAGTGACGGCACCGGTGGTCGGGTCGTTTCCTCAAAGGCTATCGGGGGACAGGGGCCGGCGCTCGCGCAGAAGGATCATGCCGGTCAGCCCGTGCAGACCGGCCAAGAAGGCATTGCCGTTCAGCCTGCCGTTTCTGAATCTTCCGATGCTGCGAATGCAGCTTCAGGGACGCAGTCGGTCGTTCAGTTTGCATCTTCACCGACGTCCGTATCTTCTCCAGGTGCTTCGGTGGCTCTCGCCGCCAAGGCTGCCGAGGCTGCTGCAGCTGCTGTGGCTGCCAAGGCCGCAACGACGGACGCAACCAAGCCGTCCGGCTCTTCGCATGGTCCTCATCTGGGCCTTTCCACCAGAGGTCGTAAAAGGAGTGGAGGAGCCCGTCGGTTGTCCAAGCGGCGGTCTGTTCGTAACCGCACCCGTCCTTCAGTCGAGTCGGCAGCCCCCAGGGTCGTTTCCAACTCTTCTGCAGAACCCGTCGCAGGAGCAAGCCGACCGGTGCCGGCCAATTCGCAGCCGATTGTTGTTCCAAGGGAACTTGATACTGCCACGCCAGCTGCTGCAGTTGCGGGCAAACCCGCCGCCAAAAAGTCCGCCACCTACACAGCCAGTTCGGGGGTCCTCCATGCCGTCAATGGCCAGGCCGCCTTCGCCTTCGTCTACCTGGCCATATCGGTTCTGGTGCTCATGGTCGGTTCAGGGATGATCCTGCCTGTCATCATGGAGCAGGTCAAAGACCCCGGATCCATAGCCTTCCTGTCCGATGGAATTACCCTACTGTCGGTCCTGCTGGCGCTGACCTATGCCTGTATTTCAGAGTGGAGCGTTATTCGAGGCGAGGATCAGCGGGGACAGGACGCCGTCCACTGGCGCACAGATAGAAGAATGACGGTGGCAGCTCTGCTGGCCCTTGTGGCGGTGCTCCTGCTGGGCCAGGGGATGGTCCATGAACTGAACAAGTTCTTCAACCACTTCTGCCTGCTTCTGCACATCCCCTCCCTGGCTTCGCGCAGTCTGCTGGTCACGGGCGCCTCCTCGCCGATGATGGCCCTGTACGCGCTATTGGCTGTTCCCTTGGCTGAGGAGCTGGTGTTCCGTGGCATCATCCTTAACGGACTGCGTCGGTTTGGTCGAGTCTTTGCCATCCTGACCGCATCCCTGCTCTGCGCCCTGCTCCAGTGTGATCCGGTCTCTGGGCTTTGGATCTTCCTGCTGGGGCTGGCCTTGGGATACTGCTCCCTGGAGTATGGTCTGATCTGGGCCATCGGAGCCCGTGTGGTCGGCGATCTGCTCTTCAGTGGCCTGCCCAACCGTTATCTGATGAGCGCCCCGCGAACCGCCCGTCTGTCGATTTTGGCAGTGGCACTCGTCTTGGTTCTGGCTGGGTTGGTCATGTTCTTTCTGCGCCGCGCCAGCCTCTTGGACTACCGGCGGCGCTATCGGGCACCTAAGGGAACGTACGTTTCCTGGAGGCAGCCCTGGTTCCTGCTCTATCTGCTGCTCTGCCTGCTGCTGACGGTCTTCAAGTTTGTGCCCGGTCTGCTCTAGCGCGTGACGTATAGGTGCTGTCGGTGGTGGCGTAGACTTGGACCAGCTGGAGGTCAATGCCGGATGGCCAAACCTGCAGAGGATCGTGAAAGGGCATGGTGACATGGGGCAGACAGCGACGGCGGCCGACGCGTCAGGGACTGGGCAGACTCAGAAGCCCAGACGAGGCACGGCGGATCGCGCATGGATGAGTGCGGCCAGGGGCATGCTCAACCGTCAGGCCGCCCTGCTGCTGGTCTACCTGCTTATCATCAACAGCGTCGGCCTTCTGTTCGGTGTCCTGGCTCAGATGGAGTGGAATGCCGTGTTCGATCCGGTGCCTGCCCACTCGGGATTTATATATGTGATGAGCCATGCCGACAAGGAGTATGGGGGCATCATCAATCTGATCGCCGCCTGCACAGGCCTCTGCTTCCTGGTTTTCACACGACGCCGGCAGATCTGCGATTCCGGCCCTACGGGCATTTTCCACACTGATCTGCATCCCATGACATGGCAGGTTCTGCTGGGATGCTTTGCACTGACGCTGACCGGGCAGACCCTGGCCGACTGGTATCAGTCAGGCATGGATTGGACCGCGGCGCGGTTGGGAGTGCAGCAGTCCTGGACCACGACCGAGCAGATTCAGCAGGCCTCGGGTACCATTCCCATGTTTATATACGTCAGCCTGCTGGCCCCGGTCATCGAGGAGCTGGTCTTCAGAGGTGCCATCCTGCACGCGCTGAAGCCCTACGGCCACGTCTTCGCCATCGTCACATCCGCCGTCATGTTCGGCTTCTTCCATGGCGACCTTGGCCAAGGGTTCTTCGCTTTCATCATGGGTTTGCTCCTGGGCTATCTGGCCTGCGAATACTCCATCTTCTGGTCAATAGCTCTGCACGTGTTCAACAATCTGGTCGTCAGCGACGGGCTGGAACTCCTTCTCGGGTTTATGAGCGACAATATGTCCTCCTACATCAACGTGCTCATGATGCTGGCAGGTATGCTGGCAGCCGTCCTGGTCCTTTACCTGGGTCGCCATCGGATTGTCGCTTTTCTGCGGGAAAACCGCACCTATACGAACGTCTATGGCGCCTGGGCCTGCCCATTCTTCATCATGCTGCTGCTGATCATGGGCTTCACCATGCTGACCCCCTTCGGTTCAGCCGGCGCCTGACCGGTATCTGACAGGGTGGACGCTCTATGCCTGAGGCGACAATTCACGGTGTCCCCACACCCCCTGTGGCAGACTTGCAATAAGGGCCGATGATGTGCCAAAGCCCGGCTCTGAGCGGATACGAGAAAGAAGCCGATAAATGCCCAAGGTGAATACTCAGGATGATGTGCTGCATGTGGTGGGCGGCAGGCCCCTGCATGGCACCATACAGGTCCGCGGGGCCAAGAACTTCGTCAGCAAGGCCATGGTGGCCGCCCTTTTGGCTCCGGGTGTCTCGGTACTCAAGAATGTGCCTGTAATCCGCGATGTCCAGGTGGTTTCGGATCTGCTGAGGCTTCACGGTGTCAAGGTGGACGTTCGTCCTCAGGAGGGCGTGGTCACCATCGATGCCAGCCATGTGGAGCTGGCTGATGTGGCCGATGTGGATACCTTGTCGGGTTCTTCCCGCATACCCATCCTCTTCTCCGGACCGCTCCTGCACCGGATGGGGGAGGCGTTCATCCCCGTTCTTGGTGGCTGCCGCATCGGCAGCAGGCCCATCGACTTCCATCTGGAGACCCTGCGCAAGCTGGGGGCCAATGTCGACAAGGAGCATGAGTCCGGCATCCACATCACAGCGCCAGACGGCCTGCATGGAGCCAAGATCCACCTGCCCTACCCCTCGGTGGGCGCGACGGAGCAGACCCTGTTGGCGGCAGTCCTGGCCGAGGGGCGTACCGAGCTGTCAGGGGCGGCTACCGAGCCCGAAATCATGGACCTGGTGGCGGTCCTGCAGAAGATGGGCGCGCAGATTTCCGTGGACGTGGACAGGACCATCCGCATCGAGGGTGTGCCCTCCCTGAAGGGGTTCACCCATACCTCCCTGCCCGACCGGATCGAAGCCGCCTCCTGGGCTTCTGCCGCCCTGGCCACCCATGGCGACATCATGGTCAAGGGCGCCCACCAGCCCGACATGATGACCTACCTGAACGTCTTCCGCAAGATCGGCGGCCAGTTCGACGTGCGCGACGACGGCATCCGCTTCTGGCATCCGGGCGGCGACCTGCGGCCCGTGGCCATCGAGACCGACGTGCACCCCGGATTCATGACAGACTGGCAGCAGCCCCTGGTGGTGGCTCTCACCCAGGCCAAGGGTCTTTCCATCGTTCACGAGACCGTCTACGAGAATCGCTTCGGCTTCACCAAGCCGCTTATTCAGATGGGCGCCACCATCCAGCTCTACAAGGAGTGCCTAGGATCCCTGCCCTGCCGCTTCCAGCAGCGCAACTTCAACCACTCGGCGGTCATCTTCGGGCCCACCCCGCTGACCGGCCAGGACATCGATGTGCCCGACCTGCGTGGCGGCTTCAGCCACCTGATCGCCGCACTGACGGCCTCCGGCCCCTCCACCGTCCACGGCATCTCCCTGATCGACCGCGGTTACGAGGACTTCCGCGACAAGCTGCTGGCCCTGGACGCGCAGATCGACTGATCCGGCAGACATAGATGGCTTCCAAAGGCAAACCCTCCCCCCGGTCTGCGGTGCCTGCCCTGTCCGACCGACAGGTGGCCCTGCTGGCCCAACGGCACAGTCTGGTGGATCCGACCCGCTACTATCCCACTGGACATCGCACGCCGGCCCTGGACGAGATAGACGGTCAGCACCCTGTGGGGACCACCCGTCTATTGCGCGGGGTCTCCCAGGTGGTGCGTGACTCCTGCCGGGTCTATGCCTGGGGGCTGGAGCGGGTTCCGGAGACCGGGCCCTTTATCACCGCAGCCACCCATGTGACCCAGTTCGACGTTTTCATCCCCATGATGGCCCTCTTCCACCTGGGTCGTCGTCCCCGCTATATGGCCAAGGCCGAGATGGCCCATTGGCCCCTTATCGGCAGCTGGTTTCGCATGGTGGGCATGCAGCCGGTGGAGCGCAAGTCCGGCAAGGCCAGGTCGATCGAGGAGGAGTCGATCAGCATCATCACCTCGGGCAGGCCGCTGACCATCTGGCCCGAGGGGACCGTGACCCGTGACCCCCTGAAGTGGCCCATGTCGCTCAAGCCCGGGGTCGGATTCATCGCCTTGGAGGCTTCGCGGCAGTTGGGTCGCATGGTCCCTCTTTATCCCAGCATCACCTGGGGGGCGGCTTCGATCAATCACAAGTGGCCCTGGCCTCGGAAGAACGTGGTCATGTGCTATGACCGGCTCCTTGACTATTCCGACCTTCTGGAAGACGTGGGTCAGTGGGGTGCTGAACCTCCCAAGCAGTCCGTGCATCTCCTTTGCGTCCGCCTGCGCAACAGGATGGAGGAGGTCATGGCCGAGATCCGTGGCGAGGAACCTCCGGCGGCTGGATACTTCGATTACGTGACCATGACCCGTCGGCCCAGAAGCGAGCAATAAGGCTGGAACCCACCTCCAATTCCCACTGTCCGGCGGCGGTGTCATAGGATGGTAGAGACAAGAATGAGGCTGCTGGTCGGCGTTCCCGTGCGCACGGCATTATGCAAAGGAGAATGATGACGAAGATCGCGGTATTGGGAGCAGGCGCATGGGGAACCGCTTTTGCCCAGGTATTGGCTGATGCAGGCAATCAGGTGGTCATGTGGGACATCGACCCGGATGTCGTAGGCGAAATCAACAGTCAACATTCGAATACTCGCCGTCTGCCGAACGCGAAGAGGCTGCCTGACGCCATCATCGCTGAGGGTGACCGGGCCGGGGCCGTCTCGGGGGCGGAAATCGTGGTCGTTGCCATAGCCGCTCAGCATGCCTGTGAGGCCTTGACGCAATTCAAGGGTCTGCTGGGTCATGATGCCATCGCAGTTTCCCTGATGAAGGGGATCGAACGGGGCACCGACAGGCGGATGGATCAGGTGGTTTGCCAGACGCTTGATCTGGACCCTGTCAGATTTGCGGCCGTTTCCGGCCCCAATCTGAGCAAGGAGGTGGCTGCCCGCGAACCGAGCGCCACTGTGGTCGCCAGCGCGGATGCCGATACCGCCATGAAAGTAGCCCGTGCCTGCACGACCGACTATTTCAAGGCCTTCGTCTCGGACGATGTGATTGGCCTGGAAATGTGCGGGTCGCTGAAGAACGTCACTGCGCTGGCCGTCGGGATGTCACGGGGGGCTGGGTTCGGGGAGAATACGGCCGCCATGATCCAGGCCAGGGGTCTGGCTGAGCTCACTGCCTTGGGGGAGGCTTGCGGTGCCAAGTCCAAGACCTTCGCTGGCCTTGCCGGGGTCGGCGACCTGGTGGCCACCTGCGGGTCGTCCCTGAGCAGGAACTATACTTTTGGCTTCAATCTGGGCCAGGGCAAGAGCATTGAGGAAGCCACCCGAGTCAGCAAGGGTGTCGCCGAGGGCGTGCCCACCACCGATGCTGTCGTCGCCCTGGGCAGGCGCTACCGGGTGGAGACCCCGCTGGCTACGGCCATGAGTCATGTACTCGATCAGGGTCTGAGCTGCCGGGGCATGATCGACGAGCTGTTCGGTGGGCAGATCACTGCAGAATGAGTCTGACGACCATCAGAATGGTGTCCATCAGAAAATCCTGAGGGTTATAGAGGGTCTACGAAGGCTGTGAAGCGTGCGCTATCAACCTATTGATCGGCGATGAATGGTTTCCGGATCAGGATGTGCGCCTGGCTTGTCTGACTGCTGTATCGGCCCTGTTATGCCTGTTCGTGCCAAGCTTGTGGATGAGCGACTGTGTCCGGGCCTTTCCGCCTGGCAAGGGGATATTCTGCTGTCTTGAATGATGTATCTGCCTGGGCAGGTGCATGAGGTTGAAAATCATGTCCAGGATGAGGAAAGCCGAGGGATGATGGTCAGGAAACGTGTTGTGGTGCTCTATGGCGGACGTGCCGACGAACATTCCATATCCTGCGTGTCGGCGGCCGGCGTGCTCAATGCCATCGATACCGACCGATATGAGCCCATCCCCATCGGCATCACCAAGGATGGCCGATGGACCATCGGCGGCCAGGATCCCAGGCAGTGGGGTCTGGGCGATGCCAGTCTGCCAACCGTGCAGATAACCGAAGGCAGCCGTCCGATCATCCTCGACATGGCCCGTGGCAGGGATGGGTTTCTGATCGGCGACCATGACGACCTGGTCTCTGGAGTTGAACCATCCAAGGCCTTCGGTTCCCTGGAGCCTTTGGGGCATGTGGACGCGGTTTTCCCGGTGCTCCACGGCCCTTACGGTGAGGACGGCACCCTGCAGGGCCTGCTTGAAATGATGGGTCTGCCCTATGTAGGATGCGGGGTCTTCGCCTCTGCCGCATGCATGGACAAGCACTACACCAAGATTCTGCTCAGTCAGGCCGGCATACCTGTGGCTCCGGGCATCACCATTGACTCCCGTGAACAGCGATCCGGAGCAGACCTGTTGGCCGCTGTGCAGAAGGCGGAGCTGCATTACCCGCTCTTCGTCAAGCCCTCCCGTGCGGGATCCAGCTTTGGCGTGGTCAAGGTGGAAGAGCCTCAAGCCGAAGCCCTGGCTGCTGCGGTCGCCGAGGCTGCAAGGCACGACTGGCGGGTCCTGATAGAGGAGGGCATTGAGGGGCGGGAGATCGAGTGCGCCGTGCTCGCCTCCAGCAAGGACAGAAAGCCCCGCACAGCCTGGCCTGGCGAGGTGGTGCTGGACAAGGCTGACCAGGACGAGGCTTTCTACGACTTCGACAGCAAGTATGTGGACTCCTCCGCCTCCCACGTTGAGGTCCCCGCGAACCTGCCGGAGGAGACTCTTCAGAAGGTTCGCGACCTGGCTGCCAAGGCCTTCAGAACCGTGGACGGCGCCGGTCTGAGCCGTGTCGACTGCTTTGTGACGTCCGAGGGTAGGGTCATCGTCAACGAGATCAACACCATGCCTGGTTTCACGCCTATCTCCATGTATGCCAAGGCCTGGGAGGCCACCGGGATCACATACACCGATCTGATCACCGAACTGATTGAGAGCGTATCTGCCTGACGCTGGAGCTGCTTGCGGAATTTGACGCTTCTGACAAGAGGGGGGATGCCGCTTTTGCATTTCTCCCGAAGGATGAGAAGATCATCTGGCTAATGCTCAATGTCTTTTGTTTGGAGCTCCGCCTCCTGGACCAGGTAGTCCTGGCCGGCCAGAGCGCGGGTGGCGGCATCCTGCATATCGGCGGCGATTACACCCTGCTTGGCGAACATGACCACCTGCCCCTTGATGCCATAGGGGGTGAAGCCCTGAAGTTGGACAATGGGCGGGTTGGCAGGCATGGCCATGCCCTTGGTTGCCTGGGCAACCACCTGTGCAATGGAACGGGAGGACTTGGCTATATCGGCATCCCCTCGCAGGGTGAAGGGAACGGTGGTGGCGGCCTCGCCGGCCTCGGTGATTTTCTCAAGCGCCGTGGTGTTGAGGATGGAGTTGGGGATCAGCAGCTGGTTGCCGGTCCTGTCGATGACGATGGTATGGCGCCAGGTCACGTCGCGGACGGTTCCGGTGGTGCCTTGGATGGTGATGATGTCGCCGGGCTGGACCACTTTGCTGACCATCAGTCCGAAGCCGCCGACGATGTTGGCGATCGTATCCTTCAATCCGAAGGAGAGGGCCAGGCCGCTGACGCCCAGGGCGGCGACCACAGTGGATGGGTTGATTCCGAAGACAGGTTGCAGGACTGTGGCAGCGGCGAAGATCCAGATCAGGGCGCGGACGATGTTGACGAAGATGGAGGCACTGGGCAGGTTGGTCCGCTCCAGGGCACGCCGCATGGCCGCCGCTACGATCTTGGAGATCAAGGCAGCGCAGACAGCCACGACAATTATTAGGATGATTTTTCCGAAATTCTGGCGGAACCAGTAGATGACGGCATCGCTGAAGCTGGAGATGGCCTGTTCGGACCTTCCCATGGGATCCTTATTCGTAGCGATGCTTGTGCTGGCAGAATCGACGGTCGGATTCATGAGGCCTTGTCCTCCGGCTCGTTTCCATCGCTGTCCGTTAGCGGCTTGTCCATCCACATGTGCGGGCATCCCTCGTCCTGGTCGTGAATGCCCATGTCCCTATATCCTAAAGACCTATAGAAGCCCGCCACCCGTTCCTGGGCGTGGAGCGTGAGCCGGTCGGCGCCGTGGCTCCGAGCGGTTTCCTCGGCCCTGCCTACCAAATCGGCACCCAGATGCTGGCCGCGGTAGGGCTTCAGAACCGCCAACCGGCCAAGGGTCCATGTCTTGCCACCGTCGAGGAAGATCCGACACACCCCGACTGGTTCATCCCCGTCATAGGCCACGATATGGAGGCTGGCATCGTCGGTTTGGTCGAACTCATTGTGAAAGCCCTGCTCCTCCACGAATACGGTCGTACGGATGGCTTTGGCATCCTCGGGAATGGCCTCGCTCACCTCATACCGCATGCTTCCTCCTCGCCATGGTCCTCAGCTGCCTCCAATCTACCAAGCTTGACCCGGGGAGTGAACGTATGTCCGCAACCGGATGACGAATGTACGTGTGGCTGTCGGCTGTCTGACCCAGACGATTACATGGATAGGGCATCTGCAAGCAGTACAAACTTATAGCAGTGACAGTGAAGTGACGCGGGAATGATTGGATGACTATGGACAAAGATTCAAAACTGACAGATTCGGCTGGCGGAGCCGGTAAAGGGACTTGGCGCTCGCAGAGGGAGCGGATGCTTGCCGGCGAGCTCTATGATGCCTCGGACCCCGAACTGGGCCAGCTGCGGGTCAAGGCCCACGAACTTTGCCGTCTTTTCAACGCGTCTTCTGAGCAGGAGCTGGATCTGCGCAGCCGGCTTCTGGACGATCTGGTGCCCGAGCATGGCCAGGACGTCGACTTCATGGGGCCTATCTACTTCGACTATGGGTGCTTCACCAAGCTTGGCTCGCGCATCTTCGCCAATTTCAACTTCACTGTTCTGGATACCTGCCCGGTGCAGATCGGCGACGATGTGATGATCGGCCCCAATGTCACCCTGGCCACCCCCCTGCATCCCATGCGGTGGCAGGAACGGAACCTGAGGCGCCATGAGGATGGCTCCCTCTATGACTACGAGTTGGGTGCTCCGATCACCATAGGATCCAACTGCTGGCTGGCGTCAAACGTGACTGTGGCCGGGGGAGTGACCATCGGCGATGGTGCGGTCATCGGTGCCGGATCCGTGGTCACCCATGACATTGCCCCTAACTCCCTGGCTGTGGGTGTGCCCTGCCGGGTAATTCGTACCATCACCGAGGCTGATCGGATGGAACTGCCAGAGGAGGGCTGAAGGCCTCCTCGTTTGGGACAGCATCCATGCTGGCCAGCTGCTGGGCTATGGTCTGTGGGTCTCCGCCCGGGCATACTGCCTGAATGCGTCCGTCCTGGAGGAAGATGACGCGGTGGGCCCGGGCGGCGACGTTGGGGTCGTGGGTCACCATGAGGATGGTCTGGCCGCTTCGGACGGCCAGGTCGAAGAGGTCCATGACCTCCCGTGAACTATGGGTATCCAGGGCGCCGGTGGGCTCGTCGGCCATGATGATTTCCGGACTTGCGGCCAGGGACCTGGCGATGGCCACGCGCTGCTGCTGGCCTCCGCTCATGTCTGCCGGATAGGTGTTGGCATATCCCTCCAATCCGACGTTGGACAGGGCGGACAGGGCCGCTTGGGTGGAGATTTTCCTGCCGCCGAAGAGGCTGGACAGCATGGTGTTTTGCAGGCAGGTGAAGGCGTTCACCAGGTTGTAGTCCTGGAAGACGAAGCCGATATGGTCGCGCCGGAGTCGGGTCAGCGCCCTCTCTTTCATTCGCGTCAGGTCCTCCCCGGCGATGGCCACTCTGCCCTGTCTGACCTGGAGCAGGCCCGCGGCGCAATAGAGGAGGGTCGATTTGCCGGCGCCTGAAGGACCCATGATGGCCGTCCAGGTCCCCGCCTGACATTCCAGGCTGATCTCGTCCAGCACTCGGGCGCCCTGCTTCTGCCGCCTTCCGTAGTCGTAGGAGATCTTGTCCAGAATGAGTGGGGTCTGCGCGTATGGATCCTTTGTCGCCTGATGCCGCATCCTTGCCTTCCTTTCGGTCGTCGCCTGTCTGGTCTCTTCTTCTATAAGACCATGGTGAGAGCTCCTGTCAGGGTGTTTTCAGGGTTGAATCGGGGACGGTTCAGGGTGGAATCCACAGAATTCGCCTTTGCTTCTGAAAGATATGTATCGTAAACGTAGGGGGTCGTATCTCTTGCCAGAAGGGGGATTTATGGGCGGGTCGTCATCAGGATGACAGGGATTCGGTGATTGCTTATTTCCTTGGAATTGCAAGGATGCAACCGTCGGTTGACGGAAAATATCGGTGTCTTCGCCGGGTGCAACCCAAAGCTGGTGGCGGTCGGAGCCCCGCACGTTTCATCATGGCCTCGTTGCTGGTTGAATAGGCAATCTGCCGATCGGGAGAAAGAACAATATGAGTTTCAGAACCAACGTGCAGTATCTGCGTTCGCAGCGCAACATGACTCAGGAGCAGCTGGCCATGCTGGTGGGGGTGTCCCGTCAGGCGGTGTCCAAGTGGGAGTCGGACAAGGCATATCCTGAGATGGACAAGCTCCTGGCCATCTGTGACCTCTTCGGCTGTACCCTTGATGATCTGGTCCTGGGCGATGTGCGGCATCCAGGTTCCGGGCAGCGTGCATCCAAGCCGGACCATCAGGAAACCACCCAGACGAATCCGCCAACCCATGCGACTATGCCGCCTGTCCAATCTGCTATGGAAGACGTGACCGGCTACGCATCCTTCAGCAATGCCTACAGTCTGCGCATGGCTTTCGGCATCGCCCTCATTATGCTGGGACTGGCTTTCGGCGGTCTCTTCGCCGGAGCCAACCAGCCGACCGACACGCAGAATGGTCTGGCCTTCCTTGCTCTGATGATTGGCATCGTCCTGGGTCTGGCCTGTCTTATACCGGCGGTTTCCGCCAGGAAGGACTTTCGCCGCAGGCATCCTTATGTGGCGGATTTCTATACCGATGAGGAGCGCTCGCGAGTTTATCGGCAGACTACCTGGGAGTTGGTCTGCGGTTTGGCTGTCGTGCTTCTGGATGTGGGGATCAACTCTGCAGGATACCTGATCTGGGACTGGTCCGATCAAGTCAGAGGGTTTGTCTTCTTCCTTCTTCTGGCTCTGGGGGTCTTTCTGCTGGTCCATGCGGGAACAAGCCACAGGATGATGAATCTACGCGCCTACAACAGACAGACCGATTCCGTCGACGATGCTCACGCAGATGCCTATCGTTACGAACACCGGATAAGCAATGCCATCAGCGGAACCATCATGGGCCTTTGCACGCTGGTGGCCCTGATCATGCTCTTCTCGGGCAATTACGACAATCTCTTCGGTTGGCGCATCCCATTCTGGGCCATCTGGATCATCGGCGGGGTGTTCTGCGGGGTGCTCCAGTCACTGATCGGCATCTTCCGCAAGCCTCCTCGTGCCTGAGACTGTTGATTTGCCTTCCCTGGTGGAATGTAGTAGTCTAACAAAGTTGTGTGTTCATCCGTGGCCTTGTGCTGCGGGTCGGAACACCTGGGACGACTTGGAAAACAACGTAAAGGAAGTCATCATGGCAGCTCGTTGCGCGGTGTGCGGCAAGGGCCCGCAGACCGGTTACAGTGTTTCTCATTCGCATATCCGGAACAAGCGCATCTTCCGCCCCAACCTGCAGTCGGTGCACACCACCGTTGATGGTCAGAACGTGCGTCTGCGCGTCTGCGTCAAGTGCCTCAAGGCCGGCAAGGTGCAGCGCATCGCCGCCTGAGTGCGGTTCGTCGGTCGTATTTGGACCCCCGGGGGCATAAGCTCCGGGGGTTCTTGTCATCCTGAGGGATGATGGTCGGCGCTTGCGGGAGGTGATCGGGTATGTCGGCAGTGGCTCGTGTAGGTCTGCACAGCACCGTGGCCTCGCTGGTGGCCAACAGGCGTCGGGTGAGCGCTCTCAAGGCTCTGGGCGTGGTCACGGTCGGGGATGCGCTGACCTATTATCCTTTCCGCATTACCGATCCCATGCAGATCACCACTATTGCCGGCATTCGGCTGGGTGAGCCCTGCGCCTTCGCCGCCCGGGTTGATCAGGTGCGTCTGGTGCCGCTGAGCGGGCACCGGGGTTTTCGGCTGGACGTGATGGTGGACGATGCTGCCTTCGTCAGCGGTCGGGGCGGTACTCCGCTTGCGGTCAGGCTGGTCTTCTTCTCTCATAAGAAGCCCTATATGGACTGGATGGTCCGTCGGCTGCAGGTAGGGGCGGATCTGGTCGTGGCCGGTGAGCCCGGTGTCTACATGGACCAGCTCCAGTTCACCCATCCTGAGACCCTGGTTGTTGCTAATGCCGATCAGGAGGTTTATGCGGACGCATCTCGGCCCGATGCGGCCAGCCTTGCCGAGGCTCTGGAGCGGGTCCGTCGACCGCGGCCGGTCTATCACGCCAGCTCCCGCATCTCCTCAGACCATATTCACGATGTCATTCTGGGTTTTCTGCGTCTGCTGGCGCAGGCCGATGATGCATCTGGACCCATATCCCCAGCCGGCGCCGCCGAGGAGGAGCAGGCCAGTGCCGAGGTTCGCATCAATCCGGAAGCGCTGAGCCAGGCCATACCTGATGTGTTGCCCGAGCAGGTCCGTGTCGACCAAGGGCTGATGCATCGTGCCCGTGCCCTCTTGGGCATGCATGCGCCCGACAGCCCTGACGACTTCGCTGCGGCCCGTAAGACCCTGCGCTACGAGGAGGCCTTCGTCTCGCAGACGGCGCTTCTGCAGACCCGTCGCCAGACCCAAGAGCAGCCCACATACCCATGCGCGAATTCGGGTGCCGACCGTCCGGATACCCTGCCCGCCCGTTTCATCGACTCCCTGCCATTCCAACTGACCGATGGCCAGCGTCAGGTCATCAAGGATATCGGCGTCGACATGGCCAAGGATCAGCCCATGCAGCGACTTCTGCAGGGCGAGGTTGGCTCCGGCAAGACCGTGGTGGCTCTGGCGGCCATGCTCCAGGCGGTCCAGGCTGGTCATCAGGCTGTCTTGGTGGCTCCTACCCAGGTGCTGGCCGAGCAGCACTATGCTTCCATCGGCGCCATGCTCAAGGCCATGGGCACCGATGTGACCGCCACTGCCGTAGCGGGCCGCCATAAGCCTGTGGACAACGTCACCATGATCCGTATGACGGACCAGCTGGTCCTGCCTCTGGTGTTGCTGACCGGAGGCATGAGACTGGCCCAGCGCCGCTCTGCCCTGGCTGTCTCGGCCTCGGGCCGTCCCTGCATCGTCATTGCCACCCATGCGGCCTTCTCCAAGACCTTCCAGGCTCCCAATCTGGCTCTCACCGTCATCGACGAGCAGCATCGTTTCGGGGTCGAGCAGCGCGAGGAGCTGCGTCGCAAATCCGAGCGGGTTCCCCACCTGCTGATCATGACCGCTACGCCCATCCCGCGCACAGCCGCCATGACCTGGTTCGGAGATCTGGACATCTCCGCCCTGACCGAGCTGCCCAGCAACCGAAAGCCGGTCCGCACGCACGTCATCGCTGAATCGGATGGGGCGACCATGGGCGCCATGTTCTTGCATCTGCGCCGACGGATCGAGGCTGGGGAGCGGGCCTATGTCATCTGCGCCCACATCGATGAGGAGGACGACCCCTCGTCTGTCTCTGACCGGCCGAGCCAATCTGGCGGTTCCGATGCTCAGCCTGAGCTTCTTGTTGAGGAGGGCCAAAGTGATGGCCAGCGTCCGCCTCTGCACTCGGTGGTCGAAATGAGCCAGCGCCTGGCCGCCCTGCCGCAGTTCCAGGGCATTGCCATGGCCACGTTGACCGGACGAGATGACGATGCCACCAAGAATGCCGTCATGGGGGACTTCGCCTCGGGTCGCACCCCCCTGCTGGTGGCCACCACGGTTGTGGAAGTGGGGGTGGATGTGCCCCAAGCCTCCTGCATTGTCATCTTCGATGCCGATCGGTTCGGACTCTCCCAGCTTCATCAGCTGCGCGGCAGGGTGGGGCGCGGCGGCACAGACTCCTGGGCCTTCCTGATCTCACGCGCCCCTGCGGATTCCCCGGCTGCAGAGCGGCTTAATGTCATCCGCGACACCACTGACGGGGCCAAAATCGCCGAGGAGGACATCCGCATCAGGGGAGCCGGCGACGTGCTGGGCGATGCCCAGTCCGGCGGTCATTCCTCGTTGAAACTTCTGCAGGTGGTCACCGACGCACCCATGATCGCCCGTGCTCGAACCCAGGCGGGCCAACTCCTGGAGTCCGATCCCACCCTGACCGGGCAGCCCGAGCTGGCTGGCGCCGTCCTGGACTTCATGAGTGGCAACGAAGGTTTCCTGGTCTCCAGCTGAAAGGACAACAGACCCTATGCACATCATCGCCGGCCGCTTCAAGGGATTCCCCATCCCCGCAGCCCTCAAGGGTACCCGGCCCACTACCGATCGGACCAAGGAGGCCATCTTCTCCCATCTGGAGTCCGAAGGCCTGCTGTCCGGTGCTCGGGTCCTGGATCTGTTCGCCGGCACCGGGGCTTTGGGATTCGAGGCCCTGTCCCGCGGTGCCCAGAGCCTGGTGGCTGTGGAGTCTTCCGGTCGTGTCGCCGGACTGCTGTCACGCTCAGCCGCCGGGCTGCGTCACCATCCGGCCTGGGATTCAGCCATGGATATTCGCGTCAGCAGAAACCGTGCCGAGCGCTTTGTTCGTCCCCTCTCCTCCGGTCATGAGGATGCAGGTCTGTCCGAGGCCTGCTTCGACCTGGTCTTCATGGACCCGCCTTATGACTTTTCGACTGCGGATTGCCAAAGCATTATGACCGGTCTGACTGGTCAAGGAATGGTGGACGATGGAGGCATGATCGTTCTGGAGCGATCGACACGCACCCCGTCTCCCACGGCTCCTGACGGATGGGCCATTGATCAGGCTCGCACTTACGGCGAGACAGCAGTCTACTATCTGACGGCCCGCTGATTATCGCTGCGTTTTAGGGTTGATCGACCAGATGGTTGATCCAGAGGTCTCGGATGGGTTTCCTGCATGTCCCAGCCCAGGTCCTCCAAGAGACGACGGTCTTGCTTATCAAGGGCGGAGCAGTCCAATCGGGCAATCAGATCGGGACGGATTCGACTGGTTCGCCTGATGGCCTCGTCGCGCCGGAAACGGTCCACCTTTCCGTGGTCACCGCTGGTCAGTATCTCGGGCACGGCCATGCCACGCCAGGTGGTGGGACGCGTGTACTGGCGATATTCCAGCAGCGGCTCATCCCCGGTGTAGGACTCCTGCACGATGGATTCAGGATTGCCCATGAAGCCGGGCAGGAGCCGGGTTATGGCCTCCAGCATGACCGAGACGGCCACCTCGCCCCCATTGAGCACGTAGTCGCCGATGGAATACTCTCTGACGTCGACCCCCTGATTCCGGTAGTAGACGGGGATGCGTGCGTCATACCCTTCGTAGCGGCCGCAGCCGAATACCAGCCTCTTCGCCCGTGACAGCTCTGTTGCGTCGGCCTGGGTGAACAGGGGAGCGGATGGGTTGGGGAAGATCAGGACTTGTTTGGCCGCGCCGGCCTCGTGGTTGTCTGCAGATGAATCTGCCTCGGATGCTATGCCGTAGCTTTCGTCGCCGGAACTCTTCCTTGCTTCTTTTCGTTCTTCGGCATCGGCAGTGTCGGCTGTTTGGTCGGTGGTGGGTTGTTGCAGAGCCGATCCGTCTGTAACGTTCAATAAATCGTCCAGGCATCGGCCCCAGACTTCGGGTTTCATCACCATGCCCGCTCCGCCGCCCACCGGAGTGTCATCCACCGAGTGATGCACGTCATGGGTCCAATCGCGCAGATTGTGGGCACGTATGGTCACCAGGCCCTTTTCCTGGGCCTTGCCCAGCAGACTGAGTCCGGTTACGTCAAAATATTCGGGGAAGACGGAAACGATATCGATTTGCATGTGACCAACTCTACCCAAGCTTGTTCGGGTCGGGATCGGGCAGAGATTGGCACATCTTTAAGTTCGCCTAAAGGTTGATTACGATGGCGAGCTTCGTTTCCAACGAGTCTGTCAGATTAATGGCTGCTGCGTAGCAACTGTTCGGATATGGTCGGCTCAGTGGGGCTATATCGTCGTCTTGTGTTTGTCGTCATGAGGATTCGTGACAGCGTTGACGGTGAAAAGACAAGGTAAATCTGCATTTATTCTGACTTGATAGATTAATTTTGTGGCAGTAAACTCAAACTCAGATAGTAAAATAAAATAATGCTCCAAATATCAAACACAAACGCGCGTTTTAAGGAGACTCCTTGGAAAAACTTGAGCTCATCCGTCAGAGCCTCATGCCAATCAATGATGCCCTTCCAACATTGTTACCGCAGGCTAGGCTTCGCTCACTGTCGGCCATGAACACGCTTGGCACTCCTCGAATTAAGTATCCGAAGCTCTATGCAGACAACTTCAATGCAACGCTCCGCGCAGAAATCGCAGATGAGCCAATCGACGGCTGGAAACTTACGAAGTCCACCTCTTGTCTTCATCTGCGCAATATCAGTTCAGGCCTCAAGCTTCGATTCCTCAAGAAGTTCAAATTCGAGGGAAGTGTTCCTCCAGCCGGAACGAACTTACGGCGTAGGGAGGCATGGGTGCAACCAGCCATGTTCGACCAGGAGCTTTCCGGCAAGAAGCCGCTGAGCAACTCAGAAATTGTCTTGGTTTGGACTGAAGCAAACGGCATTTTTCATTGTTCCGCCTACCAACCTACTGGAACCGGCCGGTTTCCTAAGGGCGCTCCCTGTATCGCTCTCATGGTTCTTCAGATGGGTGAGGGTTTCAACGGTATGGCATTTAACGGTGATGACGAAGAAAACGAGCTGTTGGTCCCACGCTCAAATACAATTGTCCAAGAAGAAAAGGAAGAGACGAACGGATGAATGAGTTCAACCCCACGCGCATTGAGCTTGCTCGGAAGTATCGGGGTTGGACCAAAAAAGAGCTTGCCGAGCATTCTGGCATGACCCCGACCTACATTGGCATTCTGGTTGGCAATCCGACTGCGAATCTTACGGAATCAAGCATTGAAAAGATAGCCTATGCGACAAGCCTTCCATTGTCTTTCTTTATGCTGCGCGAGCCAGGTCTTGACTGGAATCGTCTAGCCTTTCGCCGCAAGAAAAGAATCACACTGAATCTCAGTAACCGCATCTGCGCGGAGTTCGAAATGTTGACGGACATGGTCTCCAGGGTGAGTTCGATGTCAAATGTGCCGGATGATACTGCCTCCTGGCTTGATGAGATTGCGCCTACCTTGGACCCGCGGGCACAGGGAGTCCGCGACATCGCGGCCAACACGCGTGCGATACTGGGTCTGCCTTCCACGGGAGCGGTGCGCAACATGATTCGAATCGTGGAACGTAAAGGAGTGATCATTGCGCCGCTGACGACGAAGGTGGCTGATTCAGTCAGTGATGGAGTTACTTACCCAGGCAAGGCTCTTATAGGCTATTTTCCAGAAAACAAGCCTGGCGACCGGCTCAGATTTACTATTGCTCATGAGCTGGGTCATCTGGTGCTGCACCGGTACCGCCGTCCCAAGGATGTGTCCTTGATGGAGAGGGAGGCTAACGAGTTCGCTGGTGAATTCCTTCTTCCTGAGTCTGACGCACGAGCGGTCATCAGCCCGAGCATGATGCTCGAGGACTACCTGTACGTAAAGTCCGGGTGGGGAATTTCCGTTGGTGCGGCTGTGCGCAGAGCTTTCGATTTGGGCCTGATCGATGGGGACAAATACAAATCCCTATACGTTCGCATGGCACAGCGTCACTGGATAAAGCATGAGCCCGTAGAGGTCAAGACGGAGCATCCGGTGCGTCTTGCTCAAATGCTCGGCCGTGCGTTTGGCGGACTGGACGATACCGGTCGTTCTACGGTGCCCAGGGATGGGATTGAGGGATTCCTTGGCATTCCTTTTGAACTGGCGAACGATTGGTGTGACAACAGGCTGACGGAAAAGGCGGCGAGCTGGACGATCATGAGATAGGTTAAACCAGCTACTAGGAACATCTCCATGAAGACCACATTTGTCAGCGAGATATTCGGAAAGAACTTTCATACGGGTAGTGTCAAGTCGAAAAGAATCTCAACGGGTCCTTTGTCGCCGGAACAGACAAAGTATGACTGGAACCGCGAGGGCTAGATTCGTCCAGAATTATTGCAGGCGCGGCGAAGTTTGGAAAATCAACGGACGGGTTGCTTAGTCTGGTCGATAATGAATGTAAGTTGTTCGAAACCGCGTCAGTGCAAACAGCAAATCTCAATGCTATCAACTTTCCCAAACCTGTTCGGGTAAGGCGTGCGCGCCAGGAGAGGTACGCCTGCTGGTGCTACACTGTCTGGGTCTACAAGTCGCGTATGAATCCGGCTTGGAAGATGTCATCAACGCAGCCAGAGAGCTATAACCGTTGCGTAAACAGCAATGAGAGCGGCATCGGATGATGCCATGCCGTACGGATCCGTGGTGATGGCTATGCGAACAGTCTGATGTGTGAGGAGCGGACGGTCCATGGTCGACCATGTTGATAAGAAAACAAAACTGCTGATTACCGGCACTGCCGGGCTCGCCTTCTGCGGGGTCCTCTTGGAGACCTCGCTCAACGTCACCTTTCCGGAGATGACCCGGTACTTCAAAACCGGACTGGGCACGGTCCAATGGCTGACCACCGGCTATCTGCTGGTGGTGGCCTTGACGGTTCTGGCGGCCGCCTGGCTGGAACATTCATTCACTACCCGCGCATTGATTCTGACCAGCGTGGGAATATTCCTGGGCAGCGATCTGATGTGCATTCTCGCCCCATGCTTTCCCGTTCTTATGGCGGGGCGCCTCCTGCAGGGCATCAGCACCGGTATCGCTCTTCCCTTGGTCTTTTCCCTGATTATGAAAAAGGTTCCTCTTCACATCCAGGGCCGCTACGTGGGCAGCGCCGGCATGGCGGTGGCTCTGGCGCCCTCCCTGGGCCCGACCTTCGGCGGAGCCGTTATCCAAGCCTCTTCCTGGCGGGCCATCTTCCTGATCGTGCTGCCCATCGAGCTGGTCTTCGGGCTCATCGCCCTCATCTCGGTTGACAGGGAGAGCGCCCACGTCAGTCCCTTCGCCTGGCTCCAGTTCCTTCTTCTGGGTATTTTCCTGACCGGTCTGACCATGGGTCTGAGCACCTTGGATGTGCATGGTCCTATAACCTGGCTGTCCTTGTTTATCGGGGCCCTGGCCCTTGTTGCAGGGGTCTGGGCTCTTGCCCACCAGAGCACCAGGCTGATCGACATCGCGGTCTTTCGGAACCGTACCTTCACCCTGGCCCTGATCCTCTACTTCCTGGTCCAGTTCGTTCAGATTGGCCTGACATTCGTCCTGCCCAACATGGCCCAGTCCGTCCTGGGGGAGACCTCCACCGTGGCCGGCCTGCTTCTGCTGCCGGGAAGCCTGCTCTCGGCCCTCTGCCAGCCCATCACAGGCGGCTATCTGGATGGTCATGGCCTGCGTGGACTGCTCGCGGTGGGAAGCACGGCCTTCTTCCTTTCGGCTTTAGGTTTCCTGGTCCTCAGCAGGCACTTATCCGTTCCGCTGATGGTCCTTCTCTATGCCTGCTACATGGTCGGTCAGGCTTGCGTCTTCAACAACCTGCTCACGGTCGGACTGCAGCATATCCCAGCCAAACTGGTGCCTGACGGTAATGCCCTCTTCAACACCCTTCAGCAGTATTCAGGTGCCGCCTCGACCGGCGTTCTGGCCGCCATCATCACGGGTATGCCCAAGGCCAGTGGAATTCATGCCGGCGCTCAGGCCTTCCAGTTCGGAGCAGTCTGGGCCTTCGTATTCGTCTTTCTGATCGTCCTGGGCATCCTCCTGGTGGCCTGGTTCCTGGAGCGCAGCCTGGCCTGTCAGGATAAAGGCGAGGTTCAGGTTGCATGACCTCTGATTGCTTCCGAAAGGCAATGGTTTCAATTCAGGAATGAGATGCCGGCCCAGACGGCCCAGCCTATTGCAAGGACCAGGTAGGGCCACCAGTGCATGCGGGTGATGGCCACGAACTCCCTGATGAAGGCGGTCGGCCAATAGTAGCCCTTGGTGTGTGAGCCGATTCCGTCGGCATTCAGCCCGACCTTGCTGGCATATTCGCTGGCTCGGAAGACGTGGTAGTCACTGGTGACCAGGGCCACCCGGTAATGCTCTGGCCCGGTGCCCATCTCGTAGCGGTCATCCAGAATCTGCTTGGAATAGCGTAGGTTCTCCAGGGTCGTGGTCGACCTGTCCTCCATGATGATGGCCTCGGACGGCACCCCACAGGAGTTGCGCAGATACTGAGCCATGGCCCTGGCCTCGCTGATGGCCTCGTCCGGGCCCTGTCCGCCTGAGACCACGAAGCGCCCGTTTCGTCCCTGCCGCTTCCAGAGGTCTACGGCCTTGTCCAACCGTCCCCGGAGCAGGGGTGTGGGCTCTTCGCCGCGCAGACCGGCTCCATGGATGATGATGTAGTCGTAGCGACGCTTGCGGGGCAGCATCCTGTAAAAGTTGGAATAGAGTAGCAGGGCCAGGAAGGAGAAGAAGAACCAGGTGGCTTCCAGGTCGATCAGCCCGGCCAGTTTCTGCAGCCATGAGGGGGCGCCAAACCCGGCCAGGAGGGGCGAAAGAATCATGTAGGCCACCACGGCCAGCGCCAGCAGTCCGGGCAGCAGAGTGGTCAGGGAGACCCCCTCGTGCCGGATGACGATGACCGTGTTGGCCAGCAGGAAGCAGATCACCAGCAGGGGGGAGAGGATGAGCAGGATGACCAGGGGCAGGATCAGCCAGCGCATCCCGAACTGCAGAAGAAGCGCTCCCCCCAGGGTCAGCAGGAGGAGCAGGAGCCAGATGGCATTGCGGAACTGCCGTGGCTCCTTGTGCAGGTCCCAGAGGAAGAGCAGGCCGAAGATGATGGCGGGTGCATAGAGCAGGAGGAGTTGCAGGTGGTTGGACATGCGCCGATTGCCCCTTTCACGAGAATGGCCGCGCAGGGTCTGACTCCACTGTAGCGAATCGGCCAGTCACCTCCCATCCTTGACATGCCCAGGATTCCCAGACCGCCGTGGTAACATATATGTGGTAAATCTCACACGTTCGGAAGCTGAGTGTGGGCGATTCCCGACGGTGCGAATTCCAGGTCGAGACCATGATAATGATGGGTCCTTTCAAGGATTGCGCATCGGTGTCCGCATGGACGTGGTCGGTCGCAAGGCAGCGATGCGTTGGAAGGATTAGGGGTTCAAGTGATGTTGGGTTTCTCCGCGATCCGGATATGGTTCGGACCTGGCGTGCAAGGTTGTAGAGAGGTGCGGTAATGAAAGTAGTGATATTCTCCACCTGCGTGGTGGACCTCATGTTTCCGAACGTGGGGAAGGCCATGGTGGAGGTACTGGAGCGGTTCGGCTGCGACACCTACCTTCCCAAGGAGCAGATTTGCTGCGCCCAACCCACCTTCAACAGCGGGTATGTCAAGGAGAGCATGCAGGTTATGCGCAATGAGGTCGATGCCCTGCTGAGCGTGGATGCCGACTATATCGTGGGTCCGGCAGGCTCCTGCGTGAATATGCTCAAGGAGCTGCCCTTCCATCTGAGGAACGACCCGGTCTATGCGGCCAAGGCCCAGACCATGGCTGACAAGACCTATGAGTTCTCGCAGTTCCTCTATCGGGTGCTGGGTGTGCTGGATGCCGGCGCCGAACTCGACGCCGTGGCCACCTACCACCGCTCCTGCCACATGACCCGGCTGCTGGGGGAGCGGACCAGCCCCTTCGTTCTGTTGGATCACGTCAAGGGCCTGACCATGGTCCCCCTGCCCCATATCGAGAACTGCTGTGGGTTCGGCGGCATGTTCTCCATGAAGGAGCCTGAGATCTCCAAGCAGATGGTGGATGAGAAGGTAAACGACGTGCTCAGCACCAAGGCCAGCGTCCTCATCTCCTGCGATCCGGGCTGCCTGATGAACATCGGCGGCCGCTTCAACCGGCGCGGCGAGAAGATCACCATCATGCATCTGGCTGAGGTGCTCAATCACAAGGTGGACATGAGCCGCGTCAAGTATGTGGAAGGCCGCTCTGCCGGCGATGGGGCTGTGGGTTCCGTCAGGGCCGCCAAGGAAGAGGGGGCTCTGGTATGAGCAGCATGGTCAATGGCAAGAAGGCCGCGCAGTATCTGCGGACCAGCAAGGCTCCCTTCCTGACCAGGGTCAAGGAGTCCGAACAGGATAAATTCGCCCAGCAGGCCGTGGCCAAGGCCCAGGATGCCCAGTGGGTCAAGCGTGAGGCCGCCCGCCAGGAACTGGGCAACTGGGAACAGTGGCGCGACCTGGGCGAGCAGATCCGCCAGCATGTCATCCGCTACCTGCCTGACTACCTGGAGGAGTTCTCCGACAACGTGGAGAAGCGCGGCGGCCATGTCTTCTTCGCCCAGACCGACGATGAGGCTGCCCAGTACATCAAGCAGATCGCCATCGAAAAGAAGGCCAAGCACGTCGTCAAGAGCAAGTCCATGGTGACCAGCGAGATCAACCTGGACCCCACGCTGATGACTGTGCCCGGCCTGGAGGTGCTGGAGACCGACCTGGCCGAGTTCATCCTGGAGGAGGACGACTGGGACCAGCCCACGCATCTGGTCTTCCCGGCCCTGCACAAGAACCGCGAGCAGGTTCGCCAGGTTTTTGAGAAGAAGCTGGGTTACAAGGGCGACAACGACCCCCAGCACATGGCTCGGTTCTCGCGCAAGGTTCTGCGCAAGCACTTCCTTGAGGCGGACATGGGCATCACCGGCTGCAACTTCGCCGTGGCCGACACGGGCATGATCAACCTGGTGACCAACGAGGGCAACGCCGACCTGGCCATGTGCATCCCCAAGACCCAGGTGGTGGTCATGGGCATGGAGCGTCTTGTGCCGACCATGAAGGAGGCCGAGACCATGGACAACATGCTGGCCCGGTCCGCTGTCGGCCAGAAGCTGACCTCCTACCTGACCTACACTGCGCCACGCACAGACCAGGAGTCGGATGGACCGGACGATGTCTATGTGGTCATCCTGGACAACGGCCGTTCAAACGCGCTGGGAACGGTCTTCGAGCCCATCCTCCAGTGCATCCGCTGCGCCTCCTGTCTGAACGTCTGCCCCATCTACCGGCACATCGGCGGCCACGGCTATGGATCCATCTATCCGGGCCCTGTTGGCTCGGTGCTCTCGCCGGTGTTGGACGGGGGTTACGACGACTTCGGGGACCTGCCCTACGCCTGTAGCCTGTGTGCGGCATGCACGGCCACCTGCCCGGTCAAGATTCCCCTGCATCAGCTCATGATCGAGCACAGGCGGATCATGATGGATGACCAGTCCCAGGCCAATCTGATCGACGACACGGTCATGAGGGTCATGGGTCTGGGAACCGGTCACTCCTCGCTCTTCCGCACTGCCCTGGGTGTGGATCACACCATGCTGACCCCCATATCCAAGAAGCAGCCGGAGACGGCCAAGAACCTCTTCGCCAGTGATCGGCATGTGGAATGGATGCCCTTCGTCTTCGGCGGATGGACCAAGGTACGTGATCTGCCGGATCCGCCCAAGCACGGGGAGAACTTCCGCAGTTGGTTCGCTCATCACAAGAAGGAGCAGCAGGCATGACCGATCGTGAGGTATTCCTGGATTACCTGGCCAAGAAGAGCGGTCGGCCCCGCCACCAGCTCAAGGATCATCCTCTGGTGCCGGTCAACGATTTGCCGGAGACCACCCTGTCGGGTCATACCCAGGACGAGCTGCTGGAGATCGCCCGGAAGAGCAGCGAGGCCGTCCATGTGGACTTCCGCACCTGCACCAAGGCTGGTCTGCCCACCGCCTTGGATGAGTTCATCGATTCGCGCAAGGACGACAGTGACCATGTGATGCTGCCCACCTCCGACCTGTTTGCTGACTTCGGGCTGGAGGAGTGGAGGGACGGCCTGAACCCACCCGCCACTTTCTGGAAGCCGGGGGCCAGCCGCGAGGAGAACATCAGGACCGCCGACGAGTCCGGAACGGCCATCGCCTTTGCGGACTTCCTGCTGGCCGAGTCCGGCACCATCACCGTGGCTACCACCCCGGGTCAGGGCCGTGCCTTCCACTTCCTGCCGGTGCACTATCTGAGCATCATCCGCAAGTCCAAGATCCTGCCCCGAACCCGGCAGGCCATGGACTATTATGATCCAGCCTTGGTCTCGGGTGAGCTCAAGACCTCCAACATCAACTTCATCACCGGCCCCTCCAACACGGGCGATATCGAGATGGTGATCGTGGTGGGCGTGCATGGTCCTCTGGATATGACCTACTTGGTGGTTGAAGACATGTAGCTCAATAAGATTTCCTGCTTAGGCAGGGCGCATTTCCCGTAAGTGGGGAGTCAGCGGCTCGAAGAAGGACGCCGACTCCCCACTTACACTTTTGCTAATAGGCTGGTTCAGCCCAGGCCAGGCAGGAGCCCTCCAGGTGGATTGATGGCCACGTACCCGTTTTCAATATCAACCCGGGGCACCAGGGCTTCGACGAAGGGTATCAGCCCTTCCGCTTCCTCTTCGCCTTCTTCGGCGGCCATGCGAATCTGCAGCTGCTGCTGGGCTACACCGTCCAGTACGTCGCTGACTTCGCCGACCACTCGTCCGGACGGTTCACCCAGAGAGTTGCCCGGGGCCATGCGGACCTCGAGCCCGATCAGATCCTCGGGATACCAGGCGTCCTCCTGTGCCAGCTCCTCGGCTGGATCAGCCTGGACATACAGTTCGATGCCGTTCAGAGCTTCGGATGCGTTCCTGTCTTCCACCCCTTTGAAGAGGACGATCCAACGCTGCTTGAAGCGGCGGGATGAGACCACCGTGAAAACCTGCCCGTCCTTGGTCTGCAACCGGGTGTCGGGGGCGAAGCGCCGCTCGGGCTCATCGGTGTAGGCATACACGTTGACCTCGCCCTTGAGTCCCTGGGCGCGGCCGATACGGCAGACCCTCAGCAACCTTTGCTGCTGAGGGTCCGGACCCTGCGGGTCGTGATTGGTGGACCGGCTGGGGCTCACCGGCGCACATCCATGATGTCGACGCGCACCTTGTGGTCGGCCAGCGCCTGGATCACGGTACGGATGGCGTTGGCGGTCCTGCCGCCCCTGCCGATCACGCGGCCGATGTCCTCGGGGTTGACCCGCACCCGCAACAGCTCTCCGCGAGAGTTCTCGTGGGACTTGACCGACACGTCATCGGGAAAGTCCACGATATTCCTGATCAGGTGTTCAACGGCCTGTGCAAGCATGATAGCCGGTCCTTCCAATCCTTAAGTGAATGTGCCTTACTCAGCCGCCTGCTCGGTCTGGGCGGCATCCGCCGACTCATCGGCCTTGGGGGCTTCCTTCTCCGCCTGGGCCTTGGCCTTGGCGTCAGCCTCGGACTTGGCGGCCTTGAGCTTCTGGGCTTCGTTCTGTGCCTGCTCGATGCGGGCCTGGGCATCGACCTCGGCCTGCGGCACCTTAAGGGTGCCTTCCTTGCCGGGCAGATCCTTGAACTTCTGCCAGTCGCCGGTGATCTTCAGAAGATTGAAGACAGGGTCGCTGGGCTGAGCGCCCACACCCAGCCAGTACTGGGCGCGCTCGGAGTCGATCTTGATTGAAGAGGGCTGGGTGTTGGGATCGTAGGTGCCGATCTCCTCAATGACCTTACCATCGCGCTTCTTGCGGGAATCGACCACGACGACGCGGTAGAAGGGGTAGAACTTCTTGCCCATTCTCTTCAGACGAATTCTGGTTGCCAAAACGGCTCTCCTTGGTACTTGGTGTGCCCGGCGGCGTCTCCATGTGGGGCATGGTGGCGCTCCTGGCGTGTTCCTCACGACCGTCGGAATGAGAGGGCTCCTCCGGACATGAATAACAGCAAAAGTATACCTCAACCGGAGGATATGGCGGGTGGTGGACCTGTATGGTGCTCAGAGCCGACGCGGCAGAGTCAGACGGGCCACTAGAGCCCGGTGGTCGCTGCCTGGAATCCGTAGGGCATGCATGGATTGTGGGACCAGGTCGCCGTCCGTCAGAATATGGTCGATTTCAATCAACGAGGGCAGCGTGCTTGCCGATGGGAAAGTCAGGTGGCTGCCGGCTTTCAGATGCACAGAAGCGTCATGCAGCCCGGATTTGGCCAGCATGGCCCGGAAGGTCGGGTGCTGCAGGGTGGCGTTGCAATCGCCCATGACGATGGTGGGTACGGGCGGATGGCTCAGCCTGGCCAGGGCAGCGATGCCCCTGCCCCACTGCCTGGCGCCTCGTTGGGGTGATTTAGGATGAACGCTGGCCACTCGGATCGGTCCGGAGCTGGTCTTGAGCTCGACCAGGGGTACTGCAGCCGCCGGAAGGTCCAGGGCCGACGGGGAGGCCTTGACGGGTTGGTAGGCCGAGAAGATGGCGTTGTAGCCGCCGTTGTCGTCAGGGCTTGCGGTCCCCTGTGTCAGGTAGGGCAGGAGCTGATTCAGACCTGCAGCCTGGAGCGAATCCGGCAGCTTCCCCCTTACCTCTTGCAGGGCCAGCACTTCTACTCCATAGGTGCGTACGCAACGAACGACCTCTTCAGGATCGGCCCGGCCGAAGCGACAGTTCAGGGTCATGACGCTCAGTTCATGGTCAGAGGATGATTGACTGGTCCTGTCTGCCGGAGGTAGCCGGTAGCGCAGGCGCTGGCAGCTGACCAGAGTAAGTTCGATCAGCGCAAGCAGGCATTGGGGCCAGGCGCCTGCGGCGACCGTCCATATCAGTATGGCCAGCAGGGGAACGGTCAGCAGGTCAATCAGGGCGATCAGCTCCACCAGGGGGCGGTGCCAGTCAGCTCCGGCAGGCAGGAAGCGCAGGGCCATCCATAGGGCGATGAGCCCCAGGAGAATCCAGAGAAGGGTGTTCACGTGCCATTGTCTCCTGCAGGAGGGAGGGGTCAGCGGCCGCCGAAGAGACCGCCCAGTCCGCCGCCAAGGTTGGGTGGCAGGTCCGGCAGGCCTTCAGGCATCTGCGGAGTTTCGGGGCGCTTGGCGAAGGCCGAGCCGCCCGAGGATTTGCCCTTGCCGGAAAGGCGCTCGCGTAAAGCCTTCTCTTCGGCCTCCCGCTTCATGGGATTGCCTGAGCGGGAACCCTTACGGCCTTTCTTGCCTTTTTTGCCCTTCTTGCCGCCGGCAGCGCCCATGCCGCCCATGCCTGGGATCGAGCGGCTGCCATTGGTCATCCGCTTCATCATCTTGGCAGCCTGCTCGAACCGTTGCAGCAGGCCGTTGACGGCAGAGACCGTGGTGCCGGCGCCATAGGCGATCCGGGCCCGTCGTGAGCCGTCGATGATGCTGGGGTCGCGTCGTTCCTGGGGAGTCATCGACTGGATGATGGCCTGGGTTCGATCCACCTCCTTTTCGTCGAACTGCTCAAGCTCCTTGCGGTGCTGGGCCATGCCTGGAATCATGCCCAGGATGCTCTTGAAGGAACCCAGCTTGCGGACCTGCTGGAGCTGCTCCAGAAAGTCGTCCAGGCCAAAGCTGCCCTCGGACATCTTCCCGGCGGCCTTGCGGGCCTCCTCCTCGTCGAATTGGCGTTGGGCCTGCTCGATCAAGGTCAGGATGTCGCCCATGTCCAGAATGCGGGAGGCCATCCGGTCAGGGTGGAAGACTTCGAAGTCCTTGAGGCCCTCGCCGTTGGAGTCGAAGAGGATGGGCTTGCCGGTCACCGAGGCCACCGACAGGGCAGCGCCGCCGCGGGCATCGCCGTCCAGTTTGGACAGCACCACGCCGGTGAAGTCCACACCCTGGTCGAAGGCCTTGGCTGTGGCGACCGCGTCCTGGCCGATCATGGCATCGATGACGAAGAGGATCTCGTCGGGGTGGACGGCGTCGCGGATATTGCGGGCCTGCTCCATCAGTTCCTGATCCACGCCCAGTCGACCGGCCGTATCAATGATGACCACATCGTAGAGCTTGTCCTTGGCCACTCTGATCGAGTCGGCCGCCACCTTGACGGGATCGCCCGTGACCTGTCCGGGGGCCGCCAGCTCGGATCCGCTGGTCTGCACGCCTGGCTCGGGTGCGTATACCGGCACTTCGGCCCGCTCGCCGACCACCTGGAGCTGGGTGACCGCGTTGGGCCGCTGCAGGTCGGCCGCCACCAGCAGGGGGGTGTGGCCGGCATCCTTGAGCCAGTATCCGAGCTTGCCGGCCAGCGTGGTCTTGCCTGCACCCTGCAGGCCGGCAAGCATGATGATCGTGGGCGGGTTCTTGGCGAAATTGAGTGGTCGATCCACTCCCGCGCCCAGGATGCCGGTCAGTTCGTCGTAGACGATGGAGACCACCTGCTGGGCCGGGTTCAGAGCCTTGGAGACCTCCTCGCCCAGGGCGCGTTCCCGGATGCGTCCGGTAAAGGAGCGCACCACGTCCAGGGAGACATCGGCATCCAGAAGGGCGCGGCGGATCTCGCGGATTGTGCCGTCGATGTCGGCCTCGGTCAGCTTCCCCTTGGAGCGCAGGTGGGTGAAGGCCTGGGAGAGCCGATCGGTCAAAGATGAAAATGCTGCCATAGTGCCCCAAGTCTACCTGTCAGCCGGGAGATTGGCTGTTGATTCCGTAAGGCCTACCTGGATGGTTCTGATATGGAACAACGATTTTGTTCGGTTGCAGAATGCATGCTACCCTGAATTTGCAACGTTGCAAATCACTATGAACCGGTCGGTCCGGCTCGCAGGGTGTCGATGTTTGATGCCCGGGGGTCGACGGGTTCCGAAGAAACGATGCAGGGTTGCCGGCATACGGGTGTGCCGGTCCCATCGAGAGGAGCAAGAGGGATTGTGAGTGTCTTCAAGGAAGAAAGACACGGGGGAGGTGGAACCCACATGCCCCTGTTTGCGCGGCGTTGGCTCAGGCTGTTGCTGAGCCTGGCGGCCATATGTGGCATGGTGGTCTCGACCGCAGGCTGTGGCGGCGGCGATCAATCCGCCAAGGAAATCTACTTCTGGAATGGTTTGACCGGCGATGACGGCCCGGCCATGCAGAAAATCATCAAGGCCTTCAATGCACAGAGCCCCGAGTACAAGGTGGTCTTCCAACCCATGAACGGCGGGGATCTGACCACCAAGATCTACAGCGTCATGCAGACCGGGAAGAACATCCCCGATCTGGTCATCAACGACTCGTTCTCCACTTCGGTACTGCAGAGCCAGGGGCTGCTCAACCCCTCGTCGGTGTGGACCAGGTACCACCCGGAGCTCAAGGAGTCGAGCTTCCTGCCGCAGGCCTGGCAGAACACCGTGGTCAAGGGCAAGTCCTACGGCATCCCTCTGTACATGTTCCAGATGGCCATCTATTACAACAAGGATCTGATCCACAAGTACGGCCTGGACTATATCCTGGACGACCGGCTGGTCACCACCGATGAGATCGCCTCCATGAAGGGCAAGCTGCCCAAGGACGTCTACGGGCTCTGCCTGGGCAACCTGCCCTGGGCCATGATGTCCCTGCTATACAGCACCGGCACCAACATCGAGGATGGCGTCAAGGACATGACCGGTCCAGGCTGGCGCAAGCCGCTCAAGGCGCTGCGCGATCTCAACGACCAGGGCATGCTCTCGCCCATCGACAGCGACGGTGAGCAGGTCTTCGCCTCCGGGCATGCGGTCTTCGGCATGCTGGGCACCTGGGCGCAGGGCAACATGTCCTCCACCCTGGGCAAGGACAAGGTTGGCGAGATCAACACCCTCCAGTACGGCACCGAGCACCCCTCCAACTTCCTGTACCAGCAGAACTGGCTCCAGCTCAAGGACAAGAACCGGCCCGAGGCCAAGGTCAAAGCGGCCGCCGACTTTGTGGACTTCGTCTACAAGCATTGGATGATGTGGTCGGACGTGGGATCCATATCGCCGGCCTACCGTGACCTGAACAACCCGGAATACCAGAAGCTCATCCAGGCCTCTTTCACCAACGACAAGCGTGAGAGGCAGTGGATCAAGACATCCAACTACATCTATGGCGGCTATGCCACAGCCGGGTGGGGATCCTTCATGGACATCGTCTATCGGAACATCTCCCTGGAGGAAGGTCTGAAGACGCTTGATCTGATGACCCAGGGCCAGATCCAGATTCAGGAGCAATCATGAGCGCACACGGCACAACCGCAGTCATGGGTGGACAGGGCAAGCGTCGTCCACTGGGACAGAAGTCCTTCTGGCATGCCTTCCCCTACATCGCCCCGCACATGGTGGTCTTCGCCATCTTCGGAGTCATCCCGATCTTCTTCGGCATCTACCTGGCCTTCACCAGGTGGAACCTGGTCGGTTCCCCGACCTGGGTCGGCCTGGACAACTTCAAGCTGATCTTCGACAAGTCCACCTATTTCTACTCCATCTTCTGGAGGGACATGTGGCACACGATCATCTTCGTGCTGATCAGCGTGCCCCTGACCATCATCGTCCCCCTGCTGCTGGCCTGGGCCCTGCAGACCAAGCACCTGAAGGGAGTGGGGCTTTTCCAGGCCATCTTCTACGTGCCCGGGCTGATCTCCGTGGCCGCAGGAGCCCTGGTCTGGCGGCTGGTCTTCAACTCCCAGTTCGGCCTGCTCAACACCACTTTCCGGTGGGACATCAACTGGCTGGGCAAGCAGCCTTGGGCCTGGATCGCCATCTTCGTCCTCAGCCTCTGGGGAGGTATCGGTGGCAACCTGATCATCTACCGTTCGGCCCTGTCCGGGGTAAGCCAGGATCTGTATGAGGCGGCCTCGGTGGACGGTGCCGGACCCATCCGGCAGTTCTTCAGCATCACCCTGCCAGCCATCAAGCTGCCGCTCTTCTATACGACCATCATGACCACGGGCGGCGCCTTCAACGTCTGGGGTCAGCCACAAATGCTGACCGGCGGCGGTCCTGCCTACACTTCGCAGGTGCTGCTGATGGACATCAGGAACCTGGCCTTCCCGCAGGGGCCTTCGGCCGCCGGCATGGCCTCCGCAATGGCCCTGCTGCTGGGGATCATCCTCATGCTGATCTCCCTGGTCCAGATATTCTTCATGAACAAGGAGGACTGACAATGAGTTCGGCAACCCTTGATATGTCATCCCTGGGCAAGGGGCTCAAGGCTCCTGGCCCCAGCGCAACGGTTCCCGGCGGCGAGAACGTGCCCGAAAACCACCACAAGGTGCTCAAGCCTTCGTTGGTGGCCATCTATGCGGTGCTGATCGTCCTGGCTGTGGTCTGGATCATTCCCGTGGTCTACACCATAACGACATCATTCAAGTCACCCCAGGAGTTCCTGAAGAACGCCTACAACTTCCTGCCCGCGCACTGGGTCACCGTCAACTACCTGACCCTCCTGCAGGCCTCGGCCTCCTACCCGGTCTTCAACTGGCTGGGCAACTCGCTGATCATCTCGCTGTCGCACGGCATCCTGGCGGTCTGCGTTGTGGCTCTGGCAGGGTATGGCTACTCCCGCATCAACTTCAAGGGCAGGGACACGCTCTTCTTCGTCCTTCTGCTCATCTCGATGTTCCCGGGTGTGGTCAACATGATTCCCTCCTACCGCATCGTGGCCACCTTCGGCTGGATCAACTCATACTGGTCCTGCATCATCCCCGGCTTGGGGAACGTGGCCAACATTTTCCTGGTGCGCAACTTCATGAAGGGGATCCCCAAGGAGATCGACGAGGCCGCCGAGATTGACGGCGCCGGCGACTTCCGCATCTTCCGCAGCATCATGCTGCCCTCCATCCGCCCAATCCTGATCGTGATCTTCCTGTTCGCCTTCACCGGCGCCTGGAACGACTTCCTCTGGCCCACCCTGGTCTTCAACGACATCAAGAAGACCCCGGTCACGGCCGGCCTGCAGCTTCTGGGCAACCAGATGATGCAGTACAACCAGATGGGCACGCTTTGCGCGGCCACCTGCCTGGCCATCATCCCCACCCTGCTGCTCTTCGTGTTCGCCCAGCGCTACTTCCTGCAGTCGCTGAACATCACCTCGGGCCTCAAGGGCTGAACCAGGAAAGGCGGCGACAATGGCAAAGGAAAACCGTAGGGATCATCTGGCGGGCAAGGACGTAGCGAGCAGAAGGACCGAGAAGATCATCCTCCTGGTGGCGGCAGCCATCAACGTGATCATGGCCTCGGTCACCATGTTCATCTACTCGCCCTGGTTCAAGGACGAGGGCTATGCCATCCTCGGCCGGGCCGGACGTCTGGCCGACGACATGGCCACAGTCAACGGCGCGGCCACCGTGGCCCAGTCCTACGGTTTTCTGTTGCTCATTCTTGGGGCGGTCTCCTTCATTGTGGCTCTGCGGGCCATGCGGCCCTCGACGATTGTTCGGGGGGTGCAGTATTGGATGATCTTCTGCATGGTCTTTTCCTTGGCCACGGCGGATTGGCTTTCGCTGATCGCCTACGGCCTGGCCTTTGTCACCTATGTGGCCAGGAACAAGACCATCCGCCGGATCTCGTCGAGTCGAAGGTGACCAGCTCCTGGGGCCTGCGGCGCCCTTGATCGCTGCGCTTTCAACCCCCTCTGCATTGTTCGAAGCCATCGGGCGATGTAGAGGGGATTTTTGGTTTTGAGGCGGTCTTCTTCTGCGTGCCCTGTTGACATGACCCCGGACCGGCTTCTATACTGAGTCGAAACGATTCGATATTTCGGGTGCATCGACGGAGATGGTCAGTGCCCTGCAATCCGCCCGAAGTCGAAACCTTTCGATAAGTCGAATCGCAGTAACTGGATGCAAGGATGCAAGGAAGTTAGGAGCCATCATGAAGATCAAGAGAGGGATCGGGGCGGCCTTGGCCTTGGCCATGTCGATCCTGCCGCTGGCGGCCTGCGGATCGGGGGGCGATGCTCCCCAGGAAGCCCATCCGTCCAGCATCAAAATCTGGTACTACGAGGAGCCCAGCAGTGGTCAGGCCCGGGGCTGGCTGAAAGCTGCCGATATCTTTACCCGACAGACCGGCATCAAGGTGGATTTCGAGGTCAAGTCTTTCACTCAGATCGCCCAGAATGGCAGCCAGTTCCTCAACTCGGACGACGCCCCGGACGTCATGGAGTCCAATCGCGGCAACGGCTCTGCCGGGGTCCTGTCCACCCTGCAGCTGCTGACCGACCTGAAGCCCTATGTGCAGAAGTACGGCTGGGACAAGAAGGTGCGCGGCCAGGCGGCGGCGGTGGGCAAGTACGACAAGCGCGGCGTCATGGACGGGGATACCTGGTATGGGGTTTCCTCCTATGCGGAGATGCAGCGCGTCTACTACAACAAGGACCTCTTTGCCAAGTACAAGATCCCCATCCCGCAAACCTTTGACCAATTCGTGGCAGCCCTCAAGGCCTTCAAGAGCCACGGGGTCACGCCCATAGCGGCCGATGCCCAGGAATACGGGGTGCTTTGGCTCTGGTGGCAGCTGGCCATGACCAAGGCCGATGCCAAATTCGTCGACGACTGGCAGCTCTACAAGCATCCGGTCAACTGGCGCAGCGAGCCGCTGACCTTCGCAACCAACACCATCCGTGACTGGGTCGACAAGGGATACATCTCCAAGAACGCCACCGGCATGAAGGCCGAGGATACGACCACGGCATTCATCAAGGGGACCTATCCCATCTACCAGACCGGCACCTGGAACCAGACCCGCTTCATGGAACAGGTGAAGACCTTCGACTGGACGGCATCCATCTTCCCAGGGGCCAGGATGGTCGAGGGCTGCGCGGGCAACCTGCTGGTCATCCCGCAGAAGTCACGGCGCAAGGATGCCGCAGCCCGCTATATCAATGTGGTCCTGTCCAAGGAGGTTCAGAACTACATCGGCAACAAGGGCGGCGTGCCAGTGGCGGCCGACACGGATGCCATCACCAACCCCAAGAGTCGTGATCTGGTCAATGAATACACCAAAGCCTCGGACGCCAGCCGGATGAGCTACTATCCCGACTACCCTGCGCCCAACCTGACCGACGCCATGCCGGCCGCCTTCCAAGAGCTGGTCAACGGCACCAAGAGCCCCGACCAGGTTTTGGACACCCTGCATAAGAACTACGACGACGGCGTCGCCCAGCTCGATCTGGATGACGACTGAGCTGCGTCAATCCGCCAAGGAGAGTACAAGCATGTCTGACACACATAGCAGGAAGAAGGCGCAGTCCCGCATCCCGGGCAGTGCGCCCTCTCGGTTCGTCCCTTATCTGATTCCCGGTCTGATAGGCATCGTGGCCATCGTCATCGTGCCCATCTTCTGGAACATCTACCTGAGCTTCACCCGCTGGAGGGGGGTGGGGCCGACCAAATGGGTGGGTCTGCGCAACTGGCGACGGCTCATGGGCGACTCGACCTTCTGGGTCTCCTTCGGGCACACCCTCTGGATCATCGTGGCCATCGTCATCATTCCCACGGTTCTGGGCCTGCTGATCTCATCGGCCCTGACCGACGTGATCCAGAAGAAGTTCGGCCCCCACACCTCCTCGACCCTGCGGGCCCTCTACTACCTGCCCCAGGTTCTGCCCGTGGCCGTGGCCACCATCATCATGGGCTGGATCTTCCGGCCTGAAGACGGTGCGGTCAACGACCTGCTGGCCAAGATCGGCCTGGGTGGCCTGGCCCACAACTGGCTGGGTTCGACCACCACGGCCCTGCCCATCCTCATGGTCATCCTGATCTGGATCCAGCTGGGCTATCCCATCGTCATCTTCATGTCCGGACTGCAGCGGGTGGACCCCGAGCTCTACGAGGCGGCCAGCCTGGACGGGGCCAACTGGTGGCAGAAGTTCCGCGTCATCACCCTGCCCTCCATCATTCCCGAGCTGCTGGTGGTCATCCTCACCTCCACCATCGGCGCCCTGAAGACCTTCGCCCCGGTCTATCTGCTGACCAAGGGCGGGCCCGGCACCTCCACCATGGTTCCCTCCTACTACTCCTACAACCAGTTCTTCCAGGTGCAGCAGGTGGGTTACGGTGCCGCCATCTCGACATCCCTGACCGTGGTCATCGTCATCTTCTCCATCGTCTTCACCATCGTGCAGAAGCGCGTGCAAAAGAGCATCGCCTGAGGAAGGCTAGGAAGCACATCATGAATAATCAAGCCACACTGCAAGCCGACGCCCGGGTGTCCTCCCGGCACGCCCATAGAATCCGCACCTGGGGGAACTGGGTCGGTCTGGTCCTGCTGATCGTCGGAGCCGTAATCATGCTCTTCCCCCTGCTGATCCTGGTCCTGAACGCATTCAAGACCACGGCGGACTACAACGCCACGGGCCCCTTGTCCGTGCCCGCCCACTTCAGCATGGACGGCATCATCTCCTTCTGGAACAAGAGCAATTTCCCGCTCAAGCTGGGCAACTCCCTGCTGATTTCCCTGGTGGTTGCGGTGGTCGGGGTCCTGCTGTCGGTCCTCAACTCCTTCGCCCTGGGCATCGGCAGGGTCAAGGGCAACACGCTGATCCTCCTGTTCATCATGCTGGCCAACATGGTTCCCCAGGAGGCCCTGCTTTACCCGCTCTATGTCATGTTCAAGTGGATGGGCTTCTATAACTCCCAGTGGTCCATCATCATCATCTTCACCATCATCCAGAGCGCCTACGGCACCTACCTGCTCTCCTCGGTCTACGGGACCTTCCCACAGGCCATCCTGGAGGCTGCCACCGTCGACGGGGCCTCGCGCTGGCAGATTCTGCGCAAGATCGTACTGCCGGTGTCCTGGTCGACCATCAGCGTCCTCTTCGTCTTCTTCTTCATCTGGACTTGGAACGAGTACATGATTCCCATGGCCTTCCTGATGAGCGAGAAGACGCAGACCATTCCGTTGGCCCTGGCGACCATGCAGGGGCAGCACACCATGGCTGCCACCGACCTGGCCTCCGCTTCGCTGCTCAGCATCATTCCCACCATCATCTTCTTCATCTTCTTCCAGAGGAAGCTCTCGCAGGGGATAGTGGCGGGCGCTGTCAAGTAATCGCCGCTGCATAAGTACACTGAACATGGTCGCCCGCTACGAGAAGGCGGAGGAGGGGAGCGGGCGGCCCGGATATGAAAGGCAATCACAACCATGGGTATGACCATGCCGAACATCACCAACGGTCTTGAGGCGCTGACCCGCCCATCCGCGGACCGCACCCGCTGCGTCAACGCCGAGAACCCTCGTGGAGGCAAGGGCAGTGCAGCCATGACGGCCAGCAATCTCGGTCCATCCAGAAAGGGGACCCCCTGCCTCAGGAACATTCCTCCCGGGCAGGACATGGTCCTGGCCGACCTGTCCGGCGCGGGCGAGATCCGTCATATCTGGATGACCGTGACCGATGCCACCTCGCCCACCGGGCCCAACGTCCTGCGCAACCTGATCCTGGAATGCTACTGGGATGGCGAACAGACACCCTCGGTCTGTGTGCCCCTGGGTGACTTCTTCTGCTGTGGCCACGCCCAGGCCTGCCGGGTGGAATCCGTGCCTGTGGCCGTCTACCCGCGCCGGGGCTTCAACTGCTACTGGCCCATGCCCTTCCATGACGGGGCACGGATCGTCCTGCGCAACCGGCACAACGAGCCCATTGAGGCCTTCTTCTACCAGATCGACTACGTGGAGAAGGACGAGTTGCCCGAAGAAGTCATGACCTTCCATGCCCAGTGGCGCCGTCAGCGGGTCACTGAACTGGGTCATGACTACGTGATCCTGGACGGGGTGCATGGCCAGGGCTCCTACGTGGGCACCTATCTGGCTCTGACAGCCCTGGAGAGCCGCTGGTGGGGCGAGGGCGAGGTCAAGGTCTACCTGGACGGGGACAAGGACTATCCCACCTGGTGCTCCACGGGCAGCGAGGACTACTTCGGTGGTGCCTGGAGCTTTGCCGGGAAGGACCCCGATGGCCGCATGCACGAGGTCACCTACAGCGGGGCCTATATGGGATTTCCCTTCCATTCCAGGCAGTTGGACAACCGCGAATCCCAGTACTGGGATGCCGATACTCCGGTGACCAGGGGGTTCTACCGTTGGCACATCCCCGACCCCATTATTTTCAGCAGCGACATCAAGGTGACCCTGCAACAGATCGGTGTGGACGAGCAGGGCTACTTCGAGCGTCAGGACGACCTGGCCAGCGTGGCCTACTGGTACCAGCAGGAGCCCCACCAGCCCTTCCCGCAGGATGTGCTGGAGACAGGGGAGCGGGATCGTCGGCCCCGTTGAGTCTATCGGCTGATGGAGGAGCGGTCGATCAGCCTGGGACGCTCCAGCTGGACCCGACCGGCCAGGGAAACCCCCTCCTCCACAGCCTGGGTCAGCAGATCCGCGGCCTTGGCGCACAGTGAGCGTGGTGTAAGGGGCATCTCGGATATGCCTTGAAGCTCAAGGGTGGGGCTGACCTTGCCTGCGGCGCAGGACAGAACGGCCACGTCATCGGGAATGCTCACGCCGTCCGAGCGCATGCGGACCACCACGGTGTCCAGCAGGGAGGGACGAATCTGGCCGATCAGGCCATCAATGCGGCCGTGGTGGATAAGATCCAGCACCTGCTGGGTGTAGGCCAGATCGCTGCCGGTAGGCCCCGGTTGAAGCTGCAGATCCATGCCCAGGCGGTGGGCCCAGGTCTTGAGACTGCGCAGCAGGATAAGACGGAAGCCGGACCCGCGCCGGTATTCGCCTTCCAGATCCTCCAGAAAGAGCAGGCGTTTGCGTCCCGCTCGGGCCATGGCTTCCACCGCCATGCGGCCCATCAGTTCGAAGTCCAAATCCACACAGGCGCATGCTGTATGCCGTCGAGGCACTCCCAGGGCCACGCAGGGACGTCCGTATGAGGCGGCCTGGGCGGCACGGATGTCATCGTCCACCAGATCCATCAGGACCACCCCGTCGGCCAGATTGCTACGGGTGACCCGCCGAATATCTTCGACACCGTTCTCGGCGGTCAGCAGCAGGGAGTCGTAGCCACGGGCATGCTCGCAACTGGCCATCTCGATGAAGTAATCCGCATAGGAGGCCCGGTTCTGCCCGGGGCGCAGGGGGGCGCTCAGGGCGACGATCTGATTGCGCTTGGCCCGCAGCATCCGGGCGCCGGCATCCGGGGCGTAGTCCAGTTCGTCGGCGGCCTGCATGATCCGCTGGTAGGTTTCCGGAGAGACGGGACGCTTGCCGGAGAAGGCATAGGAGACTGTGCTGACCGAGACCCCGGCCCTTCTGGCGACGTCGCGTATGTCGGACATGGGTTCAGCGGCTCAGGTCCCAGGTGCTGCCGGCGGGTGTGTCCGCCACAGCCACGCCGGCAACCGTCAGCTGGTCCCGGATGGCATCGGCACGGGCAAAGTCATGATTTTTCCGTGCTTGATTGCGTTCCTGCAACTGCTGGCGCACCAAGGCATCCAGGGTGTTCATGGCCCGATCGTCATGGTCGGCTGAGGCTCCTGCCCAGTGGGGATCGAGGGGATCAAGTCCGAAGACATCCAGCATGGCCCTGACCTGGAGCAGGGCATTGGCCAGCCACTTCCGATCCAGAGCACCAGGGTCCGCATCCATGGCCGCGTTGGCTTGACGAATCAGTGCATAGAGGGCGGCCAGACCGCCGGAGACGTTGATGTCGTCATTCATGGCCTGCACGAAGTCCTCTGGCAGATTGTCCGCGCCCAGTCCAGCCACGCGGTCACGCTCGGGCTGCGCTCCCAGGATCCGACCGGCCCGGTCCACGAAGTTGCTGATACGCTCGTAGGCGCCCTGGGCCTCCTGCAGGGACTGGTCGGACCATTCCAGCATGGACCGGTACTGCACCGAGACCAGGGCGTAGCGCACCACCCAGGCCGGATGCTGCGACAGCACCTGGTCCACGGACAACCCGTTGCCCAGGGACTTGCTCATCTTCTCGCCCTTCTGGGTCACCCAGGCCGTGTGCATCCATCTGTGGGCAAACCCCCAGCCGGCCGCGTGCGACTGGGCCATCTCGTTCTCGTGGTGGGGGAATCGCAGGTCCAGGCCTCCTCCGTGGATGTCGAACTCCGCACCCAGATAGCGGTGGCTCATGGCCGAGCATTCCAGATGCCAGCCTGGCCGACCTGTGCCGAAGGGGGTTTGCCAGCGAGCCGTGGGCGGATCGGTGGGCTTAGGCGCCTTCCAAAGTGCGAAGTCGCGGGGGTCACGCTTGCCGGGCTCCTCATCGGTGTCGGTATTCTTCCCATCGGTGTCGATGCTGGGTCCCAGCCGGTCGTTGGCGGCGGCCTGCTCGTCGGCCGGCTGCGTGCCGGTCTGCTGGTGGGTCAGGGCACCATACTCAGGCCAGGAGGCCACGTCGAAGTAGACGTTACCTGACGGGCGGCCCTGCTCGTCGGGCACCACATAGGCGTGGCCACGATCGATGATGCGCTGGATCAGGTCAATCATCTCGGGGATATGCCCGGTGGCCCTGGGTTCGTAAGTTGGCGGCAGAACCCCCATGGTCTCGTAGGCATGGGTGAATTCGCGCTCGTAGATGTAGGCCCGCTCCCACCAGCGCTGGCCGTTGGCCGCGGCCTTGGTCAGGATCTTGTCGTCGATGTCGGTCACGTTCCGGATCAGGGTCACCTGGTATCCCAGCCTGAGCAGCCAGCGTCGGATCACGTCGAAGGCCAGTGTGGTCCTGATATGGCCAATGTGGGGCGAGCTCTGCACCGTGGCACCGCACACGTAGATGCCGACCTTGCCCGGTTCGATGGGTCTGAAGGGGGTCACCTGGTGATTAGCCGTGTCATACAGACGCAGACCAGCTGCGGCCAGGCCGACTGAAGCCTTGGAATCATGCGGTTGCGAACTCGTATCCATATCACTGAGCCTATCAAGGCTTGCTGACCGTCCCAGGGGAAATGCCGAGCCTGCGGACCTGGTCCGACGGCATGTGTGCAAGAATGGAATCATGGCGAAACCTAGGGTGCTGGTGCTTCAGCATGTGGATTGGGAGAAGCCGGGCCGCATTCTCGACAACCTCCAGGAGTGCGGGCTGGACACCGAGATCACCAATATCGTGGACGAGAAAAAGCCCAAGCTGCCGCGCTCGCGTGAGTTGGCTGGGCTGGTCATCATGGGCGGGCCCATGTCGGCGGACGACTACGTGCAACACCCCGGACTCAAGGTGGAGACCAAGCTGGCCAAGGCGGCGATGGCTGCCAACAAGCCCATTCTGGGGATTTGCCTGGGTCATCAGATCCTGGCGCGGGCCCTGGGAGGCACCCTGATGAGGGACCAGGAGCCCGAATACGGCATGGGGCCCATCCGCTGGGTGGGGCAGGACGACGACGTGGCCATGTGGAGCAAGAACACGGATGTGCTGCACTGGCATGCCGACCAGGTCACCCTGCCGCCGGGAGCCAAGCTCCTGGCACGCTCCCAGGCGACCAAGGTCCAGGCTTTTCGGCTTGGGTCGGCCCTTGGCCTGCAATTCCACCTGGAGGTGACGGCGCCCATCTTCGAGGAGTGGATGCAGGTGCCGAGCATGGTCGGCACGATGAAGAAGTCCAGGATCGCTAAAATACGCAACGAATTTATCAAAGGGATGCCGCAGATGCAGCCGCTGGCCGATGCCATCTTCTCTGCTTTTGCAGCCCGGTGTTCGACCCAGGCCGCCCAGCTGGCTGCCGCCTGAGGCTACTCCAGCTCCTCCCCGATCGTCAGCCACTCCTCCTCCAGCTGGTCCGACTGCCCGGTCAGATCCTTGAGCTTGCTGTTGAGCTCGTTGAGACCCTGGTAATCGCCGGGATCGTGCTCAGCCATCTGTCGTTCAAGATCCTTGCGCTGATCGGCCAGCTTGGACAGCTTGCGTTCGATGGCGGAGGCCTGCTTGCTCAGATTTCGTCTGGCAACACGTTCGGCCTTGGCCAGATCGGGATTTCCGGCCTCCTTGGCTGATGTACGGCCCGGTGCATCAGCAGCCTTCCGGTCGTCCGAATCGACCATATCCAGGTAGTCCTGAACACCGCCGGGCAGATGAACCACCTTGCCGTTGATCAGGGCGAACTGCTGGTCGGTCACCCGCTCCAGCAGGTAGCGATCGTGGGAGACCACGATCAGGGTGCCCGGCCATGAGTCCAGCATGTCCTCCATGACGGCCAGCATGTCGGTATCCAGGTCGTTGCCCGGCTCGTCCATGATCAGCACGTTGGGTTCGTCCAGCAGGATGAGCAGGAGCTGCATGCGGCGCTTCTGTCCGCCAGACAGGTCGCTGATCCTGGTCATCAACTGGGAGCTTTCAAAGCCCAGGCGCTCCATCAGCTGGCTCGGGGACACCTCCTTGCCTTCGACCAGATAGGTGGGCTTGTAACGGCTGAGGACCTCCTTGATCCGATAGCGGCCCAGTTTCTCCAGTTCATCCAGACGTTGGGTCAGCACCGCAAAGCGGACCGTCTTGCCCACCTTGACGTGTCCTGCCGTGGGGGACACGCTGCCGTCAATCAGCCCCAGCAGGGTGGACTTGCCCGCTCCGTTGGCGCCTACGATGCCGAACCGGTCGCCAGGGCCGATCAGCCAGGTCACGTCGTCCAGGACCTTGTGTCCGCTGATGGTAAGGGTGCCGGCCGCTGCAGTGCCCGGGCGGTCCTGGCCGTCTTCGCCATCCTTGTCGGGATCAACGGCCACGGTCACCGAGCCCATCAGAGGGCGCTCGGCATGAGGGGAGGGGACCCGGTCGTTCTTGTTCCCATCGGCATCGGAGTCGGTCCTCGGATAGATCTTGGTCACGTCGACCAGGTCCACCACCTGCTTGCCCAGGCGGGAGGTGGCCATCCGTTTGAGTTCCAGGCTGTTGCGCATGGGTGGCACGTCCGCGATCAGCTCCTGGGCGGCCTTGACATGGAACTTCTGCTTGGTCGAGCGGGCCCGGGCGCCCCGGGTCAGCCAGGCCAATTCCTTGCGGGCCAGGTTGCGGCGCTTGGTCTCGGCCAGATCCGCCTGGCGTTCGCGCTCAACCCGTTGGAGCATATAGGCGCTGTAGCCGCCCTCGAAGGGGTCGATGGTTCCATCGTGCACCTCCCACATGGAGGTGCAGACCTCGTCCAGGAACCAGCGGTCGTGGGTGACCAGCAGGAGGGCTCCGGAATTCTTGGCCCAGCGGTTCTTCAGGTGCTCGGCCAGCCAGTGGATGGTGAGCAGGTCCAGGTGATTGGTAGGCTCATCCAGGGCCAGGATGTCCCAGTCCCGGAGTAGCAGCCGTGCCAGGTCCACCCTGCGGCGCTGACCGCCCGACAGGGTGCCCACCTTGGCCTCCAGCTCCATGCCGCCCAGGAGGGACTCGACGATTTCGCGGGATCTGGGGTCGGCAGCCCACTCGTAGTCCTGTCGGTTCTCCAAGGCTGCCTTGCGGACCGTGTCCTCGTCCTTCAGGGGATCACGCTGGTCCAGCATGCCGAAAGTGAGTCCATTGCGCATGGTCACCCGGCCCTGATCGGGTTCCTGGGTGCCTTTCAGCAGGTGCAGCAGGGTGGACTTGCCGTCGCCGTTCCGGCCCACGATGCCGATCCGGTCACCCTCGAAGATGCCCTGCGTCACATCCGTAAAGATGGTTTTGGTGGCGAATGACAGAGCGACGTGTTCCAGACCGAGATCATAGATGGGCATGATTCCCCAATCTACCGCCAGCCTTGGATGGGAGACCTGGGGATCAGCGATCGGTGATCTGGGAGCCCAGCACCTTCTCACTCAGGGCCCGGGGACCCCGGGTGACGGCCACGGCGCCCGACCGGACCAGCTCGATGATGCCGAAGGGCCGCAGCAGCCGCAGCAGGGCTTCCAACTTGCCTTCGGCCCCGGTGGCCTCGATGGTCAGGGACTCGGGGTGGACGTCGACCACGCGCACGCGGAAGAGTTTGACGATCTCCAGCACGTCGGAGCGGTTGCGCTCGTTGGCCTTGACCTTGATCATGACCAACTCGCGCTCCACGGCCTCGTCGCCCTTGAGCTCGACGATCTTGAGCACGTGCAGGAGTTTGTTGAGCTGCTTGATGATCTGCTCCAGGGGGACGGCCTCCACGTCAGCCGTGACCGTGATCCGCGAGATGTCGTCCCGCTCAGTGGACGAAACGGACAGGGAGTTGATGTTGAAGGCGCGCCGGGCGAACAGGCCGGCCACCCTGGCCAGGACGCCGGGGCGGTTCTCGACCAGGACGGAAAGGGTGTGTCGTTCGGAACCGGGCTTGGATGCTGGATAATTGGCCATGTGGTGCCCCTTTCCTACTTGTTCATGCGACCGGCGGCGTCGCTGGCCATGGCTGCCCGGTCGGCTCCGGTCTGCTCGCGCGGCTCGGGTTGCTCCTGCTCCGGACGGATGCCGGCCAGGGGCTGCACGCCCGGCTTGTAGATGATGGTGTCGTTGGAGGCGCCTGCCGGGACCATGGGCCATACCATGGCATCCTTCCAGACGCGGAAGTCGATCAGGACCGGTCGGTCGGTCACCGCGTTGGCCTTATCGATGGCCTCCAGGGCCTGCTCCTGGGTAAAGGCCCGCAGTCCCAGGCAGCCATAGGCCTCGGCCAGCTTGACGAAGTCGGGGATGCCGTTGCCGTCTGTGGGCTTGGCGCCGCCGTCCTCCAGGTTGGTCTGGGAGTAGTGGCTGCCGTAGAAGAGGGTCTGCCACTGGCGGACCATGCCGTAGACCGAGTTGTTGAGTATGGCGATGCGGATGGGCAGTCCCGCCTGCCCGGCCGTGGCCAGCTCCTCGGAGGTCATCTGGAAGGAGCCGTCCCCGTCGATCAGCCAGACAGGCCGCGGGTCTTCCTCTTCCCGGGTGCCGATTGCCGTACCTATTGCGGCGGGCAGACCGTAGCCCATGGTTCCCAGCCCGCAGGAGGAGACCCAGGAGCGGGTGCGCTCGAAGTCGATGAACTGGCTGGCCCACATCTGGTGCTGACCCACGCCGGATACCCAGATGGTATCCGGATCGGCCTTGTTGCTCAGGGTCTGGACCACCCACTGGGGGGCCAGGGTGCCGTCCGGGCTGGGCTCAAAGGTGGTGGGGTAGTCGTGCCGCCAACCGTCGATCAGTCGCCACCAGGGCTTGAGGTCGGGCTTGCCCCAGGTGCGCTGGGCCGCCTTGAGCGCCGGAATCAGATCGTCCAGTACCTGGCCCACGTCCCCGACGATGGGTACGTCCGCCTGCCGGTTCTTGCCGATCTCAGCCGGGTCGATGTCGATGTGGATGACCCGGGCCACCGGTGCGAAGTCCTCCAGGCTACCGGTCACCCGGTCGTCGAAGCGTGTGCCCACGGCCACCAGCAGGTCGGAATGCTGGATGGCCCCGTTGGCGGCCACCGTGCCGTGCATGCCGGGCATTCCCAGAACTGCTGGATCGGAGTCGGGCACGATGCCTCGCGCAGGCAGGGTGGTGACCATGGGGGCACCGGTAGCCCGAACAAGTTCCTGGACCTGCCGACGGGCGTCTGACCGGACTGCGCCGCCGCCCACATACAGGACCGGTCTGTGTGACTGGACCAGGAGCCGGGCGGCATCGTCCAGGACGTGCCCATGGGCCCGCGTCACCGGGTTATAGCCGGGCAGGATCATCTCCTGGGGCCAGGAGTAAAGCATTTTGCCATTCTGGGCGGTCTTGCTCAGGTCCACCACTACCGGGCCCGGCCTTCCCGAGCGGGCGATGTGGTAGGCCTCGGTCATGACCCGGGGGATGTCCTGGGCCTTGGTCACCAGGTAGGAGTGTTTGGCCACAGGGTAGGTGATGCCCACGATGTCGGCCTCCTGGAAGGCGTCGGTGCCGATGGAGTCCACGCCCACCTGGCCAGTCACCACCACCAGGGGAACCGAGTCCATCATGGCATCGGCTATGGGGGTGACCATGTTGGTGGCCCCAGGTCCGGAGGTCACCAGGCAGACCCCCACCTTGCCCGTGGAGACGGCGTAGCCTTCGGCTGCGTGGCCGGCGGCCTGCTCGTGGCGGGTCAGTGTGAAGTTGAAACGCACCTGCTCGTCGATGGCGTCGTAGGCGGGCAGAATGGCTCCTCCTGGAACGCCGAAGACCTGGGTGACCCCCAAATCCTCCAGGGACCGAATCAGTGCCTGGGCTCCCGTCATGGGCTCGCCCTGGGCGGGGACATCCTTGTCGTCGTGGTCCCAGTTCCTGGGTACCGAGCTGAACGCTTGCAGAGGTGTCGGCAGACTCATCTTTCCTCTCGACCTCCAGACTGCGCGCCGACCTGCGGCCGTGCATGTCGAAATACGAACCTGTCGGAGCGTCGGCGGGGTGGGCGGACGATTCCCGATCAGGAGGAGGCACCTGTGCCGTTCGTGACGGCGTGCCTCCGGGTTATGCCCATAGTCTAAACAGGGGTCTGGTCGGGGCGTGGCGGCAGTACCGCATGCCAGAATTCCGGCTGGAACCTCAGGCTGATTGTTCGGCGCGCAGGGCCGCAAGCAGATCCTGGTCGTCCAGCCGCTTCCACCCCTGGGCGGCAGCAGCCAGCTGGGCCTTCCGCTTGCTGCTGGCCCGGCCTTTGCCGATCACGGTCCCGCCGTCCTCCAGTCGCAGTTCGGCGGTGAAGACCTGGGCGTATTCCGGCCCGGAGACCGCCATGGCGTACCGGGGCTCGCCCAAGCCCAGCTTGTGGGCCTTGACGGTGATCGAGGTCTTCCAATCCAGTGCTGGCCCCTCGGTGGCCACCTCGGCCAGGGTGTCGTCGAGAAGGGTATGGACGGTGGTCCTGGCCCCCTCGATGCCGTGCTCCACGAATACCGACCCGATCAGTGACTCGACGGTGTCGCAGAGTATGGAGTCCTTGTCGGCCCCGCCGTTTTCGCTCTCGCCCCGGCCCAGAAGAATATACTGCCCCAGATGCAGCTTCTGCCGGGCGATGGCCGACAGGGCCTCCTCGGAGACCGCCTTGGCCCGCATCTTGGCCAGCTGGCCCTCGGTCATGTCCGGATGAACCTTGTATAGGGTCTCGGTGGCCACCAGTTCCAGAACCGCATCGCCCAGGAACTCCAACCGTTCGTTGTTGGGCATGCCTGGGTGCTCATGGGCGAAGGAGCGATGGGTCAGGGCGTGTACCAGCAGCTCCGGGCTGATTCTGCCGCCCAGGGCCTGGAAAAGTTCCTCAGCCGCCTGGTTGCCGGGATTTACCTGCTCCTGTTCCTCCTGCTGCATATGGTCTTCCTGATTCCTTCTGGAGTGCCCTGTCTGCATGGCCATTCTCGCTTTCTCGGCCCTTCCGCCTGATGATATGGAAAAACCCCTGCCACCCGTCGATGGCCGGGGTTCTCTCATTGCGTGTCGATCGCTTATCGGCTCATTTGCTGAACTGCGAACGAATGGCGTCGCGGTAGACGCGCCCGCGGTACATGCCGCAGCTGGGGCATGCCATGTGCGGCAGCGCAGGAGCTCCGCAGTTGGGGCAGGTCACCGTAGCGGCGGCCTGGGTCTTCCAGTTGGCGCGCCGGGAATGGGTGTTGGCGCGCGAGGTCTTGTACTTTGGCAGTGCCATATTGTCCTCTGTTTCGATCGAATACTTCGAGCTTAAGCGTAGAGCAGTCTACCGCAACCTCCGGTCATTCGCCAGTTCGGCCGTCGCTGCCGGGGTTCTCCTCCTGCTCCAGACGCTGCTTGAGTCCCTCCAGGGCTGCCCAGCGGTCGTCCATCATCTCGTGGTGGTGATCGGGATGGTCGTTCAGATCCATGCCACACTGGGGGCACAGACCCCGGCAGTCGGGTCGGCACAGAGGCTGCAGGGGAAGGGCCTCCACCAGGGTGTCGCGCAAGAGGGCCTCCAAATCCATAAACGCGCCCCCGCTGGCCAGAGGATAGGTCTGGCCGCCAGCCTCATCCTCCTGTTCGGCCAGGATCTCCTCCTTGCCATGGGTCGGCTCCGGTTCGGGTTCCTTGTAGGGGAAGAAGACCACCGGATCGTCCTGGATGCTGGTATTGACGGGCCTCAGGCAGCGGGTGCATTCGGTCTTCAAAGGCACGCTGACATGGGCCTGCAACAAGAGGCCGTCCACCAGGGAGTCAATGTCGCCCTTCACATGCACGGGTGTTCCCGCAGGGATGCCCACTACCTGGTCGCCAATGCCCTCCGGGGCAGGAAAATCGCGGTCCACCCGGGTGCTCTGCCCTGCTCGCGTCGACACCTGGGCCACCGAAACCGCCCAGGGGGAATCCTCCGGTCTGCTCATCCCTGTGTCTCCTTTCCCTGGTCCGAGACTGACGCGTTCATGCTACGCGCCGCCTCCTGCTCACGCTGGTGGAGAACCTCCAGGCCGGCACGCACATCCTGGCTCATCTTGCCCAGCTGGGTGTCAAGCTCGCCCATGACCTGGGCGGCATACCCATCGGCCCCCTGGACCAGACGGTCTGCCTGGGCCTGGGCCGTGTCGATGATGGTCTGGGCCTTTTGCCGGGCTATGGCCACCACGTTTTCCTGGCCGGCCAGGAAGCGGGCCTGCTCGCCGGCCTCCTTGACGATGTCTGCAGCCCGGCTCTGGGCGTCGGATATGGTGGCGTTGGCCTGGGTCTGCGCCGTGTTCAGCCGACGCTCCGCCTCCCTCATGAGCGCCGAGGCCCGCTCCAGCTGCACTGGCAGCATTTTCTTGAGCTCGTTGAGGTCGTCGGCCAGCTCGTCTCGGTCCACCTTGACCAGTCCCGGGCTGAAAATTGGGGCCTTGGCCTCATCCAGCATGGCCTGGATCCGGTCGATGATGTCATAGACGGTGGTGAATTCCGATCGGGGGTTCCCGCTCTCGCTTCGATCCTCCTGCAGGTCGGGCAGGTCCTTCATGTCGACTGCGGGCTTGGGAGCGCTCGCTCTGGTCGAGTCGTCGATAGGCTCGCCATCGTCCCTTTCCTGGGTCTGCTCGTTCATCATTGGCTCTTTTCCGTGTGCGATGTGTCCCTGTGCAATGTACCCATCAGTGCGTCCACGACGCTGTCGGGGACCATGCCGGTGATGTCCCCTCCATGTCTGGCCACGTCCTTGACGATGGTGCTGGAGATGTGCTCCCTCACCGGATCGGCTGGCAGGAAGAGCGTTTCCACCCCGGACAGCTTGCGATTGACCAGGGCCATGCCCAGCTCGGCCTCATAGTCCCCGTTCTGCCTCAGTCCCTTGACGATGACCGAGGCGCCTACCTTACGGCAGTAGTCGGTGATCAGGCCATCGGTGGAGGCTACGGTTATGTTCGGGTACCCGTCCTCGTCCAGGGCCTGGCGAATCATGGCCACCCGCTCCTGTTCGCTGAACATGGGGGTCTTGGCGGCGTTGACGGCCACAACCACGTGGACCGTCTCGAAGAAGCAGGCGCAACGTTCGATCACATCCATGTGGCCGGAGGTGACCGGATCGTATGAGCCAGGGCATACAGCGATAGTCATGATTCTCAGCGTAGCGCGTCATAGGGAGCGAACGTGTAGCTTACCGCCGTACCATGGATGTCATGACTGCAAGCAAGAGCATTCGCATGGAGGATCCGGAGCGGGAGCAAAACCCCGACCAGGGCACTGGCACGGCCGTGCTGGACCGTCCGGACACCGAGACCGCTGAGAAGACCCGGCTGAACGACCAGGGCGATGCCGACCGGTTCGCCCATTACGTCTCCCGTGAGCGCATCGCCGAGTCCAAGCTGACCGGCCGGCCTGTCGTGGCCCTCTGCGGCAAGGTCTGGGTGCCCAAGCACGACCCCTCCCAGTACCCGGTCTGCCCGGACTGCAAGCGTATCTACGAACAGATGACCGGCGGCAACCACTGAACGTCACCGAGTGGTCCAGGCTGCTTCAGGACTGCTTGCCCAAGGCGATCCGGTCGATCATCCCAAGCTCTTCCTGGCTGAAATCGGCCGACTGGACGGCCTTGAGATTGTCCAGGATCTGCTCGGGCTTGGAGGCGCCGATGAGCACTGAGGTGACAGCAGGGTCCCTGAGCAGCCATGCCAGGGCCATCTCTGCCAGACTCTGGCCGCGTTGGCGGGCCAGCTCGTTCAGATCCTGAATCTGCTTCAGCCGCTGGGGGGTCAGGGCGGACTCCTTGAGGAAGCGGCCGTCGGCCCGAATCCGGCTGTCTTCGGGAATCCCATGCAGGTAGCGGTCGGTCAACAGCCCCTGGGCCAGCGGGCTGAAGGTGATCAGCCCTTTCTTCTCTTTCATCACTGCCTGCTTGAGACCGTTGTCCTCGATGGTTCTGTCGAAGATGGAGTAGCGGTTCTGGTTGATGACGAAGGGGACGTGCATCTCGGTCAGGATGGCAGCAGCCCGTGCCATGGTGGGTCCGTCGTAGTTGGACAGTCCCAGGTAGAGGGCCTTGCCGCTGGTGACCGCCTGGGCCAGGGCACCCATGGTCTCTTCAAGAGGCGTATCCGGGTCGGGGCGGTGGTGGTAGAAGATGTCCACATAGTCAAGTCCCAGCCGTTTCAGGCTCTGGTCCAGTCCGGACAGCAGATGCTTGCGTGAGCCGAGGTTTCCGTAAGGGCCGGGCCACATTTCATAACCGGCCTTGGTGGAGATGACCAGCTCCTGGCGGTGGTGGCTGAAGCATCGGCGCAGGATGATCCCCATGTTGCGCTCGGCGGCGCCCGGTCCGGGGCCGTAGTTATCGGCCAGGTCGAAGTGGGTGATGCCGTGGTCGAAGGCCGTAGTGCACAGTTTCTGCATACGGTCCAGTGGCGTGGTGTCGCCGAAATTGTGCCAGCAGCCAAGGCAGATTGGCGGCAGTTTCAGGCCGCTGTCGCCGCAGCGCCGGTAGGTTGTGGAATCATATCGGTTCGGGTCGGGCTGGTAGGTTTCGCCTTGCATATTCATCAGATGCTCCTCACCAGGGTGGGCAGGACCGGCTCACCCTTCATCAGGCTCAGGGCGTTGATGGGCATCTCCTCGAGGGCCTTGGCCCGGTGCTCCCGGGCATCCAGGACCGCCTGTCCACCTTGGAACTCCGGCATGCTCTGGCCATGGTCCACGTAGGTGACCAGCAGATCCCTCCAGTCCTGCTCAGGCGTATAGGCTGCCAGCGTCCCCTCGGCACCCGAGATGACGTGCTCGGCATCGGCCACCCCGTTGTGATAGGAGCGGTAGGCCAGCTTGCGTCCCGGCACCGAGGCCTTGCCCACCGACTTCTTGGCGACGGCCTGCATGACCCCGTCGGAGTTCTCGCGCTCGGTCAGCTTGTAGACCATGGCGCAGGTGGGGGCTCCCGAACCGGTGACCAGCATGGTGCCCACCCCGTAGGAGTCCACCGGGGCATCCTGCAGGGAGGCGATGGCGTACTCGTCCAGATCATTGGTGACGGTGATGGTGGCCTTGGTGGCTCCCAGGGAGTCCAGTTGGGCACGGACCTGCTGGGCCAGCGAGCCCAGGTCTCCGGAGTCGATGCGGACCCCGCCCAGCTCTGGTCCGGCCACCTCGACGGCTGTCCTGACGGCCTCCTCGATGGAGTAGGTGTCGGTCAGCAGGGTGGTCCCCTTGCCCAGGGCCTGAATCTGACCCTGGAAGGCCTCGCGTTCATTGTCATGCAGGAGGGTGAATGAGTGGGCTGCGGTTCCGATGGCCTTAAAGCCGTAACGCTTGGCCGCCAGCAGGTTTGAGGTCCCCTGGAATCCGCCGACTATGGCCGCTCTGGCGGCCGCCACAGCCGCATATTCGTTGGCCCGGCGCGCGCCCATGTCCATGCAGGGCCGGCCCTTGGCCGCGGTGACCATGCGGGAGGCGGCCGAGGCCACGGCAGAGTCGTAGTTGAGTATGGACAGGATCAGGGTCTCCAGCAGGGTGCACTCGCCGAAGCCGCCTTCGACCTGCAGAATGGGGGAGTCGGGGAAGAATATCTCGCCCTCCCGGTAGCCGCGGATGGTTCCGGTGAAGTGGAAGTGCTCCAGCCAGTCGATGGTGGTCTGGCTGACGATGTGACGGTCGGACAGGAAGCGAAGTTCATCCTCGTTGGGGTGGAAATCCGCCAGCGCGTCCAGAATCCGTCCGGTGCCTGCTACCACTCCGTAACGTCGCCCTGCCGGCAGATGCCGGGTGTAGACCTCGAAGACGGATCGTCGCCCGGCCGTACCGTCCTGCAGGGCGGCATCCAGCATGGTGTATTCGTACATGTCGGTCATCAGAGCCGTGGAGGTTCCGGTGTCCTTGCTATTGTTTTCGGCGTTCATATCTTCCCCTTTGTGGGTGGAAAAGCCCTGGTTGGCCCCCAGTCTAATCCTCTGCCGACCTACTGGCTCGCCCTGTCCTCGCAAGGTCGGGCTAAGCTGGTCCGCATGAGATTCGTCGTGGGCATCTACCGATTGCTGATCGCCTTCTTCTGCCTGGGCGGCACCTTCGAGGCCTGGCTGCTGGGGATCGGCAACAAGTGGGTCTACTTTACCTTCCAGACCAATATCGCCCTGGGTCTGGTCATGCTCTGGGCCGGAGCGGCCACCCTGCTCAAGGGCATCCAGCCCCCCGCCTGGCTCAAAGGATGCCTGACGCTCTACATCGTCATCACCGGGCTGGTGGCCATCCTGGTTCTGGGGCTGAACAGCACGGACTACAAGCTGGTCCTGGGCATCAGGACCACATGGATGATTCACGTCATCAGCCCAATCATGGCAACGGTGGACTTCCTCTTGTTCGACCCTCATCGTCGCTTCCACTGGCACAATGTGCTGACCTGGCTGATCTATTTCCCCTTCTATGTAGCCTTCGTGCTGATCAGGGCCGCCATCTGGCCTCATTCGGGACCGCAGCAGGACGGTAACCCCTATCCCTATGCCTTCTTGGACCTCGGACAGCTGGGATGGGCCCAGCTGATGGTCAACCTGGCTCAATACCTGGTCGTTTTCTTCGCCCTGTCGCTGGTCATCTTCCTGATAGATCGCATCCTGCCAGCCAAGACACCACTGACCATTGATCGGTAGACGGCTGACGGAATAATGGGATCAGACCAGGGGAGCCTGGGCGGAACGGGAAAGGATCATCACTGATGGTTGCTATCAAGGACATGCTCCAGGAGGGTGCCGTGCTGCGGCCTGACGGCAGGGCGGCTGATGAGTTGCGGCCGGTCGTCATCACCAGGCATTGGACGGAGGCCCCCGAGGGATCGGTGCTGATCGAGTGCGGCAAGACCCGGGTCATGTGCACGGCCTCCTTCACGCCGACGCTGCCCCGTTGGCGCAAGGACTCCGGATTGGGTTGGGTCACTGCCGAGTATGCCATGCTTCCCAGGGCCACCAGTGACCGGACTGCACGCGAGTCTGTCCGGGGAAAGGTCGGCGGCCGCACCCAGGAGATCAGCCGGCTGATAGGCCGTTGCCTGCGCGGTGTGGTGGATATGAAGGCCCTGGGCGAGAATCAGATCCAGCTTGACTGCGATGTGCTTCAGGCCGACGGCGGCACCCGTACGGCCTCGGTCACCGGCGCCTATGTGGCCATGGTCGATGCCCTCCGATGGGCCCAGGACCACCATCACATCCGCAGTGCCGACAAGGTGACCAAGGATTGCGTCTCGGCCGTCTCGGTGGGCATCATCGATGGCAAGCCCATGCTCGACCTTCCTTATCTGGAGGACAGCAGGGCCATGACCGATATGAACGTGTCGATGACCGGAGCCGGCGATTTCATCGAGATACAGGGGACGGCGGAGCATCGCCCCTTCAGCCGTCAGGAGCTCGGCCTCTTGCTGGACCTGGCATCCAAGGGGAACAAGGAGCTTCAGGCCGCTCAGCGCAAGGCTCTGGCATCTGACTGACGCCCGGAGCGGGAATTTCAGCGAGGAGGATCGGTATGGGGCAGGCCAGAAAAGTGGTTGTGGCCACGCACAACGAGGGCAAACTCAGTGAGTTTCGTCGCATCCTCGGCGGTTTCCTGGCCGATGAGGGTCAGAGGATCGAGCTGGTTTCGGCCGGCCAGTTGGGCCTGCCCGATCCGGTAGAGACGGGCACCACTTTTCAGGAGAATGCACTTCTCAAGGCTGGGCAGGCCGCTCGGGAGTCAGGTCTGCCCGCGCTGGCGGACGACTCGGGGCTGGTCGTTGATGTGATGGGCGCTGCCCCGGGAATCCTTTCGGCACGGTGGAGCGGCCGCCACGGTGATGACCAGGCCAACTTGGAGCTCTTGCTGAACCAGCTGAACGACATTCCCGACGACCACAGAGGAGGGCGGTTTATCTGTGCTGCTGCCCTGGTCGTTCCGGATGTGCCGGGGTATGCCGTCCGGGGGTCTCAGGTGACCAGGGTCGGCGAGATGCCCGGAAGCATCATCCGCCAGGCGCGAGGGGACAATGGGTTCGGCTACGACCCGATCTTCGTGCCCCTTGATCAGCCTCGGCGCGCCAGCGGCCAGCAGCCGCTGACTTCGGCGGAAATGACCGCGGATGAAAAGAACGCCATTTCGCACAGGGGCAAGGCCCTGGAGGCCATCATGCCGATTCTCGTCAACTGGGTGCTGGGCGGCGGCCACCTTAAAGGCTGATAAATCCATATAGATTCCGTACGGTGAACGGTCGCGAAACATCAACGATCCTGTTCTGAGTACCGGTTGCACTTGAGCATGCAAGGAAACGCGAAGGTGCGATTTTTTTATCTCTATGATACAGTCTGCGGTATTGGGGACAACTTAAAAACAGAGCCGATCTGTTCTATCAGATGATTCCATCGGGATTTGGGGGTTTCGTATTGAAGCGATTGCAAGAACGGAACAATAAGGGATCACTGCATATGAACCGTTCGATCATCGCCATTCTGATAACCCTTCTGGCGACGCTGGCCATGGTTGTTCCGCTTGGGTTGAGCGCTCTTTCGGCCAGTCAGGCCAATGCCATCGATGGACAGGATGAAACGGCGAGCAGGAAGCCCCTGCTCTATAGGATGATGGCCTTCAACGACAGGATCGATACCTATCAGGATGAGCTGCGCATGGACTTCATCCTGCGGGTAAAACACAACGAGTTCAAGCCGGATTGTGTCGACCTTGGTAAGGCAGACACCGGTGGTAAGTCAAATTGCAATTTATCTTTTGTATATCAGTATGTTGGTTCTGATAACCCTGCAGATTATCATCGTGTAAAGTATATAAACACTATAACTCCAGATGATTATCTTGAAAATAACAAAACTGGGTATGCATATGATGGAGCTACAGCGTGGGCTGATAATCATCTGCAGCGCTTTACTGTTCATAAGGTAATCAATTCGGGTTTATACGACTACTTGACCATATCCATCGAAGGCGACATGAACATTGCGGATAAGTCTAAAGATCCCGCAAAGTTCGTGGCTGGTGGTCACCCTGAGCCCTTGAATGTCTTTGCTATCGTTGGTGATCAGAATACCGCCCTGTCTTGCGGTAGTTCTTCGTGGGCATGGGGTACCGAAACCTGCTCAACTTTCGATCCAGCCTCCATGAGTGATTTACAGGCTCAGGATAGATATTCAAATATCACCGAGAGTTTATCGAAGGATAAACAGATGAAAGTGTATATGGGTGACTGCTTGGGTAGCGGAGGAGACGACCTGCAATGCAGCGGCCCATATTCCTGGGTTGGGTGGGACAGCAACCCATATCTCTATCGAAACCATCAGGCTAATTGGGGTATGGTGACCGATTATGGTTTTCCGGCTTATAGCGATGGTACGGTTGGAAATATAAATGCCACAGCCCCAGGCACGGCCCCGGCACGGTCTTTCTTCGTGTATTGGATGAACTTGCGCGGTCCAGGCAACAAAACCAATGGCATATGTTCTGAGACCAGTTCCTATTACTATCAGTGGGTGGCTCTTAAGGACAGCCAGTGGGTGCCTGTTAAGGAACTGACTCCTGAGCCGGTCCTGGTGACAGGCCAGCAGCCGAGTCCCAACACTTTGACTACCACCTACGGACTGCAGGGCATGGTCAATACCAATGGCGCTTATAACGTTAATCCGACTGACCCAAAGTATGCGAATACCACCAACGTGCTTTTTGCGACTGATAAGGATGGCAATCCTATGCCTGCTCAGAAGGCTGATGGCGGGATTGATTTCAAGGAGGCCAAGGAGAAGCAGGATCTTGACGGCTATTTCAAGCTGGTGACCTGGCCTGACACCAGGAATTCTGATGGCACGGAATGTACAGCCGTCAGCCCTGAGGTGTACAGCCCCAAGAGCGCTGGTCTTGTGGGGATTGACGATAACATGTCCGCCGCGCAAAAGGATACGAATCTCTCTGCGGGTTGGACGATTGATACTGCTTTTTATAAGTATAATGTGCCGCGTCCTGATGATCCGACAATCACCAAGATCCAGAATGATGCGGATGCCGGCTTGGATGCTTCTGGGGGCGTGTATACGTCGAAGCTTGACCCGATAATCAGTGGTGAGTGCACGCCTTCCAAGGATGAGAAGCATCCCAATACGGTTGTTCTATATGGAGAGGATCCCACCAATCCGATTGCGGATGGGCAGGGCACAAATGGCGATGACTTGGTGAAAAGCTCGGACACGTGGGGGTTCAGGCTGGGGGAAGCTGTTTGCGAGACCGACACTGGCAGCAAGCAGGGAGGGTCCTGGTGGATACAGGACACCAATAAGCGGTATCCGTCGCCGGACCCCGGCAACAAGTACAACGGCTACAGGCGTTATCACGCCTGGGTGGTTGAGTCCACGTCAGGGTTCGGCTTGACCTCCTACTTCTCGAATGTCGGCACGGCTTATTTCGTCTCGGGAGAAAACGTCCCGGATGCGAGCAAGTTCTCGGTGACAGTGCCCCATACGGTCAACGGGAGCCTGCCGACAGGTTCGGTGGTCACGTTCAAGGGTGAGGTGTCGCCTGTGTATACGGCCTGGTCCTCGGGGAAGTTGGGGATGACTGATTCGAGGATGGTCGTTTCGATGAAGCAGAATGCTGCCTCGGATTGGATGCCCCTGTTGACCACTCCGGCCAACACCTTCCAGAGGGATGCGGCGGTCGGCACTGCTCCTTCCGTCACTGACCCCACATCAGGTCTCACGCTGAACCTGACCAAGACGGCGGCTTCCACCTGGTCCTGGTCGCTGAACATCCCTGCTGACAAGTTCACCGGTTACAACGGTGACGACGAAACGCAGACCTATACTTTCCAGGTTGAGATGATCAACCCGATGAACCTCCGTTCGGGCCCGGCGTCCATCGAGCGGAAGATCGACATGACGCCCACCACGCTGACCATTGACCGCCATGACGTCTTCCAGGTGGCCGGCAGGGCCTACAAGTATGTGGACGGGGACAGGAAGATTCCTGAGACCAAAGGCACCCTGGTCCATATAACCTGGCCCGGCAAGACCAATAGCAGCACTGATGTCGCAGTGGGGGATCAGGGTTCGTGGCAGGCAACTCCGCCTGAGGGCGTCAATCAGGGGCAGTTCTCTGCTCAGGTGCTTTCGGATGATGCCGAGGGCTCTGACGCGCAGGGTCGGTTCCAGGGCGGGAACCAGTCAGCCTCGGTGTCGCATGAGCTGGACTTCCGGCCTTCGACCTCCTCCTTGCCGCTTACCGGGGGATGGCCGCTTTCCGTGCTCAGGATCCTGCTGCTGATAGCCCTAGGCCTGGTCGGCTTCGTGGCCTGCCTGAGGAACAGGCAGGAAAGCCGCCACTGACCTCGGTCGTATAAGACAGGGCCCGCCCTCATCTTTCCAATTTCATGGAGATGAGCGCGGGCCCTGTTTTTTTAATTCCCGTGTTGCTGCCGTTGCCAAGGCAGTGTTCGCCCCCAATCCAGACCGGTCGGAAGACGACAACATTTTGCCTCTCGCAGCTGGGTACTGGCCCTGCCGTGGTCAAGAACTTGAACGGACGCAAAACACCCCACCTGAATCCCAGATTATGCCCTTGACTTCTGTAGCCTTGGAAAGGCAAAGAAAATTTATATGCATTGTTGTGCTCTATGTGTAGTTGCCTTAATTGGGGGTAGGTCAAAAGCAGACTTGATTTGTTCTGGAGCATGATTTCATTGTGGTTTGGGGGGTATTGTATTGAAGCGTTTGCAGGAACGGGACGCTAATGGTCCACAGCGTGTGAGCCGTCCGATAATCGCCGTTCTGGTAACTCTTCTGGCGACGCTGGCCATGGTTGTTCCGCTTGGGCTGAGCGCCCTATCGGCCAATCAGGCCAATGCCATTGATGGGCAGGACGAAACAGCCAGCAGGAAGCCCAAACTCTATCGGATGTTGGGCTACAACAACAAGCTTGATTCCTATCAGGATGAGCTGCGCATGGACTTCATCCTGCGTGTGAAACACAACGAGTTTGACCCTTCTTGCGCCGACGCCACTTCTGGTGCCGATACCAAGGGCAATTGCAATCTGGCCTTTGTCTATCAGTACAAGGGGTCAGATGACACTTCCTTTTATCGCAGAATAAAGTATCTGAACACCATAGCCTCAGCATCATCCTCGGATCAGCCCTGGTCCGGAGCCTACAAGTGGGCGCAAAATCAAGATGAGTATTTCACCGTGCACACCATAATAAACTCCGGTTTATATGACTATCTGACCATTTCCATTGAGGGTGATCTGGCGCTGAAGAATTCTGCTGATGCGTCATATTACCAACCGGGTGGGGCCAACGAGCCGGTGAATATCTATGCAGTCGTTGGTAAACAGGACGATGCACTGTCCTGCCTTCGTCCTGGTAATTCGTGGAGCTGGAGCACCGGAATCGATAATTGTCGCAATTTTGACCCTGAAACCATGATCAATGCGCCGGACAGGGTATCCAACATTACTTCAACTTTAGCGGCGAACGACAAAAACTTCACTTTGTATATGCAAGAATGCCTGGGCACGGGCGCTGATCTTCAGTGCAGCGGCCCGTATTCTTGGGTTGGTTGGAACAGCAACCCAAATCTCTACGGAGGCAATCAGGCTAACTGGGGCATGGTGACGGATTACGGTTTTCCTGATTATAAGAGCAATGCTACTGGGCCAATCGCCGGCACTGCTCCGGGAACAGCTCCGGCACGGTCGTTCTTCGTGTACTGGCTCAATGTGCGCGGCAGCACTAGAGATAATCCTGATGGCATATGTTCTGAGACCAATTCCTATTATTATCAGTGGGTGGCTCTGAAGGATAGCGAGTGGGTGCCTGTTGATGAGCTGACTCCCGAGCCGGTCCTGGTGACAGGCCAGCAGCCGTCCCCCAATACGGTCACCACCACGACTGGCAAGGCGGCCCAAGTCAGCAAGTATTCCGCTTTCAATTTGCCCAAACAGCCCAGCAATCCCAATGAGATGTTTGCCACTGACAGGAACGGCCAGCCTATGCCTGCCCAGAAGGCTGATGGCGGGATTGATTTCAAGGAGGCCAAGGAGAAGCAGGATCTTGACGGCTATTTCAAGATGGTCACCTGGCCTGTCACCACGAATCGGGACGGCAACGCTTGTACCGTCAGTCCTGAAGTGTACAACCCTGATCAGAAAGGTCTCGTCGGTATACGTGACGGTATGAACAGCTCGGATATAGAACGGAATATTGCTGCGGGCTGGACGATCAATAGTGCCTTTTATAAGTATGATGTGCCTCGTCCTGATGATCCGACGATCACGAAGATTGAGAACGATGCCGGCAGCGCTCTGGATGCTTCGGGCAGTGTGTATACGTCGAAGCTTGATCCGGTGGTCAGTGGTGAGTGTACGCCTTCCAAGGATGCCGCGCGCCCCAACAAGGTTGTTCTCTACGGCGAGGACCCAGCCAATCCGATTGCGGAGGGGCAGGGCACGAATGGCGATGACCTGGTGAAGGGGACGGACACGTGGGGGTTCAGGCTGGGCGAGGCTGAGTGCCAGGTCGATCCCAAGAGCAAGCAGGGCGGTTCCTGGCGGATACAGGACACGAACAAGCTGTATCCGTCGCCGGATCCTGGCAACAAGTACAGCGGCTACAGGCGTTACCATGCCTGGGTGATCGAGTCCATCTCCGGATTCGGTTTGACCTCCTATTTCTCGAACATCGGGACGGCCTATTTCGTTTCGGGGGAGAACGTCCCGGATGCGAGCAAACTCTCGGTCACGGTGCCTCATACGGTCAACGGGAGCCTGCCCGCAGGTTCGGTGGTCACGTTCAAGGGTGAAGTGTCTCCTGTATATACTGCCTGGTCCTCAGGAGGGCTGGGGATGACGGATTCGAGCATGGCTGTTTCGATGAAGCAGAAGACTGCCTCGGACTGGACGCCCCTGCTGACCACTCCGGCCAGCACATTCCAGAGGGATGCAGCGGCCGGTACCACGTCTTCCGTCGCGGATTCCGCGACGGGCCTTACGCTGGGCTTGACCAAGACGGCGGCTTCCACCTGGTCTTGGACGCTGAACATCCCTGCTGACAGGTTCAGCGGCTACGACGGCAGCGACGAGACACAACTGTATGATTTCCGCGTTGAAATGGTCAACCCGATGAACCTCCGTTCGGGCCCGGCATCCATCGAGCGGAAGGTCGACATGACGCCCACCGCGTTGACCTTGGAGCGGTATGACGTCTTCCAGGTGGCGGGGAAAGCCTATAAGTATGTGGACGGGGACAGGAAGGTTCCCGAGACCAAAGGCACCCTGGTGCATGTGACCTGGCCCGGCGGCAGTGGTACGGATGTCGTCGTGGGGGACGAAGGTTCGTGGCAGGCGGTTCCTCCTGAGGGCATCAACCAGGGGCAGTTCTCTGCTCAGGTGCTTTCGGATGATGCTGAGGGTGCTGACGCGCAGGGCAGGTTCCAGGGCGGGAACCAGTCGGCCTCGGTGTCGCATGAGCTGGAGTTCCGTCCTTCCAACTCGGCTTTGCCTCTTACCGGGGGATGGCCGCTTTCCGTGCTCAGAATCCTGCTGCTGATATCTCTTGGCCTGGTGGGCTTCGTGGCCTGTTTGAGGAACAGGCAGGAAAGCCGGCACTGACCCCGGCAGCATCAGACAGGACCCGCCCCCGCCCCATGAAGTTGAGAGGATGAGTGGGGCCCTGCCGTTGCCAGTCACCCCCACCCCTAACTCAGACTGTTCTTAGTCAAGACTAAGGACGGTCGCGAAACACCCTATCTGAATCCCAGATCACGCTTTCAGTCTCGGTACTCTTAAAGCATGTAAAGGGGACAAGAAGATGCCATAAGTGAGGATGCGGTACTTGTGCTCCAGGGTTTCGTGGCCTGCACCGGGGACAGTCAAGCGTGCAGTCCATCTGATTCTGGAGATGGTTGCATTGAGGTGTGGGGGGTAACGTGTTGAACCGATTGCAAGAACGGGGCAATAAGGGTCCACGGCATGTGGATCGCCCTATAGTGGCTGTTTTGATAACCCTTTTGGCGACGTTGGCCATGGTTGTTCCGCTAGGGCTGAGTGCGCTTTCGGCCAATCAGGCCAATGCCATCGATGGGCAGGGCGGGACGGCCAGCAGGAAGCCTCTGCTCTATAAGATGTTGGCCTACAATGACAAGATTGATTCATACCAGGATGAACTGCGGATGGATTTTATCCTGCGCGTGAGACATAACGATTTCAATCCGCAATGCGTACCGATGCGTGATACTTCTCCTTATGATTCAGTAAAGTGCAATTTGTCTTTCGCATATCAGTTTGAAGGAGCGCAAAATCCGTCTCACTATCGCAGGATACGGTATCTGAATACTATTTCGACAAACCCTAACGACCCTACTGGCGGTGCTGAGCAATGGGCGGAAAACGAGGCCGAGTTCTTTACGGTTCATAAAGTAATCAACTCTGGTTTATATGACTTCCTCGCTGTATCCATAGAGGGTGATTTGTCCTATATGGATACTTCCAAGGATCCGAAATATTATGTCACCGGCGGTTATCCGGAACCTTTGAACGTCTACGCAATTGTTGGTCAGCAAAACAATACGCTGTCGTGTGGAAGTTCTCCATGGACTTCTCCATGGGACTACACTACGAATGACTGCACCTTCGATCCCAGCACTATCAGCAGTAACGTCCAAGACAGGGTTGCAAATATCACTGCAGACCAGGGCAGGGGCATCAAGCTGTATATGGGCAACTGCCTAGGTGATAGTCCCCATCCTCAGTGCAGCGGACCCGGTTCTTGGGTTGGCTGGGACGGTAATCCCCCTCTTTATGGTGGTCACCAGGCCAATTGGGGCATGGTAACGGATTATGGATTCCCTATAGGAGATAAGCCGGTTCCAGGAGTGGCACCCCCCAAATCCTTCTTTGTATACTGGTTCAATTTGCGTGGAAATAACAGCGCTGGTGGAATATGTTCCACGACCAACTCCTATTACTACCAATGGGTGGCGCAGAAGAATAGCCAATGGGTGCCTGTCGATGCGCTGACGCCTAAACCGGTGCTAGTAACTGGTCAGAAGCCAGCAGTAAACGGCTTGACCAGTTCCTGGGGTCTTCAATATCAGGTCAATGACAATACGGCATACAACGTCGATCCGACTGACCCCAAGTATGCGAATACCACCAACGTGCTTTTTGCGACTGATAAGGATGGCCAGCCTATGCCTGCTCAGAAGGCTGATGGCGGGATTGATTTCAAGGAGGCCAAGGAGAAGCAGGATCTTGACGGTTATTTCAAACTAGTTACTTGGCCTGTCACTACTAATGACGATGGCACCCAGTGCAAGCCGACGGCAAGCACTCCCGAAGTCACCACTAAAATATACGACCCGCAACAGGATGATCTTGTTGGGATAACAGACGATATGTCTACAGCCCAGAAAAATACGAATCTGGATGCAGGATGGGTTATCGATACTGCATTCTATAAGTATGATGTGCCTCGTCCCGACGATCCGACCATCACCAACATCCAGAATAATGCTGATGGCTCCTTGAATGCCTCGGGAAGCGTCTATACCGGCAAGCTTGATCCGGTGGTCAGCGGTGAGTGCACTCCCTCCAAAGACGACACGCATCCCAACACGGTTACTCTGTTCGGCGAGGATCCCGGCAATCCCTTCAAGGAGGGGCAGAGCAAGAGCAGCGACGACCTGGTGAAAAGCTCGGACTCCTGGGGGTTCAGGCTGGGCGAGGCTGTATGCAAGGTCGATCCCAAGAGCAAACAGGGAGGGTCCTGGCAGATACAGGACACCAATAAGCAGTATCCGTCGCCGGATCCCGGCAATAAGTACAACGGTTACAGGCGCTATCATGCCTGGGTGACCGAGTCCGCCTCCGGGTTCGGCCTGACCTCCTTCTTCTCGAACATAGGAACAGCCTATTTCGTCTCCAACGAGAATGCTCCGGATGGCAAGCTCTCCGTCACAGTGCCCCACACGAAAAACGGGATTCTGCCGGCAAACTCGGTCGTCACCTTCAAAGGCACTGTTTCGCCTATAAATATGGCCTGGTCCTCGGGTGGGCTGGGGATGACTGATTCCAGGCTGGCCATTTCCATGAAGCAGAATGCTGCCTCGGACTGGACGCCCCTGCTGACCACTCCGGCCAACACCTTCCAACGGGATGCGGCGGTCGGCACTGCTTCTTCCGCCGCGGATTCCGCCTCGGGACTCACGTTGAATCTCACGAAGACGGCGGCTTCCACCTGGTCCTGGACCTTGACCATATCGGCTGACAGATTCACCGGTTACAACGGCGACGACGAAACGCAAAAGTATACCTTCCAGGTCAAGATGATCAACCCTCTGAATGTCCCTTCGGACCCGGCTTCCATCAACCGGACGGTCGACATGACGCCGACCACGCTGACCTTGGAGCGGTACGATATCTTCCAGGTAGCAGGCAAGGCCTATAAGTATGTCAACGGAAACATCAGGGTTCCTGAGACCAAAGGGACTCTGGTCCATATAACCTGGCCCGGCAACAGCAGCACAGATGTCGCCGTGGGAGACCAGGGTTCATGGCAGGCGACTCCGCCTGAGGGGATAAACCAGGGAAAATTCACCGCTCAGGTTTCTTCCGATGATGCCGAAAGCGCTGATACTCAAAGCAGCAACTTCCGAGGTGGAAACGAGTCGGCTGCGGTGTCACACGCACTGGAATTCCGGCCCTCCACCTCATCCCTGCCCTTCGCCGGAGGATGGCCGCTTTCCGTGCTCAGGATCCTGCTGATGTTGATACTGGGTCTGGCTGGCTTTGTGGCCTGCCTGAGGAATAGGCAGGAGAGCCGATACTGATTTTCGGGCGGCATAAGGCAGGGCCTGTGCTCATCTCCGCGGAATTCGGGGGATGAGGGCAGGCCCTGCTTGTGTTTCCTGTGCGCGAGATGGGACTCGAGCCCAGACATCTGAAGGACAGCTGGCGGGAGAGCCGCTTGACAGCGTCGAACTGTCTGCCTTTCCATGACAAGGTGGCCTCCCCGTCCAATTAGACCAGCCAGATGAAGACCGTAAACGGTTGTGAAATGCCCTTCGTGAAACACCCTATGGGAATCCTGGATAATGCTTGCAATTCCAGTGCTCTTGGAGCATGTATGGAAAAGGCGAAGATGCTATTTTTTTATCTCTATGATAGAGTCGAAACAGTTGGGGACAAATTAAAAGCAAAGTAGAGCCGCTCTAAAGGATAATTGTATCTTGATTTGGGGGTATTGTATTGAAGCGATTGCAAGAACGGAGCGCCAAGGGTTCACAGCGTGTGAGCCGTCAGATCATCGCCGTTCTGGTAACCCTTCTGGCGACGCTGGCCATGGTTATTCCGCTTGGTCTGAGCGCCCTTTCGGCTAATCACGCCAATGCCATCGATGGACAGGACGAAACGGCCAGCAGAAAACCCCTGCTCTATAGGATGATGGCCTTCAACGACAGGATCGATGCCTACCAGGATGAGCTGCGCATGGACTTCATCCTGCGCGTGAAGCACAATGAATTTAAGCCGGATTGTGTCGGTGTTGGTGGGACTGACACCAAAAATCCGTCACAATGCAATTTATCTTTCATATATCAGTTTGTTGGTTCCGAAAACCCTGACTATTACAGGCGCGTGCGGTATATGAACACTATCACCCCGGATGATTACGTAGACAGCAATAAAAATGCCTACGCTTATGATGGTGCCTTAGCCTGGGCCAGGAACCAGGATGAGTTCTTCACCGTTCACAAGATCATCAATTCTGGTTTGTATGACTACCTGACCATTTCCATCGAAGGCGACATGAACATTAAGGATAAGTCTCCAGATCCCGCAAAATTTGTAGTTGGCGGTCACCCCGAGCCCTTGAATGTCTTTGCCATCGTTGGTGACCAGAATACCGCCCTGTCTTGTGGCAATTCTTCCTGGTCCTGGACTACCGATAACTGCACAAGCTTTGATCCGGCTTCCATGAGTGATTTACAGGCTCAGGATAGATATTCAAATATCACAGCGAGCATGTCCCAGGATAAACAGATGAAAGTGTATATGGGTTACTGCCTGGATAGCAAAGCGGATATGAAGTGCAGTGGCCCGTATTCCTGGGTCGGTTGGGACACCAACCCTAATCTCTATCAAAACAATCAGGCCAACTGGGGCATGGTGACGGATTATGGTTTCCCTGACTATAAGAGCAATGCTACTGGGCCAATCGCCGGCACTGCTCCGGGCACAGCTCCGGCGCGGTCTTTCTTCGTGTACTGGCTGAATCCGCGTGGCAGTACAAATGACAATCCTGATGGCATATGTTCTGAGACCAATTCCTACTATTACCAGTGGGTGGCTCTGAAGGATAGCGAGTGGGTGCCTGTCAATGAGCTGACCCCTGAGCCGATCCTGGTGACAGGCCAGCAGCCGTCCCCCAATACGGCGACTACCACGACCAGCAAGGCGTCCCAAGTCAGCAAGTATTCCGCTTTCAACGTGAGTCCGAAGGATCCTCAATATCTCGACAACCCCAACGTGCTTTTTGCCACTGACAAGGATGGCAATCCCATGCCTGCCCAGAAGGCTGATGGCGGGATTGATTTCAAGGAGGCCAAGGAGAAGCAGGATCTTGACGGCTATTTCAAGATGGTCACCTGGCCTGTCACCACGAATCGGGATGGCAGCGCTTGTACCGTCAGCCCTGAAGTGTACAACCCCAAGAGCGCTGGTCTTGTAGGGATAAACGATGGTATGTCCACCGTGGAGAAGGATACGAATATCTCTGCGGGATGGACAATCAATAGCGCGTTCTATAAGTATGACGTGCCTCGTCCTGATGATCCGACGATCACGAAGATTGAGAACGATGCCGGCAGCGCTCTGGATGCTTCTGGAAGCGTGTATACGACCAAGCTTGATCCGGTAATCAGCGGTGAGTGTACGCCTTCCAAGGATCCTGCGCGTCCCAACACGGTTGTTCTCTACGGCGAGGATCCCAATAATCCCATTGTGGAGGGGCAGGGCACGAATGGCGATGACCTGGTGAAAGGGACGGACACGTGGGGGTTCAGGCTGGGCGAGGCTGAGTGCCAGGTCGATCCCAAGAGCAAGCAGGGGGGTTCCTGGCGGATACAGGACACGAACAAGCTGTATCCGTCGCCGGATCCTGGCAACAAGTACAGCGGCTACAGGCGTTATCATGCCTGGGTGACTGAGTCTGTCTCCGGGTTCGGCCTGACCTCGTTCTTCTCGAATATTGGAACTGCCTATTTCGTTTCGGGAGAAAACGTCCCGGATGCCAGCAAGTTCTCGGTCACTGTGCCCCATACGGTCAACGGGAGCCTGCCGGCGGATTCGGTCGTTGTGTTCAAGGGTGAGGTGTCTCCTATATATACAGCCTGGTCCTCAGGAGGGCTGGGGATGGCTGATTCGAGGATGGTCGTTTCGATAAAGCAGAAGACCGCGTCGGATTGGACGCCTTTGCTGACCACTCCGGCCAACACCTTCCAGAGGGATGCGGCTGCCGGCACTGTTTCTTCCGCCGAAGATTCCGCGACAGGTCTCACGCTGGGCTTGACCAAGACGACGTCTTCCACCTGGTCCTGGTTGCTGAATATCCCAGCTGATAAGTTCACAGGCTACACAGGTGGTGACGAGACGCAGACGTACGCCTTCCAGGTTGAGATGATCAACCCGATGAACCTCCGTTCGGGCCCGGCATCCATCGAGCGGAAGATCGACATGACGCCCACCACGCTGACCATTGACCGCCATGACGTCTTCCAGGTGGCCGGCAGGGCCTACAAGTATGTGGACGGGGACAGGAAGATTCCTGAGACCAAGGGGACCATGGTGCATGTGACCTGGCCTGACAACACTGGCACGGATGTGGCTGTGGGGGACCAGGGCATTTGGCAGGCGGTCCCGCCTGAGGGAATGAAGCAGGGGGATGTCGCCGTCCAGGTGCTTTCGGATGATGCCGAGGGCCCTGACGCGCAGGGCCGGTTCCAGGGCGGGAACCAGTCGGCCTCGGTGTCGCAGGTGCTGGAGTTCCGGCCTTCGACCTCCTCCCTGCCGCTTACCGGCGGATGGCCGCTTTCCGTGCTCAGGATTCTGCTGCTGATAGCCCTAGGCCTGGTGGGCTTCGTGGCCTGCCTGAGGAACAAGCAGGAAAGCCGACGCTGATCCCCGCAACGTAAGACAGGGCCTGTTCTTGCGGGCCCTGTTTTTAATACCTGTGCGCGAGATGGGACTCGAACCCACACGTCCGAAGACACAGGAACCTAAATCCTGCGCGGCTACCATTACGCCACTCGCGCGTACGACGTGCCCTGCCGTTGAAAGGGCAACTGGTGGAAGAGCCACTTGACAGAATCGAACTGTCGACCTTCTCATTACGAGTGAGACGCTCTGCCAACTGAGCTAAAGTGGCCTTCGCCTCCCGTCCGGACCCGCCGGAAGAAGACAACATGCTACATCATACTGGATGTGCGGGATAAAAACGCCTTGGGCTTCAGGCCAAGGGTGTACAAGCTTCTTGACACAATGGAAGGCATGGATCTCGATGATTTCTATGCCGTCATTCCGGCCGGGGGCGTGGGCACCCGGCTCTGGCCATTGAGCCGCCAGGACCGGCCCAAGTTCCTCTATGATCTCTTGGGGTCGGGCAGAACAATGATCCAGGGCACCTTTGACCGGCTGGCCGGCATCTGCGGGGCCGACCATGTGGTCGTCTCCACTGGTCAGCGGCATGTGGACCAGGTGCGTCAGCAGCTTCCGGATCTGGCTGAGGACGCGCTCTTCGCCGAGCCGGTTCCTCGCGATTCCACGGCGGCTATAGCCCTGGCGACTGCTGTGCTGGCCCGGCGGCACGGCGGGGAAATCATCGTGGGCTCCTTTGCCGCCGACCACGTCATCCGAGACGACAAAGCATTCGCGGCCTCAGTGGAGCAGGCGGTGGCAGCGGCCCGGGCCGGTTATGTGACCACCATCGGCATCGCCGCCTCCCGTCCCTCCACCGCCTTCGGCTACATCCACCAAGGCCCCTCCCTGGCCGATCGCATTCCCGGGGCCCCTGATGCCCGCCTGGTCAGCGAATTCGTCGAAAAGCCGGATGCCTCTACGGCCCAGGCCTACCTGTCGACAGGGGAGTACCGGTGGAACGCCGGCATGTTCGTCATGCAAGCGCAGGTGCTCCTGGACTGCCTTCGTCGTTACAAGCCGGAGCTCCACGCCGCGGTGATGGCCATCGCCCAGGTCTGGGACCAGGGCGGGCAGGCCCGCAGCCAGTCCATGGAGGAGCACTGGCCGGGCATTGAGAAGATCGCCTTTGACTATGCCGTGGCCGAGCCCCTATCGGCGGCCGGAGGTGTTGCGGTTGTTCCAGGGGGCTTCGATTGGGATGACATCGGTGACTTCAATTCAGTGGCTGGTCTGCTTCCATCCTCCAACAGGCGCAACATCAAGATTCTTGGGGATGCCGACCGGGTCATGTATCTGGATTCAGCCGGAGATATGGTCGTTCCCGGCTCCGAACGCACGGTCGCCCTCTTGGGTGTGGATGACATGATCGTCGTCGACACTCCCGACGCGCTCCTGGTGGCCCCCCGGGCCCGAAGTCAGGAAGTCAAGGACATGGTGGCCAAGTTGGCCCAGTACGGCTGTGACGACATACTCTGAGAGCAATCCGGCTTGGTTAAGAAGATTGACTGATTTTGTTGTCTTCTGTCTGCTTTTGTGAGTAGTTTGGGTTACAGAACCGGGTGCTCGGTAGACCGGGCATCACCTCATGAAAGGACCCGAACAACCATGGCCATCAATCCTCCAGTGGACGCTACCAGCACCAAGGCCTGGGCGGCCTTGCACCAGCACTTCGACGACATGCAGCGCCAGGGGATCGATCTGCGCGCATGGTTCGCCAAGGATCCGCAGCGCACCGAAAAGCTCAGCTTCGAGCTGGGTGATCTCTATATCGACCTGTCCAAGAACCTGATTCAGCCCGAGACTCTGTCACTGCTGGCGCAACTGGGCCGTGAGGTCGGCCTTGAGGAGCGGATCGAGGCCATGTTCAACGGCGAGCACATCAACAACACCGAGGACAGGGCCGTCCTGCACACAGCCCTGCGCCGTCCCGAGGAGGATCGCGGCCGGCTGATCGTGGACGGCCAGGATGTTGTCGGCGACGTCCGCGACACCCTCAAGCGCATCTATGCCTTTGCCGACCAGGTCCGCTCGGGCAGCTGGACCGGTCTGACCGGCAAGCGCATCACCACCGTGGTCAACATCGGCATCGGCGGCTCCGACCTTGGCCCGGTCATGGCTTACGAGGCCCTGAAGCCCTACGCGGATGCCGGCATCAGCGCCCGCTACATCTCCAACATCGATCCCAACGACCTGGCCGAGAAGACGCGCGATCTGGATCCGGAGACTACGCTCTTCATCATCGTCTCCAAGACCTTCACCACCCTGGAGACCCTGACCAACGCCCGCCAGGCCCGCGCCTGGCTCCTGAAGAGCCTGGGGGAGCGTGGCCTGCTGTCCAAGGACGGCGAGGACCTCTCGGCCGAGGCCATCCGTCGGCACTTCATCGCCGTTTCGACCGCCCTGGACAAGGTGCGCGACTTCGGCATCGATCCGGACAACGTCTTCGGCTTCTGGAACTGGGTCGGCGGCCGGTACTCGGTGGATTCCGCCGTGGGCACCTCCCTGGCCATCACCATCGGCCCCGAGCGCTTCGAGGAGTTCCTCAAGGGCTTCAACACTGTAGACCGCTACTTCCGCGCCACCCCCCTGGATCGAAACGTAGTTGCTCTGATGGGCCTGCTCAACGTCTGGTATGTCAACTTCTTCGGCGCCCACTCGCACGCCGTGCTGCCCTATGACCAGTATCTGCACCGCTTCCCGGCCTACCTGCAGCAGCTGACCATGGAGTCCAACGGCAAGTCCGTGCGCTGGGACGGCACGCCGGTGACCAGCCTGACCGGCGAAATCTTCTGGGGGGAGCCCGGCACCAACGGACAGCACGCCTTCTACCAGCTGATCCACCAGGGCACCCGCCTGATCCCCGCCGACTTCATCGCCTTCGCCAACACCCCCAATCCGGCCAAGGACGGCGACCAGGACGTGCATGAGCTCTTCCTGGCCAACTTCCTGGCCCAGACCAAGGCATTGGCCTTCGGCAAGACCGCCGACGAGGTCCGCGCCGAGGGCACCCCGGAGGCCATCGTCCCGGCCCGTGTCTTCACCGGCAACCGGCCCACCACCTCCATCTTCGGTGATGCACTGACCCCGGCCGCCCTGGGCGAGCTGATCGCCCTCTACGAACACATCACCCTGACCGAGGGCACTGTCTGGGGCATTGATTCCTTCGACCAGTGGGGCGTCGAGCTGGGCAAGAAGCTGGCCCGCGAGATTACGCCGGCCATCTCCCGGGACGACCAGGCGTTGGCTGAGCAGGATCAGTCCACAAAGTCCCTGATCGCCTTCTACAGGGCCCACCGCCGCTGATGTCCGGCCGGGCCCATGCAGGTCCGGCTCGTGGTATATTATTGGACAGTTGTTTGCCGGAAGGGTAGCTGCCGCATGGGCTCCCTTCCTTTCAGGTCCAGCCGGATGCTCCGGCGGATCGGCACCCCCGACGGCAGACCGTCGGGTTCCGTCCAGGATTGCTTCCTTTGATGGTTGCGGTCCATGTCATGGGTCGATGTGCGGCGGCCATGGAGGAACAGCATGAACGCGATTCAGGAATTCGACGCCAGCCACATGAAGCCTGCGGAGCAGATCCCAGACTTCCGCCCCGGCGATACCGTCGAGGTCAACGTCAACATCACTGAGGGCAACAACTCTCGTATCCAGGCTTTCACGGGCGTGGTGATCGCCCGTCAGGGCTCCGGCGTGCGCGAGACCATCCTGGTGCGCAAGGTCAGCTTCGGCGTGGGCGTCGAGCGTCGCTTCCCTCTGCACTCCCCGCAGATCGACTCCATCAAGGTGCTGCGCCACGGCCGTGTCCGCCGCGCCAAGCTCTACTACCTGCGTGGTCTGCACGGCAAGGCAGCCCGCATTGTCGAGCGTCGCGACAACAAGGCCGAGTCCAACAAGTAGGTTTCGACCAGGGCGACCCAGCCTAAGGCTGGCCGCTAACACCCGGGATGCAATTCTCCCGGGTTTTTCCATGCTTGGGTGTGTACGCTATGAGGCATGCGGAACCTGTTCGCGTGCGGGTTCCGGCGGATGACAAGGAGTGGATATGGCCTTTCGGGATGAGGAAGCGACCTCGTCGGGACTCTGGTACCCGGACGGCAGACAGGCCACCTCAGCCCCGGTGCCGCCCCGTCATGCCTTCGACCGTCCCGGTGGACGCGGCTCCACCAAGGGCAGCCACCCGCGTCTGGGTGAGCGTGGTTTCCTGCCCGAGTTTCTGTTCGAGCTGGTTACCCTCTTGGCCGTTGTCGCCGTCCTGCGCATATTTTTGTTCAGCATCTACGTCATCCCCTCCGGCTCCATGGAGAACACCCTTGGCGTCGGGGACAGAATCCTGACCACTCACCGGCTGACCAGATCCATGGTGGCCCCCCGCCGAGGGGATGTGGTGGTCTTCACCGACCCTGCCAATTGGCTGGGTGAAGAGTCCGCACCCAGCTTTCGTGGCAGTCACCTGGTCAAACGCCTGATCGGCATGCCCGGCGACACGGTGGCCTGCAAGGGTCATGGCGCTCCGGTCACCGTCAACGGCGTTGCCCTGGACGAGAGCTCCTACCTGCGCCCAGGAGTGGAGCCCAGCTCCTTTGCCTTCAAGGTCAAGGTGGACCCTGGGTACGTCTTCGTCATGGGCGACAACCGTTCCAATTCCGCCGATTCCCGCCTGCACAAGGACGACGGCCACAATGGCCTGGTCCCCATGGACAACATCAAAGGCACCGCGCTGCTTACCTATTATCCCGTGGGTAGCTGGAAGCTGCTCAACAACCAGCACAAGGTCTTCGACGCCGTGCCCGAGCCGACGCAGGACTGAACCGGCTGTGAGGCGGATCCTGCCGACCCTGGCCACCGAAGCAGCCTTGGCTGGCCAGGGAGCCGAGTATGTGCTTGGTCTGGATGAGGTCGGCCGCGGAGCCCTGGCGGGTCCGGCCATGGTCGGCGTGGTGGCTGTCCGGTCCGCTGACCTGCCCAATTTGAAGGTCCCTGACGGGGTGGCCGATTCCAAGATGCTGACCCCCGCACGTCGGCTGGCCATGTATCGTGACCTGGAGGACTGGGCTGCCGGCTGGGCGGTGGGGGCCTGCTCCAACCATGAGATCGATCAGTGGGGCATCGTCCATGCCCTGGGCATCGCCGCCCTGCGTGCGCTGGCTGAATTGGAGCAGGGGATGGACCTGGGGCCTGGCCGCCGTCTGGCCGCCATCCTTGACGGCCCCAATGACTACATCACCCCGGCCGCCGACAGTTTTGACGCCCCCGACCTTCCTGTTCTGCCCAAGGTCTCCACCCAGGTCAAGGGCGACGCCCACTGTGCCAGTGTGGCCTGCGCAGCGGTCATCGCCAAGGTCACCCGTGACCGGCTTATGGTCCGTCTGGCCGCCTCCGACCCCGCCCTGGCCCCATACCAGTGGGAGCACAACAAGGGCTATGGTTCGCCTGCACACCTGGAGGCCATTCGCCGTCTGGGGCCCAGCCGTCTGCATCGGGTCAGCTGGCATTTGCCCTCGTCCGGTCCCGGCAGGGGCTAATATCGGAACGGTCGACACGGCTATCGGAAGAAGGTCACATGCCCGCAGGCAACGGGGGCAGGTCACGGTCCAAGCGCCCCTCCATGTTCGAGGTTGCCCGGCTGGCCGGGGTCTCCCACCAGACCGTTTCCAGGGTCATCAACAATTCCAAGGACGTTTCTCCGGCGACGCGGATCAAGGTCCAGCAGGCCATCAGGAAGTTGGGCTACCGACCCAGCAACTCTGCGCGGGCCCTGGCATCCAGCCGCAGCCGGACCATCGGACTGGTGGCTGGCGGCGTCAGTCTCTTCGGGCCTGTCTCATCGATCACGGCCATCGAGACCGTGGCCCGTTCCCATGGTCTGTTCATGTCGGTCATGATGGTGGACGAGTCAGCTTGTACGCTTGCCGGATTCCAGGAGCTCTGCGGCACCTTTCTGGAGCAGAATGTGGATGCCTTCATCTTTCTGACCCCCACCGACACCATGTTCCAGGCCGCCTGCCAGGTGGAGGTGAGCCAGCCCCGGGTCATCGTCACCTCCACGCATGGCATCACCAGCGTCGAAGAGGCCCTGAGCCGCCGGCGGGGTGAAGGCCGGATAGCCATGACCGGAATCGACCAGTGGGGCGCCGTGCAGCGGCTGGCCCGGCTGCTGGTCTCCCGGGGCCATAGGCGGGTGCTCTATATGGCCGGTCCCTCTCAGTGGCGGGATGCCTCCACCCGACTGGCCTCCTGGAAGGTGGCCTGCGCCCGTTGCCGCATACGCACGGCCGTGGTCCACGCCCGCAGCTGGGAGGCGGGGGAGTCCTACACGCTGATGAACCACCTGATCGATCAGCGGGGCATGAGTGGCACCTCCCTGCCTTCAGCCGTGGTCACCGCCAACGACAACCAGGCCGTGGGCGTGGCGCGGTCCTTGCAGGAGCACGGCATCCGCATTCCCAGTGACATCAGCTTGGTGGGCTTCGACGACGTACCCACGGTTGACAACATGTTTCCGCCGCTGGCCACGGTCCGTCCCCGCTTTGAGGATCTGGGGGTGGCCACCATGCGGCAGGTCCTGGCCCTGCTTCACCAGGGGCAGCCGGTGGACTTCCCGGTCACCCACCACGGTGTGGGGCTGATTCAGGCGGATGTGATCCAGCGTCGGTCCCTGGGCTACGCAGTCGAGCGCATCTGACCACTGTTGGCTCGCATTGAGCGGGCTTGCCTGATGACCTGGTCTCAGTTACAATCGTAAGCAGACTATGTGAGCGTTAACATATCAGGCAAAGGAGCGGACATGGCTGTTGGCGAACAAGGCGTCATCGTAAGCGAACTACAGGAGGGCGCGACCAGTCTGGGCATCGAATTCGGCTCCACCCGCATCAAGGCTGTGCTGATCGACCACGACTACCGGACGCTGGCCACCGGGGACGTCGAGTGGGAGAACCGGCTGGAGGACGGCCTGTGGACATACTCCATGGACCAGATTCACCAGGGTCTGCAGGCGGCCTATAAGGCCATGGCCGAGGATGTCCGTCGCCAGTACGGGGTGACGCTGACCAAGATCGGCGCCATGGGGATCTCGGCGATGATGCACGGCTACCTGGCCTTCGACAAGGATGGCCAGCTGCTGGTGCCCTTCCGCACCTGGCGCAACACCAACACCCGCCAGGCCCATGAGGAGCTGTCGCAGGCCTTCAAGATCAATATTCCCGAGCGCTGGTCCATCGCCCACCTCTACCAGGCCATCCTGAACGGCGAAGAGCATGTGCCCAGGGTGGCCTACATCACCACCCTGGCAGGCTACATGCACTGGAGGCTCTCCGGCCGCAAGGTCATCGGCATCGGCGACGCCTCGGGCATGTTCCCCATTGACTCCTCACGCAAGGAGTTCGACCAGGGCCTGCTGGACATCTTCTCCCGACTGCCCCAGGTTCAGGACCAGCCCTGGGACATCCACGACCTGCTGCCTGAGCCGTTGACCGCCGGCAGCGATGCGGGGGCACTGACCGCAGAAGGCGCCGCCCTGCTCGATCCCAGTGGTCAGCTGCAGCCCGGCGTGCCCATGGCCCCGCCCGAGGGCGATGCGGGGACCGGCATGGTGGCGACCAACGCGGTTCGTCCCCGCACCGGCAACGTGTCTGCAGGCACATCCATCTTCGCCATGGTGGTCCTGGAGCATCCCCTGCGTGACTTCCACCCCGAGGTGGATCCGGTCACCACACCGGCTGGGGATCCGGCCGGCATGAGCCATGCCAACAACTTCACCTCGGACCTGAACGCCTGGGTTGGACTGTTCGGGGACTTCGCCAAGGCCGCCGGTCTGGACCTGAAGGGGGATGCGCTCTACGCCACCCTGTTCAACCAGGCCCTTCTGGCAGACAAGGACGCCGGCGGACTGATCAACTACTGCTTCTATTCCGGGGAGTTCCTGGCTGGCCTGGAGGAGGGCCGGCCGGTCTTTGCCCGCGGCCCCGAGGGACGGATGACCCTGGCCAACTTCATGCGCGCCCAGCTCTTCTCGGCCTTCTCGCCGGTAACCATCGGCATGGATGTGATGACCCGTCAGGAGCATGTCCAGGTGGATACCATGGTTGGGCACGGCGGCATCTTCGCCACCCCCAAGGTGGCCCAGCGGATTCTGGCAGCCGCCTTCAATGCCCCCATCAAGGTCATGTCCACCGCTGTGGAGGGGGGCGCCTGGGGCATGGCCGTCCTGGCCGACTACCTGGGTCATGCCGACCAGACCCTGGCCGACTACTTGGATGCCAATGTCTTTGCAGGTGTCCAGTCCACAACGGAGCAGCCGGACCCGGCTGATGTGAAGGGCTTCAGAACCTTCTTCGACCGCTTCACCAAGGGCCTGCCAATCGAGCAGGCGGCCGTGAAGACCATTCCCCTGCAGGGATGAGGCCGGGAGCTGAAAACGTCAAGCGGCCGGATCAGCGGGATCGGGCCGGGAAAAGGAGTTGCTGATGGTATCCTTGGCTGATTATTCGCCCGAGGTGCGCGACGAGGTGAAACTGGTGCGTGAGCAGGTGGCCACCCTGCATGCGCAGCTGACCAGGTGGAATCTGGTGGTCTGGACGGCGGGCAATGTCTCGCAGCGTCTGCGCTCCGCCGATCTGATGGTCATCAAGCCCTCGGGGGTGCGCTATGAGCACCTGACCCCGGGATCCATGGTGGTCACCGATCTGGATGGCAATGTTGTGGACGGCGCTGAGGCTCCCTCCTCGGACACGCTATCCCATGCTTATATCTACCGGCATATGCCCGATGTCTATGGCGTGGTCCACACCCATTCCACCTATGCCACCGCCTGGGCGGCCACGGGCAGGGACATTCCCTGCGTGCTGACCATGATGGGCGACGAGTTCGGCGGCCCCGTGCCGGTGGGTCCCTTTGAGCTGATTGGCTCCGAGGCCATCGGCAAGGGCGTGGTCGATACCTTAAAGGATCACCCCGGCTGCCCGGCCGTGCTCATGCGCAACCATGGGCCCTTCACCGTGGGAGCCGATGCCGAGGCTGCCGTCAAGGCGGCGGCCATGACCGAGGAGGTGGCCCACACGGTCTGGGCAGCTGAGCAGATCGGCACGCCCAAGCCCATCGATCCGGCCGACATAGCCAAGCTCAACGACCGGTACCAGCACGTCTACGGCCAGCACTGAGCTGGAAACATAAGCAAAGGAGCAAGAAGTATGAGCATGAAAAATCCCTTCGAGGGCAAGGAACTCTGGTTCGCCGTTGGTTCGCAGGACCTCTACGGCGAGGAGACCCTGCGCCAGGTGGGCGTCCAGGCTGCGGACATCGCCAAGTCCCTCAACGACTCGGGTCGGATCCCGGTCAAGCTGGTCTTGAAGCCCACGCTGAAGGATTCGGACTCCATCCTGAATTTCATGGTCGATGCCTCGTCGAACCCGGCCTGCATCGGCGTGGTGGCCTGGATGCACACCTTCAGCCCGGCCAAGATGTGGATCAGGGGTCTGGAGAAGCTGCGCAAGCCGCTCCTGCAGCTGAACACCCAGCATCATGTGGAGATCCCCTGGGACACCATCGACATGGACTTCATGAACCTGAACCAGTCGGCCCATGGCGATCGTGAGTTCGGCTACATCCTGACCAGGCTGGGAATCCCGCGCAAGATCGTGGTCGGTCACTACACCGACCCCGAGGTTGCCGACAAGATCGGCGTCTGGGCGCGCGCCTGCGCCGGCTGGGATGCCGCCAACAACATGAAGGTCTGCCGCTGGGGCGACAACATGCGCGACGTCGCCGTCACCGAGGGCGACAAGACCGAGGCTGAGAGGGTCTTCGGCGTCTCCGTCAACACCTGGCCGGTCAACGAGCTGGTGGACCATGTGAACGCCGTCACCGACGACCAGGTCAAGGATCTGATCGAGGACTACAAGCGCAGCTATGAGGTGGCTCCCGAACTTCTGGACTCCCGGTACGACTCCCTGGTGGTGGCCGCACGCGAAGAGCTCGGCATGCGGGCCATGATGAAAGAGGTGGGCGCCACCGCCGCCGTGGACAACTTCCAGGATCTGGGAGGCCTGCGTCAGCTGCCCGGCGTAGGGGCCCAGCGGTTGATGGCCGACGGGTACGGATTCTCGGCAGAGGGCGACTGGAAGACCTCGGTTCTGATCCGGATCGGCAACGTCATGGGCTACGGTCTCAAGGGCGGCTGCTCGCTCATGGAGGACTACTCCTACAACTTCGTGCCCGGCCACGAGGAGATCATGGGCGCCCACATGCTGGAGGTCTCGCCCACGCTGCTGACTGAGGGACGGCCCCGCCTGGAAATCCACCCCCTGTCTATCGGTGACAGGGAGGATCCGGTTCGTCTGGTCTTCACGGCCACCCCCTGCACTGATGCTGTGGTCGTCTCCCTGGCGGATGTACGCGAACGCTTCCGCCTGGTCATGAACGTGGTGGATGTGGTCGAGCCCGGCGGGTCCCTGGTCAAGCTGCCTGTGGCACGCGCCCTCTGGAAGCCCCGGCCCTCGCTCAAGGTCTCGGCTGAGTGCTGGCTGCGCGCCGGCGCGGCCCACCATACCTGCATGACCACCACCGTTGGTCGCGAGGCCTGGGAGGACTTCGCCCGGATGGCCGGCGTGGAGCTCGCCGTCATCGACGAGAACACCGAACCGCGCCGTTTTGAAGCCGATCTTCGTGCAGCCGAGCTCTACCACCGGCTGGACAACCGGCACTGATCACCTGTCTTAGGACAGATTGCAAGGCCCTGCCACAACACATGTGGCAGGGCCTTTGATATTCGGCTTGTCGGTTTGCGTTGTCCCAATTTTGTCGGTACAGTGATGATTAGGCAATGGGAACAGTGGCATGTCCCAAAGTTGACATATTGCCCACCCCCCTGAGTCGGGGAAGTGATCGGTTGGGGAGGCGAAGATGTGCCTGGCCATCCTGTGCCTATTAACAAAGAAGGGAATGCGTGCATGCACATGCAACGAGATAATGAAGGGATAAGGCTCCCTAAGCTTTTAGGCTTGGCGGTTGCCGGAGCGACGCTCCTGGCGGGCATGGTCGTTTTGCCAGCCACCCAGGCTTCGGCCGCTGAAGACTATGGATATAATGCCGAAGATGACTTCAGGCCGGGTGCAGTTCAGAGCGACGTGCACCCCCAACTGACAGTTACCAAGTACCTGTCGTTGGCTCAGGGGTACAGCCCCACGGGTTCTTCTAAGGATGCAGTCAAGTTGAACGCGAATGCCGACTTGGTTCCTGCCAAGGGCATTGCTTTCAATGTCAGGGAAGTCGTTCCCCAACCCGGTCAAAATCTATCTGACATTAGTGCCTCGGATGAGAACACATATAAGGTCACGGCCAACTATATCGGTATCACTGACGGCCAAGGTGTGATCAATACCTGGTATCCGGCTGACACTGCAACCAACGCTCCAGCGGTTGATATTTCAGATTCGTCGAAAGCTGTCAGCTTCCCTGGAGGTGCCAACCATTGGTACGTGCTGGTAGAGAATCGTGATGAGTCGCCGGCTTTCAAGGCTAACAATCCGAATAAGCTTGATAGCAACAAGTATCAAGATGCAGCACCGTCGTTCTTTGGTCTGCCTTATGCGGCTAACTCACTCGATGCCACCGATACTGCAAGCCAGGTTCAAGGATACATTTACCATCTGCACCTGTATCCGAAGAACATGAACATCACGCAGTTCTCCAAGACCGTCCAGTCGGTCAAGGATTCGCAGAATAATGTGAAGCCTCAGCGGACAGCTGTTGCTGGAGATACGATTAGCTACAAGCTGACTCAGAAGCTCTACAACACTGGCGCGAAGACACCAAAAGACGGCAAGCTTGATGTCAGTGAGCTGAATGGCGACGGTAAGGATCTGCGTATTGTTGATCGCATGTCCAGCTCTCTGAAGCTGAAGGGCGAATTCAAGGTTGTGCTTCATGCAGATGGAGTTGATGATGTGCAATTGGCTGAAGGTGCTACTGCTGATTATACGGAGTCACAGCCAACATCAAATCCTAACTCTTTTGGGGATAATAAGATGTTCGCCAATGAAGCCCCGAGCAGTAATGTATCTTATTACCAGTTTGATTTCTTCAATACTCTAACCAAAGTAAAGAACTTCACTCCAAAGGCTTTCCTGCTTGTCATAACTTATGATGCCACGGTCACTGGAGATGGTGATTCGACTGGCACCGATGGTGTGGCCAACGATGCAGCTTCCGATTTCACCGAAAACGTTGACGCAGATGGTAACCACCAAGATCCCATTCGTGAGCATACGAATGTGATCAATGCTGTTATTGCTTTCGGTGCTGTGCAGAATGAAAAGACAAAGTTTGCAGCTCTGCCCGACACTGAGTTCCGTCTGATCAAGTCTGAGAAAGAGCCGGATGAGTATCTTGCATCTGATGGAAACTTCTATGCCGAGGGTAAGGTACCAGATGGTGTTCAGCTCTACAAGGCCACGGCCAACAAGAATGGTTTGGTAGCGTTCGCTGCTTTGCCTGTCTTCGGCACACCAGCTCCAGCACCTAGAGACGCCGGCAAGACAGTGCAGGCCGGCAATTGGCTGCTGAAAGAGACCAAGACCCCCAAGGATTGGCGTAACCCTGGCATTCCCTTCCATACAGTAACATTTGGGGATGCCGGTAAGACTGAGGAGCAAGTCGCTCAGGAGTATGGACCTCATGCCACAATTCAGCCTGATTATACAAAGCTTGGGTTTGGAAAGTTCGGAAGGACACCTAAGCAGATCACTGACGGTGGTGGCACAGCGATACAGTTCAATAATGTGCCAGTACAAACTTACTTGGCACATTATGCGACTTCTGATGCTGATGCGCCTCTGGCCCTGCCTCTGACTGGTGGTCGTGGCATCCTGCTGCTGCTGGTTGTCGGTGCCCTGATCATGGGTGGTGCCCTCTACGCCCGCAATCGGCGCAATAACGCCGCCCGGGCCTGATGATCACGGTCACATCAAGAATCATGTGAGGTGACCCGATGGCGGACGGTTCCTCCGTGAATCGTCCGCCATTTTAATACGGAACGTTGAACTTCTGCGGTCCGCACATGTCGGGATGCTGGTCTGGTTTTGGATCAGCAGAACTGACGCAACCACGTCGTCGAAAGGCGGCCTTGGAAGGGAAGGTTTATGAAGGGAATTGCCTTGCCGAAATGCCTCACCCACCGGGTCCTGCCCTGTCTGATCGCGGCTTTGGCCTGTTTAGGTCTCACCGCTTTCGATATGACGCCGGCGGCAGAGGCGGAGACGGTCAACCCGACCCTGACGGTGCAACTCAAGAGAGGGCATTCAGGTCAAGGTGGTCAGAACGACATCCTGCCGAGTGCTCCTGTATCTGCTGGAGCAGGGTATGTCTTTCGTGCCTTGAAGCTGGATGCCGGTACTCTGAAGAGCCGGGTGGAGGCACTAGACCACAATCCTGGCGCTGATAAGGCACAGGCGGCCATCAGCAATGAGGTTGCAGCCAACCCAGATGCTTTCAAGGACAAGACACAACCCGCTGAATACTACGGTGTCTCTGATCAAAATGGCACTATAACCAACGCATCAGAAGCCAAATCACAAGGTGTCTGGCTTACAGGAGCCAATCTTGATTTAGACGCATCCAGTCTGACCGGAGGTAGTCCCGCTGTTTTTGATGGCGACTATTTCCATGCTTCATACTGGTTGGTCACCCTGGTAGCCACACCCAAGAATGCAAAGGTAAAAACCGATCCAGTGGTCGTACAGTTGCCGCTCTACCGCGAGCAGGGTGAAGTCCATCCACTTTATGATGTGACTATAAGCCCCAAACTTGTGGACATACCCCAGGTCGTCCCAGTCGTGCGATCTGGAGGTCATGGCAAGCTGGCAGCTACCGGCGTCTCCATGGTAGCGCCTGGTATTCTGCTTATAATCCTGGCCATGATGGGCCTCTACTTGGCGGTAGTCGCACGATCCTGGAACAGGGATGAGCGCTAGGTATTCTCATGGCAATGTCGGTGTGATGCCATCAAACGGCATCGTAGACATCTGTGAGGATGTGTAAAGACCGGCGGTATCATACAGGTGCCGCCGGTCTTTGTATGTCAAGAACTAACAATCGGACTATTTGAAGCGGGCATGAGAAAGGCTATAGATGGACCAGTACACTGACTCGGCTACTATGAGCCCATCCCAGACGACCGGAAACGGTGATGCCAACGTATCCATCCCGGCTGAGTCAGCCTCGTCAGACATGTCTGTTGAGCAAGGGGACATGCCACCTGCCTATGCTCCTAGTTCCGAGGTGCCGCCCTCCTATCCACCTTCGGCAACACCTGAGGATCGCGGAGCTTCAGAATCGGATGATTCAGATGTAATAGCAGCTCCAGTGACAGTTCCAGGCCACGCTACAACGTCTGCTCCGATAATTGTCGTTTCGGGAAATCATTCCCAGGACACAGATCAACAAGGTAAAGCAGATCAGGAAGCTGCGACTGCATCCAAACAGGCCAAGAACGGCGGCAAGGCTAGCAAGTCAGGGCGGGGGTTCGGGCTCCTGGAGACCTTGGCCTTCCTGATCGGTCTGGCAATCTTTCTCTATCCCCTGCTGGCAGCCTATGTCAACTATTCCAAGGATTCCTCCGCAGTAGACAACTACGATCAGATTGTGGATGCACTCTCGCCTGCACAGCGCAGGGCGATGTGGCGTGATGCCAAGAAGTATGACGAGGAATTGGGCAAGCCTACGCTGAGGGACCCCTTCAAGTACAAGGAAGTCAAGGAACCACTGGGCCGCTACTACAAAATCCTCAATGTGGATGGCAAGGGCATGATGGCCTATGTGGAGATCCCCAAGATCAACGTCAAGCTGCCCGTGCGGCACGGTACCAGCGATGAGGTGCTCAAGGACGGCACAGGGCACATTGCCACAACCCACGTGCCTACAGACAACCGAACAATCCACTCCGTTATTACCGGACACACCGGCGAAGTCGGCTACATGCTTTTCGACAACCTGACGCAGTTGCGCAAGGGGGACGTCTTCCAGATACGAGTACTCAAACGGCATATGAGCTACAAGGTGGATCAGATCAAGATCATCCTGCCTACTGATGTGAGCGCACTGCAGCCAGTCCAGAATTCCAACTATGTGACCCTACTGACCTGCTACCCCTATGGTGTCAATTCCCACCGTCTGATTGTGCGTGGGCACTATATCGGCGATGACGTACCTCCCACCCAACCTGAAGGGGCGCCCATTTACATGGTCTGGGTGCTTCTGGCCCTGTTCCTGGCCTGCCTGGTGGGCTGGTACCTGCTCTCACGTCGTCGGCGCAACTGTCGCCACGAACTGGAGCAGATGGAACATCTGGAATCCCGCGCGACAGGACCGGGGGCCATGGGCGAGCCGCTGGCCACGATCATGGTCAGCCATGAGCAGGAGACCCGTTCAGAAGCCACCCGTCGCCGTCGGTTGATCAAAACCAGACGGATTTGCAGCGCGCTCATGTGGCTGTTGGCTGTGCTCGGCCTCTTCTTCGCCTGGGGTACGGTCGGCATGATGATGAGAATCAGTCTGCTGCCCGTATTCGACCTTGGCTACCACTGGTTCGACACCCACCTGCTGTACTTCTTCGGCATCAGCAAATTCTAAGCCGGTGCATGGGCGGGTAGGTTTGACCACATGTGCCTGTTTGGTCGTAACCGGGCTTTTGCCTGGCTCTAGAATGGAGCGAGCATGGCCCGGCAGACTGCTGGGCCGCATCCTGGGAAGGTGTGGACCATGACAGCAGTTCCTGACATCCTATTGTCTGACGGCAATCGCATTCCGCAGGTGGGCCTGGGCGTGCTCAGGATCGACGATGATCAAACCGCTGGGGTAGTGCAATCTGCCCTGGAACTGGGTTATCGCCACATCGATACGGCGGCTGGCTACCGCAACGAAGGAGGCGTTGGTCGTGGCCTCAAGGCATTCGGTTGCCAGAGCGGTCCTGGGCGTACCAAGCTGTGGCTGACTACCAAGCTGCGCGACTCCGAGCAGGGGTATGACAGCGCTCTGCGGGCCTTCGACCGCCAGCTGGCACTGCTGGGCACTGACTATGTCGACATGTATATGATCCACTGGCCAACGCCGTTCGATTGGCGGGCCGACCAGGTTTGGCGCGCTTTCCATCGGTTGCGCGATGAGGGACGGGTGCGGACCCTGGGGGTCTGCAACTTCCTGCCGGAACATCTGGAACGGCTGCACCAGGAGACAGGGGAGTACCCTGCCGTGGATCAGATTGAATTGCACCCCAGCTGGCAGCAGCGCGCGGTGACCGCCTTCTGCAAGGAGCATGGCATAGCCGTCCAGGCATACTCTCCATTGGCGCGAGGCGCAGACCTGAGAGCCGGTGGCGGCAGGCTGGAGAAAATAGCCCAGGCCCACGGGGTTACGCCGGCCCAGGTGGTGCTGCGTTGGCACATCGAGAACGGGACCATCATCATTCCCAAGTCTGTCCACAGGGAAAGGCAGGCGGAGAACCTGGACCTGTTCGGCTTCAGCCTGACCCCTGAGGAGCATGCCGCCATCGATGCCATGGACTCCCTGGTGCGCGCAGGACACGACCCGATGACCTATGCCTACGCCTGACCGCTATGATGGATGATTCATGCAAGCAGTCGACATAGGAGGTATCGGCGGTAGATGACCGGTCCGAGACGCAGAAGATATCGGTATCGAGGCCGCAGTCGGTACGGTTCGGTTTGGAGGAATCCCGCCCCGGCCCGCTTCCGTCGCGAATCACTCACGGAACGGGTGCTGATCCTTCTGGTAGTGGCTGTGGTTCTGGGCATCACCATCGGTCTGATACTGCCAAGGGTCAATGGTGGAGTCGGACGGCTGACCGGACGATATACGGCAACTGGCGACGCGGCTCAGACCCTGCAGAGTCTGACAGTGGATGATCATGCACGCCCTGGCCGTCAGTACCGGCGTGAGGCCTTCGGCTTCAAGGAGACCGATGAGGACGGCAACGGCTGCAACGTGCGCGAGGATGTGCTGACCCGCGATCTGACTGATCTGCGTACCACTACTCCCGGCGGATGCAAGGTGGCCAGCGGTCGTCTGCAGGATCCTTATACAGGGCGGACCATCGAATTCGTCAGAGGTCCGAAGACCAGCTCGGCCGTGCAGATTGACCATGTGGTCGCCCTGGAGAACGCCTGGCGGTCAGGAGCCAGCAAGTGGGATACAGCCCGCCGCTACCGCTTTGGCAACGACCCATTCAATCTTCTCGCCGTGGACGGCCCCGCCAACCAGGCCAAGGGGAGTGCCTCGGCCGACTACTGGCTGCCCGAGAACAAGGACTATCAGTGCTCCTATGTGGCTCGTCAGATAGCGGTCAAGGACAAGTACTCCCTGAGCGTCACCAGCTCGGAAAAGCAGGCCATGCTGGCCGTTCTGCATACCTGCCCGGGCCAGCCCCTTCCGCAGGATCGCTGATTGCTATGTAAGGGTTTATTCGCATAGGAGTTTTATAGCCTGACCTTCTGCGCTGATCTGGACCTTTTAAGGTGTGATAGTATTATAGAAGTTTGGTACACAGTTGTACCAACTACATAGATTCCGCATTTCTTCGGGTCTATGACCATGATCATCAACAACAAGGAGGTTGGCTATGAGTGAGAATATCGGCCCGCATGTACCCCAAATTGGAGACCACATACGGAATCATAAGCAGGTAAGGCACAAATTGGCCATTCTGCTTGCCGCCCTGGCTATGATAATGGGCTTGTCATTTGGAGCACCAAAGGTGGTTGCTGCTCAAGGAGCAGGGCAAAAGTCCGATTCCGTAGGCGGAAATGGGCTGATCGTCAATGACCGTTTTTGGAATGACGTTGACGGTAAACCAATGTATATGCAGGGCGGAGGGATTTTTGATTTCCCGGATCCGGCTACGGGGAAGGTTTCTCATTTTTGGTATGGTGTTCACTTTTCCCAGGCAGAAGCTTATCGCAAGGATCCAACCCATGCGCTCACTGGCAATGATTTCATCTCGGTGGATGTCTACAAATCCGCGAATCTGACTGATTGGCGGTATCAAGGTGAAGCCTTGGACAGGGCACAGGCTGATGCATTCGCCAGCGACTTTGGTGGTCGCCACGCGGGTTGGGTGTGCAGAATGGGAGTTGCTTATGTCTCCGAGTTGCGCACCTACGCCATGCTTATCCAGCATGAGATGCCTACGGATGCTACGGGTCGCAATTTCGACAAAAAGGTGATGATTGCTACATCTAATTCGCCTGTTGGACCGTTCAAAGCCCAGAGGCGTATCGATATGCGTGATTACGGTCTGGGTACCAGCAATACCGGTGACCAGAGTGTCTTCCAGGATGAAGACGGAACAGGTTATCTGATTTATTCCTATGGTCGTGGCCGTGGCAGTGCTTGGGCGGCCAGAATAGGCGCCAAAGAGGGCCAGGTGGATTTGCTTCAACCCACCAAACTCTACCAGGGCTTCGGGCGTGAAGGCAATGCGCTTTTCAAGCACGCTGGCCGGTATTATCTGGCTGGTTCCGATCTGTTCGGGTGGGATGCTTCGCGAATCCATTTTCAGGTGGCAGATCATCTGTTTGGCCCATATCAGCCCGTCAATCAAACGGTGATCATGGATGGCAGCAAAGCGGATTTCGGACACATCACTCAGACCGGTTTTTACTACACCTTGCACGGCAGCCAGGCAGAGACCGTCATTCACTGCGGCGATCGATGGGCTGACTTTGCAGGCAATGGGCTTGGATACAACCAGTGGAATCCGCTGAGCTTTGATGATTCCGGCACGCCTCGTTTCAATTCCATGAGTCGGTGGAAGCTGGATACGGATACCGGCCTTTGGTCGGTTGACGAAGCCAATGACTATGTGCTTAACGGTTCCTTCGAAGCGGACAGGGTTTCAGTGGGTGAGCAGGGATATCGAGATAAGGACGGTAATGTGATTGCTGATATCGCCGGATGGCAGCGTGTCAATCCAGATGCGGTGAAAAACGTAGCCGATGCCTATGGGAGAGTGGGCGATTTTGACCTGCGATTCGCACCTGGACAATCCCGCAGCGCCGCCATCGTCCAGGATTTTGATGAGCCGGGGCATGTTCCTCTGCACGCCGGCCGTTTCCTTCTGAAACTCTCCTATGCGAACCCCAAAGGCATGGATGAGGCCAGGATTGCTATTGAATTCGGCGGGAAGACCTCGGAGATTAACCTGGCTGCCTCTACTGGCACGGACTGGAAGCAGGCCTCCTTGCCGGTCGATCTGCCTGGTGGTCATACCAAGATCACTATCGAAGTCTCCGGAAGTCCTGGCCAAACCTTGCATGTGGATGATGTGTCCTTGAAGGGTGTGTCTGAAAAGGGGAATGAGACCAATGATGTCGCTGATCATGACGGAAATGGTACGACGACAGGCCCTGGAGGGTCTGCGTCAGGTTCTGTGGAGTCGGACAAATCTCTGTCCGTTCGTCCTGTAACTGGTAGTAGCGGTCTATCTTCTAGTTTGGCTGAAACAGGTATCGCTATCGGCCGCGCTCCAGTTTTCGTGGCTAGCTGTGTGGCGGCGGGCATTCTGTTAATGGTCGTGGCTGTGTACTGTCGACGGCGTCTTATTGAGCAGAATTGACAATCCAAGGCTATGGATTATACTGAATAACACGTTGGTACACAGTTGTACCAACGTTTGGAAGGAGTAGGGCGTCAAAACCTTATCAAGGACGTAATTTTTACAAACATCGAAAGGGTCATCATGAATTCTGCACGGAAAATCCTGACCATGGGCGTCACCATGGTCGCCCTGGCCTCATTTGCTGCCTGTGGAAGCAGCGGATCTGGTTCAACATCGAAGCCAGCGGACACCAGCAAGGCCTCTGGGCGCATAGTCTTTTGGGGTTGGGGCAATGGGATCAAGGAGACTATTGCTGCTTTTGAAAAGGCCAACCCCGGCATTACTGTGAAGTACAACAACACGGGCACTGCCGGTGACACCCAGGTGGCCTTGTCCAACGCAGTCGCTGCAGGCAAGGGCATTCCCGATGTCACCATGCTGGAAGATCCCACCGTCCAGCAGTTCGCGATTGAAGACAACTTGGAGGACCTGTCAGGGTATGGGGCCGACAAGTTCGCCGACGACTTCGCTCCGGGACCTTGGAACAAGGTCCAGTATGACGGCAAGCCCTATGCTCTTCCCATTGATGCCGGTCCCGAGGTTTTCTTCTACAACAAGGCAGTCTTCGACAAGGCTGGTATTCCAGAGCCCCCAAAGACCTGGGATGAGTACTACCAGGACGCCAAGAAGATAAGAGCCGTGGGTTCCTACATCACCAATAATGCCGGTGATAAGAATGCCTATCAGCCCTTCACTGCGCAGGCTTGGCAGGCTGGGGCCCACCCTTGGAAGGTTGATGGTGACAAGATCACCATCAACATGACCAAGGATGCTGGCATGAGGCGGTATATCGATTTTCAACAGAAGCTGATCGACGAAGACCTGCTCGATACCAAGACCGCCAACTGGTCCGATGACTGGAACAGGGCGCTTAATGACGGGTCGGTGGCCTCGTTGACCATCGGCGCCTGGATGCCCACCAATCTGGAGTCCGGTGCGCCCGACCAGAAGGGTAACTGGAGGGTCGCGCCTCTGCCCCAGTGGGAAGAGGGGGACAGCGTGTCCGCAGAGGACGGCGGTTCGGCTCTTGTCGTGCCCAAGAAAGCCAAGAACAAGGCGGCTGCCTGGAAATTCGCAGAATATCTGACGCACGGTAAGGGAGCTCAGGTCATGGCTGACCAAGGCAGCTTCCCCTCGCTGAAGCGCATTCTGGGCTCGAATGAATTCACCAGCAAGAAGAATGAGTACTTCGGAGGTCAGGAGGTCAACAAGGTGCTGACCGAAGCAGCCAACCTCAAGGTTTCCAAGTTCCAGTATCTGCCCTACAATCCCTTCGCCCAGTCAACCTATGGGGATTCCATCGGCAAGGCCTATATGAAGCAGACCACTCTGGAAAAGGCTTTCGAGGACTATCAGCAAAAGCTGGTGGACCACGGCAACCAGCAGGGGTATCAGGTCAATAAGTGAGTGATGACGGAGGCGGCTGACAGCAGCCGCCTCCGGACAGCGACAGGAAAGAAGGACAGGCATCATGAGTGAAGCCGAAGGTTCGACTGCGCGGGTTCCGGCCCCTGCGCGGGCTCAAGGCCCTGGCGGAACCGCTAGGAGTCGTAATGGGGAGCGCCCTCACAAGCCCGACTGGCGTGGATGGAAGTTCATGGGACCCTTTGTCCTGGTCTTCGTGTTTGTCTTCGTCCTGCCGGTGCTCTACGCCATATACCTGAGTCTGTACGAGAAGCGCATGATCGGAGGAAATGTTTTTGTGGGCCTGGCCAATTACGTCAGGCTACTCAAGGACGGGCAGTTCTGGTCATCAGTTGGTCGTGTGGCACTCTTCACTGTGGTCCAGGTGCCCATCATGCTCTTTTTGGCTGCATTGATGGCGCTGGCTCTGGATTCACTCAAGCTGCACGGTACGCGTTTCTTCAGAATCACCACTTTCCTGCCCTATGCAGTGCCAGCCGTGGTGGCGGCTTTGATGTGGGGGTTCATCTACGGGACCAAGTATGGAATGGTAGGTTCCTTGAATCAATGGCTGGGCACGCATATCGACGTTCTGCAGCCCAGCGTGCTTCTGGCTGCCATCGGCAACATCAACACCTGGGAGTTCACGGGCTACAATATGCTGATTTTCTATTCCTCGCTGTCGACTGTGCCGCACTCGCTCTATGAAGCAGCGGCCATTGACGGGGCCTCGGAGTGGCAGATTGTGCGCAGTATCAAGGTCCCCGAGCTCAAGAGTTCCTTGGTCATCACGGTCATCTTCAGCATCATCGGCAGTTTCCAGCTCTTCAATGAACCCTCGGTGTTGCAGACCATGGTCCCAGGCAATGCGATTACCACCTATTACACCCCCAACATGTATGCCTACAACCTGAGCTTCATGGGCGGTCAGAGCAATTACGCGGCGGCTTTGGCCATCGTCATGGCCATCATTACCATGGTCGCTGCCTACGCCGTCCAGCTCAGGGGTATGAAGGAGCAGATGCAATGAGCACGGTTGATTCGAGGACTATCGACGGGGCCAAGGCTGAGCGTATGCGTGCTCGACGCGTCGCACGCGATGAGCGCGCGGAACGTCGAAGGGCAGCTCGAACGGGATTCTCCAATCCGGACAATCCGCGGCGCAGCTGGCTGCTAACCCTGGTTGCGGGAATCTTCGCACTCTACTGCCTATTTCCTTTGATTTGGCTCGTCATCAACGCCACCAAGACTCAGTCTGACTTCATTGGCACCTTCGGCCTGGCCTTTGGGCACAAGTTCGCCCTTTGGGACAATCTGCGTGAAGTGTTCACCTATGAGGGCGGAATCTTCGGGCGCTGGTTGCTCAACACCCTGCTCTACGTGGTTGTGGGAGCCGGTGGCGCCACCTTACTGGCAGTACTGGGTGGATATGCCCTGGCAAAGTTCCGCTTTCCTGGCCGCCGCCTCGTTTTTGCAGTAGTCATCGGAGCCATCAGCGTGCCAGGCATCGCTCTGGCTGTGCCTCAGTTCCTGCTTTTTGCCAAGATTGGACTGACCGATACGCCTTGGGCCATGATCATTCCCAGTCTGATCTCGCCATTCGGTCTATACCTGATGTGGATCTTTTCCGATCAGGCAGTGCCTACCGAGTTGCTGGAGGCAGCCCGAGTCGACGGGGCCGGGGAGTTCCGTACTTTCTGGCAGGTCAGCCTGCCTCTGCTGGCCCCAGGCATCGTAACCACGGCGCTTTTCACTATTGTGGCCACTTGGAACAACTACTTCCTGCCCTTAATCATGCTCAAGGATTCCAATTGGTACCCGCTGACAATCGGGCTCAACAATTGGAAGGATCAGGCATCGACAGCCGGTGCCCACGCCATTCAGAACTTGGTGGTGACGGGCAGCCTGGTCACTATCATTCCTATCGTCGTCGCCTTCTTGCTACTCCAGAAATATTGGCAGTCCGGCTTGGCTGCCGGTGCTGTCAAGGAATAGCGGGAACACACAGACGGGATTAAGCATGAGTAAAACGGACCATCATGACCGTCGACAGCCACAACCATACAGACCCTATCGATGGCCAAAGGAGCCTGACGGTCATTCTGGGGGAATCTGGTTCGGCGGAGATTACAATCCGGACCAATGGCCAGAGCAGGTATGGGCCGAAGATGTTGCGCTGATGAAGCGGGCCGGCGTAACCATGGTGACACTGGGAATTTTCTCATGGGCACGTCTGGAGCCAAGTGACGGAGTCTGGGATTTCGGATGGCTGGATCGGGTGGTGGCCTTACTAGGCGAAGCCGGTATTGCCGTGGACATGGCTTCGGCTACAGCTACTGCCCCATACTGGCTTTATCAGGCTCATCCTGAAGTGTTGCCCGTGGAGGCGGACGGAACCCTGGTCCATCCAGGTACTCGACAATCCTGGAGGCCCACTTCGCCCGTTTTCCGGCGTTATGCCCTTCGCCTTTGCAGGGTCATGGGAGAACACTTTAGTGACAATTCGACTGTGGTCGCCTGGCATGTGGGCAATGAATATGGATGGAACAACGCAACCGACTACTCGCAGGATGCCTTAAAGGCCTTCCAAGGTTGGTGCCGCCGGCGCTATGGCAGCATCGAGGAGCTTAACCAAGCCTGGGGCAACGATTTCTGGTCGCAACGTCTGCAGAACTTTGATCAGGTTCCCCTGCCTGAACATGCTGGCGTGCGTGATGCTTTTATCAATCCGGCACTGCGACTGGATTTTCGTAGATTCTGCTCAGACGCTCTGATGGATTTTTTCTGTGCCGAACGTGATCAGTTGCAGGAGCTCACGCCTGATAAACCGTTGACGACCAACTTCATGGTCTCTACAGACCAATGCGTCCTAGATTATGAGCGTTGGTCTCACCAGGTCGATTTCGTGGCCAACGACCACTACTTCGCCCATGGACCCGGACACTTGGATGAGCTGCTCTGCTCGGATTCGCTGGTGGATGCTTATGCTCAAGGTCATCCTTGGTGTCTGATGGAGCATTCCACATCAGCAGTCAACTGGCGCATCTTCAACGCTTCCAAGCGTCAAGGCGAACTGATTCGGGACGCTCTGGCCCACGTGGCTATGGGGGCGGATGCAGTCAACTTTTTCCAATGGCGGCAGTCCGCCTTTGGAGCGGAGGCCTTCCATTCGGCCATGGTCCCACACGCAGGGCCGAATTCGGCGATCTATGCACAGGTTGCCAATCTGGGAGGCATTTTGCGTAGACTCTCCCAGAGTGGACTGGCGGGAACCCAGTTGGAGCCATCGTCCATTGCCCTACTTTTTGATGCTGATTGCCAGTGGTCTATGGCTGATTCAACGCTGCCTGATTGCTCTATAGATCATTGGCAGCAGGTCTATATCTGGTATCAGGCTCTGCTCGACGCCGGATATAGGGCGGATGTAGTGCCACTGAAGGGGCAGTGGGAGCGTTATGACGTGGTGGTGCTGCCGTCTCTGATTTTGCTGGATCAGGATCAAGCCGACCGTCTGCGAGACTATGTGAGCGGGGGTGGTCGGTTGGTGGTGGACTTCGCCAGTGGCATTATGGATGACCATATGCACGTCGGCTTGGGCGGATATCCAGCAGTTTTGCGTGATTTAACAGGTATCGCTTCCCAGGAGATGATCGCCTTGGGTACTAGTGACCAAGGCGGTGGATCCATCTTGGTGTCAGAGGGCATTGAGGGCAATATATGGGTCAACGAGCCCTTGAGTATAGAGGATTCGGTAAGGGTGTTGGCTCGTTACCAGGGGAGTCGTTCCTATGACATCGACATGGCGGGGAAACCTGCAGTGACCATTCATGGATACGGTCAGGGCCGGGTCCTCTATCTCGGGACAGGCTTCACCAAGGAATCGCTGGTCTCGGTGATCAATCGGATCTTCCCCCCTGATTTTTTCACTGGCGCAGCAGGAAGAGGGTTGCATAACGGACGTGATGGCGACCCGAGGTTGGTGCACCTGATCAGGTCCGGGCCACAGGGCCGTTATCATTTCTATTTCAACCGTGGGTCGACAGTCGTCAGAGATGTGTCCACCATGGGTGAGACCTTGGTGGTTCAACGAGCGACCCCGTATAGTGGGGGTGGTTTATCCGGCAATCGGTACACTATAGGAGTGCATGGTGTGGTGGTCACCCGTCAGTAGATCTGATCGCCATAGTGCCTTGGAGGTTGTTGCATTCTAGGGGGTGCCTATGGCTACGGATGAAGAACGTCCAGGTAAACGGATCACCCTGCGTGAGGTCGCCAGCAAGGCGGGTGTCTCGCTGAAGACCGCATCCAATGTGATCAACGGTAATGGTCGTATGTCCAATGCGACCCGTGCTCGGGTGCAGCATGTGATTGACGAATCGGGATACAAGGTCAATGCCGCGGCACGTAATTTGCATCGCAACAAAACCGGTATCATTACGCTGGCTGTACCTTCTCTGACACCCCCCTATCTGGCTGAATTGGCTAATAGGGTCATCGACAGCGCCCGCCTGCGGGACTATGCAGTATATGTCAGCACCTATGCCGAGGGGTCTGCCAAGGGGGCGCATGAGATCTTGGCATCTTTTAATAGCACTATCAGCGACGGCATAATTCTTTCCATGTCGGAGCTTGAGCGATTCGCTGTGGAGGACCTGGATGTGCGTTACCCCTTGGTCTGCGTGGGCGCGCGGACTACCCATGGGGTGGCTGATCACGTCATGGTCGATGATGCCGAGGCGGCTCGGATGGCTACAGAGTATCTATTCAATCGAGCGGTGCGTTCGCTGGCGGTCATCGGTCTGCATGCGCCGCTTGACCAGAATCAGTTGGAGGCTGCAATCGAAGGCAATGCTGAGTTAAGGATGAAAGGCGTGCTTAAAGCGGTTCATGCCAGGGGACTGCAGCTGGATGATCGGCTTCTGGGCGTTACTGGTTATGACTGGACCTTGGGCAGCGGGTACCTGACCATGCAGAGGATATTAGAGGCGGGGGTGCCCTTCGATGGAGTGGTCGCCCTCAATGATCAGCTGGCTATCGGCGCACTGTCAGCTCTGACTGCTTATGGCAGAGCCGTACCCGACCAGGTACAGATCATCGGGTTTGACAACATTGAGGAGTCAGCTTATCTACAGACTCCACTTACAACCATGGATTCATGCTTGGGGTGGATCTCACGGACCTGCGTCGACCGCGTCCTGGGACGTATCGGAGGTAGAGCTATGGCACCACAGGATCTTGTCATAGGGTCGCAGGTCATAGCCCGCAAAACCACCCGGTGATTAGTCCTGGGTTTTGGATTCGGCGGTGGAGGCGGTGACGGCAGGGGCTTCGGTGTGGATGATGTGCATGTGGCGCAGGAGCATCCGGGTCATCTGGCGGCCGGAGCCGGCGCCGTTTCCACGAACGCCGAAGTAGACCAGCAAGACCATGCCCAGGCAGATCAGTGCCGAGATGCGCAGGGCCCACTGCACGCCGAAGATGTTGGCTGCGATCTGGGTGGAGTGACCGCCGCCCATGGCGTTGTGGCGCAGGGTGGTGATGGTCTCCATGAGGATGACCAGGATGGGTGCGCCGACAGCGCCGGCGATCTGCCGGGCCGTGTTGGTGACGGCCGAACCGGCTGAAACGTCCTTGGGAGCCAGGTTGTTCAGGGACCAGGTGGTCAAGGGCATCAGGGTGAAGCCCATGCCGATCTGGCGGATGAACTGGCAGATGGAGACCAGGCCGATCCAGGTATTGGCGCCGATCAGGCTCATGGCGATGGTGCCCAGCAGCAGGACCGAGCAGCCCGTCATAGCCACGGGACGTGCGCCCCAGCGGTCCAGCAGCCGGCCGCCGAAGAACTGGGCGATGGCGGTGCCGATAGCTCCTGGAAGCATGACCAGACCGCTCATGGTGGCCGAGAAGCCGCGGTCAGTCTGGATGTACATGGGCAGGATGACGGTGACCGAGCTGAAGGCGAAGAAGGACATGGAGGCGATGATGGTGCCCACAGTGAAGTTCTTGATCCGCAGCACATGCAGGTCCAGCAGGGGCTTGTCGTGATGGAGCTGGCGCAGAACGAACCAGACGATCCCGATCAGGCCGACCAGCATGAAGGGCCAGGTCATGAAGGAGGTGATGGGAAAGTTCTCGATGTTGGTGAAGCCGAACATGAGGCCGCCGAATCCGAAGATGGACAGGGCCACCGAGAAGAAGTCCGCCTTGACGCTGGTGTCGCGCTGGCCGAAGTTGCGCAGGCCGAAGATGGACAGGAGCAGCGCCACAGCCCCGCAGATGCTCAGCGTCAGGAAGATGGAGCGCCAGCCGTTGGCATCGGTCTGCCATCCGCCCAGGGTGGGGCCGATGGCCGGGGCCACGCTCATTGCCAGGCCCACGGTGCCCATGGCCATGCCGCGCTTGGACAGAGGATATATGGAGAAGACGGTGATCTGCAGGACGGGCCACATGGTTCCCGTGCCTATGGCCTCAAGGATGCGGCCCAGCAGAACCAGGGCGAAGGTCTGCGACTGCCAGCTCAGCAGGGACCCCAGGGTGAAGACGGCCATGGAGGTGATGACGATCTGCCTGGTGGAGAAGCGTTTGGTCAGAAAACCGGTCAATGGCACCATGACGCCCATGACCAGCTGGAATACCGAGGTCAGCCACTGGCCGGTGGTCAGGGTGATGTGGAACTCGTCCACAATGGTGGGCAGGGCCGAAGCCAGCTGCAGCTGGGTGAAGTTGCCCAGGAAGGTGATTACGGTCAGGATGGCCAACGAAAGGAAGGCCTCATGGGTGAGCTTTCCGTTGACGAAGGCTCCATCCTTGCTGAGGGTCCGCCCTTGCTTGGCGAGCTCCTGCTTCCTCATGCAATCACCACTTCCTTCGGGTTAGTCCTCACTGCGCATACCACTCCCTGCGGTGCCGTCCTAGAAAGCAAATCAGGGCATACCGATACCGGTGACACTAAGAAAAGAACAAGAGAGCTAAGCGTCTGACAATGACCTTATAATATACCCGTCTGTGGATTGTGATTGAGTTTTTCCACATGGCTGACGCGGATGTGGCGACCTTGTCCGGCGGTCAGCGTTTCCAGTATGCTGTGTGAGGCGAGCTTCGGTAATGTGAATACGGGAAGGTCAAGCACGGGCTGATGAGGACGGACGTTTGAAATCCAACGGCGGTCAAGGTAGGTAGCATGCACGCACATGGTCATGGTCGTGGTAGATTCGCGGCCCTCCTCATGTCCTTGGCAATGATGATTTCCCTGGCGGCCTGCGGCGACAACGTCCCCGTCGATGGAGGCGGTACGGGCGATGCGGCAGATCAAGTCCTCTTCCAGGGCGAGTTCGCCGGATCTGGCGCATCCTCCCAGCAGAGCGCTGACGAGGCCTGGATAGCCGGCTTCCGCAAGCAGCATCCGGGGGCGCGTATATCCTATGACCCGGCAGGTTCCGGTGCCGGGGTCAATGCCTTCCTTTCGGGTTCGACCATTTGGGCCGGCACCGATGCACCGCTGACCGCCGATCAGCTTGAGCGCTCGCGAAAGGTCTGCGGTTCCGGTACGGCCATTGACCTGCCCGTCTATGCCACTCCAATCGCCGTGGCCTACAATCTTCCTGATCTGTGGCCCAAGGGTTCAGACGGCCATCTGCGGATGGACCCGGCTCTGATCGCCATGATCTTCTCTGGAAAGGTCACCAACTGGCGGGATCCGCGCATCGCAGCCCTCAACCCGGAGGCCAATCTGCCCGACCTGGACATCACGGTGATTCATCGTTCGGACAAGTCCGGCACCACGAAAAGCTTCCTGTCCTATCTGCACGACACCGCCGGGTCCGCCTGGCCTTATCCAGCGGGTGAGAATTGGCCCAACGACCTGGGGCAGGGTGCCAAGGGCACTGCCGGGGTGATCATGACCATGAACCAGGCAGAGGGCACCTTTGGCTATGCGGACGCGGCACAGACCACCGGGTTGGGGACCGTGGCCGTCCAGGTGGGGAAGACCTGGCAGCCGCCTACAGCAAAGACCGTGGCCAACCTGCTGGATTCGGCCCAACGGGATCCCCAGGCCAGCCAGCCCGGCCGGGTGGTCCTGACCGTGGACCATCGCACCACACGGAAACACACCTATCCCATCGTCCTTGTCTCCTATGATGTGGCCTGCACCGTCTATCGAAACGATCAGGACGGATCCAAGGCCCGGTTCGCCAAGGCCTGGTTGACCTATCTGCTGAGCGAGCAGGGCCAGCGCATGGCTGCGGCCAATGCGGGCAGCGCCGAGCTGGGGCAGGGGCTCCGCAGTCAGGCCATGGCCTCGGTGGAGACCATTGGGGGGAAGTCATGAGCGAGAAACCGGACGAGGCTGCAACCCTGAACAAGGCCAAACGGGTGGACCGGATCTTCAAGGCCTGTGCCACCGGGGCGGGCATCCTGATCCTGCTGGCCCTGGCCGCGGTCACCCTCTTTCTGATCCTGCGGGCCTTTCCGGCCTTCACCGGGGACCCGGATTCCCGCACCCAGGCCATACGCTCCCTGAGCGGTGGACGGGCAAGCAGCTTCCTGGGCTATGTGGGCCCGCTGGTCTTCGGCACCATTCTGATTGCTGGCCTGGCCCTACTCTTGGCCTTCCCTGTGTCCCTGGGCATCGCCCTTTTCATCGGCTACTACGCCCCCGCCCGTCTGTCTACGCTGCTCAGCACGGTGATTGACCTGCTGGCCGCCGTGCCCTCGGTGATCTACGGGCTCTGGGGGGCTCTGGTTCTGGTTCCCAATATCACCGGCTTCTGGCGTTGGCTGTCCGTCCATTTGGGATGGATCCCGCTCTTTTCCGGACCCGCTGCAGCACCGGCCCGGTCCGTGGCCACGGTGGCCCTGGTGCTGGCGGTCATGATCCTGCCCATCATCACCTCGGTCACCCGAGACATCCTGATCCAGGCCCCTCGATTGCAGCAGGAAGCTGCCTTGGCCCTGGGCGCCACCAAGTGGGAGATGATCCGGCTTGCTGTCCTGCCTTTCGGTCGCTCGGGCATCATTTCTGCTTCCATGCTGGGGCTGGGGCGGGCCCTGGGCGAGACCATGGCGGTGCTGATGATCCTCTCGCCCGGTTTCAGCTACTCCCTGCGGCTGCTGCAGGCTTCAAAGAGTCAGACCATCGCCGCCAACATCGCTGCCCAGTTCCCCGAGGCGGACTCCCAGGGTGTGGCCCTCCTGGTGGCCACAGGTCTGGTCCTCTTCATCATCACCTTCATCGTCAACTATCTGGCGCGCAGGATTACAGCAAAGGCGGGTGCATGATGGCAAGCCGAACTGATCGAGGACCGGTCATCGACTTTGACCGCTTCAGGCCCACCAGGTCCTCCATCCGGGCACGCAAGCGTAAGAACCGGCTGATGACCGTCCTGATCGGTCTCTCCTTCCTGGTGGCCCTGATTCCGTTGGTTTCGGTGCTCTGGGTCAGCCTGTCCAAGGGGGTGCGACGGCTGACACCGGACTTCCTCACCCACAATATGAGCGGGGTGGTAGGGGGCAACCCCACGCCGACCGGAGGCTATGGCGGCATCCTGCACGCGGTAATCGGCACCCTGGAGATCACCTTTGGCTCCATGGTCATCTCCATTCCGGTGGGGGTCATGTGCGCGGTATATCTGGTCGAGTACGCCCATGGAGGCCGCCTGGCCAAGGCCATCAGTCTCATGGTGGACGTGATGAGCGGGATTCCCTCCATCGTGGCCGGCCTCTTCGCCTTCTCCATGTTCGCCCTGGTGGTCGGACCGGGCACCGTCAACGGCCTGGCCGGTTCGGTGGCCCTCTCCCTGCTCATGCTGCCCACGGTGGTCAAGACCTCCGAGGATATGCTGGCCGTGGTTCCCGACGACCTGCGCGAGGCGGCCTATGCTCTGGGAGTGACCAAGCAACGGACCATCACCAGCATTGTTCTGCGCACGGCCCTGCCCGGCATCGTCTCGGGCACCATTCTGGCTGTGGCAAGGGTCATTGGTGAAACGGCGCCCCTGCTGATCGCCTCGGGCTTCATCGCCACCACCAACCCCAACCTCTTCTCCGGGAGGATGACCACCCTGCCGGTCTTCGTCTACAACGAGTATTCCCAGGGGCTGGCCGTCTGCGGACCGGGGGCCGATCCGGGATGCCTGAGCGACATCCACATGCAGCGGGCCTGGGCTGCGGCCCTGGTGCTGATTCTTATCGTCCTGCTGCTCAATCTGCTTGGGCGGCTGGTCTCGCGCATCTTTGCTGTTGGGCGGACGCGTTGAGCGCCGCTATGAGAGAAACGGAGGCCGGGAAATGGGCCAACGCATAGACATCAACCACCTCAACGTCTACTACGGCGATTTCCTGGCCGTCCAGGACGTGAACATGCGAATCCAGGCCAACAAGGTCACCGCCTTCATCGGCCCCTCCGGTTGCGGCAAGTCCACGGTCCTGCGCACCCTGGACCGCATGCACGAGATCACCCCGGGGGCGCATGTGAGCGGGCAGGTGCTCTTGGAGGGTCGTGACCTTTACGGACCGGATGTAGACCCGGTCGAGGTGCGGCGGGACGTGGGCATGGTCTTCCAGAGGGCCAACCCCTTCCCGACCATGTCCATCCGGGAGAACGTCCTGGCCGGCATACGGCTGAACAAGAAGCACATCGCCAAGTCGGACGCGGACGATCTGGTGGAGTGGGCCCTGCGCGGAGCCAACCTTTGGAATGAGGTCAAGGATCGCCTGGACAAGCCGGGCATCGGGCTCTCGGGCGGTCAGCAGCAGCGGCTCTGCATCGCCCGTGCCGTGGCCGTACACCCCCAGGTCCTGCTTATGGACGAACCCTGCTCGGCCCTGGATCCTATCTCCACCCTGGCTGTGGAGGATCTGATCAACGAGCTCAAGCGGGACTACACCATCGTCATCGTCACCCATAACATGCAGCAGGCGGCCAGGGTCTCGGACTATACGGCCTTCTTCAACCTCAAGGCCGTGGGTCAGCCCGGCCACCTGGTGGAGATGGACGACACCACCACCATCTTCTCCAACCCGCACGAGCCGGACACCGAGCGCTACATCTCCGGTCGCTTCGGCTGAGACGGAACCGGTCTGCGCACCCGCCCGTCAGGTATCATGGTCCCGGCATCCACGGAAGGAGCGAGGGCATGGGAGTATTGCTGGAACCGGCCACCCTCTTGGGCATCATCCTGGTGGGCTACCTGTTCAAGCGTTTTGGTCTCTTTCGTCCACTGGACTACCGGGTGTTGCAGACCGTTGTGTTCGATCTGGTCCTGCCTGGGGCCATCATCTACTCCTTCGCCACCAACCCACACGATCCCAGCCTTCTTCTGGTCTCGGCCTTCGCCTTCGTGGCCTCGCTGATTCCGCCCCTGGCCATCTTCCTGACCAGCAGGCATCGGCCCACGGCTCAGCGGGCTTTTCTTATGCTCAACGGATCGGGTTTCAACATCGGATGCTTCTGCTTTCCCATGCTCCAGTCGTTGCTGGGCACGGCGGCCCTGGTGCCCGCCGCCATGTTCGACATCGGCAACTCGGTCATGGTCTCTGCCGGGACCAACGTCATGACCCAGGGGCTTCTGCATATTCGACCGGGCCAATCCCTGGATCCCGATGCGGGGGAGCCGGTCAAGCTGGATGACCCAGATGCCCGCAAACTCCATCGCAAGGCTGCAGCCATCTCCATAGCCAAGGGCTTCCTGAGCTCGCCATCCTTCGACACCTACCTGGTCATGGTGTGCTTTACCTTGGCCGGAATCTCGTTGCCGGACTGGTCGGCCCAGATCACCCGTCCATTCTCGGCCGCCAACGCCTTCTGCTCCATGCTTATGGTGGGCATGCTCATGGACCTGCCCGGCGGACGGGATGATGTCAAGTCAGTATTGCAGATTCTGGCCTGGCGACTGCCCTTCGGCGTCCTGTTCGCGGTGGCCGCATGGTATCTGCTGCCCTTCGATCCTCTGATCCGTCAGGCGGTGGCCCTGTGCTGCCTGGCTCCGACGGCGGTTTTTGCCACCATGTTCACCGACAAGGTCCTGGGGAACGCCCGTCTGGCGGGATTCACCCTGGCTCTGACTGCGGTGATCGGTGCCGTGCTCATGGTTGTGGCGCACCTGCTGATGGGTGCCCTCTGAGATTTCAGCCCTTCTTGTTGTCTTTGCCCTGGTCGCGGCGCTCCTGCTCCTGACGCAGGGTGCGGCCCTCGCGGGTGCGCTGCTTGTTGACCGTGGCGGCTGCAATCCGTTCGGCAGCTCGTTCATCCTGACCACGATCGACCTCGCTGTCATGCACGTGCTGATACTGCTTCTGATCGTCCGGATCCCAATGATTGTTCCTGGCCATATGCCCCTCCTCGAAAGCGCCGTGCCCCTCAACTCATCCCCATGCGGGAGGGCTTCAGGGCCGTGCCGGTATGCCGATTATAGGTGAGCGGAAGGTTCTGCAGCGGTATTGGAGCTCAATAGTAGGGACCTGTAACAGAAAAAGCCGAGTGCTCGTGATATTCTTTCCTTGTCTCATCGCCAAATAAGACAATAAGGAATCGAATATGCATAAGCTATTTCGGCTTTCGGATAATAATACCACAGTCTCTACGGAAGTGGTAGCAGGCATCACCACCTTCTTCGCCATGGCCTACATCATCGTGGTCAATCCCTCGGTGCTCTCCACGGCGGGGATGCCTTGGGGCGCCGTCTTTCTCGCCACCCTGATCGCTGCCATCATCGGCACCCTGATCATGGGTCTGGTGGCCAACGTGCCCTACGGCGTGGCGCCAGGAGTCGGACTGGATGCCTTCTTCACCTTCACTGTGGTCAAGGGGCTGGGCTTCACCTGGCAGCAGACCATGTGCATGGTCTTCCTGTGCGGCCTGATCAACATCCTGGTAACGGCCACCAAGCTGCGCAAGATGATCATCCAGGCCATTCCGCCCCTGCTCCAGCACGCCATCGGCGGCGGCATCGGCGTCTTCATCGCCTATGTGGGTCTGCTCAATGTGGGCATCATCAAGTTCACTCCTGACAAGACCTCGGCAGCCGGCGCCAACCCAGGGCTGACCACCTTCAACACCCCCGGTGTCATCCTCTTCGTCATCGGCTTGTTGCTGACCGTCTTCCTCCTGATCTTCAAGTTCAAGGGCCATCTGGCCTTCATCAACAAAGGCGCCTTTGTCATCGCCATCATCGCGGTCACGCTCCTGGGCATCCCCATGGGGGTCACCAGCATGGCCAAGTCGGTCGATCTGGGACAGGCCTGGTCACAGCTGCCGCAGACTTTCCTGGCCATTTTCAGTCCGGAGGGCTTCCCTGCCCTCTTCTCCGACCCGGCCAAGCTGCCAGTGGTTCTGGTGACCATCTTCGCCTTCTCCCTGTCGGATACATTCGACACCATCGGTACCTTTGTGGGCACCGGTCGGCGCTCAGGCATCTTCTCAGCCGAGGATGAGCAGGCTCTGGAAACCGGTCGCGGCTTCAGCTCCAAGATGGATAGGGCCCTGTTCGCCGACGCTACGGCCACCTCCATCGGCGCCCTCTTCGGTACCTCCAACACCACCACCTATGTGGAGTCCGCTGCGGGCATCGCAGCCGGTGGCCGGACCGGACTGACCTCGGTGGTCATCGCCGCCTGCTTCGCGCTCAGCGCCATCTTCGCTCCGCTGATTTCGGCTGTGCCTTCGGCGGCCACTGCGCCCGTCCTGGTCATTGTGGGCTGCATGATGATGAGCTCCTTCGCCGAGGTTGAGTGGGGCCAGCTGTCTGAGGCCATTCCGGCCTTCTTCACGGCCATCTTCATGGGCTTTGCCTACTCCATCTCCTACGGTGTGGCCGCAGGTTTCATCACCTACTGCCTGACCATGGTCTGCAAGCGCAAGGGCAAGGAGGTCCACCCCATCATCTGGGCGGTCTCGGCCCTCTTCATCCTGGACTTCGTGCTCCAGGCCGTGCTCTGAGCACGGTTTCGCAAACACAAGGCATCCACAAGCAGCCATTCGTCAGAACCATTGCTCAGCTGTGCAGGTAGTCGTCATGCTGTTGTCAGGTTGACCTGACTGTTTGAGGGTGTGCATAGAGCAAATCAGGCACAGAGACCGCAGCGGGGCCCCGTCACTACATGGGTGGCGGGGCCACGCTCGTTTGTGCTTGTCAGTGCTTGCGGCGAGCGGCAGTCTTTCCATTTTGTCCGCTTTGCGTTTCAAGGCGCTGTCGTTTGGCGGCCAGTCCACCGACCGCAGCCAGCGAGCCAACCATGAGGATGACTAGGATGCCTGCCTCTCCGGTCAGAGGGAGGACACCATAGTGGATGAAACGGAAGGCATTGGTCTCATCGTTGGGCTGTGGAGCCCCATTGAGTGTCCAAGCGATGCTGACAGTCGTATCGCCGGCATTATGGTTCGGTGTCAGCACGGTCCAGGCGCCGTCCTGTTGCCCTGTGGAGTTTAGGCTGGTTCCACTGACGCCTCCGAATTGCACTGTGGACGGGGTGCCCAGTCTGAAGGGGAAGAGCACGCTGACAGGGGAATAGACCGTCTGCGTCGCGTTGTTCCCCAGCCTTCCCTGGCCATTGTCTCCCCACCCCATGGAGCTGCCGGCGGAGGCTATGGCCAGGGTGTGTCCTGTGCCGGCGCTGACCTTGACGAAGTGGTCGATGCCTGACGGATTGCCCATTCTGGTTGGCTTGTTCAGGCTGCCTGTGCCTCCGGTCCCCAACATGCCTGATGAGTTTTGGCCCCAGCCCCAGATGTTTCCGTTCTGGTCTAGCGCCAGTGAATTGCCGCTGACCCTGCTGCCTGTCAGCTGTGTGAAGGTGCTGACGTTTGCAGGCATGGCTACCAGGGACGGAGCAGTCCTCGTGGTGGTGTCGCCCAGGCCGAGTTCTCCATTGCTGTTCCCGCCCCAGGACCATAGGCGTCCCAGATCATCGAGGGCGGAGGAGTGGCCGCTGCCCGCGATGATCTGAACAGGCCTGAATCCGCCTGTCGGGTTGGTGCCGGGTTTGGCCTGGACGGGTGTGGAGGTGTAGCCGTTGAGTGCTACATCGCTCGTGTTGCCCAGATCGCCGTTCTGGTTCGATCCCCAGCCCCAGGCACGGCCCTGGGTGTCAGTCGCCAGGGAATGTGAGCCGCCCGCACTGACCTGTGCATAGCGGAATCCCGTCGTCTCGCCCTGAGGGGTTGCGACCTGGACGGGTCTGGTGGTGATCCCCGTCGTCGCCACAGTGCTTGAAGGAACGCCCAGTTTGCCGAACTCATTTGATCCCCAGCCCCAGGCTCTGCCCTGCTCGTCTACGGCCAGGACATGAGTGATGCCTGCGCTGATGCCAGTGAGAGTGAAGTTTGTTGCCGTCATACCGCTTGGGGCTTGCACGCGAATCGGGCTGGAGCTGTATGCGGCTGAACCATTGGTGGCAACGGCATTGCTGCCCAGCTGTCCAGAGCTGTTAAGCCCCCATGCCCAGACATGGCCCTGGCCATCCAAGGCCACTGAGAAGGCTTTTCCTGCACTGACCTGTATGAATCGGTTCACGCCTGTTGGTTTGGGAATCTGCACCGGGGTCAAGCGGTTCGTCGTGGTCCCATCGCCCAGCTGTCCGTATTCATTGGCACCCCAAGCATAGATGTTTCCATCGGATCCGAGAGCCAATGAATGATCATCGCCGGCGCTGACATGGTTGAACCTAATGCCCCGCGCTGCAGGGGGTACCAGGGTCACCTTGGTCTGACCGCTGTCGGGACCCTGCTTGGGAGAGGTGGTCCATTGCCCGGTGCCTGCCGTCCAGTGGGCTGTCAGTTTCAGGGGACCCTTGACGGGGGAAGTAAAGTCATAGGCCGCATCGCCGTTGAACCAGCCGTCGAAGAGGAAGCCAGGACGGGTCGGGTCTTGATCCGGTCTGGAAGCCGTCTGGTCCTCGACGACCGACTGACTGGTGGGCTGGCTGCCGTCAGCCTTATCGAAAGTGACGACATAGGAGGGCGGGTCATAGGTGTAATCCAGGATGTCATCGGGCTGCGGACCATAGAGATTCCAGGTGATGGTCGTATCCACTCGACCCTTCCTGTGGGCTGGCGTCACCACTTGCCAGTTCGTACCTGCTTTTTTCAGATTGCTGCCCAGTGTTTGGTCGAATTTGACCGCAGTAAGATCCGGTGTAAGCGGGAAGGCCGCCAAACCAGGCGTCAGCCTCATTGCTTTGCTGTTGTCATAACCCGTGGGGATGGTCGGGTCACCCAGTTGGCCCCCGCTGTTCCAACCCCAGGTATATAGGTTCCCATCTGACCCCAAGGCTAAGGATTGCTCCCAGCCAGCATAGAGCCGAACCCAGCTGGTTTCTTGTCCAGCCACGGAGGGTTTAGGCTTTTGCACAGGCCGGGGTCTGGTGATGTAGCTGGTCTGGCCGGTAGGGACGTCTGGCAAGCCCAGATCGCCGTACCAGTTGACGCCCCAGGTATAAAGATTGCCATCTGAACCGATGCCCATGCCGTGGTAGTCCCTGCCCATGACCTGTTTCCAGGTGAATCCTGCAGGTGTCCCATCCGGACGAGGTATGAGAGTCGGCACATGCCTGTCTGTTGTGGTGCCGTCTCCCAGACGCCCGCTGTCGTTCCACCCCCAGCCGTAAAGATCCCCGTTCGTAGTGATGGCGAAACTGTAATCGGCTCCTACATTGAATTGCGAGAAGGTGACCCCATTGGGCTGAAGGACTTGGGTGGGTGTCAAACGATCTGTTGTGGTACCGTCTCCTAGGCGACCATAACTGTTCCATCCCCAGGCATAGAGTTTTCCGTCGGATCCCATGGCCATGGAACTGTACCGTCCCGTGGCCGGCTGGGTAAAGGTGATTCCCGCCGGCTTGCTTACGGGGACGGGTTTAGTGCTGTATGCAGCTGGATTGTTGGGACCTCTCGGAACGCTGGTATTGCCGAGTTGCCCATATGCGTTGAGTCCCCATGCATAGAGATTGCCGTCTGATCCCAAGGCCACAGTGTGGTCCCACCTGGTGTTTGCCTGCTTCCAGGTAAATCCTGGCGCGGCCCCATCAGGCTTTTTCACCGGGGCAGGTCTGCTGCGGTTTTCGGTGGTTCCATCGCCCAGCTGTCCAGAAGCATTGAATCCCCAAGTGTAAAGGTTGCCATCCGAACCCATGGCCAGGGCTGAATGATCACCAGCGTCTACTTTCGTGAAAATGAATCCTTTTGGTGCATTGGCTGGCTTAGATACTTTTATTGGGGCTTGGCGATCGATGTTTGTGCCGTCGCCTTGCTGACCGTAAGCGTTTTTGCCCCAGGAATAGATGTTGCCGTCCGAGCCAAGAGCCAGTGACTGGGTGGATCCTGACGTGATTTGTGAGAATTTGATGCCCCGGGTCGCTGGGGGAGTCACCGTCACGGTGGTGCCCCCCGATATAGCTCCATGTGCAGGTGCCAGGGACCAATGGCCATCACCGGCTGTCCATTTTGCAGTCAGCTTCAGGCTGCTGATGACGGGCTGGTTGAAGTCGTAGGCTACCTGGCCGATAAACCAGCCATCGAAGAGGTACCCGTGCCTGGTGGGGTCGGTCGGTCGTTTCGCCAGACCTCCCGAAAGGACAGTCTGAGAGTCAGGGGTTGCCGTGTCGGCTTGGGCGGTATCAAAGGTGACCGAACACTGATTATTTGGGCAGGAGCTCGTCGACCGGGTGGAAGGGGCAGGGCTTGCTGAGCCTTGTGAAGTGGGGGATGGAAAGGCTGGAGAGGGTGTTGTTTGGATAGGGGAATCCAGCTTCTGAGTTTCTGTTGGCGAGGGGGCAATAGAAGGAGTTTGGGTTGAGCTGGGTATACCAGGGGTCACCCCTTCGCCTTGATTTTCCATGCTTTGCGATGCTGTCGGGGATGCGGTGGCATCCGCCTGTGCCAGGTCAATTCCCGAGAGATTTCCTAATATGAGCCCTGAGGCGATAATGGCTGCAAGAGAAGCTATACAGCATGCACGACTTCTGGATGACGATTGCATACGGTCCCCTTTGAAAGCAACGGCGCATGCAACGTGGCACCTGCATTCCCAGCTCAATCCCCCTGACCGACGTGCATGACGTTCAATCAAAATCAGTTTATATCATGTGGTTCTGGAATACCAAGTTCTCATTGAGGCCTGTCTTTTGCCTTGGTGGTCGGATTCGCGGCAGGAAATTGGGATTGGTTGTTTCGTGGATATAAAAAGAACTTCCGGCAAGCCGAACCAGCCTGCCGGAAGTTCCTGATTGAGTTGTATGAAAAGGGATCAGTACCAGTTGGTCGCCTGGGATTGGGCCCATGCGCCGCAGGGGTTTCCGTAGCGGCCTTGGATGTAGCCCAGTCCCCAAACAATCTGGGTGTGGGCATCGGTCTGCCAGTTGGGGCCGGCCGAGGCCATCTTGCTACCCGGCAATGCCTGAGGAATGCCATAGGCACCAGATGGGTTGGAGGCATCGGTCCGCCAGCCGGACTCCTTGTTCCACAGCTGCACCAGGCAGGTGAACTGGTCCTCGCCCCAGCCTCGGGAGGTGACCAGACCGTGGGCGATGCTTTGGGCCGTACCCACGGGGACCGTGGTGGTGGTCGAACCTGACTTTGCGGGAGTACCGCCGCCGGTGCCCACCAGAACCACCTTGTCGACGGGGACCGTCTTGACGAAGGAGGCGAAAATGTTGCTGGTCAGGTGCTTGTTGCCGGCTGCCGTGACCAGGCTGGTGGTCTCCATGACGCCGTTCTGTCCCTCAGTCTTGACCTTGGTGGTGCCTGCCGGGAGGGAGTTGGTCTTCTCTTCGATGGTGTTGAAGGGGATGGGCGACTCCTCCGTCTTGACCTGGGCGTCGGCCCGGTCGATGCGGATGACGGTCTTCTCAGTGACGCGAGTGGTCAGAGACGGGGTGATCTGGTCCCCAGGCTGCAGGGTGATGTCCCCGGCCTCCAGCACGGATTTGACATCGGTGAAGCCTGTACCCAGGACCACCTTGTTCTTCCCATTGATCTGCACATTTACATAGGATGTGTTCGCGTTGGCTCCGCCCGCGCCGTTGCGGATGGCCTGCCTGGTGCTGCCGCGGGACACCGTGTCCACATCCTGGGTGGCTGAATAGGATGTTACGCCTGACTTGGCCGAGCTCTCAGTGGATGTGTAGAAGTCGCGCGAGACGAAGCCCGCGCCAACGACCATGCCGAGAACAGTGACACCGGCAGCCAACCGCAGCCACTGACGCCTGGTCAGAGCCTTGACCGCACTCATCCGTCCTCTACGGTGGTTCGCCATTACTCTCCTCTGTTGGACCGACAGATCCTCAGTGATCAGTCGACGTAACGCTTCCTATCGACCGCATGCTTCCGGTAGCGCCGAAAGGGTCACTGGACAAACACATCACTACTTTAGTGCAAATCGGTCTTGGAACCAACTCGACTGACTCAGGCCTGTGCCGGGGTTGACAAATCGGCCTTGCGTGCCTGGTCGATCAGGTCGTTCAGATCCGAAGACCTGAGTGCGCCGGCCTGCTTGAAGATGATCTGCCCCTGCTTGGTGATCATCAGCGTGGGCACCGCCTGGATGTCGGCGGCCGCGGCCAGATCCTGGTTCTGGTCGATGTCCACCTTGCCGAAGACGATGTCGGTGTTGGCCTGCGAAGCCTTCTCGAAGATGGGGCCAAAGGCCTTGCAGGGTCCGCACCAGGTGGCCCAGAAGTCAATCAACACCAGGTCGTTGTCCTTGATGGTCTGCTCGAAGTTTTCCGAAGTAATAGTCGTGGTGGCCATGGTAACGCTCCTTGAAGTCGTTTGTCTGTCGCGCGGGAAGCTCCCGTGCTTAGCAACCGCTTTCAATCATCAGCATTCCATCAAGGCTGGAGAAAGCGCCCGAATATGCTCTGGGTGGAGATGTCCGCCGGGGTCCCGTGGCCGGTCAAGCCTGGTACGGATAATGGAGACATGCCAGTGCTGAACGACGAGATTCCCGATGATGACGACTTCGATGCCGATCGCGACCGTGGCGCCTTCTCACACATCACCCCAGAAGACTTTAACCGGGGTTTTTCAGGCTCGAATCCCCCCGGATGGCTGGACCGTGACGCCATCGACCGTGCGCGGCGATGCCTGCCCATGCCCTATGTGGAGGTGGTGCCGGTTCGCGTGGATGAAATGAGCGCCGTCACCCAGGTGGGCACCCTTCTACGCGTGGATGATCAGGGTAACATCGAGCGCACCCTGATCACCGGACGGATTCTCTACCACGAGACCATCAGGGAGGCCCTGGCCAGAAACATCGCCAAGGATCTGGGTCAGCTGGCCCTGCCCATGCTGCCTGCCAGCCCCCAGCCCTTCACCGTGGCCGAGTTCTTCCCCACGCCGGGGGTCTCGGAGTACTACGACCCGCGTCAGCATGCCATCGCTCTGTGCTACCTGGTGCCGGTGGCCGGGGACTGCAAGCCCCAGGACGAGACCCTGGACGTGGAGTGGATCGATCCCAAGGGGGATATGCTGGAGTCCTTCATGAGCCAGATGCCCGGCGGACACGGCAAGGTGCTGATGGGCGCCCTGACCTGGGCCGGTGCGCTATGAGCACTATGAGCCGTGAATCCTTGGAGGCGGGCATGAACATTGCCAATACCGTATATCGGCAAGGGGAGGGGCTGCCCTTGGTGCTGGTCCATGCCTTCCCTGTGGACCACCGCATGTGGGATCGGTGCGCGGCCTCGCTGATGGCCCAGGCGGATGGTGCAGGTATGACCCCCTTCCCGGTCTATGCTCCGGATATGCCTGGAGCGGGCGATTGCCCCCTGCCTGGGCCGGCATCCTGTGGTCCGGCGGACTCTGATGGTGCCCTGCCAGGCGCACTGGATGCCATGGCCCGTGCCTTTGTGGACATGATTGCCGCCACTGGTGCACAGAAGGCCATCTGGGTCGGACTTTCCATGGGCGGTTACCTGGTCGAGGCCGTAGCCAGGCTTTATCCGCAGATGGTGGCCGGTTTGGCCCTATGCGACACAACCATGATGGCTGACCGTCCGGCATCCCGAGCCAAGCGGCTGCATATCGCCCAAACCTGCGATGTGCAGGGGACGCTTGATCCGGTCATGCACTTCGCCAGACCCCAGGAGGGCGATTCCACGGTCAAACGTTCGCCCGCTTTCGTGCAGACCATGACCGAATGGATACAGTCCCAGGATCCCCGGGGCATCGCCTGGCGGGAACGGATGGCTGCGGGCCGCCCGGATCAAAGTGATCTGGTCGGCCGCATCAGGGTGCCCGTGGCCCTGGTCAGCGGCCGCTGCGACCCCTCCAGCCCTCCACGCGCCATGGAGCCTCTGGCCCAGGCCATGCGTCAGGCCGGAACGGACGTTACTTTCACCGCCATCGACGACTGCGGCCACTTCAGCGCCGTCGAGCACCCGGATCAGGTGGCCGCTGCACTGCTGGACCTGATTGGCCGTGTAGGGAGGCAGTCATGAGCGATTCCGAAACGATCTTCTCCCCGCTGGCCCTTACCGAGCCCCTGCCCTTCCTGCCTCTGGCTCAGGGGGATGTGGACTACGACACGGCATCGCGGCCGCAGCCCGGTCTGCTTGACCAATTGCTGGAGCAGGACGGCACTGGGGTCATCCTGGTGCGGGGCGAGAAGGTGGCCGTGCCCAAGGGCAAGGGGGCGCTGGCCGGCCGCACTGGAGCCAGCATCCGTCTGGCCACCCTGCCCGCTGCATACCTGCGGGGGCCGCTGAAAGGCTCGGCAGACCAGTTCGAACCACCCTGTTACTACCTGGGGAAAGCCGACCAGCAGGCCTGGCTGGCCCTGGATCTGGATCTTGCCTGCGCCGGTCGGGCCGTTCAGGACCCTCTTCGTGACCTGGCTCAGGCCGCTGATCAGCGCTTCGACTGGCTTGGCCTGCGCGAGTATGCCCCTCATGGGCGTCCGCGTCAGGTGGGCCTGGCAACCTGCGCAGTCGCCCTGTCCGTATGGCATGGACGCCAGGCCTTCTGCCCCCACTGCGGCGCACCGGTCCATCCCTGCCAAGCCGGATGGGCCCAGATCTGCCAGGGAGATGCGTCAGGGGACCAACACACGCTCTTTCCCCGCATCGAACCCGCAGTGATCATGGCCGTGGTGGATGGCCGCGACCGGCTTCTGCTCCAGCACAATCGGAAGTGGGCTCCCGGATTTTGCTCGGTCACTGCCGGATTCGTCGAGGCCGGGGAGAATCTGGAGCATGCAGTCCGGCGGGAGACCCTGGAAGAGGTGGGCCTGAACCTGGGGGAGATGCGGTATCTGGGCTCCCAGCCCTGGCCCTTCCCGGCCTCCCTGATGGTGGCCTTCAGAGCCAGATCCCTGAATACGGACATCCGGGTGGATGGTCAGGAGACCGATGAGGCCAACTGGTTCACGCGGGGGGAATTCAGCGCTGCTCTGGCCTCGGGCCGGTTGCGCATACCTCAGGCGGCCAGTGTGGCCAGACATATGATTGAGCAGTGGTACGGCAGCGAGCTCTGATTCATCCGAGTGGTGTTGCGCCCTCGGACCTGGTCGCGTCGTAAGATATTTCAAGGAACTGTCAGCAGCGAAAGGTGTGCTATGGCCATGGAGGGGCAAGAAGAGCCTCGTATCTCGGATGTCGACCAGGCCGAAACTGTGACCATGCCGCCGGCGACCGGGGAGGGGCCCGACCCTGTGGACCTGTTCGCCGACGAAGAAGCAGAGCGGGCTTTCGGCTCGGGTGCCGCCCACAAGGCTCCTTCCAGCGGTCATCGCGGACGCACCATCCTGGCCCTGCTGCTTCTGGCTGTACTGATCCTGGTGGGTTGCTGGTTCGGCGTCCGTGCCTTCTTCCGTGATCGGGTGGCCCCCGGCGTCACCCTGGGCGGGCAGGTCATGATGGGTCGGACCAGGGACCAGGTCAGGCAGATCGTCGATCGGCAGGTTCGGGACTCCCAGGTGGAGCTCAAGGGTGAAGGCACCTCTGCCCGGGCAGGGCTGAAGGACCTGGGCGTCAGCGTGGATTCGGATGCCACGGTCACCAAGATCATGAACGCCAAGGGTTCTGCGGGCCTCTCCCGGCTGAACCCCTTCCATGGCGAGGCGGTGCCGCTGGTGGCCGAACGGGATCAGCTGGCCATGGACAGGTATCTTACTGAACGTTTCATCCCCCGTCAGGACCGCTCCGTTCCCTCCACTATCGTTTTTGATCAAGGCGCACACGCCTTCCGGCCACAAGAGGGTCGCGGAGGCAAGGCGCCTGAGCTGGGCCGCGTGCAGGATGCCGTCTCATCCTTGATAGACAAGCCCGGCAGACGTCTGGCCGTAGGGGTGGTCTATAAGGACGTGACCATGCCCATCAGCCTGGATACCGCCAATCAGGTGGCCTCCCAGGCCAACCAGCGACTGGCCAAGGACCTGGTCATCAAGGGTGCTGATGATGACCTCATGACCGTCCCGGCCGCCACAGTGGCCACCTGGGTCAAGCCGGTCACCGATCTGGACAAGGGGACCATGGAGCTGGGCTTCGATCGGCAGGCCATCAAACAGTATCTGGACCAGGAGTTGGCACGGCAGCTGAACCGGGATATGGTCACCGCCGTCAACGTCAAGAACACCAAGGGCGATGTGGTGGCCGAGACCACCAAGGGAGTGGACGGTGTCCGGGTCACGGATGTGTCCGCCACGGCAGACCTGGTCGTCAAGGCCCTGGAGGAGGGGGATACGAACCCGGTCCAGGCGAGCGCCGAGATCACGCCCCACAAGGAGCAGACCCGGGTGGCCCGCTACGATGTGCCCGACGGCGACATCTGGATTCAGGTCAATCTCAGCGACCAGACCGCCACCGCCTACCACGGCACCACCCAGGTCAAGACCTTCCCCATATGCTCAGGCAAGCCCGATAACGGGAAATGGTCCGACACCGGCACCTTCTTCATCAATGTGCGCTACGCGGTCCAGACCATGCGTGGGCAGGGCTACGTCACGCCCAACGTAAAATGGGTCTCCTACTACAACGGCAGCGAGGGCTTCCACACGGCCAGTTGGAACTCTGCCGGCATTGCCAAGGGCGACCCCGCCCAATACGGATCCCACGGCTGCATCAATATGTATGAGCAGGACGCCAAGTGGATCTTTGACAACGCCCCAATCGGGACCATGGTCAAGGTGGAGGGGCAGGTTCCATCGGGTCCGGCCCGCTAGGAGCACCTGCCACGGCAGACGGTCGAGTAGGCTGGAACCATGAGCGATGAACACAGTGATGGAACTTCCCGCCTGGATGTGCCCGAACATCTGCGGTATTCCCAGGATCATGTCTGGATCGACCCCAGTCAATCCCCGGCGCCCATGGGCGTGACCGAGTATGCGGCGGACCAGCTGGGAGACCTGGTCTTTCTGGATCTGCCCGAGACCGGCACCCACGTCGATGCCGGCGATGAGGTCATTGAGCTGGAGTCCTCCAAGGCTGTTGAGCCGGTGGTCTGCCCGGTGGCAGGCACCATCGCCTACGTCAACAGGGCAGCCTCGGACGATCCGGAGGTCATCAACTCCGACCCCTATGGTGAAGGCTGGATAGCCAAAATCGACCTGGAGGACGATGAGCCCGATCTGATGAGCGCCGAGGAGTACGGTCAGCTGCTGAAGAGCCTGAACTGACGGTCCGGTTATGACCAGGCGATCCGGCCGCAACGAAGGGCCCCTGCGGGTCCGATCGGTAAGCACCACCTTCGATTCGGCCGCGCCCGGGGAGGGCATCGAGAGCAGACCGGCTCCGGTGCGTCTGCTGAGGCGACTGATTACCGGCGCCTTCGATCTCTGGGTGGGGCTGTCCATCAATATGACCGGCCGCCTGGGGTGGTCGGCCGACGTCCAGCCCTATGTGGGCTACGGTACCGAGTCATATTCCCGGCTGATCTGCCGTACCATTCTGACCGACGGCCGCAGACGCGAGGATCCGGCCATTCGTGGCATCCGCGGCCTGCTGACCGTGCCCGCGCCCCGGACCAGGGTCAGGCTGGCCATCGACAGCACGGCCATCGGGAGGGTCCAGGTGGGCGACTCCTCGGTCTACGATGCCGTCGATCCCAGCCGCAGCCTGAATGCGGATGCGGTCTTCTCCGACCGATCAGGCTACCTGGATCTGGTGGCCGAGCATCAGCTGACCCCAGGCGTGCACCGGGTCTCCTACCAGGTGCGGGGCCGCCGGCCCGTCGACGCGCCTTTGTACATCGTGCCCGGTCAGACTCCTGTCGGCGTCATATCCGACGTGGACGACACCATCATGATCAGCCAGGTGCCCAATCATTGGAAGGCTGCCTGGAACCTGCTCCTGTCGAATCCGCACCGCCGGTCCTCGGTGCCGGGCATGGCCGTCCTTTACAACCGCATCCGCGACCTGGACCCCCGGATGCCCTTCTTCTACCTGTCGGCCTCCCCTTGGAATGTGGAGGGGTCCATACGTGGCTTCATCCGCGACCATGGCTTTCCTGCCGGACCCCTGTTGCTGCGGGATCTGGATCCCAGGCCCAAGACCTTTGTGCCCTCAATCGTGCAGCACAAGATGGAGTTCATCCGCCAACTCATGGCCGACTTTCCCAAGATGCGCTTCGTATTGATGGGCGACGACGGGCAGAGCGACCCCTCCACCTTCGCCCAGGTGGTGCGGCAGTATCCGGGCCGGGTCCTGGCCATCGGCATCCGTCAGCTGAGCCCCCAGGAGACCGGGCTGGGAGTCCTGGTCAAACGCACTGCCACACAGCCGGTGCCGGTGACGGAGGTGCCGGTCTTCTACGGGACCACGGGCGCCAATCTGATGCGAACCCTGCTGCCCTATCTGCGTCGTCGCGCCCGAATATAATCGCCCCATGAGTTTTTCGGCCGTCAATCCCGATCCTCCTCGTGCACAGCGTCGTCCTACCGATCGATGCTTCCATGGGGATCACTTCGAGGATCCATACGAGTGGATGCGCAACCGGGAGGATCCCGCCACCAAGGCCTACGTGCGTGACCAGAACCGTTACTGCCGGGAACGGCTCGCAGGTCAGGAGGGTCTGCGGGCCACCCTGCTCAAGGAGTTCACCGACCGGGTACAGCAGACCGACATGTCGGTGCCCACTCGGATGCATGGCTACTGGTACTTCTCCCGGACGCTCAAGGGCCAGGAGTATGGGGTGCAGTGCCGCCTGCCGGTGCGCGACCAGGATGACTGGGACCCTCCTGCTGTCCAGTCCGATGCAGCGCCTGGATCCATGCCGGGCGAGGAGGTCATCTTCGATGCCAACGCCGAGGCCAAGGGGCATGACTTTTTCTCCCTGGGATGCCTGGACCTGAGCGCCGACGGCCGGTGGATGCTCTATGGACTGGATACCAGGGGCAATGAGCGCTACGACCTGCGCATCCGCGATCTGACAGATGGCCGGGACCTGCCTGACCGTATCGACCAGGTCTCCTCCGGGGCGGTGCTGACCCCCGACGGCCGCTGGGTCTTCTATACCGGCCTGGACAAGGCCTGGCGTCCGGACACGGTCTGGCGGCATAAGGTCGGTACTTCGGCCGACCAGGATGTCATGGTATACAAGGAAGTCGATGAGCGTTTCTGGGTGGGGTTGGGCCTCAGCTACGACGAATCAGCCATGCTCATAGCCACCGGGTCCAAGACCACCAGCGAGGTTCTCATGCTGGATCTGAAGGATCCGCAGGGCGAGTTTGTGCCCTTGATCCCCCGCAAGGAGGGGATCGAGTACGACATCAGCCTGGCCAGGTTCGAAAATGCCGGTCCGGCGGGGGAGGACCTGCCGGTGGCCGTGGTCTACCACAATGTGAACAACCCCAATTTCGAGGTGGACCTGATTGATCTGCGCAGCCACCGTCCGCCTTTCCGCCTGGGAGAAGGGGTGCGGCTGGCCCAAGGCAGCCCCTATGGCTGCGAGCGCTCCGGAGACCTGGCCTCCCTGCCGCCCGAAAAGCCTTATCATGACCCGGGCAATCCCGCCATTCTTCAAGGCGCTCGCGGACTGGGAATCGAGGGGCTGGGCATCCACCGCAGCTTTGTGGTTCTGACCTACCGGGCCGACAGCCTGCCTCATATGGCTGTCATCGCCAAGGATCAGGCACTTGAAGATCTGCGGGCGGGCCGGCCCTGGCGCTTCCATGAGGTCCTGCCCGACCAAGGAGGGGACGGCATCGACCGTCTCTATAGCATCGGTCCCACGGACAACCCCTCCTACCAGGCCCCCGGACTGCGCTATATCCGGGGCAGCTATGGAACCCCGGCCGAGTTGCGGGAGCTGGATCCGGTCCGGGGGGTGGATCGGCTGCTCAAGCGGGCCCGGGTTCTGGGCGACTTCCGGCCCGAGCACTACGCCGAACGTCGGGTTCTGGTCCGCGTCAGGGATGGAGTCCTGGTGCCGGTCTCTCTGGTATGGCGGCGGGGCATGCATCCGGCGCTGGATGCCGGCGGGCGGACCGGGTCCGATGACACGGTCATCCAGGCCCCCGACCATCCCGAGCGCTGTCCTTGGCCGGACCAGGATCCGGACAGGTCTGCACCCATGTTCATCACCGGGTATGGGGCCTACGAGATCAGCCAGGATCCGGGGTTTTCCACCGGCCGGCTCAGCCTGCTGGACCGAGGCGTGCTCTACGCTGTCCCCCATGTGCGCGGCGGCGGGGAGATGGGCCGCGCCTGGTACGAGCAGGGCCGCCGGCTGCACAAGGTCAACACCTTCCTGGACTTCATCGATGTGACCGCCGCACTGCAGGCTCAGGGCTGGGCGGATCCCCGTCATACCGTGGCCAATGGCGGGTCGGCCGGCGGGCTGTTGATGGGGGCTGTAGCCAATATGGCTCCCCAGCTCTATGCCGGCATCGAGGCGGATGTGCCCTTCGTGGACGCGCTGACCAGCATCCTGGACCCGGATCTGCCGCTGACCGTGACCGAATGGGACGAGTGGGGAGACCCCCTGCATGATCAGCAGGTCTACCGGTACATGCGTTCCTACTCGCCCTACGAGAACGTTCCTGACGCTGATAGCAGGCGCCGGCTCTTCGGTAGCGACCACTTTCCCGCCATCCTGGTGACCACATCCATGAACGATACCCGCGTGCTCTACGTGGAGCCCCTCAAGTGGGTGGCCAGGCTGCAGGAGCCGCAGGTGGGGGCCGATGCGCTGATCAGGATCGAGGTCCAGGCAGGCCACGGTGGCATCAGCGGACGCTACCGGCAATGGGAGGAGCTGGCCTTCGAGAACGCCTGGTGCCTGTCCATCATGGTCCCCGAAAGCCGCTGATCCTGGTCTGTCCGGGATTCGGTCGGGGTCAGGAAAGGGCCCTGGCAGTCTCGTTATGCTCGGGGTATGACAAATAGCAAGCAGAAAACATATCACATTGCGGTCATTGCCGGTGACGGCATCGGCAAGGAGATTGTTCCCCAGGCTCAGGCCGTTCTGGAGAAGGTCACCCGGGGCAAGGCCGACATTCGCTACGAGGACTTTGACCTGGGCGCTGAGCGCTACCTGCGTGATGGAGCCGTTCTGCCAGACGAGGACCTGGACCGGCTCAAGCAGCAGGACGCCATCCTCCTGGGGGCCATCGGCGACCCCCGCATCAAGGCCGGCATCCTGGAGCGGGGGCTGCTGCTCAAAATGCGTTTCGAGCTGGACCAGTACGTCAATCTACGGCCTTCCAAGCTCTACAAGGGGGTGGTGTCGCCCCTGGCCGACCCGGGCGATATCGACTTCGTGGTCGTGCGGGAGGGCACCGAGGGGCTCTACGCCGGGGCTGGCGGCTCCATTCGCCGAGGCACTCCCCAGGAGGTGGCCACCGAGGTTTCCATCAACACGGCCTACGGGGCGGAACGGGTCATCCGCTACGCCTTCCAGCTGGCCATGAAGCGTCGCCGCCGCCTGACATTGGTCCATAAGAAGAACGTGCTGACCAATGCGGGAGACATGTGGCAGCGACTGGTCGATCAGGTGGGCCAGGAGTATCCCGATGTGGAGCGTGAGTATCTGCACATCGACGCCTCCACCATATTCATGGTGACCGAGCCCAGCCGCTTCGACGTGATCGTGACCGACAACCTCTTCGGCGACATCCTCACGGACGAGGCGGGGGCCGTGGTGGGAGGCGTGGGGTACTCGGCCTCCGGCTGCATCAACGCCTCGGGTACCTACCCATCCATGTTCGAACCCATCCATGGATCCGCTCCTGACATAGCCGGCAAGGGGATCGCCAACCCCACGGCGGCCATTCTCTCGGCGGGAATGCTTCTGGATCATCTGGGCTTCGAGGAAGAAGCGGCCAGTATTGAGCGGGCTGTGGAGGATGACATCGAGCGCTCCGGCTCCACCCAGAGGAGCACCGAGCAGATCGGCAGGGATATTCTGGCTCGTCTGTGATCAGGCCGGTTGTCGGCTAGACTGGAGGGCATGACTATGGATGATGCCCCCCAGCCGGACGACCGGCAGTCCAGCGATACGCCGACAGGGAATCCTGGCTTCGGCTCCTCCCCCTCCCCGCAGAAACCGCCCGAGCAGCGGGAGCCCGCCGGTGGGGATGCTCCTGCCGGGGCAGCTGACGGTCAGCGGCAGGCTCCGGGCTATCCCGCCGGTCATGGCGTTGGCGGCGGGAATCAGAATCCGTACCAGACCGGTCAGTACCCTTACGGCGGGTATCCGACCGGGCAGAGGGCCAATGCCGGATATCCGTTCGCCCCTCAGAGTGGCGGCCAATATCCTGGGGCCTATCAGGCAGGGCCCTACCGGCCCAATCAGTATCCGACCGCCGGCTATCCGACCGGTCAGCAATATCCAACCGGTCAGCAATATCCAACCGGTCAGCAATATCCTGCTGGACAGTATTCCGGTGGACAGTATCCTGGCGGTCAGAATCCCCAAAGGCCCTATCAGCCGGGACCGGGCTATCCCGGCCAGTATCCGTCCGGCCAATACCCCCAGGGTGGGTATCCGGGCAATCAATACCCGGCGGGTCCGTATCCCGGCAATCCGTATCCCGGCGGGCAGTATCCTCCGCAGGCCTCCACGCCCTGGCCCTACCCGGGCATGCCCCAGGGCGGTTACCCCGGGGCTATGCCCAACGGCAACGGCCCCTATCCCATCTCGCCCACTCCACACAGCAAGCTGGCCGCTGGTCTGCTCAGCATCTTTCTGGGCTGCTTCGGTGTGGGCAACTTCTACCTGGGCAGGACCGGGCGGGGCGTGGCCCAGCTCATGCTCACCCTGATCGGCTTCCCCTTCTTCTTCATTGGGCCGACCATCGCCATAATCTGGGGACTTATCGAAGGCATCCTGATTCTGACATCCTCGACCGGCTCCTTCTGGCATCGTGACGCTCGCGGATGGGAGCTGATGGATTGAACCCGGCCCGTCTGCGCGGCGTCGGCAAGCAGATGTGCGGCAAGCTGGCGGCCGTAACCCTGACCCTGGGCCAGGGGTCCGACGCCCGTCCGTTCATCGCCTCATGCAGGATTGACGGCGACTTCTTCACGGAGCCAGCCTCGGTAGCCTCTCAGGAATCTGAGGAAGATCATGGGCCGGTATCGCGGCTGGAATCCGCAATCTGCGACCTCCCGTTGCCCTTGGACCCTGGTCTGGCTCTGGAAAAGCTGGATAGGGTCATGGCAGAAGGGGATGGCCAACGGGTAGTCGGTGTGTCCCCATGGACCCTGGTGACCGCGCTGGAGCGTGCCCTGCCGGATGGGCTGGTCATTCACGGACAAGGCGAGCCCGACCGACTGTCATCAGCGGCGGACCAGACGTTTTCCAGTCATTCCCAGCCGGACCAGGCCGAATGCCGCCGCCGTTGGTCTGGCCTGAAGCTGGACCTGATCAGGGACCGTCCACGTCAGCCGGTCATGCAGATGGCCATGGACCAGGCTCTCAATGACGCTGTGGCCCAAGGCCAGTTGCCGCCCACCCTGCGCATCTGGAACTGGGGGGCGCCGGCGGTGATCCTGGGGCGCTTCCAGTCCCTGAGCCGGGAGGTCCACGTCGAGCGGGCACGCAGTCTGGGCTTTACCCTGGTCCGTCGCTGCACCGGAGGTGGCACCATGGTCATTCAGCCCGACCGGGCCATCACCTATTCACTCTATCTGCCCCTGGACTTCGTCAAGGGGGCGGACATGATCGACTCCTACCGTATCTGCGACTATTGGCTGGTTCGTGGTCTGCGCATGCTGGGGATCCAGGCGGGCTGGCAGGGCATGAATGACATCGCCTCCCCGCGGGGCAAGATGGGTGGTGCCGCCCAGCGCAGGCTGCCGGCAGGCTCCCGCGGACCGGGCGGGCTGCTCCACCACACCACGCTTTCCTATTCGGTGGATGCCGATCTGATGGCCCAGGTGCTCAACGTGGACCCGGAGAAGTTCCGTGACAAGGCCGTGACCTCGGTCAGAAGTCGGGTGGACCCCATCGACAGGCAGACCACCCTGTCCCGTCAATCCCTGATCGATGCCCTTCTGGATACCCTGCCCTCCCTGGTGGCGGATCTGCACATATCCAGTCCAGCGCCCGAGGTCGAGCAGCGGGCCCGCACTCTGGCCCGGCAACGCTACGGCCGTGAGGAGTGGACCGCCCAGATCGCCTGACCCGGCAAGGGGTTGATATGTGTGGGTATAATCGTGCTCAGTCGCGTCGAACCCGGCGTGAGGTCATCAACCATGCGTGAGTCGGTGCAGACCCGCCAGACATGGCGAAAAGGAGTGCGGAGTATGGCGGTTCACAAGCCCAACGAGATTCCCGATGACGGGAACGCCCTCAGGCAGACCGCCCTATTCAAACAGGTGCCCAGACAGGACGCCGACCAGCTTTTGGACAGCATGCACGAGTCCACCTACGCCAAGGGGTCCACGGTCTTTCGACAGGGGGACACCGACCACCGCATGTATCTGCTGGAGGAGGGCCGGGTCAAGCTGGTCCGCCAGTCGCCCGACCGTCGCATCCAGCTGCTCAGCATCCACGGGCGCGGGGAGATCCTGGGCGAGATTCCCGTCTTTGACCCCTCTGGCGGGCCGCGTACCGCCTCGGCTGTTGTCATGGTCAACAAGACCAAGGTGGCTGCCCTGGACCACGATGCCCTCTTCGACTGGCTCAACCAGCATCCCAAGGTGGCTGTGGACATGCTTCAGGTGCTGGCCCACCGCCTGCGGACCGACAACGAGCGCATCTCCGACCTGGTCTTCCTGGACGTGCCGGCCCGCCTGGCCAAGACCCTGCTGGATCTGGCCACACGCTTCGGTGAACCCTTCGAGCAGGGGCTGATGGTTCCTTACGACCTGACTCAGGAGGAGCTGGCCCAGCTGGTCGGTGCCTCACGAGAGACCGTCAACAAGGCTCTGATGGACTTCTCCAACCGGGGATGGATCTCACGCAAGGGCCGCACCATCATCATTTTCCAGCCCGGACCGCTGATTCGACGCTCGCGCATGTGAACGCCACTGTTCGGTAGAGCCGACGGCCTAGGATGGAGACCATGCCCGAACAAAAGAAATCCATGTCGGTCAGGCGCTTCTTCACGCTGCTGCTGGCTTACCTCATCTTCTGCGTCGCAGGTGGCGTGGTCGTCTCTGGTTTCCTGTTCCCCGCTGTCTTCGGCATCAACGCCGCCTCCAGGAATCTGATGCCTGCCCTGAAGACGGACAACATCGACTTCAACGTCAACGATCTGCCCCAGCAGTCCCGCCTCTACGCCTCCGACGGGCATACGGTCATCGCCACCTTCTATGCGCAGAACAGGATCGTGGTGCCCATCAAGGACGTCTCCGACTACATGCAGAAGGCCGTGGTGGCCCGCGAGGACCGTCGTTTCTTCGAGCATGCCGGCGTGGACACCCAGGGCGTGCTCAGGGCCTTCATCCAGACCTACATCAAACAGGGCGACACCCAGGGCGGCTCCTCCCTGACGCAGCAGTATGTCAAGAATGTGCTCATGAGCCAGGCTGAGGAGAACAACGACCCCATCGCCGAGTACCACGCCCAGGAGGAGACCATAGCCCGCAAGATGCGGGAGATGCTGATTGCGGTGCAGATGGAGAAGAAGTACTCCAAGGCCGAGATTCTTCAAGGGTATTTGAACATAGCTCAGTTCGGCACCAACGTTTACGGGGTTGAGTCGGCGGCCAGGCGCTACTTCAGCAAGTCGGCCAAGGACCTGGATCCGGGCGAGGCCGCCACCATCGCCGCCGTGACCAAGAATCCCGCCCGCTTCGATCCAACCGTCAATATCAAGGCCTCCCAGGAGCAGCGGGACATCGTCCTGGATCTGATGCGTCAGGAGAACTACATCACCCAGCGCCAGTATGACGAGAACAAGGCCAAGCCTCTGGACCAGATGCTGCACGTGCAGTCGGTCGATGCCGGATGCCAGGCGGCTGGAGACGCAGCCTTCTTCTGCGATTACGTGACCAAGCAGATCCTCAACTCCAAGGAGTTCGGCAAGAGCCAGGAGGAGCGCAACAAGCTCCTCAAGGAGGGCGGCCTGGATATTTACACCACCATGGACGTCAACGCCAACGCTGCAGCCATGAAGGCGGCCCGGGACACCATCCCCGTCGATGATCGAAGCGGCTTCGAGGTCACGATAGCCTCCATCCGCCCGGGCACAGGCGAGGTCCTGGGCTTCGGCATCAACCGCATCTACGATGCCACACAGGACTCGGGCGGCGGCACACGCACGGCCATCAACTACGCTGTGGATCAGGTCGACGGCGGCGGCTGGGGCTTCCCTGTGGGATCCACCTGGAAGCCCATCAACCTGGTGTCCTGGATGAAGGCCGGCAAATCCATCAACCAGCCCCTGCGCACCTCCACCAGCTACCCTCAGACCTCCTTCGCCTGCAAGATGGCGGACGGCACCCCCTACGGGTTCGGCACCGGCAGTTGGCATGTTGAGAACTCCGGCGGCGGCACCACATCTCCGGAGACCCCCCTGCAGGGTCTGGTGCGTTCGCACAACACCACCCAGGCATCCATGGCCCAGCAGATCGGTCTGTGCACCATAGCCGACACGGCCAAGGAGATGGGCTACCACAATTCGCCCAAGGATCAGATGGACATCCACTCGGTCAACACCTTCCAGCCGCCTATGGTCATTGGTGCGGTCCAGGCCTCCCCGCTGACCATGGCCAACGTCTACGCCACCATCGCCGCCAAGGGGGTGGCCTGCAGCCCCATAGCCATGACCAAGGTGATCGACAAGAACGGCAAGTCCGTCAAGGTGCCCAAGGCCAACTGCCATCAGGCCATCGATCCGGGCATCGCCGAGACCGCCGCCTATGCACTCAACCAGGGCGTTGTCCAGCCAGGAGGCGAGGCATCCACGACCCAGCTGGACGGGGGACGCAAGACCTTCGCCAAGACCGGCACCCATGAGGACAAGTACATGCTGACCGGCGGATTCGTGCCCCAGGTGGCCGCCTTCGTCACTGTGGGCAATGCGGAGGGTCAGGTCTCCTTTACCAACAGGACCATCAACGGAAGGTCCATGCACACCTGGTACGGCATGTATATTGCCACCCCGGCCTGGAAGGACTTCATGAACACCTACCTGGCCGCAGCCAATATCCAGCCGGACAACTCCTACGGCAATCCCGATCCCCGGTTCACCGGCGGGGTCCAGCAGCCTCAGCCGTCCCAGCAGTCCCAGCAACGGTCCTCGGGCAGACAGCGGCAGAGCTACCATCACAGCCAAGGAGGACAAGAAGGCAACCAGCGGACCAGTCAGGACCAGTCGCAGACGGTGGATTCGCCGGAGGACTAGGGCCTGTGCCTACAATGGAGACCATGAGGGATTCGTCAACGGGCGGACCACGAGGGGTGCGGCCGCCCGCCGGGAGAGGCAGGAACTGATGGTCCAGGAATACTCAGAGCTGGATGACAAGGCCCCTCGGGCCGACAGCCGGGTCAAGGAAGATCAGGCGATGCCGGGGCCGGTGAGCGGCTCCGGCAGGCTGGATGTCTCCAAACCGATCCGGCCCTTCGAGTCGGATGCCGCCGACGGAAAGAAGAAGGCTGGCAAGGCTGCCAAGGGGGTCAAATCGGCCAAGAAGGGCAAGAAGGACAAAAGGGCCAAAAAGGCTGGGAAATCAAAATCAGGAAGAAGGCGGGAGAGGGCCCTGCCTGCGCTCTTCCAGCCCATGGAACTGCGCGACCAGCATATCCGCAACAGGATCTGGATGCCGCCCATGGACACCTATTCGGCCCTGCGGCACGACGGCGTTCCTACCAACTTCCACTACCAGCACTATGTGTCCCGGGCCCTGGGCGGCTTCGGAGTCGTCATTGGGGAGGCCACGGCCGTCAATCCCCAGGGGCGGATCTCGCCCTGCGATGTGGGACTGTGGAACGACGAGCAGACCAGGGCCTGGCAGGGCATCGTCCGGGACGTCAAGGCCGCCGGGGCAGTGCCCATCGTCCAGCTCAACCACTCTGGTCGCAAGGGTTCCTCCGGGTGCTCCTCCATGGGCTACATCAACGCCACCGTGCCCGTGGCCGAGGGCGGCTGGCAACCTGTAGGCCCAAGCCCCATCGCCTTTGGGAGGATGGCGGTCCCCGTCCAGCTTTCGCGGGCCCAGATAGCCTCCATCGTGGCCGACTTCCGCTCCGCTGCCGTGCGAGCCGTTCAGGCCGGCTTCCTGGCAGTGGAGCTGCATGCCGCCCACGGCTACCTGCTCTCCCAATTCCTTGATCCCCTGATCAACCGACGAAACGACGAGTACGGGGGCGACCTGTCCGGCAGGATGCGCCTGCTGATTCAGGTCACCGATGCCGTGCGCGAGGTCATTCCCTCGGGCATGCCCCTGCTGGTGCGCATGTCCGCCACCGACTGGGCCACCGGCGGTTGGGGCCTGGACGAGACCATCCGCACTGCCAAGGTGCTCAAGCTGCATGGGGTGGACCTGATTGACGTCTCCACTGGGGGTCTGGTGCCAGGCGTGAAGATTCCGGCCGCTCCCAACTACCAGGTGCCCTTCTCCTACCAGGTGCGCAGCCAGGTGCTGATTCCCACCACGGCGGTGGGGCTGATCACCAAGCCCAGGCAGGCTGATCGGATTGTGCGCAAGGGCCTGGCCGATGCGGTCGAGATCGGTCGAGCCTGCCTGCGCGACCCCTACTGGCCGCTCAGGGCCGCCTACAAACTGGGGCTGTCCGCTCAGCAGGCCCCCTACCCTGAGCCTTACCGGCGCGGGGCCTACGGCATCGCACGCTGAGAGCGGCCATGGACGTTGTTCGTGGCGGAGCGGGGATCGTTGTGGTCATGCCCACCTACCAGGAGGCTGACAACATCGGGTTGACCCTTCCTCGGCTTTTGGCATGCTGCCCCGAGGTCGATGTCCTGGTCGTCGACGACAACTCGCCGGACGGCACCGGCGCCCTGGCTGAGGATATGGCCAGTGGCAATCCTCGCGTGCACGTCATCCATCGGCATGCCCGCCGCGGGTTGGGTCCAGCCTACGTACAGGGGTTCCGTTGGTCGCTGGAGCATGGCTATGACCTGATCTGCGAGATGGATATGGACGGTTCCCACCGACCTCAGGATCTGGCCAGGATGCTGGCTGTGGCCCGAGGAGAAACGCATCCGGGCTTGGTCATCGGCTCGCGCCGGGTGCGCGGAGGCCGCACTCAACATTGGCCCTGGTATCGGGATCTGATTTCGCGCGCGGGATCCTGGTATGCCCGCACCGCCCTGGGATCCTCGGTAAGGGACATGACCGCCGGCCTGCGGGTCTATCGAGCGGACGTGTTGAGGCGGATCGATCTGGGAAGGGTCCGATCCAGCGGCTATGTCTTCCAGGTGGATATGTTGCGCCGAGTCCAGGCCATGGGCGTCAGCGTGGTCGAAGTGCCTATAGTCTTCGTGGAGCGGGTTCGCGGCAGCTCGAAGATGGATGCCGGGATCGTGCTGGAGGCCATGGTCCAGGTGACGCTGTGGGGGCTTGAACGGTTGACCCGTCGAAACTGACATTGGCTCATATTCGTGTTCGTTTTCATAAGCGACCCTGCAGGCCTTGTTGGGACCTTAAAGGACAAATTACACTTCGGTGATTGGATTTCTGTAAGAGTCCTGACAAGCCTCAGGTGTATGGAAGAATGGTCCCAGTACCTGAGAAATGTCGATTTTCGCCCTTGCATCTGGGCAGCGACCGCAGTCCGATTGCCAGCTTGCCAATTTGGGCGAATGTGTGCGATAATGTTCGAATGATATCGTCACAACGCCAACACCTGATATTGAACCGGTTGCGTACTCGTGGCGCAGTCCGTATCACCGCCCTCTCCAAGGAGCTGGGCGTCTCCGCCATGACCATCCGCCGTGACATTGCCGACCTGGCGGACAAGGGCCTGCTCAAGAGGGTCCACGGAGGGGCCGTCACCACCAGCTCGCTTCTGGCTGAGCCGCTCTTCTCGGTCAAGTCGCAGATGGACATGGGCCTCAAGGACACCATCGCCCGTCGCGCCATCGACTATGTCTCCCCGGGCGACGTCATCGCCATCGGGGGAGGGACCACGGCCTATGTCTTCGCCCAGCACCTGCTGGAGAGCCGCCAGTGCGCGGGCGTGACCCTGCTGACCAATTCCATCCCCGTGGCCGAACTGGTCCAGGCCATGGAGAGCAAGGATGTGGAGGTCATCGTCACCGGCGGTGTCATCACCCGATCCAACTCCCTGGTCGGCCCCATTGCAGACAAGGTCATCGCCTCCCTGCGGGTCAATACGGTCTTCCTGGGGACCCACTCGGTCTCCATTCCGCGGGGTTTCCTGATGCCAAACTCCTTGGAGGCGGCTACGGATATGGCCCTGATGGACATCGCCGACCGGACCATCATCCTGACCGATCACACCAAGTGGAGCTGCACCTCCCTTTCCCTGTTCGCATCCTTCGACCAGGTGGACACCGTCATCACCGACGACCAGCTGGACCAGGAGTCGGCCGAGGCAACCCGGTCCCTGGTCAAGCGGTTGGTCCTGGTCCCGGTCAACCCCGAGGAAGGCCAGGCTCAAGAGGGTTCCTCCGACGTGTCTAAGGCCGATGCCGGGAAAGCAGCCCAGATTCAATGAACGACCGGTCACACAGGGGTGCGCAGGTTGCCATAGCGGGTTGCCATGGATTGTCAATCATCACGGACGATGAAGGAGCAGCATGAAGTCAGAGCAGTATGTCCCCCAACGGTATGTTCCCGGTGACTATGCCAAGGGGCACATCCGCATCACCCCCACCAGGCTGGCCGACGGGCGTCGGTTCTTCTACCTGGACGATGATCCCGAGTATGTATCCGGCCGCAGGACCAGGCGTCTGGACGATCCTCGTCCGCTGACCGACCGGTTCGCCCCGCACCAGGATCAGGAGGGCAGGACGGTGCCCTTCCAGCCGCCGCAGATGCGCCGGGACCCTCTGACCGGAGACTGGATCCCCATGGCCACGGCCCGGATGAACCGGCCCATCACCGCCGGGCCACAGGCCACCGCCAAGGGCAACCCCCTGGCCGCCAGAAAGCCCGGAGACCCCTACCAGGATGGGGAGATCCCCGATGTGGACTACAACGTGGCGGTCTTCGAGAACCGTTTCCCCTCCATGATGCAGGTGCCCGATATGCAGGCGGCCGACCAGCCCTCCCTGGTGGACGGCAATCCCCTCTGGCCGGTGCGCGAGGCCAACGGACGCTGTGAGGTGGTCTGCTTCGACCCTGACGAGCATGCACTCCCTGCCGATCTGCCGGTCTCGCGTCTGCGGACGGTGGTGGAGGCCTGGGCCTTCCGCACTGCTGAGATCTCGGCCATGGAGGGCATCGAACAGATCTTCCCCTTCGAGAACCATGGACAGGAGATCGGCGTCTCCCTTGCCCACCCCCACGGACAGATCTACTGCTATCCCTTCATCGCCCCCCGCCTTGAGCAGGAGCTGAGACAGTGCGCCGCCTACCGGGAACGCACCGGCGGCAACCTCCTGGCGGACATCCTCAAGGCCGAGCTGGACTCCGGTCGACGGGTCGTCTTCCGCAACGCCACCTGGGTGGCCTATGTGCCCGCCGCCGCCCGCTGGCCGCTGGAGGTCCACATGGCCCCCGTGCGCGACGGGATCCTGAGCCTGGACCAGCTGAACGACCAGGAGCGCTGGGACCTGGCCGTCATGTATTCCACCCTGCTCAAGCGGGGCAACGCCTTCTTCGACAGGGGCGACGGCAGGGGGATGGATCTGCCCTACATCGCCGCCTGGCACCAGGCCCCACTGCACGATCCGCGGCGGGAGGACTACCGGCTCAACCTGCAGTTCTTCTCCTTCCGCCGTGCCGTGGACAAAATCAAGTATCTCGCCGGGTCCGAGTCAGGCATGGCCGCCTGGGTGTCGGACACCACTCCTGAGCGGATCGCCGACCGATTCCGCCAGCTGGGGCCCCTGGACCTGGAGAATGGAGAGAATCAATGACGACGACAGTCCAATTCATACAGGCCTGGACCCAGGGAGCTGACGGCCAAGGGGCTACCAAGGCCCGCGAGCTCTTCCAGAAGGTCTATGGCGAGGATCCCCAGGGCGTCTGGAGCGCTCCAGGCCGGGTCAACCTGATCGGCGAGCACACGGATTACAACGCCGGGCTCTGCCTGCCCATCGCCCTGCCCAACCGTACCTATGTGGCCGCCAGTCCCAGGACGGACAGCCGGGTCCGCCTGGTCTCCAGCATGGATCCGGAGAACCCGGTCCAGGCTGACCTGGATGGTCTTCAGGCCAGGGGAGTCAGCGGCTGGGCGGCCTATCCGGTCGGCGTGGCCTGGGCCCTGCAGCGGGATGGCTTCCCCCAGGTTCGAGGGTTCGACCTGGCCCTGGCCTCCTGCGTGCCAGTCGGGTCCGGGTTGAGCTCCTCGGCGGCCATGACCTGTGCCGTGGCCCTGGCCCTGGATGACCTGTTCGGTCTGGGGCTGGGCGGTGACGAGGCTGGCCGGGTCAGGCTGATCCAGGCCGCCATCACGGCTGAGAACGATATGGCCGGCGCGTCCACCGGCGGCATGGATCAGAGCGCCGCCATGCGGTGTCGATCCGGTTGCGCCCTGCGGCTGGACTGCCGGCCGGAGCTGGATGCCATGAGCAACGTGCGCCAGGTGCCCTTCGACCTGCAGGCTGCGGGCCTGGAGCTGCTGGTGGTCGACACCAGGGCCCAGCACCAGCTCAACGATGGTCAATACGATCAGCGGCGGGCCACCTGCGAGCAGGCTGCGCATCTGCTGGGGGTGGCCAACCTGCGCCAGGCGGCAGACCGGGTCAATGGGGCTGCTGATCCGCCATCCGCCCTGGCTGCCCTGCTGGAGCGGCTGCCCGATGAGACCATGCGTCGGCGGGTCCGTCATGTCGTCAGCGAGATAGGACGGGTGGACCGCTTCATCGAGGCCTTCGGCAGGGGCGATTACGTCCTGGCGGGCCGCCTGTTCAACGCCTCCCATGACTCCCTGAGGGACGACTACGAGGTCACCTGCCCGGAGTTGGACGAGGCAGTGGACGCAGCACGCCAGGGTGGGGCCTACGGGGCTCGCATGACCGGCGGCGGGTTCGGCGGATCCATCATCGCCCTGGCTGACGCCGGCAAGGGTTCCGATCTTGCCCATGACATCGCCGGACGATTCGCCTCCAAGGGATTCAAGGCCCCCAGGGCCCTGATCGCCCTGCCCTCCTCGGCGGCTGCGCGCGAAGCCTGAATCAGGCTGCAGACCTCACGACCCCGCTTCTCCCGGCGCTCCTCTAAGCTGGAGGAGCGGGGTCCCGGTTTTCAGTGGGTCCGGTCAAGGGTGAGGTGGATGAGGAGGACGGCCATGGACAAGGCGATCATCACGGTGGTGGGCAAGGATGCCATAGGCATCATCGGCAAGGTCTGCACAGACCTTTCGCAGCAGGGTATCAATGTGCTGGACATTTCGCAGACCATTCTGGATGGCTTCTTCACCATGATGATGATTGTGGACTGCACGGCCTGCCGGGATGATTTCGATGCACTGAGCCAGCGGATGGAATCCCTGGGAGAGGACATCGGAGTCTCCATCCGCTGCCAGCGCGAGGAGATCTTCACCAGGATGCACCGGGTCTGAGGAGGCAGCCATGATCACACGTGACGAGGTCCTGGAGACCAACGACATGATCGACCGGGAGCGCCTGGACGTGCGCACCATCACCATGGGTATCAGTCTGCTGGACTGCGCCAGCCAGGATGTGGACATGCTCTGCCGGAACATTCATCGCAGGATCGTCTCCCTGGCCGGCGACCTGGTGTCCACCGGGGACTCCATCGCCCGCGAGTACGGTATTCCCATCGTCAACAAGCGGATCACCGTCACTCCCATCTCCCTGGTGGCCGCCGGAGCCTGCCACACCGTGGAGGATTATGTAACCGTGGCCAAGGCCCTGGACCGCTCGGCCCAGGAGGTCGGTGTCAACTTGATTGGTGGTTACTCGGCCCTGGTCGGCAAGGGCATGACCCCGGCCGAGCGGCTCTTGATCAAGTCCCTGCCCAGGGCGCTGAGCCAGACGGAACGGGTCTGCGCCAGCGTCAACGTGGGCTCCACCAGAACGGGCATCGATATGGATGCCGTGGCCCTGATGGGCCGGGTCGTCAAGGCCACTGCCGAGAGCACCGCCGACTCGGACAGCTCCGGCTGCACCAAACTGGTGGTCTTCTGCAACGCCCCGGATGACAACCCCTTCATGGCCGGCGGTTTCCATGGGGTCAGCCAGGGGTCGGCCGTCATCAACGTGGGGGTCTCCGGGCCCGGCGTGGTCAAGACCGCCTTGGAATCAGCCAAGGGAGCCGACTTCGGGCAGCTCTGCGAGACCATCAAGCGCACGGCCTTCAAGATCACCCGGGTGGGACAGCTGGTGGCCCAGGAGGCCAGCCGTCGTTTGGATGTCCCCTTCGGGATCATCGACCTGTCACTGGCACCCACCCCGGCTGTCGGAGACTCGGTGGGCGAGGTCCTGCAGACCATGGGCCTGGAGCAGGTGGGCGCACCCGGGACCACTGCGGCCCTGGCCATCCTCAACGATCAGGTCAAGAAGGGCGGCATCATGGCTTCCAGCTCGGTGGGCGGGCTGTCCGGGGCCTTCATCCCAGTGTCCGAGGACGCCGCCATGATCCAGGCGGCGCAAGAGGGGAGCCTGACCCTGGAGAAGCTTGAGGCCATGACCTGCGTCTGTTCGGTGGGGCTGGACATGATCCCCATCCCCGGGGACACCTCCGCCGAGTCCATCTCCGGCCTGATCGCCGACGAGGCGGCCATCGGGATGATCAATCAGAAGACCACCGCAGTCAGGGTCATTCCTGTCATCGGCAAGCAGGTGGGCGAGTGGGCCGAGTTCGGCGGGCTCATGGGCGGCGGTCCGGTCGTGCCCGTCAATACCCGCTCCTGCGCGGACTTCGTCAATCGGGGCGGACACATCCCGGCGCCCATTCACAGTTTCAAGAACTGAGCGCGCTCGCAGGGTTCAGCGTCCGCCTTGGAATCCCAGCTGCCGCCAGGCCTCGTAGATGGCGATGGAGGCGCAGTTGGTCAGGTTCAGGCTGCGCAGGCTGGGCCGCATGGGCAGCCTGACCTGTTCGGCCACGTGGGGGCCGGCCATGATGTCCATGGGGTCGGGGATGTCGCCCGGCTCGGGTCCGAACAGAAGGATGTCGTCCGGCCGGTAGTCGACCTCGGTGTAGAGCTTTTCGGCGTGGGCGGTGAAAGCGATGATCCGGCTGTCGGGCATGGAGCGGACCAGGTCGTCGAAGTCCGGGTGCAGGACCACGTGGGCCATGTCGTGGTAGTCCAGGCCGGCCCGGCGCAGCTTGGTGTCCTTGAGGTTGAAGCCCAGGGGCTCTATCAGGTGCAGGATGGTGCCGGTCACGGCGCACAGGCGGATGGCCGATCCGGTGTTGCCGGGGATTCGCGGCGAGTAGTAGCAAAGGTGGGGGGTGGAGGTCTTCACCCGGCTGGCCTGATCGGCCTTCATCATGGCATCCACCACGGAGATGGGGTTGCCGTGGGCGTCGGTGACCAGCTCGTCGGGACCATAATTCGATTTGCGGTATCCGTACTCGTACATGCTTTCGACGGCCTTCGATGGGTCGCCTGGCCGCTCCTGCTCCTGCCTGTTCATGAGGCCAACCTACCGTCGCCAAACGACAGGCCCGGCAGGGCTGGTCGGCACCGTCGGGCAGAATACGGCCGTTGAATGAGGCGGAACCGGATGGCGAAGGGTGGTGTGACCATGGAGAACGCGGAGACGGACTTTGCGAAGACTGAGCCCATCCGTCTGCGGCTGTTCGACTGGTGGAGCCGATACGCCCGCGACCTGCCCTGGCGCTTCGGACGAACCACGCCTTGGGGGGTCCTGGTCTCCGAGGTCATGAGCCAGCAGACCCAGATGAGCCGGGTGGTGCCCTACTGGACGGCCTGGATGAAGGTCTGGCCGGATGCGGCCTCCCTGGCTGCTGCACCCAAGGCCGAGGTCATCACGGCCTGGGGCCGGTTGGGCTACCCGCGCCGAGCCCTGCGCCTGCAGGAGTGTGCGCAGCAGGTGGCCGGCCAGTATGCAGACCGGCTGCCCCGTGACTACGACCAGCTGGTGGCCCTGCCTGGCATCGGCGACTACACGGCCAGCGCTGTCATGAGCTTTGCCTACGGCGAGAGGATCGCCGTCATCGACACCAATATCCGCAGGGTGCTTTCCAGGGTCTTTCTGGGGCATGAATCCACCGGGGGCGCTGCCAGTCGAGAGGAGCGCCAGCTGGCCTGGCAGGTCCTGCCCGAGGACGGAGGGCCGGAGGATATCGGTGCCGAAGACAGCGGTGTCCAGGAAGATGGCGGCAGTGGCCGTCTGGGACTGGCTGATCCGAAGGTCAGGTCGGCAGCCTGGCGGGAGCCGCCCTCGGCCCGATGGAACCAGGCCGTCATGGAGCTGGGTGCCACGGTCTGCATCGCCCGCAAGCCGGCCTGCGACATATGCCCTCTGGCCGGCCATTGCCGCTTTCTCAAGGCCGGACTGCCCGGTCTGGGCGCAGGCAGGACCAGGCCCCGGCAGCGCTTCGCAGGCACCGACCGGCAGGTCCGCGGCGCCATCCTTCAGGCCCTGCGGCAGGCTTCGGGCGCGCCTGTCCCAAGGAAGGATCTGAAACCCCTGTGCAAGGACGAAATCCGGCTTGATCGGTGCATCGCATCCCTGGACGAGGATGGTCTTCTGGAGATTGGCCAGGATGGCAGTCTGAGTCTGCCGAAGTGAAGGCCGCCCCGGCGATTAGACTGGAGAAGTATGGCCAAGCGACGCATGAGCGAGAAGAAGCGGCGGATGTATCGTCGCCGGAGGATTGCGGCCGCCCTGCTGGCGGTGCTCTTCCTGCTGGTCTGCGCTGGCCTGGTCTGGGGCGTGGGGGCCGGCATCAGAGCCCTGCGTGGAGGTGATGGGGGCCAGGGAGCCTCGACCAGCGCCCAGCAGACCACAAAGACCAAATCCAAAGACAAGGACAAGCAGAAGAAGGACGCCGGCAAGAAGCGTTCCTCCGGGGCTCCTGACTGCGACAAGGGGGATCTGGCTCTGGAGCTGGCTGCGCCCGATCCCAGCACTGGGGTCGGCGGGTCCATCGACTTTACGGTGACCATCCGGCACAAGGGAACGGGTTCATGCTTGGTGGACGGTTCCGACGGTAGCCGGGTGCTGGTCATCACCAGCGGTCAGGATACCGTCTGGCGCTCCGATGCCTGCCCGGTGGGGGCGCGCACCCTGCTCATGGCCACAGGAGACAAGGATGTGCAGACCATCACCTGGCATGCCGACAGGAGCCAGGAGAGCTGTCAGCCCGACCAGAAGCTGCCCCGGGTCAAGGCCGGTTCCTACCAGGCCAAGCTGGTGCTCAAGGCCGATTCCAATGTGGTCTCCCAGCCAGTGCCGGTCATGGTCCAATAGCAGCTTTTCCAAGACGACACGCCGATTGCGTCCATGGTTCTTGTCTGCTATAGTTTTGTCTTTGCATGAGGTGTGTCATATAGCGGGCATGCATCATCGAGGAGATGCCCGCGAATAGGCATATGGCGGCCGTTCGGCATCTCCCTGGGGTAACAGGAATGATCGAGTACGGCGAGCGATAAGGAACGTCCATTTTGGCTGCCAATAAAGCTGTAAGTAGTACCACCGCAACGCAGGCACGCGCTGACGAACACGACATCAAACTGCACAAGGCCACCGATCGTGTCAATTTCGGATCCATCCGCGAACCCATCGAGGTGCCCTACCTCCTGGGCGTGCAGACCGATAGCTTCGACTGGCTGGTCGGCAATGACCGCTGGAAGAAGCGTGTCGAGGAGGATCGGGTCAACGGGACCCATACCGTGGCCCCCGTCTCCGGCCTGGATGAGGTCTTCCAGGAGATCTCTCCCATCGAGAACTTCGCGCAGACCATGAGCCTGACCTTCTCCGATCCCTACTTCGAGGAGCCCCGGCACACGGTCCAGGAGTGCAAGGAGAAGGACTACACCTACTCCGCCCCCCTGTACGTGAACGCCGAGTTCGAGAACGGGGACACCGGCGAGATCAAGTCGCAGACCGTCTTCATGGGCGACTTCCCGCTGCAGACCCCCCACGGCACCTTCATCATCGGCGGCTCGGAGCGCGTCATCGTCTCCCAGCTGGTCCGCTCTCCCGGCGTCTACTTCGACCGCACCCAGGACCGCAACTCCGACAAGGAGATCTTCGGGGCCAAGATCATCCCCAGCCGGGGCGCCTGGCTGGAGTTCGAGATCGACAAGCGCGATGTGCTGGGCGTGCGCGTGGACCGCAAGCGCAAGCAGTCCGCCATCGTCTTCCTCATGGCCATCGGCATGACCAAGCCGCAGATCCGCAAGGCCTTCAAGGGCTATCCACTGGTGCTGGACGCCCTGGAGAAGGAGACCATCGAGACCCAGGACGAGGCCCTGACCGACCTCTACCGCAAGATCCGGCCCGCGGACACAGCCTCGCCCGAGGCCGGCCGCAACCTGCTGGATTCCTTCTACTTCAACACCAAGCGCTACGACCTGGCCCGGGTCGGTCGCTACAAGATCAACCGCAAGCTGGGTCTTGAGGCCGACTTCAACGACCGCAGCCTGCATCCCGAGGACATCATCGCCACCCTGAAGTACCTGGTGACCCTGCATGCCGGCGGGCAGACCTTCCCCGGCCGCCGCGACGGCAAGGACATCGAGCTGCGGGTGGACGTGGACGACATCGACCACTTCGGCAACCGCCGCATCCGCCAGGTGGGCGAGCTGATCCAGAACCAGCTGCGCACCGGCCTGAGCCGTATGGAGCGCGTGGTCCGCGAGAGGATGACCACCCAGGACGCGGAGGCCATCACCCCGCAGTCCCTGATCAACATCCGCCCGGTCAACGCCACCATCAAGGAGTTCTTCGGAACCTCCCAGCTGAGCCAGTTCATGGATCAGAACAACCCGCTGGCCGGCGTGACCAACAAGCGTCGTCTCTCGGCCCTGGGCCCCGGCGGCCTGTCCCGCGACCGCGCCTCCATGGAGGTGCGCGATGTGCACCCCTCCCACTACGGACGCATGTGCCCCATCGAGTCCCCTGAAGGCCCCAACATCGGCCTGATCGGATCCCTGGCAACCTTCGCCCGGGTCAACCCCTTCGGCTTCATCGAGACCCCCTACCGCAAGGTCATCGATGGCCAGGTGACCGACGACGTGGTCTACATGACCGCCGACCAGGAGTCCGAGCACACCATCGCCCAGGCCAACCAGGAGATCGACGAGACCGGACACTTCGTCGAGGACGAGGCCCTGGTGCGTGACGCCGAGGCCGAGGCCAAGGATGTGCCCGTCTCCCAGGTGGACCTGATGGATGTCTCCCCCCGGCAGATGGTTTCGGTGGGCGCCTCCCTGATTCCATTCCTGGAGCACGACGAGGGCCACCGAGCACTGATGGGCACCAACATGCAGCGTCAGGCCGTCCCCCTGGTCAAGTCCGAGCGTCCCCTGGTGGGCACCGGCTCCGAGTGGCGCTCCGCCATCGACTCGGGTGATGTCATCCTGGCCGAGAAGCCGGGCGTGGTCACCTACGTCTCCGCCGACATCATCCGCGTCATGAATGACGACGGCACCCAGTCCTCCTACAAGCTGGCCAAGTTCCAGCGGTCCAACCAGACCACCTGCTACAACCAGGTCCCCCTGATCAAGGACGGGGAGCGGGTCGAGGCCGGCACGGTCCTGGCTGACGGCCCCGCCACCGAGAAGGGCGAGATGGCCCTGGGCAAGAACGTCCTGGTGGCCTTCATGCCCTGGAACGGCTACAACTACGAGGACGCCGTCATCATCTCCCAGCGGCTGGTCCAGGACGACACCCTGAGCTCCATCCACATCGAGGAGTACGAGACCGACGCCCGCGAGACCAAGCTGGGCGCCGAGGAGATCACCCGCGACCTGCCCAACGTGGGCGAGGATGCGGTGGCCAACCTGGACGAGCGCGGCATCATCCGCATCGGCGCCGAGGTCGAGGCCGGGGACATCCTGGTCGGCAAGGTCACCCCCAAGGGCGAGACCGAGCTGACACCCGAGGAGAGGCTCCTGCGGGCCATCTTCGGCGAGAAGAGCCGCGAGGTGCGCGACACCAGCCTCAGGGTTCCCCACGGCGAGACCGGAACGGTCATCGAGGTCAAGGAGGTCACCCGCGAGGATGCCGAGGAGGACGGCGACGAGCTGCCCAACGGCGTCAACCGGATGATCCGGGTCTACATCGCCCAGCACCGCAAGATCACCCAGGGCGACAAGCTCTCGGGCCGCCACGGCAACAAGGGCGTCATCTCGAGGATCCTTCCCGAGGAGGATATGCCCTTCATGGCCGATGGCACCCCCATCGACATCATGCTCAACCCGTTGGGCGTGCCCTCCCGTATGAACCTGGGACAGGTCCTGGAACTCCACCTGGGGTGGATCGCCCACTCCGGCTGGGACATCAGTCTGGATCCCGACCTGGAGGCCGAGTGGAAGAAGCACATCCCGGCAGGCGCTGAGAAGGCCGAACCCGGCACCGCCGTGGCCACCCCGGTCTTCGACGGCGTGCGTGAGGACGCCCTGAACGGTCTGCTCAAGACCACCCTGCCCAACCGTGACGGCGAGCGCCTGGTGGGCGATGACGGCAAGGCCGTGCTCTACGACGGCCGCACCGGCGAGCCTTTCACCAAGCCCATCTCCGTGGGCTACATGTACATGCTCAAGCTCCACCACCTGGTCGATGACAAGATCCACGCCAGGTCCACCGGACCGTACTCCATGATCACCCAGCAGCCCCTGGGCGGCAAGGCCCAGTTCGGCGGCCAGCGCTTCGGCGAGATGGAGGTCTGGGCCCTGGAGGCCTACGGCGCCGCCTACACCCTGCACGAGATGATGACCACCAAGTCCGACGACGTGGACGGCCGTGTCCGGGCCTATGGAGCCATCGTGCGCGGGGAGAACCTGCCGGCGGCCGGCATCCCCGAATCCTTCAAGGTGCTGCTCAAGGAGATGCAGTCGCTCTCCTTGAACGTGGAGGTGCTCAACGCGGAAGGCAACGTGATCGAGATGAAGGACGAGGACGACGACCCGAGCGCCGCCTCCGACGACCTGGGCTTCAACATCGGCGCCCGCCCGGACGCCGCCGCGAAGGCCGACCAGTCCGCTCCCGAGCCGGAGTACCGCTGAACCACAAGTCACAGGGATGCCCGCCTGAAGGGCATCCCGCCAAGAGGCAAACTTCAGAGCAGTTACAAGATCAGAGACAGGACACAGAGTGCTGGACGTCAATGCATTTGACAAACTGAGAATCGGACTGGCCACGGCCGATGACATCCGCGGCTGGAGCTATGGCGAGGTCAAGAAGCCGGAAACCATCAACTACCGTACCTTGAAGCCCGAGAAGGACGGCCTGTTCGGCGAGCAGATCTTCGGACCCACCCGCGATTGGGAGTGCGCCTGCGGCAAGTACAAGCGCGTGCGTTTCAAGGGGATCGTCTGCGAGCGCTGCGGTGTGGAGGTCACCCGCTCCCGCGTCCGCCGCGAGCGTATGGGCCACATCGAACTGGCCGCCCCCGTCACCCACATCTGGTTCTTCAAGGGCGTGCCCTCCCGGCTGGGATATCTGCTGGACATCGCGCCCAAGGACCTGGAGAAGGTCATCTACTTCGCGGCCTACATGGTCACCAAGGTGGATGAGGAGCAGCGCCACAAGGACCTGCCCGACCTGCAGGACGAGTTCGACAACGAGATCAACCAGCTGGAGAAGAAGCGCGACCTGGAGATCGACAAGCGCGCCAAGAAGCTGGAGGAGGACCTGGCCGAGCTGGAGAAGACCGACGAGGTCAAGGGTTCCATGAAGGCACGTCTGCGCAACGGGGCCGAGCGGGACATGACCGCCATCCGCAAGCGCTACGACGACCAGATTCAGCGGATCACCGCCGTCTTCGACCGCTTCAAGACCCTGAAGCCCGGCGACATGGAGGGTGACGTGGATCTGTGGCGGGAGATGCAGGACCGCTACGGTGACTACTTCGAGGGCTGCATGGGCGCCGAGGCCATCAAGAAGCGCCTGCAGGACTTCGACCTGGAGGCTGCCGCCAAGGAGCTCCGTCACGAGATCGACACCGGCTCCGGCCAGCGCAAGGCCCGTGCCCTGAAGCGGCTCAAGGTGGTCTCCGCCTTCCTGAACACCGGCAACAAGCCCGAAGCCATGGTCCTGGATGTCGTCCCGGTCATTCCGCCCGACCTGCGCCCCATGGTGCAGCTGGACGGCGGCCGCTTCGCCACCTCCGACCTGAACGACCTCTACCGGCGCGTCATCAACCGCAACAACAGGCTCAAGCGCCTGATCGAGCTGGGCGCCCCCGAGATCATGCTCAACAACGAGAAGCGCATGCTCCAGGAGGCTGTGGACTCCCTCTTCGACAACGGCCGTCGTGGCCGCCCCGTCACCGGAGCCTCCAACCGTCCGCTCAAGTCCCTGGCAGACATGCTCAAGGGCAAGCAGGGCCGCTTCCGTCAGAACCTGCTGGGCAAGCGTGTGGACTACTCCGGCCGTTCCGTGATCGTGGTCGGGCCTTCCCTGCGCATGCACCAGTGCGGCCTGCCCAAGCCCATGGCCCTGGAGCTCTTCAAGCCCTTCGTCATCAAGCGGCTGGTGGACCTCAACTACGCGCAGAACATGAAGAGCGCCAAGCGTCTGGTCGACCGCGGCGACCCCGAGGTCTGGGGCGTGCTGGAGGAGGTCATCTCCGAGCACCCCGTCCTGCTCAACCGTGCGCCTACGCTGCACCGTCTAGGCATCCAGGCCTTCGAGCCCATCCTGGTCGAGGGCAAGGCCATCCACCTGCCCCCGCTGGCATGCGCGGCCTTCAACGCCGACTTCGACGGCGACCAGATGGCAGTCCACCTGCCCCTGTCGGCTGAGGCCCAGGCTGAGGCCCGTTCGCTCATGCTGGCCTCCGACAACATCCTCAAGCCCGCCGACGGCCATACGGTCACCATGCCCTCCCAGGATATGATTCTGGGTCTGTACTACCTGACCACCGTGGTTGACGGCGCCAAGGGCCAGGGCCGGATCTTCTCCAGCCTGGCCGAGGCCCGGATGGCTCTGGACCTGGGCGAGATCGACATGCAGGCCAAGATCCTGCTGCGGGTGCCCGCCGACTTCGTCATGCCCAAGGACTGGAAGCCCGGTGACCTCAAGGTCGTCGACCCTGAGCCCGGCAGCCCTGACGTGGTCAAGGAGGAGGTCTTCAAGGACGGCTCCAGGCTCTTCGCCACCAACTATGGGCGGGTCCTGTTCAACCGGACGCTGCCTGTGGACTACCCCTTCATCAACGAGCAGGTACCCAAGGGCAAGCTGTCCGGCATCGTGGACGACATCGCCACCCGGTACTCGACCGCCCAGGTGGCGGCCACCCTGGATGCCCTGAAGGATCTGGGCTTCACCCGGGCCCAGTGGTCCGGCGTGACCATGGCCTTCTCCGACATCGTGGTGCCGCCCGAGCGCGGCGAGATCGTCAACGAGTACCAGGGGCAGGCCGCCAAGGTCAACTCCCAGTACGACATGGGTCTGCTGACCGACGAGGAGCGCCGTCAGGAGCTGATCAACCTGTGGACCGAATGCACCGACAAGGTGGCTGACGCCATGCAGAAGCACTTCACTCCGGACAACAACGTGAACATCATGGTCCAGTCCGGGGCACGAGGCAACTGGATGCAGATCCGCCAGATCGCCGGTATGCGAGGCCTGGTGGCCAACCCCAAGGGCGAGATCATTCCTCGACCGGTCAAGTCCAACTACCACGACGGTCTGTCGGTGCTGGAGTACTTCATCTCCCAGCACGGTGCCCGCAAGGGTCTGGCCGACACCGCACTGCGTACCGCCGAGTCGGGCTACCTGACCCGTCGTCTGGTCGATGTCTCCCAGGACGTGATCGTGCGCGAGGAGGACTGCGGCACCATGCGCGGTCTGACCATGAAGGTGGCCGAGCGCGACGAGCAGGGCAACCTGGTCCTGGTCAAGGCCGCCGACGGCGGACCCTACTCCAGGCTCCTGGCCGCCGACGTCATTGACCCCAAGGATGGCAAGACCGTGCTCTACAAGCGCGGCGACGCCCTGTCCATGGATGTGCTGCGCGACATGGTCGCCCACGGCGTGGAGGAGGTCAAGGCCCGTTCGGTCCTGACCTGCGAGTCCACCCGCGGGGTGTGCGCCAAGTGCTACGGCTGGTCCCTGGCCACCAACAAGCTGGTGGACGTCGGCGAGGCCGTGGGTATTGTGGCCGCCCAGTCCATCGGCGAGCCCGGCACCCAGCTGACGCTGCGTTCCTTCCACTCCGGCGGTGTGGCTTCGGCCTCCGACATCACCCAGGGTCTTCCCCGTGTCACCGAGCTCTTCGAGGCCCGTACCCCCAAGGGCGAGGCTCCCATCGCGGAGTTCCCCGGCACCGTCAAGGTGGAGGACACCGACCGCGGCCGTCAGGTGACCCTGACCCCGGACGACACCTCCGTGGAGGCGCTGACCTACCCGGTCACCCGCCGTGCGCCCATGATGGTCAAGGATGGACAGCATGTCGAGGCCGGCACCCAGCTGATCGAGGGCTCCGTGGATCCCAAGAAGATCCTGCGCATCCTCGGCCCGCGCGCCGCCCAGGTGAACATCGTCAACGAGGTGCACACGGTCTACCGCTCCCAGGGCGTGGACATCCACGACAAGCACATCGAGGTCATCGTCCACCAGATGCTCCGCCGCGTGACGGTCATCGACTCGGGCGACACCGACCTGCTGCCCGGCGAGCTGGTCGACCAGGCCAAGTTCAAGGCCGCCAACATGAAGGCCGTCAAGGCCGGAGGCAAGCCGGCCGCTGGACGCCCCGAGCTCATGGGCATCACCAAGGCCTCCCTGGCCACCGACTCCTGGCTGTCGGCCGCCTCCTTCCAGGAGACGACCCGCGTGCTCACCGAGGCCGCCCTGAACCAGAAGGTCGACGACCTGAAGGGCCTCAAGGAGAACGTGATCATCGGCAAGCTGATCCCTGCCGGCACCGGCCTGGCCAGGTACCGCAACGCCACAGTGGAGCCCGACAAGGCCATCCGCGACACCATCTACCCCAACTTCGGTCTGGGTGGCGGCGACGTGGATCTGAGCGACGCCGACCTGAACGATGTGGACTTCTCCAACATCGACTTCGGAGATCTGAAGCTGGGCGACGACTTCAACCCGGACGACTTCCTCAACGACCAGGGCGGCCAGAGCCATCTGGACACCCCCAACGTGCAGGATCCGTCAGCCGGGGCGGGCGATCTGACGGCTGCCACAGGCGCGGGATCCCCGGATGCCGCAGACGGCAGTGACTCCGATCAGAAGCCGCCTCAGCAGCCTGGCTCAGCCACCTTCTCCTCCTCGGAGGACCAGCACTCCAACCAGTGAGCGCATGCAAGGCCAGTAGCCGCAGATCCGCTTGGGCCGGATGACCCGGCCTGGCGGATTCGGCTGCAGGTTACTGCAGGTTACGTGATACCAGATGAGGGCCCGTGTGATCTCGACGATTGCACGGGCCCTCGTTTTGTTTTTCTCGGGGTCCAGGTTATTGGCAGCAGGTCAGCGCAGGTGCCTGGGGGAAAGCAGGGTGCGCCAGCGTCGGGTTCGTGGCAGGGATTTCAGGATGGCGGATCGAAGCTTGTCCACCAGCTGCCAGCAGTCCTCGGCCTCCTGCTCATCCGAAGGGTGCCGGTCGAAGGAGGCCTGATCGGCCATGCTGCGCAGTCGATCCAGATCGCCGCACAGTCCGGCCGACGAAGACCCTGTGGGGTCGGTCAGCAGGTTCCGGGTGATCAGAGCCTCCTGCTCGCTACGGGTGCCGTCCAGGGACAGACCGGTCTGTCTGCCTAGGTTGCTGATTTGTCGCCAGCCGGCACGGATACGTGTCTTCGGGTCGCCGGTCGACCGGGCCCGTCGGCGCAGCCAGGACTTGAAGGCCAGCAGGAGCAGAACCAGCAGAGCAGGCAGCCAGAGCGGCATGGTCCAGAGCGTCACTTTGGCTATCAGGGGTCCGTACCGCTTCCAGAAGGAGGGCGAAGACTGCCGGGATGCTTCCTGCCCGCCAACGGTGGTTCGACCCTGGGTGGCCCGGTCGTCACGGGGAGGATCGACCAGCGGGGGAGGCGGCTGGCGGACCAGGGTGCGCGGATCGGGCGGCGTGGAGTCCAAGGACTTGTCCGGGGTCTTGGTCTCCGGTGGCGTGGGGTAGAAGGGGACCCACCCGAGTCCCTTCAGATTGACCTCCACCCAGGCCTGGGCATCGCGTCCTGTGAAGTCGATTCGGGTGCTCCCGTCCGCCTGGGTCCTGGTCCTTGCCCGGCTGATGGAGCCATCGCGGTTCTTGGGCACGAATCCCAGGACCACCCGGGATGGCAGACCCATCTGCCGGGCCAGGAGGGCCATGGCCGAGGCGTATTGTTCGCTGTCACCAACCATTGCCTGGCCCTGCAGGAGCTGATTGATCCGATAGTCGCCATGGCCGGAGGGCGAGGGATAGTCGCCGGCCAGACCATGGGAGAACCATCCCTCCCGGTGCAGCCGTTCCTCGATGGCCAGCGCCCTGGCGCCGCCCCGCGCCTGCATGGAGGTCATGGAGGCGGCCGCCTTGGGCAGGCTCTCAGGGGCATCCGCCAGGGGAGGCACCTGTGCATCTCCTGGATCGCTGTCGGTTATGCGGCGGGTTGCTGGTCGGTCTTCGGCCACGCCGCGCACCGTATAGCTGGCCCCGGCCTGCAGGGTCTCATCGGTCAGTGCGGTGTCTGTGGCCTTGTTGAAGTAGAGGTCCTTTCGTTGCAGGCCCTGATCCGTATCGATGCCGTCGACCTGCCCGGCGGAGGGCAGCCAGGCGTGGTCGAATCCCTCTCGAATCTGGAAGGTTGCGGTAAAAGGCTGTCCGGTCTGTTCGCCGTCTTTGGCCTTCTCCTGCTGGGTTTCTGTGCGGATCTGTGCGCCGATGCGCCGGTAGTCGGCGGCTCCTGCGCCCGAGGAGTCGGACAGGTTCCAGACCTTGCCGTCATAACGGTCCATGACGGCCATTCGGACCGGCGTGCCGGCGGGCAGGTTGCGGACCGTGACCAGGGTATCGTCGCGATGGCGTTTGATATAGGCGCGGTAATCGCTCAAGGGGCTGGTGAACCGGTAGGGGTCCATGGGGGGCTGATAGTGGTCTCGGATGACCAGCCGGGGCGGGGCGGGCAGGAGTCCAGCGGAGAAAATCAGTCCGGCTGTCAATGCCAGGGTCACAAGAGTGGATGCGGGTCCTTGCAGACGCAGCAGACCCATTCCGCTGGCGCACCAGATCAGCAGGAGCAGCCAGAGGATGCCGCCCGTCAACGCCGGGTAAAGGCCTTTGCTGGTGCCTAGGGCTGCTGACACAGCCATGGTGCCCAGGATGGGCAGGGTGGCTGTCAGGATGGCCACGGGGTGTGCCGGCCGCCCCGGATTGCGGCCCAGGCCATGACGGGCCAGCAGCACGGCCAGATAACAGGTCCAGAGCATCAACGTCCATAGGGCCATCAGTCCGCCGGCTTCCTGGCCAAGTGGGGGATTGATGGCCGCCAGGGTCTTGAAAGCGCCGAAAGTGGTTGACCACCCTTGTGTCAGGGTTGTCCAGGTAGGCAGGACGTGTGCCAGGGTGGTCCCGTTCAGAGCGAGGATGGGGCCTAGCAGGAACTGCGCCGCGATCAGCAACAGAGGTTGCAGGAGGGCTGTGGCAATACCACGGCGGGGGAGCAGGGCGATCAGCAGTCCGGTCAGGCAGGCCGCGGCTCCCACTGTCAACCAGAAGAGCAGGCTGCCGTAGACCGGCAGCAGCTGCAGCCCTGCAAGCAGGTCGAGGGGCGCCAGTGCCGCGACCAGAATGACGGGAGAGCGGTGCCTGGTCGGGTCGACTGTGGATTGCAGGCCTGCCCGGTCAATCAGGCGAATCGGCTCCCTCCGGGCTTGGTCCATCCATGATGCGGATGTAGATGTGCTCATGGCTGGTTCTCCAAAAGGGGGGGAAGGTCCTGCAGGCTGTCCAGAACGGCGCTGACCAGGCCTGGCTGCATCTGCAGGTCTGGTTGAGCGTCCAGGTCAGCAGCCAGCAGCATGACCGGGGGGGTGCCCTGAACCGATTCGCCCATCAGTGCTGAGGGTTGGCGGTCGCCCAACGAACCGGTCACCAGAATGGTCAGGCTGGTTCGTTCAGGAGCGTCAGCCAGGTCTGGCTTGTCGTAGCTGTCCTGGCTGGGGCGGATGGCACTGCAGGCATCCAGAAAGCTTCGGGGATCCTCCGTGGGCAGGGTGGTTACATGGGCATCTAAATCATCGGGTTCCGGGGCCAACGCTTGCAGCCGACGGCCATCAAGGAGGCATCGGCAGCCCAGGGAGGCGAAGAGTTCAACTGCCAGTTCGAACTCATCCGCGTTCCGGTAGGAGGCGGCCTGGCCGTCCAAAATCAGTTCGGTCCTGGTGCGCAGGGTGGGCTCGTACTGGCGGACCATCAGGGTACCGGCCCGGGCGGTGGACAGCCAGTGGACCCGCTTCATGTCGTCGCCCGGAGCATAGGGGCGAAGGGCATGGAATTCCAGGTCGTCGTCGACAATGCCGGGACCAGGATCCCCCTCCAGATCGCGTTCCAGTCCGGCTTCAAGGGGCGGCAGGGCCACCGTGCGGGGATGGATGTAGAGTTTTCGGGCCCCAGTCAGGATTCGGCGGCGGCGGATGAGTCCCAGCGGATCCCCGGCCTCCATGGTCACCGGGCCCAGGTCAATCACGCCACGGGACCTGGCTTCCAGCTTCAAGCGGATCTGGTGACTCTGGCCGGGAGTCAGGGCTGGCAGCGGCGCCATGATGGTTCCTTGGCCTAGAGCCAGACCGATTCGGCCACGGCGGGTGGAACGGCTGCCCGGATTGGTTAGAACCAGGACCAGCTCAGCCTGGCCGCCCACCTCCAGACGGCCCTGGTCCAGACTCGTTTCAGCGTTACAGGACAGGTTGCCCAGGCTCATCAGCAATCCCAGCAACAGCATGCCCGCGCCCAGCAAAGTGCCCGCCAGCAGTTCACGCCAGCCTGTAGGGACGAAGGCCAGAGCGCACAGGAGTGCGGCCAGAGCCATGGCCCGGCCCAGGGCAGTGACGGACTGCCACAGGTCAGCGGCCCGGGATCGCAGGCCCTGTATGGATCCTGTCGAGGATACCGGCCTTGCCTCCGGGGCAGGTCGGCGGGCGAAGGCGGTCATGGCTCACTGCTCTCCTGTGGGGACGGGGACCTTGGACAGGGCTTCGGCCAGCGCTTGGTGTTCGTCCATGTCCGCCAGCCTGCTCTGGGCGGTCAGGAGCAGCCGGTGGGCCAGGATGGGGTCGACCAGGTCCTTGACATCGTCGGGGATCACGTAGTCGCGGCCCTGAGCGCAGGCCCGGATCCTGGCGCAGCGGACCAGGGCCAGTCCGCCTCGGATGGAGGAGCCGACCCGGATGGCGGGGCTGTGCCGTGTGGCTTCGATGATGTGGATGACGTATTCCATGATGGAGGAATCGCAGAAGACCTTGGAGGCGCAGGCGGCCATGGCCTCCAGTTGGTCGGCATCGACCACCGGTTCGACCAGGCCGGCCCGGTCGCGGATGTCGGCCTCTTGGAGGATGCGCATGCTGGCATCATGCCCCGGCGCACCCAGGGAGGTGCGGATTAAAAAACGGTCCATCTGAGCCTCGGGCAGGGCATAGGTGCCCAGCTGCTCGATGGGATTCTGGGTGGCCATAACCATGAATGGCCGGGGGAGGCGGTAGGTACGGCCATCCACGGTCACCTGGCCTTCCTCCATGACCTCCAGCAGGGCCGACTGGGTCTTGGGGGAGGCTCGGTTGATCTCGTCAGCCAGAACCAGGGAGGCGAAGACCGGACCGGGCCGGAAGGAGAATCGTCCTTGAGACTGGTCGTAGAAGGTCACGCCCAGCAGATCGGAGGGCAGCAGGTCGGGGGTGAACTGGATCCGCTTGCAGTCCACGGCGATTGAGGCGGCCAGAGCCCGTGAAAGCTGGGTCTTGCCGGTGCCCGGATTGTCCTCCAGGAGCACATGGCCTCCTGCGATCAGGGCGGTGACGCACAGGGCGATGGTCTCCTCCTTGCCCAGCACCGCCTGGCCGACGTTGTCGACTATGGAGCGGAAGAGGCTGGCGAAGGTCGATACATCCACGGCGGCTTGGCTGCGGTCCACTGCCTGGCTGCTGCCTCCTGCTTGGCCTGATCGTCTCTTCCGCCTGGCCTCTTCTGCCTGATCTCCTGCTTCGGTGAAAGACCGTTGGTTCTGACCGGTCTTTTCTGCTCCCCTGGGTTCGTCGGTCCTGACTTCGTATCTGGGAGCCGAGGTCCGCTCCAGTCGGGGGTGTCGGGACTGATCGGTGACATCGACGAGGTCAGGCCTGGCAGGGGTTGATGAGGACCGGGTGAACAGGTCACGGACCGGCTGGCGGACGGGGATGGTCCCGTCTTCCACCATGGTGCGATCCGATGGGACGGATTCCGCCTCGGACTCCTGAGTCCTTTCCTGCCTGGCAGCCACAGGGATGCGGCCGGGACGGGTCCGGTCGTCGCTCATCGCCTGGGAGGATTCCTGCTGGCCCAGACCGGCCATGAGGGCCTGGCGCTGTCGCTTCAGTACATCCAGTCGGTCGGCAGGGAGCCGTCGGCCTTCGCTGCCTGCTTCGCGGGCGGCCTTGGGGGTACTCCTCCTGGTCGCGTCATCGGGAATGGTGCCGTCCTGCTGGATGGGTTCCTGTACGTTTCGTTCATCCATGGTCATTCATCCTTGTCTGCTGAGGGGACCACTGACGGGTTAAGGGTCTTGTCGCTTGGCTTGTCGGCATCCTTGGGCAGGTCCAGCTCCTTGGTGGCGGCGGGCGAATGGCCTTCGGACCCCACCCCACGGATGCGAGCGACCGCCCGGAAGTTCAGCGTGGCGCCCGGTTTGGTTGACCCGGCGGGCAAGGTGATGACTTCACTGACCTCCGGCTGGTTGCAGGGCAGGGTCCAGGAAGCCTTGTCGGTGTCGAGGCCATCGATGCTCACCTGGATATCTGCGCAGGGTCGGCCATGTTCGGCACCGGGGTTCAGGACCAGCCTGACCTGGTCCTTGCCCTGGTACTCCAAAGTCTGGAATGCAGGCGGATCCGGATGCGACCAGGTGGCTCCAGAGGCTGAGGCCACAGGTCCTGATCCAGCCATATTGGCGGGGGTCACGCTCACTGTGCAGCTGCCTCCTGCCTCGTCATGGTCCACGTCGAAGACCGCCTTGGTGGCGGTGGCCGACCGCCATCGCGGCGAACCGCATCCGGAACCCTCGCCGTGGACCGTATAGCCCTGGATGGGTGAGCCATGATTCTCCGGCGGACGCCAGGTGACGGTCAGGGTTTCCTTGCTGCCGCCGTCCACGGTCAGTGCCTGCACGCCTCCGGGAAGCGCATCAGGTCTGGCTGCCGCCGGCGAGGAGGCGGGGGACCAGCCCACCTGGTTGTGGGCTTGGACTGTGAAGGAGTAGTCATGGCCGTTGGCCAGTCCGTCGACCCGGCAGGTGACGGCATTGCCGCAGGAGCGTTGTCCCGAGCCTGCCGATGAGGTGTAGGTGACCCGGTACTCGTCCACCGGACTGCCGTTGACTGCGCCCGGCTCCCAGGCCAGGAGAACCGTTCCGTCGCCTGCCTGGGCGGCGCCTGCCAGCATTCTGGGGGCCTGCGGGCGGTCGATGATGCCCACGGTGATGGTGGCGCTGACCCGGCGTCCCGGATCCCGGCTGCCATCCTCGATCGTGGCCAGAATGGTGTTGGTGGAGGCGCCGATGTCGCGATCGGCTTTGATGGCGATCCTTCCGTCGCCCAGGCTGGTGGCTGTCAGTCGTGAGGTGTCGTCGCTGACCAGGCCGACCAAGCGTAGCGGAGTGTCAGGGAAGGGGTTGAGGGCGCCGTCGAACAGGTCCAGTTCCAGACTCTGCCCGGCCTTGAGCCCTATCTGACGCGAGGGGACCGAAGCCAGAGGTCGGGTGGTGGCGACGATGCGGAAGACCAGGACCGTATGCACATCGCCGGAGGAACTGGTGATGGTCACCGGCAGTGTGGCCTTGGAGCCGGGCGTCGCGGTCTTGTCGGCGGCTACGTTCAGTTGGCCCCGAGGACTCAGCTTGGCATGGATCGGCCCCTGTGGGTCCCCGGAGGAGAAGGTGCTGTCGGCCGGGTCGCTTCCCTGGGGCCAGCGGGTCATGGCGGTCAGGGAGATGGTCTGTGCCGGCTCCCCGGCCACCAGATCGATGACCGGTGCAGAAAGGACCGGCGGGGAGGCTCTGCCGCCTACCACGGTGATGGGCAGGGTCAGTACCGACTCGTTGACGATGGCCTGGCCCCCTGGATCCCCGTCACGGACGGCAAAGGTCAGCGAGGCTGGGCCGGCATAGTCCTTGGCGGCGGTGAACCTCAGGGTGTGCTCGTCCACGTAGGGGTCGGATCCGTCGGACTTGGTGGCCGAGACTGACTGGCGGGAGGCGATCCGTGCGGTCTTGCCCGCACCCACCCTGACCTGGTCGGCGATGTCGATGGTGATGCTCTGTCCAGCCCGCACTTTCAGAGCCGGAGCCCGGGGTCTTAGCATCGGGGGGAATACCCCGTAGGCTGGGACTTTCACAAAGGCCATTGAAGTGATCTTGTACCGGGTGTTGGTCACGGTGTAGGGCACCGCCCTGGCCTGGTCGGTCAGATCGATGACCAGCTTGGTGGAGCCGGCTTCGCCCACGATCCTGGCATGGGCACGGGCGCTGGGATGAATCCCAAGGCGCAGGTCATCGAGGGTGCCGGATGGGTTGCTGATGGAGTCGGCCAGATCGACCTCCACACTGCGCTTGTCCACCGTGTCCTCGGGAGCAACCTGGTAATCCTGGGCTATGGGCGGCTGGATGGGGGCCTGGGGATCCGAGACCACGGTCAGTGTGGCCTGGTCGCTAAGCCCTGCCCGATTGCGTGCCTTGTAGACCAGATAGGAGGTCCCTGGCTGCGAAGGAGCAGTCAGCCGGATCATGTCGGCCTCTACGCCGGCCTGGTCCAGGCCTTGGCGCTCCATGTGGGGGTCCAGGCTCAGGGGGTCGTCGTCCCCGGAGATGTCATTGAGCAGGACCGGCACGTCGGCCACGGTCCCAGGCCGCAGCCTGACCTTATCGTCCCGGGCGAAGACCCCGGTCACTGACGAGTCGGGGAAGACGCCGATGCGGACGCGCGCCTGGGCACGCTGCCCCACCCAGTCCTCCACGGCGTAGGTGAACTCGTCGGTGCCGTGCGAGTCGGGATAGGCCTCATAGATCAGGTAGTCGGCCCCGGCTTTGACAATCCTTCCCAGCCTGGGCGCCTGGTTGCCCAAGCCGGACAGGGTGTCACAGTCTCCATCCGGATCGATGCCGGTCAGCGGGACGGGGATGCGTACCTTGGTCCCGGCAGCCACCTGGGCCCGTAGATCCTTGGGGGTGGGTGCGGGCTTGCTGGCGGGGTCGGAGGCATGCACCCGGAAGGTGATGGTGCCAGAGGCTGCGTTGCCCAGATCATCCCTGACCGTATAGGTGACCGGGAAGTCCCCGGTGCGCTCGCTGGCCTGATACCTGACCGTATCCCCGGATACGAAGGTCAGACCCGCAAAGGTCCGCTGGTCCGTGGTCAGCTGCTGGTCCAGGGTGACGCTGGTCCCGTCAGCGTGGGTGACCCTGTCCATGACCGGAACCGTGACCAGGCCCGATGATCGGACCCCAACCGTCAGATTCGGGGCCTTGGGCGCCGAGGCCGCCCTGCTCAAGGAGGGGGGCTGTAGGACGATGGTCCCCTGAGCGCTGCCTTCGGCGTTGGCGACCGTGTAGGCGATGCTCAGCGGGCGTGTGGGAATTTTTCTGGCTGACAGATAGACCCGACGGTGGTCCACGATGCCGACCTTGATGCCGGAGTCCGGGTCCACGCGCACATCGTTCAGCGCCAGCACTCCGCCCATGGGATCCAGATCGTTGTCGAGCGGATCGACGATGGCGGTCTGGTCGGCCCCCAGCAGGGCCACGTCGTTGACGGGTACCGGCGGCGCGGATCCGCCCTGGTCGTGTTCCACCTCCAGCCTGACCAGCCCCTGGGTCTCCTGGTCGCCCTGGGCCACCCGGTAGGGCACATAATAGGTGCCCGGGTTGGCGGCGGTGGCGGTGAATGAAAGGCTCTCGGCGTTGACCTCCACCTGGATTCCATCGGGTTTGTCGACCCGGACCAGGCGGAGGGGCTGAGCGGCATTGGCATGTGCGCTCCCGCTCAGGTCCACGGTCACCTCTCGGCCGGGAGTGGCCTGGCGGATGACCGGATCAACCAGTGGGGCCAGGGTGTTGACGGGTCTGACGGTGAAGTAGATGAGTCCCTGGCCGCTCATGAGTCCGTCCGAAACGGTGACTTTGACAGCCAACCGACCGGATGTGGCCGACCCAGCACTCATGGTCAGCTGCCCATCAGCCCTGGTGGAAAGGGATATTCGATCGGAGTTGACGGATTCGGCACCGACCAGTGTCAGCGGGTCTCCGTCAGGATCCTCGAAGCCGGCCAGAGCGTTGACGGTTGTCGTGGCGCCCTGCTCCACCTCATATTCGGGAGGGGTATCGTTCTGGACCGGTGCTTGGTCACTTCGGTCCATCTTGGCCGGGGCGATGTTCAGGTCGATGCCAGCCGAGGAGACCTGGCCGCGACCGTCGGTGATGGAGTAGTTGATTCGGGCCCGGCCGACAGGTGCGTCGCTGGCATCCACCTGTAGGTAACGGCCGTTCATGACCGGGGTCAGGCGCAGATTGCCCTGCGAGCTGCGCGCATCCTCGATTCGCAGAACCGAACAGTCGGTCTGACGATCGTTGCGAAGGGGGTCCAGCAGGGCTCTGGAACCGGCCCGAATGCCCAGACTGTCGTCCTCGGCCTGGATGGGTTGGGATCCTGAGCGACAGGTGGCAGCGAACCGCTGGCGGTTGTCGGCCGAGTCCTGGCGCTGATCGGTTTTGTCTGTGTGCTTGACCTCCATGGTTTGCCACTGCGGCCGGATCACCTTGGTGGAGGATTGCGGGTTCCAAACATCGCCAGTCAGCACGTCGTTGAGGATGACCCTTCGGTGGTTGGCCCGGAAGACCAGGTCCGAGGTGGGGCTGATGGCTTCCAGGGTGGTGGGACGCGGCTGGGGTGACCGGACCTTGGGCCTGGCCGTTCCTGTTGCGCACAGGCGTAGGAAATTGCTTCCCGAGGAGGCCCAGGCTGTCCAAAGGCATCCGCCGGAGGAGACCGGCTGGGCGGGTTGGCCGCTGCCGCCGGTGCGTACGGTCTCGACCTGATTGCGCAGATGGTCCAGATCAACCAGGTGGACGCTTTCCTGATCGGTCAGACCCACCCAGGGTCCCTGACGGTCCATGTCCACAGGAGTGGACTGGAGTTGCAGGTCTCCCCGGTGCGGTATCCGGACGGATCCCTGGGGCCAGTAAAGCCGGTTGCCAGCCAGGAGGACGGGTCTTCCATCGATGACGCTGAAGGCAGTGGCCCGAACGGGGGCGTGACCCGTCAGGGAGTCCAGCTCACGGTGGGCCCGGGAGTCCGGTCCGTCGATTTTCAGCACGACCCCGTCCGAGGGCCGGTAGGCGTAGACGGTTCCGGAGGCATCCACGGTGACGGCGGCCCCGGAGCCCAGGGTCAGCACAGGGTCGCGGCGTTGCGGGTCCATATCTCCCGGAGAAGTGGCCTGACCCACCCAGACCTTGCCGGTCCGCGCCTGGAAGAGGACCAGAGTGGGCCCGTTGACCATCCGCTGGACCCTGGCATCCGATCGGGTGGTGTCTCCCAGTGTGGCGGTGGAGGCCGCTATGGGGGCCATGCCTCCTTCACGGCCCAGGATGACCGCGTATCCGCTCTGGGCCAGGTCGAAGTGGTCCGTGCCTGTCGACAGGGCCACGTCCGCCTCGCCGATGTCGGGCTTGAACCGGGCGACCTTGCGCTCGTTTTCGGAGGTGATCCAGATGCTGCCGTCATCCACCTGAACGGCACGGCGGTCCACTCCACGCATGAACAAGGCGCCCAGTATGAGCAGGACCAGAGCCGTCAGCGTGACGGCCAGGATGGTGGCAGGGTTCTTGGCGCGGACGGCCAGGGCATGCCGCAGACGCAGCCCGGCCCGGCGCATCCGCAGGAAGCGTCCCTGCAAGTCCATAATCCCCTGGGTTCCTTTCCTGTTCTGCCGCACAGGCCAGGATGCCTGACCTATACCTTTCCTATACCTTTACCTTGTGCCCTTGTTGGTTAATTGAGCCCGGACCGCCGTCGATGCCTTCTCTGACGACTGATTTTAGCTGGTTTGCCAGGTCTTGGCGGGCTGTGAAAGTCGGGGTGGTCGAATGTGGAAATTCATCCACCGAAGGCTCATTGGACGGCGCAGATGATCGTGGGTTCCTGGGACATGCTCCTGTCGGCCCGTACCAGGGTGACGCTGATGCAGGTCTGACCCCCCTGCGGGCTGTCGATACGGGCGGCCGGCTGTCGGGTCTGCACGCTGCGGCCACGGTCTCCTGTGCCGCCCTGATCCAGGGGATGCCAGACATAGGTGTCTCCCGGTTTGGGGTCGGGGTTGGCCCAGGTGAAAACTGCCGTGGTGCCTTGGTAGCGGCCTTGGCCCTGGGTGGGTGAGGGAACCGGGCCCTCCTGCAGATCCTGGGGGTCGCTCGAATCCGTCGGGTCCGGGGACTGCGCCTGTCGGGATTGGGCCTGGGAGGAACCTGTAGTAGTCGGCTGTGAACCACGCTCGGATCTGTTTGGCAGGCCGACAACCAGGGCCCAGACCAGTACCAGGGCCAGGATGACAGCGAGGATCAGTCCCAAAAGGACCACACGGCGGCGGCCGCCAAAAAACCGCTTGGCCTGGCTGCCTTCATGGTCGGCGAACGCATCCCTGTCTGGGCGCAGACGTGGTTGGGAGCTGGCCCGTGCACCAGCCCAGGGGTGGCCGGATTCCTTATTCTCTGGTCGCTTTCCCCCTCGGCCTGCAATGGGTCGGCCTGCAATGTCTCCGGTCCGGGAGTGTGAACGTACATCCTCCGTGGGGTAGGGGTCGATTCCCTCGCCGATGAAGGGCGTTGCATGGCCGTAGAGCTCTTGTTGGACCTCCTGGAGGGCCCGCCCGAACTCCAGCGCCGAGTAGTAGCGGTCGTCCCGGTCATGGGCCATGGCCTTCTCCAGGATGGCGGCCAGCATAGGGGAGGACTCGCCCATGTGCAGAACCGGGGTTTCCGCTGTCAGGATCAGCTGGGCCAGGTGATCCTCATCCCGGGCCCGGTAGGCGTACTCGTAGGGGGAGCGGCCGGCCAGCATGCCGAAGAGCGAGGCCCCCAGGGAGTAGATGTCGCTGGCCTCTGATCCCCCCGAGCGGTTCGCCAGGACCTCTGGGGCCGCCCAGGGTATGGAAAGCCCGCCGGCTCGTTCGTCTCCATAGATGCCCGCGGAAATGCCGAAGTCGGCCAGGACGGGCAGACCCTGGTCGGTGATCAGGAAGTTGCTGGGTTTGACGTCCCGGTGCAGGATTCCGCGTTCATGGGCGCAGCAGAGGGCCGAGGCCATGCGCACCCCCAGGTCCAGCACGCCTTCCTGGTCCATGCCCCCCCTGAGCATGATGGTCTTGCAGCTGCCGCCCGGAGCGTATTCGAGCACCAGGCAATCCCGTCCGTCATCGCTGACCAGCGCCTGGTGGATGCTCAGGATGCAGGGGTGGGTGGAGAGCTTGGCCAGGGTCTTGGCCTCCCGCAGAAAGAGCTGATGGGTCTGCTGGTCCAAGCTGCCTTGGAGGGCCACCTTGACCGCCACAGGTCGGTTGAGCCCCTCCTGCTCGTACAGGTAGACGGCGGCGGTGCCTCCCAGATCCAAGGGGCGCATAAGCCGCAGCCCGGGCAGCGTTGGCGCCTGGTCCATGGATGGGACCGCACCCGGGCGCCGGGCCTGGGAACCATTCTGCTGCAAGGGGCATCACCTCCTAAGGAATGCCTGGGAACTGCTATCCACGATAACAGCACGCCGCTCCCGATCGGTCATCCTTTCAACCGCCCAAGGATGGTCCCGGACCAGCGGCTTCCGGGGCCTGCGGATGGACCATGCCGGACCCTATTCTTGTAGCTATGAGCAAGCAGCCACCGGTGGATCCGCAAGAGGCCATGGAACCGGTCCGCGCCCTTATCGGCGATCGGCTCCGGAACGGGGAGGGTCGGCCCACCCGTGCCCTGGTGGTGGCTGGTCCTCCCCGCAGCGGCAAGACCAGGCTGGCTACCCGGGCCCTGCTAGCCGGCATGGAACGGTTCGGCGACGGTGCCAGCATGGCCGTATCAGGTAGGACCGCAGCCGACCAGGTCAGCCGCCAGGTCATTCTTGAGCGGGGGAGATCCGACCGTACCCGACCTGTCGGCACCCTGCAGGCCCTGGCCTTCCGTCTGCTGACACGGTCCCGGCTGGCCCAGGGAGGCCGCAATCCGCTCCTGCCCAGGCTGCTCAACGGCGCCGAGGAGGATGCCCTGCTCAGGCAGGTCATGACCGTCCACCTGGAGCATGTCCAGGCCGGGGACGACTGCGCGGTCTGCCGACTCCTGGAACGCTACTTTCGCAACGGGGCGGGCTGGTCCTCCGTCCTGGTCGGCGACGGACAGGGACGGGTCGTAGGGGTCGCCGACAGGTTCATCGCCCAGCTACGGGACATGTTCGCCCGCATGACGGAACTGGGCCTGGGCAGGGGGGACCGGGATCAGCTTCTGGATGCCCTGGCCGTCCAGCCCATGGACCCCGACCGCCGCGATCGGCTGGGCCTGCAGTGGCGGCTGGCCTTCGCCCTGGAGGACGAATACCGCCAGAGCATCACCGAGAGCTACCCGGATGAATTCCGTCTGGACCCCTCCATGCTCATGGTCGAAGCCTCCCGCAGCCTGGATGGACTGGCTGATGACGACCTGCCCGACCTGTTGGTCGTGGACGATTGGCAGGACGTCACCCTGGCCGGGATGGGCCTGCTGCAGGGGTTGAACCGGGCCGGTTGCCGACTTCTTCTGGTGGGCAATCCCGACCAGTCGGTCCAGTCCTTCCGTGGCTCCTATCCGGAATTTCTGGCCACTCGTCTGACGACCCTGGCCAAGCCTGTGCCAGGTGACGCCGCCCCCCTTCTGGCCCAGGACTTCGCCTGCCTGGGCGCCGCCACCCTGACCCTGAAACCCCGGAGGATGGTGGTTCCGAAAGCAGTCGAAGAACATACCGAAGGCCGCCAGGGTTCAGATTCGGCGGCTCCGGGTTCCTACGCCGATCTGGTGGCTGCCAGGGTCAGCCTGGGCATCGCCGGGGTTGAGGAGGACGATACCCCCCTGCCTGCCAGACCTGGCAAGCTGCCCGCCTGGCCCGGCGCCGGACCGGTGGCGCCTCTGACCGACGGCGACAGTCTTATCCGCGACGGCAGCGTGCAGACCAGGCTCTTCCGCACCCCCGACCAGGAGGATGACGACCTGGTCTGGCAGGTCAAGCATGAGTTCCTGGCCCAGAAACGTGACTGGAACGACATGGCCGTCATCGCCCACGACAACATGACACTACGCACGCTGGGCCGCAAACTGCGTGTGCAGGGCGTGCCGGTGCGCTTCTCCTCAGTGACCCGTCCGCTCAGCCAGGAGCCAGCCATCCAGGGTCTCTTTGCCATGGTCGAGCTGGCCCAGTCGGTACTGGACCCTGGAACTGCCGGAAGCGACCCGGACGATCCTGCCCAGGTGGCCGCCTGGATCCGTTCGCGCCTGCGCACCCTGATGGCCGGCCCCCTCTTCCGGGTCCCCGCCACCGCCGCTCGTGCAGAGCGTCCCGTCAGGATGGAGCGCCTGGAGTCCATCATGGAGACCATGGCCGCATTGGCCCCCCTGTCCGGCCAGCAGGGAAGCGAGTCGGACTCGTCGGGCACCTTGGACGATCTGCCGCTCCTTGGACAGGCCTGGCGGACCTGGGTGGAGGATCTGGCCGAGCGGCGGGCTCAGCGGGACCGTTCATCCGGCATCAGTGTCGACGATTCCCTGTTGGCCAGGCATGATTCCGTCGAGTCAGGGGCAGCGTCCGGTCCCTTCTCCACTGCCTCGGCCCCCGACCAGCCTGTGGATCTGGGCGACCGGGATGCCCAACGGCCAGCCATTCTTTCCGTTCAGGCCCTGGAGACCCTGCTGGTTCTGGACCCGGATGACCGATCCTCGGGAATCATCCTGGAGGCCATGACCGCCATCGCCGGAGGTCGCCGGGAGGATCCTGACGTCCAGGTTCTGGACAAGGCCTTGCAGGTTCTGCGTCTGACGGCCACCCGCATCAGCGCCCTGGAGGACCGTCAGCCCCAATACGTGCTCTGGGAGGCCTGGCGGAGCCTGGACCTTGCCGACGACTGGCAGCGGAGGGCCCTGATGGCCACCCAGGAGGGGGAGGAGGCCAACGACCGTCTGGACGCGCTCATGCGGCTCTTCCAGTACGCGGCCGGCTCCCGTCGTTTCCCCACGGTCGAGGCCTTCATGGACCAGGTGCGCACCATGCAGATTGAGGCCGACTCCCTGGCGCGGATCGGGCCCATCGAGCACGCCGTCACCCTGACCACACCCGCCGGCGCTGCCGCCCTGGCCACCGACTGGCCCCTGGTCTGGCTGCCCGCCGTCCAGGACGGTGTCTGGCCCAATCTGATTCCCCGGGACACCATGTTCGGAGCCGAGGAGCTGGCCGACCTGGTCCTGCACGACCGCATCGGTGACCCCCTGGCGGACACGCTCAGCCACGATCCTGCCCTGCGCTCCATCCTCTACGCTGAGAAGAAGGGCTTTCTGGAGGCGCTGACCCGGGCCCGGACCCAGGTGCGCATCAGCGCGGTCTGGAACGATGACCTGGTTCCATCGGACTTCCTCTACGGTTACCTGCCCGAACGCTATCCACGCACCGCGGATATGAGTCAGGCCGAATTCAGCATGGTCGGTGCTGGCTCAGGCGGCAGTGAGCGCTACGGGGGGCTGGAGGTGTCTGCCAGGGGTCTGACGGCGGCCGCCCGGTCCATCCTGGCTGTCCAGGCGCTGCTTCCGGAGGACCAGATTGACCGTGACCGGGTGGACGATGCCGTACAAACCCTGCGGCTGCTGGTCGACCAGGGTCAGGATTCGGCCGATCCACGGCATTGGCCCTTCCTCTACGACCAGTCGACATTGGATCAGCATGTCCCAGACGGACAGTCCACGGTTGGGTCGGCCCCGGACCGGCATGCCTCAGATGAGCAGGTTTCGGATGAAGGGGCCCCGGTTGAGCAGGCTGCCGGGTCAAGGGCTGTGGCCGCCGCAGGTGTCGCATCGGTTGTTGAAAAGGACCGTGCCTCCCGTTCCGCACCGGCTTCCTCCAATCAAAACACCCAGGCGGGTCCAACCCATGACCGTGACCAGCGTCATGAGCACCGCCACGAACACGGGTCCGACCGCCAGGTGGTTCTCCTTTCACCCTCGGCGGTCGATGCCATCTGGAACTGCCCCCTGGAGTGGGCCTTGGGTGATCAGTTCTCCGGCCCATCCCCATCCAGGGTGCCCACGGAGTTCGGCTCTCTGATACATAAGGTGGCCAGTGAGGGCACAGCCCAGGGTCTGGACCGTCCCGGCCATGGCGACCCGGACACCCGCCAGCAGCAGGTGCGGGATGCACTTCTGGACATCTACCAGGATCTGGCTCCCCAGGAGCAGCGTCTGCGGGACCCGGACGAGCTCTATGACCAACGCGGTCGCAGCAGTCGGGTGGAGCCCATCCTGGACAACCTGGCCTCTTATTTCGTCCGCTCCTCGGATTCCGAATACGGCCTGGGGGGCAAGAGCCCGGTCCCGGTCGGCGACCTGCTGGGCGTGCAGAGCGAGCGCTCATTTGATGTCAGCCTGTCCGTGGAGGACCTGGTTCCACTTTGGAAGGCCACCTTCCCTGACAGGCCCCTGGATGCCGACGGGCTCTTCGCCCTGATGTCCGGCCTGGTCGACGGCTTCCCTTCAGCCCTGGATGCCAGGACCACGGTCAGGCTGACCGGTCGTATCGACCGTCTGGAGGTCAGGTCCCTGCCCGAGGGCATCCGTCTGCGGCTGGTGGACTACAAGACCGGCAGAGTCCCCTATACCCAGGGGCAGCTCTTCAACGACCTGCAGCTGGTCTGCTATCAGCTGGGACTGGCCTTCCCGCCCACTCCTGGCAGCAGCCCGGAGGTAGGGGAGGCCTGGAGTCTGCCCCAGGCCCCCGATCTGGAGAGGACCGAGGGGATGAAGCTGAGCCAGTCCCTGCTCCTGCAGCTGCAGACCCCGCCCAAGGATGAGAAAACGGGGTTGCGCCGGGAGGAGATGGCCTACCAGCCTCCACTGTTCGAGCGCGACAGGCTGGTCACCATCGCCCAGCCCAGAACCGGCATGCCCTCCCCGCTCAAATCAAAGGCCGAGCCTGCGGACCTGCCTGAGCAGGTGCCGCCTGGGGTGGATGCGGACCTGTGGGCCATGGTCCGAGCCTCCAGAGTCTCCTCCCAGGCTGTATGGGGGCTGACCATGATAGCCAGGGTCTTCTTCGCCGCCGGAGTCAAGCTGACGGCCGGTCGGGATGATGCGGTCTTCGACCCTGCCCGTTGTCATCGGGCCGGCAATGGGCAGGAATGCCAGGCATGGCAACTGGTGGCACCCAATCTACTGGAGGATCAGGAATGAAGCAGACTGCCGAACAGTCCGCCATCGTCGATGCGGATGTGAACGAGGATCTTCTGGTGGTGGCCGGTGCCGGCTCGGGCAAGACCATGACCATGACCAGCCGGATCATCGCCCTGATTCGCCGGGGAGTGCCCTCCGAGCAGATTCTGGGGTTGACCTTCACCCGCAAGGCTGCCTCAGAACTCCAGTCCAGGGTGGGGGCGGCTGTCATCCGACGCGACCAGGGCAGAGGAGCCTCGGGCCTGGACCCTGAACGCAACTTCCTCAAGCCGACCGTGTCCACCTATGACGCCTTCTTCCAGTCCATCGTGCGCCAGTACGGTCTGCTGGTGGGCATGGATCAGGACACCCGTCCCCTGAGCTCGGCGGGGGCCTACCAGCTGGCCTCCCAGGTGGTCGCCGACCATCTGGATCTGATCTTTCCTGCCGGTTCCTCGGCGCAGGATGGCGACTCCGACGACCTGGGCTCCGCGACCTTCTCGACCACGGTCAACCGGGTTCTGGGGCTGACCGGAGCGGTGACCACCTCCATGATCAGCAGCGACTGCCCGGATTTCGACCAGGCTGTGGAGCGGATCCGCGCATGGGACAGGGCTTTTGTGGATCGTGCGGACCGGCTCATCGGCGACCAGCTCGTGCCGGCCACCGAGCCCACAGTCAGCACCTCACCGCCCAAGCGAAGCAAGAAGGAGACCGACGAGCACTATCAGGGTAAAATTAAGGACTTCCAAGACAAGCGGCAGAGCATTCGCCTCTACCGGGTGGATGCCATGCGACGGGCCGTCCTGACACGCGAGAAGCTGCTGACCCTGGTCCAGGACTACCAGCAGGCCAAGCGCCAGGCCAACATGGCCGAGTTCGGCGACTTCACCCTGGCCGCCTTCCAGCTGGTCGAGCGTTTTCCCTCCATCAGCGCCCAGCTGAGGCGCCGCTACAGCCACGTCTTTCTGGATGAATACCAGGACACCTCCACCACCCAGGCCCTGCTTCTGGCGGCCATCTTCCATCCGCAGAATCGGCAGGAGGATCAGGGGAGTGCGGACCAGGCTCCCGGCAGGTCGGCCGTGACCGCCGTGGGCGACCCCTTCCAGTCCATCTATGCCTGGCGCGGGGCCAGTCCCGGGGCCTTCCGCACCTTCCAGGCCCAGTTCGGCATGTTGGCCGACCGACCCGACTCCGGCAGCGGTCCCCTGTCTGGCGTGACAACCTTTGGGCGCTCGCAGGACCAGGACCCGCTGACCCTGTCGCGCACCTTCCGCAACTCCAGCTGGGTGCTCAAGGCCGCCAACCAGCTGACAGTCCCTCTACGTCACAGGGGCCAGGAGAGCCGGTCCGAAGCGGAACTGCGCGAGGTGGACGTGGCCAGGCTCCGTCCCCGTGAGGATGCCGACCCGGGTACCGTGGGCCTCTTGGGCTATGCCACCGGCGGCCAGGAGATCGATGGTGTGGTCAGGTTCGCCCTCAGGGCACGCGAGCTCTATGGCAACCAAGGCGACGCACCGCACGTGGCTGTTCTCTTCCGCTCCAAGGCTGCCCTGCCCAGGTACCGTCAGGCCTTGGAGGCTGCGGGACTGAGCTGCCAGGTCGTCGGGTACTCCTCCCTCTTCGACCGGCCCGAGGTCATGGATCTCAGAGCCCTGCTCTCCCTGATCTGCGACCACACCGACAGCGATTCCCTGATGCGCCTGCTGGCCTCGGCCCGGTTCGGCATGGACGCGGCCGACCTGAGCGCTCTGGCCTCCCTGGCCACCAAGGTCAACGAGGACAGCCAGTACCGGGCCCTGGTCCGTGCCGGCCTGGTCGAGTCCGACCCCGATCCGCGCCGTCGTCGCGAGGATCTGCACCGTTACCGTGACCAGGTTCCCAACGACGTCTTCCTGGTGGACCTGTTGCTGCGCGATGACCTGCCGGACCTCTTGAAGAACTCCGGGCTCTCTGCCAGGGGACGGGTCCTGGCCGCCGAGGCCGCCCGGGTCATCTGCCAGGTCCAGGCCGAGTCCTCGGCCCCCCTGCGTCAGGTGGTCATCGCCGCCATCCGTGCCCTGGACCTGGACGTGGACCTGGTACTGGCCCGCTCCCTGGCCAATCCTGAACGTCCTCTGGAGCCCAGCCAGGCCAAGGCAGGCATTCAGGCCCTGCTGGACCAGGTGGATGTCTACCTGTCCGAGCTGCCCCAAGGCCTGGGGCCCAGCCTGCGCGGGTTCGTCTCCTGGCTGTCCTCGCTGGACCAGAGCCCCGAAATGCCCACTGACGGGGACGACCGACAGGCCGACGTGGCCCTGATGACCGTTCACCAGGCCAAGGGTCTGGAATGGGATGCCGTGGCGGTGGTCGGGCTCAAGCGTGGAGCCTTCCCCAGCAGCCAGGGCGACCGGCTCACGGTCAAGCCCGCCTCGAATCAGCCGGTGGTCCCATCTTCGGACGGCCCGGTCTACCAGTACAACTGCACGGCCCGTACCTGGCTGGTCGATCCCCAGGCCGTGCCGGTGCCGGTCCGGGCTGATGCCATGATCCTGCCCCACTTTCCCCACGACGCCCCCCTAGGAGCCGACCCTGAGGACCTGCTGGGTCGACTGGACCTGGCGGGCCTGGAGGAGGAGGCCACGGGCCTGTCCCGGGAGAGCGGACTGGACGACCAGGCACGCCCGGTCCAGGCCGATGCCATCGCCCCCTCTCAGCGCGAACAGTATGGCCGTCGGCTGCTGGACGACGAGCGACGGCTGATCTACGTGGCCTCGACCAGGGCCCGGCATGACCTGCTGCTTACCTTCAGTCAGGATTCCCAGGCGGAGTCTGCGGCTCTGAATACGCCGGCTCCGGACCCGGATAAGGCTTCCAACTTCTGGACCGAGCTGGTGGAGCTCTTCCAGGATGAGCCCGATGCGGTCAGGCTGGAGCAGGCAGAGGATGCTCGGGAGGGCCAGCCAACGCCGCCCTTGGGGCTCTTTGTCGGTGAGCACGCCCAGTCCTACCGCCAGGCCATCGTCGACCGTGCCCTGGAAGGGGTGGATCAGGTCGCCGCCCGAGATGGCCAGCGTGATCAGGCGCTTTGGCCCCAGGTTCTGAATGCGCGCACACGCGAAGCTTTGAATCGCTCGGTCGCCTGGGTGCACGCCGGAAAAGCAGGCGCCCTCGTAATGCCTGAGGAGGGCGATGACGGGCTCTACGCCAATGCGGTCCGCGTCCTGCAGGTCAGCACCGGCCGTCTGGGGGTCGCCGACGACCAGCTGCTCACGGATCTGGATCTGCTGCGGCGCACCGGTCGTCGGATCCTGGGGCATGGAGCCAGCAGCGTCACCGCCATCCAGGCCGGTTCGGCTGGGGGCGATCCCAAGATGGAGAGGGACTACTGGCAGGGGCTGGTCAGGCCCATACCCCAGGTGGCCTCCCCGCAGGCCGAGGCAGGCACCCGCTTCCACGACTGGGCCAGGCGCTTCATCCTGCCCGAAATCTCCGCCCCCCAAGGACTGGTGGACCTGCCCGATCAGGCGGAGACAGCGAACCTGCTCGATGGCCCACTGGGTCCCGGGGCCATGGCTGAGCGGGCCCGCATGCTGACCGGGCTTGACCAGGAGCGGGAGACCCTGGATCCCAAGGCCGATCCCGTTCAGGCCCGTCTGCTGACCTGGGAGCGGCGGCTGGCTGAGTCCGACTGGGCAGAGCGCACCCCCGTCTGGGTGGAACGGCCCATCGTGGCGGTGTTGGCCGGTCGCATCGTCAAGGGCAAGCTGGATGCGGTCTTCGCAGGCGGACTGGAGTCGGATCGCCCGGATCTGCGCTACACGATTGTGGACTGGAAGACCGGAGCCCGACCGCACGGAGAGGAGTCGACCAACCGCCGTCTGGTCCAGTTGGACTTCTACCGGCTGCTCCTGTCACGCTTGGAGGGTATCAGCCTGTCGACCATCGACGCCTGCCTTTATTATGTAAGCGAAGACCGGCCCCAGGATCGACTCATCAGGGCCCGTGCCAGGTCCGAAGAAGAAATTCTCGCATCCTTGGCCGAGGGCATACCCGAGCAGTCGGACGAGGACTGAGTCTGCGGCAGACCCCGCCGGACAAGGGTGATGGGTGCCGCGCATCAGCAATCATGAACAGCAGGCGATCGGCGGACGGCCCAGGGCCGTCGTGGGGCCGGGCACGCCCGAATGGAGCAATGAGACAGATGACAACGTCCAGTAGTCACGACCAGGCCTCCCTGCGGAGGGGGAGCGTGCAAATAAGACCCATGGTCTGGGCGGATATGCCCGACCTGGTGGGGACCTTTGATGCCACCTGGAAGGTGCAGGAGGATCCCGAGGGGACTGTGTCCCGGCTGAGCGCCGCGCATTTTATCCTGCATTATCTGGTGGGTGCCACCAGGGCCCGGATAGCCGTCGATGGGCAGGACTTTCTGGGGGTGACCCTGCTGGCCGAGGGGCGCGGCGAACCCTGCTTCCCCCAGGCCCAAGAGGAGCTGGAGCAGGTGGACCAGCAGCTGTCCGCCACGACCTTGGGCGCTCGGACCCTGGACCGGGCCCGCCAGTGGCAGCTGACCGAGGTCAAGTTGGAGGAGAAGTGCGGTCTGGCCGTCCCGCCCCAGGCTGAGCTGAGGCTCTTCCTGGTCTCCAGCCGTGCCCGGGGACGCGGCGTTGGCGGCGCCCTGTGGCGGGACAACCTGGAGCATCTGGATCAGGCGGGCATCGAGCGCTTCTACCTGCATACGGACTCCTCCTGCGATGTGGGCTTCTACGACCACAAGGGCATGGAGCGGCTGGCCGAGCTCAAGGGGCGGGACCATGCCGCCTTCGCCGGGCGCGACTCCTCCGACGACCCGCAGTTCTTCGAGGGGATCGACGACATCTTCATCTATGCCGGCCGTGTGAGCGACCAGCTGGGCAGGGACGGTGATCATGGCGGCCGCTAAATCCCCATTCTTGCGCCTGTTCACCTACCCGGGCGCCGCCGGTTTCTGCCTGTCTGCCGTCCTGGCCCGACTGCCCTTGGGCATGATGGGTCTGGGCATCGTACTGGCCTTGAACAACATCTATGACAACTGGACCTCGGCCGGTCTGATGAGCGCCGTCTACACGCTCTGCGCCGCCCTGGTCACCCCTTTCTACGCCCGCCTGTTCGACCGGTTCGGCCAGCGTCGGGTCGGGGTGACGGCCCTGATCGTGCAGGCTCTGGCCATCCTGGGGTTCGCCATGGGGGCCATGCGCCGGGTTCCCCTGGGTGTGCTCTTTGTGCTGGCGGCCCTGATGGGCCTGACCCAGTTCGCCTTCGGAGCCCTGGTGCGCACCCGCTGGGCCTGGGTGCTGCGCGACGACAAGACCAACCTGCTCAACACCGCCTATGCCCTGGAGTCGGGGCTGGACGAGTGCGTTTTCATCCTGGGGCCCATCCTCTCCGCCTACCTGGCCACCTCGGTCAGCCCGGTCTCCCAGCTCTACCTGCCTGCCCTGGCCCTGCTGATCGGCGGACTGACCTTCTTCGCCATGCGTTCCACCGAGCCCCCGGCTGTCGTTCGCATGGAATCCGTCAGCCAGTCGGCGGCGGATCATTCCCCGGTGGACGCCCACGGGGACGTCCTGCCGAGTGATACTGACGGCCACCAGGGCTCCCGCTCGGCTCTGGTCTACCCGGGCATCCTCCTGTTGGTCGTGATTTTCGTCGTCTTCAACATGAGCTTTTCGGCGGTGGACGTCTCGGTGACCGCCCTGACCAAGTCCATGGGCCGCGAGGGTGCTGTAGGCCTGCAGCTGGCCCTGTTCGCCCTGGGCTCCCTCTGCGGGGCGCTGATCTTCGGCTCGGTCAGGCTCAAAGGATCCCGCTGGCGCTATCTGGCGACCTTCCTGGTGCTGCTGACACTGGGCTATGTGGTCTTCCGCCTGGTCATGGACAACCTGGTCCTGCTGGGTCTGGCCGAGGTGCTGACCGGCCTGTGCGTCTCGCCCATCTTCGCCACCGGCAACCTGATCGTGCGCGAGAACGTGGATGCCCGGGCCCTGACCGAGGGGCTCTCCTGGCTGTCCACCGGCGGATCCATCGGCACCTCCCTGGGATCCACCCTGGCCGGAGTCGCCCTGGATCAGTTCGGGCCCCACGGTGGCATGAGCATTCCGGCTGTGGTCACCTGCTGCGCTGTTCCTCTGGCTCTGCTGGGCTGGGCCAGGAGCCGCAGGAGGGGTATGGTCGTGGAAAAGACCGAAAATGCGCAGTGAAAACTGTGAAATAAACAGATAAGAAGGAGGCAGCCGATGATTCGCGTATCGGTGCTGGGCGCAGGCGGACGCATGGGAACCGAGGTGGTGCGTGCCCTGAAGGACGCGCAGGATATGCAGACGGCCCTGCTGCTGGGCCCGGATGACGATCCGGCTGCCATCAATCCGAGCAACACGGATGTGGCGGTCGACTTCACCAGCCCCGATGCCGTCCTGGGCAACACCCTGGCACTGATAGGGCAGGGGGTCCACACCGTCATCGGCACCACCGGCTGGACCAAGGAGCGCCTGGACCAGGTCAGGCAGGCCTTGGACGGGCATCCCGGACTCAGCGTCTTCATCGCTCCCAACTTCGCCATCTCCGCAGTGCTGGCCGACCGGTTCGCAGCCATGGCAGCCCGCTACTTCGAGTCGGCCGAGGTGGTCGAGCTGCACCATCCCGACAAGGTCGACGCCCCCTCCGGCACGGCTCTGGGAACCGCTTCCGCCATCGCCGAGGCCCGCCGTCAGGCTGGCATGGGTCCCATGCCCGATGCGACCCAACAGCCTGATCCCTCGCGTGGCCGGGTGGTTGACGGTGTCCACGTCCATGCCGTCCGGCTGCGGGGACTCAACGCGCACGAGGAGATCCTCATGGGCAACCCCGGCGAGCAGCTGACCATTCGCGCGGATAGCTTCGAGCGTGTCTCATTCATGCCCGGAGTTCTCCTGGCAGTCCGCCGTGCTGGAAGCATTCCCGGACTGACCGTGGGCCTGGACCACTATCTGTTCTGATATCCGCAAGAGCGTCCCATCTGCTTCCTCCCGCCCCCTTCTGACTGGTGATCCCCGTCATGATCACGTCCATGAACAAGGACGGATCCGTGGATTATGGGGCAGCCGCCAACCTGGCCTGGACTCTGGTGGCTGATGGGGCCGACGGCATTCTGGTCAATGGCACTACAGACGAGTCTCCCGTCACCCAATGGAGGAGAAGGTCAACCTGGTCAGGGTCGTCAAGGATGCCGTCGATGTGCCTGTCGTCTCCGGAGCGGGCTCGAACGACACGGCGCGCACGGTCCGGTGGTGGAGATGACCCTGGAGGCTGGGGCCGATGCACTGCTATTCGTGGCTTTCCCGGGATGGGGTGGTGGCCCACTTCCGTTTGGTGTGCGAGTCGGCTGAGCGGCCAATCATTTTCTATGATGTGTCTGGACGGACCGGACTGCACATCGAGATGGACACCTACCGGCGGTTGGCTGTGTGTCTGGTCCTGCTGGTCCAGGCGCTGAATGGCCAGCGCCGCTTTGAAGGCGGCCGGCAGGCTGGATCAGACCGCCATGAGGCTGTCCGATCTGGGTTCCGATGAGGGTCAGGTGGTTCTTGTCTGAAAGGGCATGAAGGCTGCCGGGCTGATCTGAATCAGTCCTGAAAGCAAGCAACGGTGCCATTGCCTGTGGCAAGGGCATTCAGGCCGTGCAGCGTCTGGTGGCGCTTCTCCAAGTACCGCAGGGGCTCCATGCGTATCGTCCCGCTCGGGGGTCTGGGGCAGATCGGCCGGAACATGAATGTGTTGGCCTCCCTCAAGAAGAGTTCATGGGCATCATGGCTGCAGGCGCTTGCCTTGACGGCTACCGGGGGTGAAGGAGCCTCCCGCTCATACAGCACATGGACGAAGTGGTCCATCTGTCCAAAATGCGGACATAGCGATAGCCCGGCGGATGTGGTACCAATGTCGGCGGGATTCCGGAAGGCAGTCGGGTCATAAAAACCAATATATTTGCAATTTTGCGGATTCGAGTGCCAACTTGATTAGGCGAAATGCCCGGTCCGTGATAAACTTTTCTTGTCGGTTGAGGAAGCTGATTGTTTTTAGCGGTATCTTTCAGCTGATTCGTGCATAGGAGGGAATGCTATGGCAAATGTATCGGTTACTTATGGTGATTTGGACGGCGCTGTCAACGATTTGAAGAATGGGCACGATACACTCGTCTCCGAATTGAATGCCTTGAAGAGCAAGATTGATGCCCTTGTCGCAAGCGGTTTCGTGACGGACCGTGCCTCCGGCGCTTTCCAGCAGTCTTATGAGGAATTCACAAAAGGAGCCACCCAGACCGTCGATGGTTTGAACGGCATGGAGGACTTCCTGAACAAGACCAAGCAGTCGCTGTCTGATCTGGATAGCCAGCTGGCCAGTTCTCTGCAATAGAACCTCTGTCTGCGAGGGAAATATGCGCCTTTGTGCCTGCAGGTGTGTTGGCAGGTGGGGCATAGTTGCTTAAGACGTGTATAGGTGCATTTTGGCATTCTTGTCTTTAAGACAAGACATCGCAGGCGATGGAGCTGTCTGGGCTTATTGCGGCTCCTTCTGACCAGCCATGATCAGGAGGAACCGTAATTGTCTCTCTCCAATGGTTCGTTGTTGTGTTACGAGAATCAGCCTGTCGGATGTGTATTTGCCAGACTGTGATGTTCGCGTGCATGCGTCCTCCGCAGGAATCAGAAACCTTGTTGAGGATTGAGATGTCGGCTTGATTCCACATTGATGTCGGGATCGGGGCTGTGGCTGATCCCTGAACAATGCGGTTTCTGTCACGAAGTTAGTCAATGACTCACAATACATGCAATAGCTGGGGAGAGATGTGGCTGCTGAGAATACGGTAATCGGCGGGAGATATCGTATCTTGACGCAGATAGGCAGGGGCGGAATGTCCACTGTCTATCTTGCACTGGATACATCATTGAACAAGCAATGGGCTGTCAAGGAGATCAGACAGGTAACTGATCCCGTGAAGCGGGACATGATTATCAAGAGCATCACCGTTGAAGCCAATATGATCAAGCGCTTGGACCATCCGGCTATTCCTCGGATTGTTGATCTGATCGATGACCATGGCACGCTGTATGTCGTCATGGACTATGTGGAGGGCCGGACGCTCGCGGATATCCTTAAAAACGAGGGACCGCAGCCTGAAGACCGTGTAGCTGATTGGGGCATCCAGCTATGCGATGCACTTAACTACCTGCACAGCCGGAAGCCCCCGGTCATATACCGCGATATGAAGCCATCGAACGTGATGGTAACACCAAACGGAGCCATCAAACTGATAGATTTTGGCATTGCCATTGAAATGGGATCTGATGATGACCGGTCCTCACTGATCGGGGACGACAGGCAGTTGGGCACGCAAGGTTATGGTGCTCCCGAGCAATTCAGCGAAACAGGTCGCGTGGATCAGCGCACCGACATTTATGCCTTGGGTGCGACACTATACAACCTGCTGACAGGAGTACACCCGCGTTCCGGATCATTCAAACCAATCCGGGACATCGTTCCCTCCTTGTCCGCTGGCCTTGAAGAGATCATATCTGTCGCGACTCAGACTAACCCTGAGGCAAGATTCCAGAACTGTGCTCAGATGGCTTATGCATTGAGACATTACAAGGAGGTTGATGAGGTTCATCGTCAAGCGCTCACCAGGAAATGGCGTGCGTTCATCGCTGTCATAATTGCTTCAGCGGTCTGTTTTGGGCTTTCGGCATGTTCGCTGGGCATGGTGTATAGAACGCGCAATGGCGACTTCAGTTATTGGATGGACCAAGCCGCTCAGACAACGGTCAGCGCTAGAGCCGAAAACGATTTTGTCCATGCTGCCTCCATCAAACCGGACTCTGTCGACCCGTATATGGGGTTGATCAGTTTGTATACGGCAGACGGTGCATTCGATTCACAAGAGGAGCGCACATTCAATGCTGTAATCACAGAGCACAGCAATTCTCTGCGTAAACATTCCGAGGACTGGTCGAGATTGTGTTATGAAACAGGAAAGCTGTATTGGTACTACTTCAAGGTGCCTGAAGAAGCCAAAACAGCCTCAGGCTCCGCTATGACGGATCAGGAATCAATGAGGATGGAACGCATCAGGGCGGCCTCTCCTTGGATGCATGAGGCAGCCAAGAACAAGGACTACAAGAAGGCTGAACTCGCGGATATCTACGCAGGCATGGCAGATTTCAATACGCAAATCGTTCCACTCATCAATGAGGGATCGGATGCCGGCAAATACAAACCGTATGCACGACGCTTGCAACAATTGCTGGATGCTTCCCGTCATGAAAGCAATGACGTTATTCGATTGGAGGCCGCCAATCTGACGCTGGACGCCTTGCAGATCTTTCCAAGGAAGTTCAGGGCGGATGGCATCGGCAAGGATCAGATGAATGCCTTGGCGGATCGGTCTATCTTCTTGGCCGCCTCGGTAACCCCTACGACTGCGTTGCTTGACGAGAGAAAAAACGAGGCCAATGAATCCTCAAAACGGGTGCACGCCTCTATAGACAACGCCTTTGTGGATATCAAGGGGGATAAGCGATGAGCACCTGGACCTGGAGAATGCTGGCTCTGGTATTTCTGGCGGTTGCCCTGGTTCTGGTGGTTGCCGCGATTGTGCTCTATAGGGTCCTGCATATACGCCAGGTGCGGGATGCCCTTACTGGCCGCAGCGCGGCTACTGAAATTGAACAGATGCGCACAGCCAGGGCAGGTACATGGGCAATGGCCGGCTCACAACTGCAGACTGGCGATCTGAGTTTCAACCCAGGAATTGGGAACAGTCAGGATTTCGCATCTTCCCGCGAGCATCCGGTCGAATTCGTGGTGCATTCGGCCGATACATCATCGGAATCCGGGCAAGTGAGCGCTCAATCATCCCGGGTTGATGATGACGAGCAGCAGACCTCTCTGATCGGCCATGAGCACGCCGAAACAAGCGCTCGCGATGATGAGGCCCAAACCACGCTTGCAGAAAGGTTTTGACACCATGGTGGAGTCCGAAAAAAGCACTAAGGCGATAAAGGTCTTCTGCTGCATCATGAGTTTTTCAGTTCTGTTCTGTCTCACCTTGCTCGTATGGCAGCTATTGCTCCCCACCCGTGCCTTGGCGGCGGAGAAGAAGAGCGCCAAGGACCGCATATCCGTATCGATGACTTATCAGCAGATGAAGTCCGAAGATGACCTTACAGACGGAAAGACATGGATTGCCGCAGGGCCGCGTTCTGTTACGTTGACTATCACTCCGCGTTCGGCGGATGGTGTCGATTGGCAATCTTCAAAGGATGGCTCGCTGGCAATCGAAGGCATCAGTATCTCCGGCAAAGGACCATGTCCGGTCCTGCAGCAAAGCGACGATCCCGGACAACAGCCTTCCCGGACCTATACGCTTAGCTACACCCATGGCGGAGGCAACTCCCATGATGGCCAGGAATATTTGTTGGACAAGTGTCAGCTGAAATTCAGCTATACATTAACTTCGGACAAGGAGGGCGGAAAGGCCGAAAGCCTCAGCGGAGACTTTTCGGAAACGCTCAGTTCTATAGGCATGGCTGCGGTCGATAGCGAAGGCAAGGATATCGATTTCGCTGAACACCCCGATTCCATAATTGTGGATTCAACATCTGACAGAAGCCTCAGACTATGGGTATCCGGGGTTCCGAAGGCCGACCCGCTTTCTGGCTATTTCCGCAAAGCTGACACAGTATCTCTTTCGTCACGCGACCCGTGGCTGGACCGTATAGTCAACATTGCCTTCAACAACCACAAGAGAGCCAATCCCAATGCCGATTTTGCTCCCATGACCATAAGTCGGATTCCTCAGCATGACCAGGCCGATGACCCCAATCATCTGCCTCCTGCCAGCTTTCCTTGCGGGCGCCACGACTCATACTCGCAAAGAGATGCTCGAATCAACAAGGGCCATGGGGATCACTCAGGGGTCTGGAAGGTGCTCAATCAATCATGTAAAGCCGAGGTGAACAGGCCGCCATACAATTCCAATGCCCGTTATGAGGCCCGTCCCCAAGAGGAGCTCGCCCGTTATCTGCATCCAGCGGATGCCGGGCAGGATCACAACTACCTTTCATTCATTTATGACACTGAAAAGCCTATGCTGACCTCAGCCAGCTATTTGTCCCACGGTCTTGAATCACACCCTGGAGATGTTGATTTCCCCGTTTCCGACGGAGTCATGGCCTTCAAGGATCGCGTCATCAGGCTGAGGGCCAAGGATATTCTTCCATCCAGACCAATCGTCAATTCGAATGGCGAACAACACTACCCGCAGCGAATCAGGAATGACGGTCCCAGCGACCCCTTCGCCTCCGGCTTGGCAAGGCTCATGTTGAAAGGGAACCGTTATGACGGTGTCGATAGTAAAGGCAATCCCCGGACTCCGGTTCCGTTGAAACAGTGCTCCGCTGACACCGGCGTTCGGAACGATGACGACTGTGATTACTCTGTCTCCGCAGGTTCTGATGAACAGGGCGAATACTATGACGTGGATTTCCGATCCTCCGGATATTACGATTTCAGCACCATAAAGGCCACAGTCGTTGATAAAGCCGGCAATGAAGATGACCTCTTCCCCCTCAAGAGTGGACAGACGGATCGCTCCAAGTCTCCTGACACGAATGCAATGATTGGCAAACTTCTGATTGATGTCAGCTATGAAACAATCGGGGAGCCCAGGATTGCGGTTGCGAGTCGTTCCTCCGACGCTCCCAGGAAGCCAGGTGCTGTGCCTCCTGCCCCCTCCGGCAGTGGACTGGACAGGTATTATTTCAATTCAGATGTCCGCTTGGCAGTGCAGACCAAAGACCAGTATTTGGCCTACTACCTCCATACGCTGGCCAATGATCCCCGCAGAAATGTCGGCGTATTGAAATATTGGCGCGATGATCTGCCAAATGGGTCCAACGAGGCCAAGACGGCCTGCAAGGTGGAGGAGTCCAACATAACCGAGGATCGCGACGAAAACTGGACGTGGAGTCTGGCCTGTGACGACAGTGTCGAGCAGATCAATGGAGCCAGCGGGTCCTATCCGACCAATGGTAAATACACCTTTGTGCTCAATGCGGATATTATGCCTGCTTGGTTCACTTCCTCAAGGACTCAGTTTGGTATAGATACCAGCGCTCCTGTGGCAGACGGATTTGAGGGTCCGCGTGGTGACGGATTGAAGATAATCCGTAGATTCCCTATCAAGGGTTCCCATAAGACCATTGTGACCAGTCCCGGACAAAATCATATCCGGTTCAGGGTTCAGGATCTTCTGCCAAAGGAGCAGGTGGGTCCTGATGAAGTTCCAGGAGCCTCGCAGGAGGGAGCATCAGGTATTGCCGGGAATTGCGCTGCGGGCACCTGCCATGGCACGGTCCAGATTTCCATGCCTGCTCCAACCGATTTGCAGGGCAATGCCATAGGCGATTCTGCTGCAAGGAACATGACTATACCGGTGGATGAATCCGGCTGGTTCAAGATCGATCTGAAAGACGAAGGTTTATACGATCTGTCGAAAATCGTGCTGACTGTTGCTGATTGGGCAGAGCATCCGGTCAATGGCGGTGATGGTGACCGGGCGCGGAATGTGCTGAAAGTCAGCCTCGACGAGTTGGTCAACAAGTACCCTGATGCCGGAGGCTTCAATGAAGCCTACGATGCCCTGGTGATCGACAACCCTCAGAATCAGAGGACGGCTGAGATAATACTTAGACAGGCCGAGTCCAATCCCGCTTCCACGAATCCTGCATACTACTTCAGAGGCGAAGCGCTTGTCGACTTCAAAGTGAAAGACAGGTGGTTCCCGCTGTATCAGGCTGTCGGTGACGAGAGCAATAAGAATTTCTTCCATGGCTCCGTCAGTCCGGCTGCTCCGACACCATTCCCCGCAGTGTCGTTCGAACCAGACGCCTGGGTTCCTGACTCCGCGAGTCCGGACACCTGGGTGTTCCGAGGATATCGGGTTCCCCGTTCTTCCGCCAACCAGAACAGTCCCCATGAGGGGGTTTATGAGTTGACGCTATCCTATGCTGGCCTGCAGTGCGACAGCAGCCGGTTCGCTGCAGCCCAGCGTAAGTTCGTCATTGACTATACGGGTCCCCAGCTGGGCAGTCTTCACTTATCGGCGACCACCCCCCATCATTGGCAATGGATATTCCCTACATCGCCTCTGCATGTGTCCCTGGACGGTGTTAAAGACCAGGTTTCCGGTGTGGATGAGAAGAGCGCGTCGTTTACGGATTACCAGGGGGATGAGGCGACTCCTATGCTTGGGTATGACCCCTGGCTGGCCCCTAAGAATGCGCAGGCCCCTGAATCCACCTTGCGATTCGAATCTGATGAAGTCATTGCTTTCGACATGAACGCCGACAGCCAGCGTCTCAGGTTCGATACCACATCGATGGCCGTCAAGGATTTAGCCGGCAACCCCTCATCGACTCATGCGCTGAATTCATATGGCGGCGATCGAAGCGACATAGTCAACGATACCCAGGGATATACGGGGGCTGCCCTCGATCTTGCCGGTCCGAAGATCACTGTGACCTATGACAACAATGATGTAAGAAACGGCAAGTATTACAAGGCCAATAGGGTGGCCACCATTGTTGTTGACGAGTCGAACTTTGATTTCATAAGTGCGAAGGACGGCGGGCGCATCATCGTTGAATCAAATGTTGATGGTCGCAGGGCCCGACTTGCCGCCAAGGATTTTTCAAACCCAAGCGGCGATAAGCACACTTATCTGGCAAAGCTGGCCTGTGAGAGTGATGGAGATTGGACCGTCGATGCCTCGTTGACCGACCCAGGCGAACACCAAGCGGTTGCATTCCATGATGAATTCGTCATCGACACAACCAGGCCGGTGCTCTCACTGAAATTCGACAACAATGACTCTAAAAATGGCATGTACTATAAGGCCCCCCGGTTGGCCACCATCGAGTTGGTGGAGCGTAATTTCAGCAGGGGGGAATCGACGGTAACGACATCGGCCAAGGATGACGCCGGCCATGAGGTTCCGGCCTCTTCGGGTGATGGCTGGTCGTATGCAGGAGATCCCAAGGAGTACACCTTGGTCCAGCAGGTATCGTTCAAGGGTGAGTACCATTACACGCTCGAGGCCAATGCCACTGATCTGGCGGGAAACACTGCGGAGGCGGTGAAGGAGCCGGAATTCGTCATCGATATGACCAAGCCCGATCTTCATATCGAAAAAGTGGAGGACAAGACAGCCTATGCGGGCACGGTGGCGCCACGAATACAGGTTGCTGACACGAATATGGATCAGAGCCGAACGACCTATGCGCTTGTCGGGGACAGGCGGGGCAAGGTCAAATCCGCGGACTTGGACCCGAACGAGCATGAGGAAGATAACACCCGAACGGTCGATATTCCTGATTTCAAGCGCAAGGTAGCAAACGACGATGTGTACACGCTGACTGCAACAAGCGAAGACATGGCCGGTAATTCCACATCTGTGAGCAAGACCTTCTCGGTCAACAGGTTCGGCTCGACCTACCTGTTTTCAGCGGGAACGTCCTCGGTCAGGGGTGCATATTTGAAGAAGGCGGTGCCTATCGAAGTCACCGAGCTGAATGTCAGCGGCATTGATCTGGGTAAGTCAGCCATCAGGTTGGCCAAGGACGGAAGCATCCATGCTGTTCCCGGATCCGATTATCGGATTGTCGACGATAGCGACAGTGGATGGAGCAAACGAACCTATGAAATTCCTGCCAAGTTATTTAAGGGCGACGGCTATTACCGCCTGATGTTCACATCCACTGATCGAGCAGGGAATCTGTCCGAGAATACCATGCAGCACAAGGATGCGAAGCGCAAGGGGGATGCCTCGGTGAACTTCGCAGTGGATTCGCAAGCTCCAACAGTTTCAGCTCTGGGCATTGCCTCCAACAGTGTGTACTACGGGCAACGGCATGGTGTGGGCATAGATGCCAAGGATAACATGAAAGTCCGCTCCGCCCGGATTGATGTGGATGGCAGGACACAGGGACGGTGGTCTGGCGATGAGCTCCTCAGAGGCGCGCAGTCCATTGATCTGCCGGCGGATGCTCATAGGCACACGGTGACAGTCAGGACCGAAGATGCGGCGGGCAACATATCCTTGATTACCTATCAGGATGTGGTCGTCGCTTCAGACTGGTGGCAATACATACGTGAGAACGGATTGCTTTTTGTGCTGGTCATCTGCCTCGGAATTCTCATGACGTTGGCGGTCATCATCCTTGCGGCTCTGATTGTCAGGCATCATGCGGCAATGGCCTATAGGCGCAATCCATTTGGCAAGCAGGAGCGGTGAGCCATGAAAGGCCTTGTCAATATTCATGATGCCCGGTCGCAGGCTCGGTTTACGGCCTACTTTGATGTGCCGGGAGACTCGTCGTTGGCTGACCTGCTTCCCTCGCTGGCCGGATTTACAGAGGGAGCGACAGGCAGGAAGGTCGATGTCGGTATCGACGGGCGCCGGGTGGACCCGCGTCTGAGCATTGACCAGGTAGGTCTGCATGAAGGATCATGGATTTCCTTGCTGTGCGAGGGAGCGACGATTGTCGACCCTCGGGTTCGTCCGGCTGATGACCCAGCAGCAGTTCAGCTGCGCTTTCTCAGTGGATTCAATGCAGGTGCCATATATGATGTGCTTCCAGGTATCTTGAGGATAAGTTCCCTGATGGATCCTGAAAAAGTATCGATCAGCGCTGATTTTCTTCTTGACGTTCATCCGGATGGCCGTCTGATGGTGGTGCCAAACATACGCGAGGGCGCCGTGGTGAAAGTCGGCTTCCTGCGCAGGCCCAAGCGGCAATTGCATTCCGATGTCTGGCTGGACGGGCATGAGCTGATAGAGCCGACCGAGCTGCACTATGGACAGGAGCTTGTGCTTCCCGAATGCATCATCAGCGTGACCAAGGGGCATCCGGATTCCGTGCCGGTCGACAAGGAAGACAGCCCGGGGCACTGGCTGTATACCCGGCCGCCGAAGATCAGGAATGAAGTACGAAACAGACGATATACGCTCCCCGGCTCCCCGACCCGTCCTGACAAGGCCCCTATACCGATCCTGTCGACCCTGTTGCCATTTGCCATGTCCGTGGGTATGGCGGTCATTCTGAAGAATTATTCTTATCTTGCTTTTGGCATCATGTCACCGGTGATGATGATAGCTTCGTATTTCTCCGGCAATAACGGCATGAGGAAGAAATATAAGGCGCAGGTCAAACGTTACGAGCAGAGCCGGGACCGCATCAAGGAACAGGCCAAGCATGCGCTTGAAGAGGAAGTCAGTGATGTTCGGGCCGAATACCCTGATCCTACAGCCTTGCTTGATCTTTGCGCCAGTCATAGTGCACAGCTATGGAACAGAAGGGCCACGGACGACTCATGGCTTGGATTGCGCATAGGCACGGGAGATGTCAAGTCGCATGTATCCATGGAAATGCCCGATAACCTTGATTTTGAGCGTGTCAAGACATGGCAGCTCCATCATTTCCCTGTCGTTGTGAATTTGCCGGCTGCCGGCTGCCTGGGGTGCACAGGTGAGCAAGCAGTCATCTTCCCGACAGTGCAGTGGATTGTCGCTCAAATGGCAGCTCTGCACTCAGACCGGGACTTGTCGATATATCTGCTTTCGCCCAGGTCCAGAAAGCAACAAGAAGGGGGTCGGCCTGCTCCCATACCAGCGCAGATTGATTGGTCCTTCGCCCAATGGCTCCCGCAGCTGGTTCCGCAGCAAGGGCAGAATGCAGTACGCACATTGGCTACCGGCATCGAAGACATAGCGATGAGGATTTCGGAACTCATCGCCATGCTGGACGATCGCAAGGAGCTGATGCATTCCCAGTCCATGCAGAAGTGGGCTGGGCCATCGGTAGTTGTGGTGATGGAGCATGCACATGTGCTCAGATCCATGCCTGGCACCATCAGACTCCTCAAGGAAGGGCCCCTTGTCGGCATGTACATGCTGTGCGTGGAGATCGATGAGAGGCTCTTGCCTGAGGAATGCCAGACCGTGGTGACAGGGGAGGCTGGCCAGCTGAAGGTCCGCAGCAATGTCTCTGATGATGTCAATGACATCATGCCCGATCTGGTCACACAGCAATGGCTTGATGCTCTTTCGCTGTCCCTCGCGCCTTTGGAGGATGGCAGTCCTGACGAGAGCCAGTCCGCAATTCCCTCGCAGAGCAGACTCCTGGACCTGCTGAAGCTGACGCCGACTCCTGAAGAGATCGAAGCCCGATGGGCCCTGCAACCTCGCTCGACCTTCTGCACGATCGGTGAATCGGTCGACGGCCCCTTCGGCCTTGACATCGCCAAGGACGGGCCCCATGGGTTGATAGCCGGTACAACCGGCTCGGGCAAGTCGGAGCTGCTCCAGTCCCTGGTGGCTTCGCTGGCCGTGGCGAATAGGCCGGAATCGCTGAACTTCGTGCTCGTCGATTACAAGGGCGGTGCGGCGTTCAAGGACTGCGTCAAGCTCCCCCACACGGTCGGAATGGTCACGGATCTGGACAACCATTTGGTTACCAGAGCTCTGGTCTCGCTTGGCGCGGAACTGAACTACCGCGAACATCTTCTGGCCCTTGCCGGTGCCAAGGACCTTGACGATTATATGGACTTCCGGGAGCTCCGCCCTGATCTGACGGAGATTCCCCGTCTGCTGATCATTATCGACGAGTTCGCCTCCCTGGCCAGGGAGCTTCCCGACTTTGTCACCGGCCTGGTGAACATTGCGCAAAGGGGCAGGTCATTGGGTATCCACCTTCTCCTGGCGACTCAGCGACCAGGAGGTGTGGTCTCACCGGAAATCAGGGCCAACACCAACCTTCGTATAGCCCTGCGCATGACGGACGACAGCGAAAGCCAGGATGTGATCGATGCCAAGGATGCATCGCTGATCAGCAAGTCCACTCCGGGTAGGGCCGTGGTGAGGCTCGGGTCGAATTCCTTGGTGCCCTTCCAATCCGCAAGAGTTGGAGGCAGGTATATTGACCCGAACGACAAGGCTGGGACAAAGACAGAGAAGCCCTTTGTCCGCGTGCTTTCCTTCCCCCAGATCGGCCAGCCGGCTCCTGCGCGTCCCAAGTCAAAAGAGAACAAGGGGGATGTAAGCGTAACCGACCTTATGAAGTTGGTCGAGAGTATCTGCGAGGTGGCCAAGGATGAGGGCATTCCCCAGCAGCGGCAGCCGTGGCTGCCTGCCTTGACCGATGAGATTGGTCTGGATGACCTGCCCGACAGCGAAGATGGTGATGCACAGGCGGGCCTTCGAGTTCCTTTTGCCATCGGGGATTACCCCAAACTGCAGAAGCAAAGCACGGTTTTCCTTGATATGGCGACCTTCGGTAACCTCTTCATCATCGGCACGTCGCGCAGCGGCAAGACCACGGCCCTTCGGACCATAGCTTTCTCCACCTGCAAAAAGTATGCACCCACGAAGGTCCAGGTCTACTGCATCGATGGTGGCAATGGCGGCCTCGCTCCTCTCACAGCCTTGCCCAATGTGGGCGTTGTGGCCCTGCGCAGCGAAACGCAGAAGATCGAACGGCTCCTGAACAAGGTCGAAAGGGTGCTCAAGGCCAGGTCAGCCACCCTCTCCAAGGGCGGATACAGCAATATTGACGAGTTCAATCGTGGGCTTGACCAGGATCATGAGGAAGAGGCCCTGCCGCATATGCTGGTCATGTTGGATTCATGGGACGGGTACAACTCCACCTTCGAATCCTATGACAGCGGTTCCCTGATCACCCGCATGCAGAACCTGATGAGGGAAGGGCCGTCGGTCGGTGTGCATTTCATCCTGTCCGGCGACCGCTCCCTCCTGTCCGGACGGATGACCCTGCTGGCAGACAGCAAGATCATGCTGCGGCTGGTCGACAAGACCGACTATTCGGAAATCGGAATCCCCGCCAAGGAGGTACCCGACAAGATGGCGGATGGGCGAGGTTACCAATCCGTTGACGATGCCGAGATTCAGATTGCGCAGATTCGCCGGGGGGAGGTGGGCCAACAGGAATCCGAGGCCATCCGCACCGCCGGTGTCGCACTGGCTACCGGCAGGGATGCCGGCCTCTCGCGGTCCCGTCTGCCTTTCAACGTCGAACAGCTGCCCGATGAGATATCCTTCGATCAGGTATACGCCTTGGTCAAGGAATCCGGGTCCCTGGACAATGGTTTGTTGCCTTTGGGCATCGGCGGCGAAGACAACGATCTTATTGCCTATGATCCGGTGGCAACGCCGATTCTTCCGATCTTCGGCGGCATGCAGAGCGGCAAGACGACATTGCTGATTTGGTTGGCCAACATGGCGTTGTCCGCTGGGTATCATCTGGTCATCGCGGCCCCTAAGGACAATGCCCTGAGGCGTTTCGAGGGGGTGCCCGGAGTCGTGCGCTTGTTCACGACCCCTGCGGACCTGACACAGGAGAATCTTGAACCATACGCGCGCAATGGCGACGAGAAGGCTCTGGAAAGCAACACCGAAACGGGATTCAAAGGCAATCTTCTGGTGTTCGATGACTGTCAGCTGCTCAAGGAGATTCCCGCCAGTGAGTGGATGCAGAACCTGGTCGGATCATTATCGAAGAGTGACGCCTCATGCATCTTTGCTGGAGACATCATCGACTTCCCCCAGGGCTTCGGGAATTGGGGGTCTTCCATGAAAAAGATCAAGCAGGGCGTGCTGATCAGGCCAGAAGAGATGCTGAACGCCGATTTGATTGGAGCCAGATTAAAGCGTTCGCAGTTCAGCTCTGACATGCCTCAAGGCAGGGGTTTCGCACGACTCGGAACAACAACGGTGTCTGTGCAGTTTCCCGAGCCTGGAAGTGAACTGACTTTCCCCTTCCAGCCTCATATGAAGGGCGACGATATACCGTGAGCCACAGGAAAAAGAAAACAGGGCTGGCTAAAACCGCACAGCCTGCCACAATTATACCGGAGATTCCTAATCTGCCGCCCATTATGCAGCAAGAAGCTGTTGGCAAGTGGGATTTACATGATGGGTCCCTAACGCCAAGGCAGGTTCATGAAAGTCCTGCAGGTGGAGATGGCTCATCATATGACCTGGTGTTCTCAGACGGCCGCCGTGTGCCCTGTGCCCAGCGCTGCGTGGTTGGCAGAATGCCGAAACAACCTGGTGAGAACTATGACGCTTACTTAGTGGTGGATGATCCGTCCCAGCAGACATCAAGAAGGCATTTCGAGTTTGGAGTGACTTCCATAGGTCAGGTATGGGCCATGGATTTGGGATCGGCCAACGGGACCTTCGTTCTGTCGAACGGCACCTATGTTCAACTGCCTGAGAAGAAGCGAACTGTTCTGGCTGACAATGATGTGATTAGGTTCGGAGGGCTGAGCGCCAAGGTGGAGAGGAGAGCTGACCGTGGCTGACAGGGTTGTTGTTTCCTATGATGAATTGGGCAAAGCCAAACAAAGTCTGGAACAAGTCAAACAGATTCTTGACGATTTTGCAGGTGTGAGGGGGGACGAAAATGCCTTGGGCAGTGAGCTGGTCATTGACGCGTATGACTCATATGTGCGCCGCCTCAAAGGTGCCAGTGGCAAGTACTCCAAGAAAGCCGGAGACTTCGCTTCGATGCTTCAAAACGTCATAGATCAATTTAAGGAGCTTGATTCTCAATTGGGGCGGAAGGCATCAAATTGAGCGGTCGGACGTGCGCGCTCAAAGATAGGTCGGAGGGAAGCAGCTATGGAAGAGGCTAGGATACAGTTCAGCATGGACATACCAGCCGATTGGAAGGTCATGGATTTCTCTCGCAAGGGAAGGCAGGATTACGCCAAGGAGCAGTCCATGAAAATCATTGAGCAGGTTCCTGCCTTGCATATTTACCGCAAGAAGCTTGAAGACGTCCTCTTCAAGGAGCTGACATCATCCTGGGCTATGGGTGTTCGATACGGAGCCTCCTTGGCGGCGCCCACCACGGATGGTCTGCTGAGCGCCTCTATTACGGTGTCTGTTCTGCCTCCGCCTCCCGACCAAGAGAACGTTTCCGTTTTTGATGCCATTGCCGCCACGGTCCATCAGAATGACGATGAGTCGTCGGGAGATAGCGAATCCGACATTTCCCAGGTCTCAATTCCGGAGGCGGGCATGGCCTTGCGGGTGCTGGGGCATCGTGTTTTTCGTCCTCAGGAAGCTGCCCAGGGGGTCAAATACTCGATTTTCCAAACGTATGTGCCTTTTGGCGGTCGTATTGTGCTGGTGATGGGGCAGACTTTTTGCACGGATGTGGAAACCCAGCTTTTTGAGTTGTTTGATCTGGTTACTGGTACGTTGTCGTTGAAGATTGATGGTGGTGGTCAGCGATGAGTTTGAATGTCGACTGGAGCGTAATCGGGTATACGGCTGATCCTGTGCCGGGCGATCCTGATGGTGTTGGGGCTTGCGCTGCGAGGTTGAAAGGCAAACAAGAGTCGGTCGACTCGTTGGTTACTGTCTTGAACAGGATTGTGCCCGGCAGGGGCGGGTCGGTGTTTGTCGGGGATGCTGCGGACCAGTATGCGAGGAAGCTGTCTCATTTTCCTGAAGATATGAAGAACCTGTCCCGGGGTTTGGAGGGTGCCTGCTCCACTCTCAATTCCTGGAAGTCAAGCATGGAGTATTACCAGGGGGAGGCTCACAATGCGTATGAAGAGGCCAGACGGGCGGTTGAGGATTGGAAAGCGGCTGAGTATGGGCTTGATGACGCTTCTGCCGCTGCACGCAGCGCGCATGTCGCTGAACATCTGATGCGTGCCAGGCAGCGGATAGGCGAGGATGTTCCCAAGGCGGACGAAAATGACACCTTGGATCGTGTCCGGCGGGCTGAGCGGAGTGTGGCTGCTTTCCGCAGTCGGGTGGATTCCGCTCATGATTCGTATCAGCATGCCAAGAAACGTCTGGATTCGACGAGCGATGAGTACAGTGAAACAGCAAGGAGTACCGCGTCCTCGCTGCAGGGTTTTCTGGAGGAGATGCCTTCGGCTTCTTTGTGGGAGAGGGTATATTACAGCAGCGCCTGGAGCGTTGTTGTCAAAGCGGCCGAGATAGGCGGCACGATATTCGGCATTGCCGCTCTTGTTCTGGGCGGCGGCGGTATTATCGGCATACTCGCCTTCGCTTTCGCCGCGATCGGGTTTCTCAACGATTTGATGGCGTTTTGGGAAAAAGATGAATCAGGGGGGGAGTTTGCCCTTTCTTTTGTTTCTTTTGGTTTAGCATTTGTTGGTTTAAAAGGTGCGGGCAAGAGTCTTTCGACAGGGCTTAAAGCATTCAAAAGCGGGGAAAAGGGCATGTCGGTTCTTTCAAGGCTGAAGCTTTTGGGTAAAAATCTGAGGCTTTTGGGTGACCCGACGGAGAAGGGAGGGTATCTGGTTTCGCACTTTTCGACGATGCTGGGTAAACCGAACGGCATACTGCCGGTTTCGAAGTGGGCGGGAAGCGCCAAGGACTTGGCTGTGTCTTCGTCCAAGCGTATGAGCAAGCCCCTGCTGTGGCTGAAGGGATTCGGGCGCGGAGTGTGGTCGTCTGCAAAAGCTACCGCTAGGAAGACCGGTGTCTCAATGTTCTTTAAGGATCCGGAGTTGCAACTCATAAAATGGCAAGGGAACAGGCAGTTCGCGGTTATTGAAGCCGAGTATTTTGTTGACGATAATGGTGGGGTGAAAGGTGCGCTTGCCGCTGTGCGGAAAAGCCCTCTGTACGGGACCGTTACCGGCGGAATCCGTTCCGTGGTCAAAGACGAGGTCGATGCCTTGAAGCGTCAGGTCCATAATCAGGATAAAGGCGATGCCGGGTGGAGGACGTCGGTGTCTGAGGGCCTTGGTTATTTGAAGCCTCTCTCGCCGATTGCCGGGTCTTTGGGGTCCGTGTTGTCAAGTCTGTAGAGTGAAAGATGAGTGGTAGAGATGTCTGAGTCGAGTGGTGGGC
>NZ_KQ033885.1:409551-778124 GCF_000967265.1 Bifidobacterium mellis
GGAAAGGACGAACCCCGACAATGCGAGATGGGAAGAGGCCTGCATGAACGACTCTGATATAAGAACGGAATCAACGCTCTGGCGGGTCGAGTGGCGGATTCGATGCTTTGAGCGGGAGGGTGGTGTGTGATGGCTGTTGGTGTTTCCGGTTCCTTGCGGCTTCCTGTGGGGAGGTCCTGGCTGCAGAGCGCGTCTTCGATCATGTCGCGTGTGGCGGGTTGCGCGCGTCATGCGCCTGCGGGGGAGCGTGCCTTTTCCCGTGCCGGCGTGGTGCGCAAGCTGGCGGTGTACGGGGCGGCCTTCCTGGCGGGGTTCGTGCCGGGCTGGGCCTTCCTGTACGACCAGGAGGAGCAGTGGGTGCGCGACCGTTGTGCGCAGTTCTGCCTGGCGGGCCTGTTCTCCATTTTTGCGATGGCGTGGTTTTTGAGCCGGTTCGAGAGCCGTGGGGGGCGTCCGGGGTTCTGGTGCCTGGCTTTGACGATGCCGCTGATGCCCTGCTGGGGGGTGGCGTTCGGCGCGATTACCGGCGAGCGTCCGGGGGTGATGCGTTGGGTGTTCGTGTCGGTGGCTGTGCTGGTGGTGGCCGGGGTGACCTGGCTGCGGTTCGTGTCGGATATGGTGCGTGGCCGTGTGGCGGCGTGGGCGGCTGCGGCTGCGTCGTGTGTGGTGCCGTCGTGGATGCTGTGCCTGCTGTCCGGGGGTTTCCCCCTGTCGTGTCTGCCTTGGTGCGTGGCGGTGGGCGCGACGGGCGCCTTGTGGTTTCTGCAGGACCTGTGGGCGATCGACTATTGCGCGGGCGACGACCGTGACGCCTCCTTCGAGTGGCTGGCGGCCTGGGCGCTGATCTTCGACCTGATGACTCTGGTGGCCGCCCTGGCACGCGGCGGCACCGCCGTGCAGGACCAACAATGAGCTTGCCCCGGGATGCTGCTCTCTGCTTATAGGCACGGATCGGACGCACATCGTGGGATGCGGCAGGGTGACCGGGCTGGCCCTGCCATCTGGCTTATGCTGCTGGGGACCGTCTCTTTCCCCTCTTGTTGATTTGGGCAGGGTTCATGGAGGTTCGGCGCACGTTACTTGTCCAAGACTGACAGCGGGGGGGGGTGTCGCGAAGGTGATGAGTCCCCGTCTGCAAGTAGCGTTGAAGTATGTCTGAGCTTCAAACCCATCTATTGGATAAGGCCCCGTTCGGGCGGGTCGTGCCGGCCATGGTCACCCCCATGAACCATGACGGGTCCGTGGATTTTGAGGCCGCTGGCAAACTGGCCCGCAGGCTTGTGGCTGATGGGGCGGATGGGTTGCTGGTCAACGGCACCACCGGTGAATCTCCGGCCACCCACATGGAAGAGAAAGTCGATTTGGTACGAGCCGTCAAGGATGCCGTCGATGTGCCCGTCATCTCTGGAGCAGGCTCCAATGATACGGCGCACACGGTACGCATGGCCGAGATGACCCAGGAAGCCGGGGCGGATGCCCTGTTGGTGGTCATGCCGTACTATTCGCGGCCCTCCCAGGATGGGGTTGTAGCGCATTTCAGGTCCGTCTGCCGGTCTGCGGATCGTCCTATCGTGCTCTACGATGTACCTGGCCGCACTGGGTTGCACGTGACTGTGGATACCTACCGTCGTCTTGCCGAATTGCCGCATGTGGAGGCCGTCAAGGATGCTACGGGTGACTTGGCTTCCGTGCCTCGCAAACGTCGGGAGACCGGCCTGACCTGGTACTCGGGTGATGACGGGCTTTTTCTGCCTTTCCTGGCCCTGGGTGCGGTCGGTGTCATTTCGGTGATTGCCCATGTGGCGTCCGGACCCATGAGGCGCCTGGCCGACGACTTCGATGCTGGCGACCTGGACGGCGCAAGGGATCTGGCCTTGCGTCTGGACCCGCTGGTCCAGGCTCTGAACGGCCAAGGGCAGCAGGCGGTCATGGCCAAGGCCGCTTTGAAAGTGGCCGGCGTCTTGGACAGCACGACGATGAGGCTCCCTAATCTTGGGCCTGGCAAGGACCAGCTGATCCAAGCCGAGAAAGGCATGAAGGCCGCAGGGCTGATGCGTTCCTGACAAGCAACCAAGCGTCGTCCCTGTATCAGGCAGGGGCACAGATGATAGAAACACAAGTGAGAATGGCAAGAAAACAAGAAGAATCAAACACGACCGGCAAGAGCAGAAATCGTCGGTCCTCCTCCAAGAACGGCAAGCAGGGGTCTGGCAGGTCCCGGGGTGAATCCCGCAGCCGCCGCAACGGCGCCATTGCCCGCGGCAAGGGCACCCAGACCGAGCAGCGTCTGGTGGCGCCCCCCAAGTACCGTAAGGGCTCCATGCGTATCGTCCCGCTTGGTGGCTTGGGGGAGATTGGCCGGAACATGAATGTGATCGAGTACAACGGCCACATTCTGCTGATTGACTGCGGTGTGCTCTTCCCGGAGGAGGAGCAGCCGGGCGTGGACCTGATTCTGCCCGACTTCAGTTACATCAAGGACAAGCTGGATCAGGTGGATGCCCTGGTGCTGACCCATGGGCATGAGGATCATATCGGCGGCGTGCCCTATCTGCTCAAGCTGCGTCCTGATATCCCCTTGATTGGCTCCAAGCTGACCCTGGGGTTCGTGGATGCCAAGTGTGAGGAGCATCATCTCAAGCCCACCGAGGTTGAGGTCAAGGGCCGCGACAAGCTCAAAGTGGGCCCCTTCAGCCTGGAGTTCGTGGCGGTCACCCATTCCATTCCTGACGCCCTGGCTGTCTCGGTGCGCACCCCTGCGGGTCACATCATCGACACCGGCGACATGAAGATCGACCCCTTGCCTTTGGACCATCGTCTAACCGACCTGCGGGAGTTCGCCAAGCTGGGTGAGTCCGGTGTGGACCTGCTCATGGTCGATTCCACAAACGCCGAGGTCCCTGGCTTCGTCAAGCCCGAGATCTCCATCGCCCCCGCCTTGGACAAGGCCTTCGCCGAGGCTCAGCGCAAGATCATCGTGGCCTCCTTCTCCAGCCACGTCCACCGGGTGCAGCAGGTTGTCGATGCCGCCCACAAGTTCGGCCGCAAGGTGGTCTTCGCCGGCCGGTCCATGGTCCGCAACATGTCCATCGCCTCCGACCTGGGCTATCTGCACCTGCCCGAGGACACCGTGGTCGACCTCAAGGATGCCCACAGCATTCCCGACGAGAAGATCGTCTACATGTGCACCGGATCCCAGGGCGAGCCCATGGCGGCTCTGGGCCGCATCGCCGACGGGACCCACCGTGACATCACCATCAACGAGTTCGACACGGTCATCCTGGCCAGCTCACTGATCCCCGGCAACGAGCATGAGGTCTACAAGGTCATCAACAAGCTGGTGCGTCTGGGCGCCAAGGTGGTCAATCGAGACAACGCGGCCATCCACGTCTCCGGCCACTCCGATGAGGGTGAGCTGCTGCATTTCTATAACATCGTGCAGCCCAAGTGCGCCATGCCCATCCACGGCGAGAACCGGCATCTGGTGGCCAACGGCCTGATTGCCGTCAAGACCGGAGTGGATCCGCAGAATGTGGTCCTGGCCGAGGACGGCGACGTGGTTGATCTCTACCACGGCCAGGCCGCCGTGGTCGGATCCGTGCCTTGCGGATACGTCTATGTGGACGGCGACTCGGTGGGTCAGCTGACCGACGACGAGCTGGAGCAGCGCCGGATTCTGGGCACCGAGGGCTTCGTCTCCGCCTTCGCCGTGGTCGACACCGAGACCAGCAAGGTCGTCTCCGGCCCCAAGCTCTACCTGAACGCCGTGGCCGAGGACGAGAGCGAGTTCAAGTCCATCAACTCCCAGATAGTCGATCAGCTTGAGGATGCCATGTCCAAGGGGACCACCGGCACCTACCAGCTCCAGCAGATGATGCGCCGCACCCTGGGCGGCTGGATCTCCCGCAAGCTGCACCGCCGGCCCATGATCGTGCCCGTGGTGGCCGACATCGCCACCGACGTGCAGCCGCAGGACTGATCGCCGCTGCCTGCATACTGAATACCGAAGGCTCCGGTCGCCCAGAAGGATGGCCGGAGCCTTCAGTGTTATCAGCAGAAGGGAGCGTTTACATGCTCACGATGATCTTGACGTGGTTTTCCGCGTCCTCACGCAGCGGACGGAAGCCCTTGTCCACGATGTCCTCGACCTTGATCCGGTCGGTGATGAAGGTGGACAGGTCGATGTTCCGGTCATGAATGAGCTTGATGGCGTCGGCATGATCGTTGGCGTATCCCATGGATCCTGACATCAGCTTCTCGCCGAAGCCCATCTCCATGGTCAGGTTCAAGTTGACGGGCTTGACGTGGATGGCCACGACGACCAGGCTGCCCTGTGCCTTGAGTGCCGACAGAAGCTGGTGGACCACTGGTTCCGCGCCGGCCGCGTCGAAGGCCACATCGGCGCCACGGCCATCGGTCTCGGTCCTGACCCGCTCCAGCAGATCCTCCTTGCTGGGGTCGATGACCAGGTCAGCGGCACCGGACTGCAGGGCCTTGTCCTTGCGGGCATGGGAGAGCTCGGACATGATGACCTTGAGCCCCTTGGCCTTGAGCACGGTTCCCAGCAGCAGGCCGACAGGTCCTGCTCCGCCGACAAGGGCGGTCTGCCCGGGTTCGGTATGGATCAGACGCACGGCGTGGTAGGCCACTGAGAAGGGTTCGATCAGGGCTGCCTGATCCAGGGGCAGGTCGCCCACGGGGAAGACGCGCTCGGCGGCCACCACCATGTGCTCGCTCATGCCACCGCCCCAGCCGTTGATGCCGATGAAGCCCAGCTTGGGGCAGTCATTGTAGTTGCCGGCCTTGCAGGCGGGGCATTCTCCGCAGGCCATCTCGGCCTCGACCACCACGGAGTCGCCCACCTTCATATCGGTGTGCACGTCATCGGCGATGGCCTCGATGGTTCCGGAGATCTCATGGCCGAAGACCACCGGCAGGGTCTCCCCGGAAAGAGGGTGCGGGGTGTCTTTGGAGTTGCCGCCGTTTTGCTCGCCGTCAAAGTAGAGGTGAAGGTCGGAACCGCAGATGCCCGTGAAGGCGGGGTGGATCTTGATGGTCCCCGGTTTGAGCTCAGGCTCGGGTACGTCCTCCAGACGTACATCTTCCTTGCCGTAGTACATCAATGCTTTCATATCGTATATCCTCTCTGATATGCGTGTAGGCCCTGCACGGACGAAGTTGAATAACCCAACATGACATCCCTGCGGGCGGGTGACGCTCCCTCATTGGAGACCGCCCAGTTTCTATACTACCGTGGATATGCGGTCACCGTAAGGGGAGTTTCGACCAGGACCTCGCCGCCCTGGTCGAAGTCGAAGTCGCCCAGCCAGTGTCCGAACCTGCTGGGTCCCTTGCCGCACCAGACCACACAGGCGCTGCGGTCGGCCTGTCCGCTCAGCAGTCGATTGGCGGTCCCGGTCACCCGGTCGTTGCCCAGACGATAGTCCAGGAATTTTCCGTCCCCGTGGTGACGGGCCACCCGCTGACGCTGCTCCTGGTCCAGCACCCGCCAGGGGTCGGCGGCGCAGAAGACCCGGGCGGGCAGGTCCTGCTCCGCCGCCTGGATCAGGGCCAGGCCTCCGCCCAGACTATGCCCGGTAAAGAGCACCCCACGGTCGGTTCCCGCCCTGCGCCGGGCCAGGTCAAGTGCCTGCTCGGCCAGGATGCCTGCCTGCTGTGTCTGTCCCGGCTCCCCGTTCAGCGGCGGCAGGAAGCAGGTCAGCGCGGCGTGGATGTCGTGGCGGGGGTCATCGCGCAGGTTGGTGCCTGCGTAGACCACGACCAAATGGGCATAGTCCGGGCCGCCCTCCAGGTCCGGGGCAGCGATCATCCCCTCGAAGCCGTTTTCTGGGCAGTAGCGGGACCGCAGTACCCAGTAGCTTCCCAGGGCCGGATCCTCGAACAGGTGTAGGCCCGGCCGGGTCTTGACATCCCCCCGACCGATCCCGTAGGAGTATTGGCAGAGCATGTTGAGCTGCTGAGTGGTGAACCCGGTCCGGACCTGCATGACGCTCCCTTTCTGCCAGACTCGTGAGGCATGGACCATGAACAACCGCCTTAAGGCCCGACTATTCCCGTCCGGACTGCGCCGTCAGAAAAGAGGGGAATCGTCGCGCTGGCCCGTCGGCTGGTGCCCGCATTAGACTTGACATGCCATATCCATACAGGACCTATGCCGATGCCGGTGGGGGCACCGGCATCCATGCGCGAAAGGAAATTCATGCCCGGAGCCAATCTGACTCGTGTGGAAGCCGAAGAGCGAGCCGTCGTCGTATCCAATGTCAGCTACAAGGTCAATCTGGACCTGACCAAGGGGCCTGCCACCTTCCCCTCCACAGCCCTGATCGACTTTGATGCCAGGCCGGGGGAGTCCACCTTTGTGGATCTGATCGCCGACCAGGTCAGCCTGATCGAGCTCAACGGCCGGCGTCTGGACCCGGCTCTGGCCTTCCGGGAGGACCGGATTGAGCTCAACGACCTGCGCGGGCACAACCAGCTGCGGGTGGAGGCCCTCTGCCGCTACTCGCGCACAGGCGAGGGACTGCATCGCAGCGTGGACCCCTCGGACGGCAACGTCTACCTCTACTCCCAGTTCGAGGTGCCCGACGCCCGCCGGGTCTATGCCGTCTTCGACCAGCCCGACATCAAGGCCGTCTTCGACTTCACCGTGGACGCACCGGCATCCTGGACGGTCCTGTCCAACATGCCTCCCGCCTCCCATCAGGACCTGGACAGCCGCACCGCCGAGGGAACCCTGGAGGGCGGCCGCACCGAGGGCGTGACCCGCTGGATCTTCCAGACCACCCCTGTCATGAGCTCCTACCTGACCGCCTTCGCCGCCGGCCCCTACGCCCAATGGACCAGCGAGTATCGGAACGAGGACGGACGGACCATCCCCATGGGCCTGTACTGCCGGCAGGCGCTGAAGGACTCCCTGGACGGGGATGCCGAATACCTCTTCGATGTGACCAAGAAGGGCTTCGCCTTCTACGCCAAGACCTGGGACCTGCCCTTCCCCTGGGCCAAGTACGACCAGATCTTCGTGCCCGAATACAATGCTGGCGCCATGGAGAACATCGGCCTGGTCACCTTCCGCGACTCCTATGTCTTCGAGTCCAAGGCCACCGGGGCCCAGATCAACCGCCGTGTGGAGACCGTCCTGCATGAGCTGGCCCACATGTGGTTCGGCGACCTGGTGACCATGAAATGGTGGAACGACCTGTGGCTGAACGAGTCCTTCGCCGAGTTCATGTCGACCCTGGCCACCGCCGAGGCCACCGAGTGGACCGACGACTGGGCCACCTTCTGCTCCGGCGAGAAGAGCTGGGCCCTGACCGAGGATCAGTTGCCTACCACCCACCCGGTGGTGGCCCCCATCCGTGACCTGCACGATACCGAGGTCAACTTCGATGGCATCACCTACGCCAAGGGCGGCTCTGTGCTGAAGCAGTTGGTCGCCTACGTGGGCCGTGAGCGCTTCTTCCAGGGCATCCACAACTATCTGACGGCCCATGCCCACGGCAACGCCACCCTGAAGGATCTGCTGACCGAGCTGGAGAAGACCAGCGGCCGCGACCTGGGCAACTGGTCCCGGCTCTGGCTTGAGGAGGCCGGCATCACCACGCTGACCAGCCTGGTGCAGACCGACGAGCAGGGGACCATCACCGCCATGCGGATCGACCAGACCGCCCCCGAGGAGCATCCGGTCCTGCGCCCGCACCGCCTGGCTGTGGGCTTCTACGACGAGGACGAGTCCGGCAAGGTGGTGCGCACAGACCGGTTCGAGCTGGATCTGGAGGGCCAGGGAGCCGAAGTGCCCCAGGTCGTTGGCAAGAAGCGTCCGGCCCTGATCCTGATCAACGATGACGACCTGACCTACGCCAAGCTGCGTCTGGACCAGGACTCCCTGGAGTATGCCACGCAGAATCTCTACCGGATTGAGGACCGTCTGGCCCGGGCTGTGGTCTGGCTCAGCCTTTGGGACATGACCCGGGATGCGCAGTTCCCTGCCGAGCGCTTCATCAGCCTGAGTCTGAAGGCCCTGGCCACCGAGCATCAGTCCACCACCTTCCGCTACGCCCTGTCTCAGATCTCCACGGCAGCCCACCACTTCACCGCCTCCCGTCGCCGCCAGCCCATGCTGCAGCTGGTGGCCGGCACGCTCTGGGATCTGGCCATGAAGGCCCAGCCCGGTTCGGACGAGCAGTTCCAGCTGGTCCGCGCCTACCTGGGCTACGGGGACGACGCCGACTTCGAGGATCACGCCCGTGGTCTGCTGAGCGGCGACCTGAAGCTGGAGGGGCTGACCATCGACAACAACACCCGCTGGCTGATCATCCACGCCCTGTCCGCCCACGACCTGCTGGCTGACGGCGAGATCGACCGGGAGCTGGCCGCGAAAGACACCACGGAGAACCGCGAGTTCGCCATGGGAGCCCGGGCAGCCCGTCCGACGGATCAGGCCAAGGCCTGGGCCTGGGATCAGGCCCTGCACAACGAGGATCTGACCAACTCGCAGATCGAGGCCCTGGCCGACGGCTTCTCCGGTTCCGGGGACCAGGAGCTCTTCGCGCCCTATGTGGATCGCTTCTTTGCGGCCGTGGACGAGGTCTGGACCCAGAAGACCTTCCACATTGCGGAGACCCTGCTCAACCCCCTGTCGGCAGGCGGGCTCTACCCGACCAAGGCCGACCCGGCCGCCCTGGTCAAGGCGGGCGATGCCTGGCTGGCCGACTACGCCGAGGCCCCCAAGGCCCTGCGCGGGATGATCATCCAGAACACGGAGTCCTCCAGGCGCATCCTCAAGGTCCGCGAATACAACGAGCGGCTGCGCTGAGTATTCCGCCCGACCCTGGCCCGGGTGGCGACGGGTCAGGGTCGGGGCCATAATGAATCTGTTGCCTGCATGCAGGATGGTACGTTCGGAGGAGAGCAAATGCCCAGATTATTCGGTACCGATGGTGTACGCGGTTTGGCCAATAGAGACCTGACTGCACAGCTGGCCCTGGATCTGGGCGATGCGGCAGTCCGTGTCCTGGGCCGTGGCGCGGATCGGTCCGCGGGCCGCCGACGGGCCCTGATCGGCCGCGATACCCGGGTCTCCGGGGACTTTCTGGCCTCGGCCCTGGCCGCCGGCATGTCATCGGGCGGCTTCGACGTGATCGACGTGGGCATCATTCCCACTCCGGGCATCGCCTACCTGACCAGCGTGCTCAACGTGGAGATGGGGGCGGTCATCTCCGCTTCCCACAACCCCATGCCCGACAACGGCATCAAGTTCTTCGCCCGGGGTGGTTTCAAGCTCCAGGATTCCAAGGAGGACGACATCGAAGCGGTCCTGGGCCAGGACTGGGAGCGCCCGGTGGGCGAGGGCGTGGGCCGTGTCTCCCATGACACGGTGACCGCCACCAACATGTACATCGACCATCTGGTGGAGGCCGTGGCCCCTGTCGCCCCCGACAAGACCCAGCCCAAGCCCCTGGACGGTCTGCGGATCGTGGCCGACTGCGCCAACGGAGCCACCTCGGTGGTGGCCCCCGAGGCCCTGCGCCGGGCCGGAGCGGACGTGGTGGTCATCAACGCCTCGCCCGACGGTTACAACATCAACAAGCACGCCGGCTCCACCCATCCCGAGCAGCTGCAGGCCATGGTCAAGGCCTCGGATGCGGTCATGGGCGTGGCCTTCGACGGGGATGCCGACCGCTGTCTGGCCGTGGACGAAGAGGGAAACATGGTCAACGGCGATCAGATCATGGGCATCCTGGCCCGCGCCAAGCAGCGCGAGGGCAAGCTGGCCAACGATACCCTGGTGGTCACCGTCATGAGCAACCTGGGACTCAAACTGGCCCTGAAGCAGATGGGCATCGTCACCGTCCAGACGGCTGTGGGCGACCGCTACGTCCTGGAGGAGATGCTGCGCGGGGGCTACACCCTGGGCGGCGAGCAGTCCGGGCACGTCATCAACCGGGAGTTCGCCACCACCGGCGACGGGACCCTGACGGCCCTGACCCTGGCCAAGGAGGTCGTGCGCTCGGGCAAGAGCCTCAAGGAACTGGCCGCCGACTTCCCCCAGCTGCCGCAGCAACTGATCAACGTCTCAGGCGTGGACAAGAACGCGGCCCGCACCAACGCCAAGGTCCAGGATGCGGTCGAGGCGGAGGAGCGGATGCTGGGCAACACCGGCCGGGTCCTGCTGCGGCCCTCGGGCACCGAGCCCCTGGTCAGGGTCATGGTCGAGGCGGCCACCCAGGAGCAGGCCGACCAGGTCTGCCAACGGCTGGCCTCGGTCGTGGCCGACGAGCTGGCCATCTGAACCGACGACCCAGGAAAGGCGGAATCATCCATGTTCGGCAGAAAGGCGGCCTTCGACGCCGATCTCGACCACCGGGTGGAATCCATGCTGGCCGAGGCCGGCAAAGAGGAGCTCCTGCCCATCGTGCAGATGGGCGAGCCCGTCCTGCGCCAGCAGGCCCGGCCCTACAAGGGTCAGCTGGCAGCCAAGACTCTGAACAGGCTGCTCAAGGCCATGCGGGCCACCATGCTTGAGGCCCCTGGCGTGGGACTGGCGGCACCCCAGGTGGGCCTGGGCCTGGCCATCGCCGTCATCGAGGACCATGTCCGCGACGATGAGGACGATCCGCGCCAGATCGACGAGTTGCCCTTCAGGGTCATCATCAACCCCTCATATGAGCCAATCGGGCAGGCGACCGCGGCCTTCTATGAGGGATGCCTGTCCCTGGACGGATTCCAGGCGGTCCGGCGGCGCTGGCTGGACATCACGGCCAGCTGGGAGGACCGTTCCGGGCGCAAGCACCGCCAGCACATGCACGGCTGGCCGGCCCGCATCTTCCAGCATGAGACCGACCATCTGTCGGGTGAGGTCTACATCGACAAGGCCGAGATTCGCAGCCTGTCCTCCGACGACAACCTGAGCGAGTACTGGGCCTACGACCCGGTCCCCACCGAGGCGGCGCGGGAGCTGGGCTTCACCATCTGAATCCCAGGAGCCCTCTAAATTCTCTTGACCCTCTGGTCCAGGGCCATAGCCTCGGTCAGCTCCGGACCGTCCCCCTTCAGGGGCGCCACCGGGTGCATGGTCAGTTCTTCAGAAGCATGACGGCCAGGCTCCACAGCCTGGGGCAGGATCGTACTGCCCTCTATGCCTGGGTCCAGCCAGGGGTCCACGTTCTCATCAGTGATCAGCAGGGGCATCCGGTCGTGCACCCGGGCGGCCCCTGGCGTGGCCTGCGTCGTCAGGATGGTGGCCGTCAGCAGCCAGGGTTGACCAGGCCCGGCACGCCACCAGGAGTAGAGGCCGGCGATGTTCAGGGTGTGGCCGTCGGGGGCCTGGAAGTAGTAGGGCTGGTGATCAGGTGTCCACTCGTAGTAGCCGCTGGCCGGAATGATGGCCCTCTGACTCCTGGCCGAGTCCGCGTAGGTCCGCTTGGTCAGGGCGCTCTCCACCCGGGCGTTGTGGGTGGGGTAGGCCATCCGATCGCTTTCGGACCAGGAGGGGACCAGGTTCCAGCGGGCCGGATGCAGGTGCCGCTGCCCGTGTCGGTCCTGGGCCACCAGGGCGATGACCGACCCAGGGCTGATGTTCCATGAGGGTTCGGGCAGTCCGGGAGCCTGCCGGGCACTGTAGTGTTGGGCCAGGCTGGAGTAGTCCAGGTCGGCCGCGAATCGTCCACACATGAAGCCCATTCTATGGATGCCTGCAGTCCCCGTCGAGGAAACGCCGGAGGCCTCTTCCCGGGCCGGTCTAAATGCCTATTGACCCCTCTTTCCTGCTAGCATGAAAGTGGTCTGCGGCAGCGGTGCATACATTGAGGATGGCCGTGGCCACAGCAAAATATTCAACGTTGTTTTTGCCCTGCCCGGCATGAGGCCGGTGGCGGCATTGTGATTAGGAGATGGTTTATGCCTCAGAAGATCAAGGCGTCGATTGCCTACGGCATCGGCAAGGGCTTTGCCCAGCCCGAGGAGATCATCATTGACGACCCCATTGGCGCGGAGGTCCTGGTGGACGTGCAGGCCTCGGGTCTGTGCCATTCGGATCTGCACCTGGTCGAGGATGACGACAAGTTCTTCCCCTTCCCGGCTGTGATCGGCCATGAGATCTCGGGCATCGTCGAGGCCGTGGGCCCCGAGGTGTCCGGCATCAAGGTGGGCGACCACGTGGTGGCCTCCCTGGAGCAGGTCTGCGGGCATTGCGCCAACTGCCTCAAGGGCCAGCCCCAGTCCTGCACCCAGCAGCAGGAGTGCGTGCGCGGCGCGGGCGAGAAGCCCCGTCTGTCCTTCCCGGACGGCCGGCCCATCACCCAGGCCTTCGGCACCGGCGGCTTCGCCGAGAAGGCCCTGATTCACGAGAACCAGCTGGCCGTGGTCAACAACCAGGTCAAGTGGGATGAGGCCGCCTGCATCGGCTGCGCCACTATCACCGGAGCCGGAGCGGCCATCAACACCGCCCATGTGCGTCCCGGCGACACCGTGGCCGTCATCGGCACCGGCGGCATCGGCCTGAACATCATCTCGGGAGCCCGGATCTGCGGCGCCAAGCGGATCATCGCCATCGACCTGCTGGACAACAAGCTGGAGTTCGCCCGCAAGTTCGGCGCCACCGATGTCATCAACTCCAAGAACGAGGACCCTGTGGCCAAGGTGCGCGAGCTGACTGACGGCGGCGTGGACCAGGCCTTCGAGGCCATCGGTCTGCCCGTCACCATGAAGCAGGCCTGGGACATGCTGGGCGTGGGCGGCACCGCCTACCCGATCGGCCTGACCAAGCCGGATGCCACGGTCTCCCTGGAGATCAACCCGGCCGACCTGCTGGTCCACCAGCGCGGCTTCAAGGGCGTGTGGATGGGCTCCACCAACATCAAGCACGACATTCCCATGTATGCCGACTTCGCTGTGGACGGCAGGCTGAACATGCATGACATCGTCAGCCAGCACATCAAGCTGAGCCAGATCGACGAGGCCTACAAGCAGCTGGTCAACGGCGAGGTCATCCGTTCAGTCATCACCGAATTCGACTGATGACTTCCCACTGTTCGGCATGACTGTTGAAGGTTATGCCGGACAGGGATTCCGACGGGGGTTCTGATTACAGGGGGCTCCGGGTGCGCAAGGCATCCGGAGCCCCCTCGTTTTCCTGCTGATCCGAGAGTCGGATCAGGCCAGGAGCCTGCCGATGTTCTCGGCCACTGCGGATAGGTTGTCGGCGGCCTTGGCCATGGCATCCTCAAGGCTGACGGCCCCCGGGCTGATGCTGAAGATGGCGTCGATGCCCACCTTGTAGAGCTCTTCGGTCCCGGCGCCCACGTTGCCAGCCAGGGCGATGACCTTGCAGCCGGGGGAGGATTCCTTGACGGCCTGGGCTGTGCCCATGGGGGTCTTGCCGAAACCGGTCTGGAAGTCGATGCCGCCCTCGCCTGTGAAGCAGAGGTCGGCGCCACGGGCCAGTTCCTTGAGACGGGTGGTCTCCACCACGATGCTGACGCCCGAGGCCATGACGGCCGGAGTGAAGGCCAGGAATCCTGCACCCAGACCACCGGCGGCCCCCGCGCCCGGCTTGGCCTCCACCTCCCGGTGTAGGTCCTTGCGGATGACGCCAGCATAGTGGGCCAGGGCCGCATCCAAGGTGGCCACCATGGATGGGTCCGCCCCCTTTTGCGGGCCGAAGACGGCCGACGCTCCCTCGGGGCCGGTCAGGGGGTTGGTCACGTCCGAGGCCAGACGAATACGGGTGCGGGCCAATCGGGGATCCAGCCCGGAGACGTCGATTCGGTCCAGCCGGGCCAGCGCCGCTCCACCCTGGGTCAGTTCATGCCCGTCGGCATCCAGGAACCGGGCACCCAGGGCCTGGGCCATGCCGGCGCCGCCGTCGTTGGTGGCCGAGCCGCCCAGGCCGACGATGATCTCCTGCGCGCCCTGGTCCAGGGCCTTGCTGATCAGCTCGCCCGTGCCGTAGGTGGTGGTGACCAGCGGGTCTCGGGTCTGTTCGTTGACGAACTGGATGCCGCTGGCCGCAGCCATCTCGATGGCGGCTGTCCGTCCGTCACCCAGGATGCCGTAGCTGGCGTTCACGGTCTGACCCAGGGGTCCGGTGACCTGGGCCTGGATCATATGGCCTCCGGTGGCATCGACCAGGGACTGGACCGTGCCCTCGCCACCGTCGGCCATGGGCACCAGGACCATTTCGGCCTTGAGTGGGCTGCGTCGCAATCCGCGTTCGATGGCCTTTGCAGCCTCCTTGGCGGTCAGGCTGCCCTTGAAGGAGTCGGGTGCAATGATGATTTTCATGGTTGTTACCTTTCCTGATCCGTCGTTTCAGAAGACCAGATAGACCAGCATGGCCACCAGGGTCATGGTCAGGCCCACCAGGAACTCAAAGGGGACCACCTTCATCCGCTCGCCCAGGGTCATGTTGATGGACTTGGCGGTGACGTGGAAGTAGTTGCCGTGGGGCAGCTGGTCGATGACCGTGGCGCCCGCCTGCATGGTGACGGCGGCGGCCACCCCCGAGGTGCCGAAGGCCAGGATGGACTTGCCGAAGGAGCTGCTGCCCAGGATGACGCCCGTGGAGGTGGAGGCTGTGGCTGCGGCCATGAGGATGCCGGCGATGGGGGCCAGCATGGATCCGGGCACGCCCATGGCGTGGATGATGTTGACGATCTGCTTGGGCAGGTCGGAGCTGGTGATCAGCCCGCCCAGGGCTCCGGCTCCGATCAGGATGAGGACCACATCAACCATGCGCTGCAGGCCGGCGCTGGTGTACGTGAGGATTTTGCCGCCCTGTCCCATGGCCAGCAGGCCCAGGATGGATGCCAGGGGCAGGATGTACATGGCATCCACCTGGAACCGCTCCAGTAGGCCGATGTGCAGTATGGAACCCACGGGGTTGAGCAGGAGCAGGACCACGGCGGTGATCGGGGCCACCAGGGAGCGTCCCAGGGAGGGCAGATCCTTGTCCTTCGAGGCTTTGGCCGCGTCCTCGCCCAGGTCGTCCATGGTGACGATGCGCCCGCGATGCTGCATGATGGTGGCCAGCAGGACGGCCATGGCCAGTCCGCATAGTGCCGGGATGAAGCTGCCGATCATGACCGCCGAGGGCTGTATGTGGAATCCCGAGGCCACCGCGATGGTGTTGGGGTTGGGGGAGATGATGTTGCCGGCTTTGCCTCCGCCGGACAGGGCGATCAGCAGGGCCAGCTTGGAGATCTTGAGTCGGCTGCCGACCTCGATGGCGATGGGTGCCACGATCAGGACGGCCACGGGGATGAAGACTCCGACGGCGCAGATGATCATGGTGGCCAGGGCCAGGGAGAGGATGGCCATGCGCTCGCCCAGGCCGTCCACAATGGCCCGGGCTATCCGGTTGGCGGCGCCGGACTCCATCATGACCCCCGCCAGCACGCCGGCAGCCAGGACCCGGATGACCGTGCCCATGACGCTCTGGGAGCCGGCCACCACGATGTTGACGGTCTGGCCCAGGGAGGCGCCCCCGATCAGGCAGCCTACGATGGCTCCCAGCATGAGCGCATAAGTGGTGTTGAGCTTCTTCAGAATGAGGATGATGGCCAGGGCCAGACCCAGCAGAGCGGCCCACCATGACAGGGTAATATCCATGTCGGTTCCTTTGATCCGTAACTTGTGCCAGGGACCAGGGTCGGCATCGTCGTAGCTGCCGGACCAGTAACGATCCCATATTATTTCTCACTTTCAGTGTGGCTCTGTTGTGCACTTTTTGCCAGGGCACCCATACTCGAAAAGCGATGGATGGCGATGACAAAAATGGTTCATGTACCATGTTCGTAGGGAGGCGAGCCATGACTATAGACCCTGCGACGGCGCAGACAATCGTCGACAATCTCAAGGATGTAATCGAGTACAATATCAACTTTTTCGACACCGAGGGAACCATGGTGGCCAGCACTGATCCTTCGCGCATAGGCAGCTTCCATGACGCGGCCCGTCAGGCGGCCGTTGACTGCCGGACCGTTGCCGTGGATCGTCGGCATCCTTATCAGGGAGCCCGTGACGGGGTCAACGTGCCGGTGGTGCTCAACGATGCGGTGGTGGCGGTCATCGGAATCACGGGTCCTGTGAACAAGGTGGGCGCTCTGGGCGGGATCATCGAGCGCATGACCGAGCTCATGCTTTGCGCCAACATGGAGCAGATCGCCCGATTCAACCGGCGGATCATGACCAGCAACCTGGTCAACCTGCTGACCTTGGAGCACAAGGACGACGAATTGATGAACGCCCTGGCCCTGGCCCTCGATCTGGATCTGTCGGGTCCACGGCGGGCTCTGGTCGGCCGGGCGCCAGGTATCCGGCTGGAAAGGCTCAACCAGGATCGGCTCTACGAGAGGCTCTGCCAGACGTGCCTGTCCTTCGGGGTTCCCCTTTTCGCCGTGAGCCCCAGGGACTTTCGCGTCTATGCGCCGCAGATGGAGGACGCCGAGTTGGATGAGTTCGTGGCTGCTCTGCGTCAGGCCCTGGGCAGGGTGGTCGGCTCCAAGGTGGTGCTGGGTGCGGGGATGATCCAGGCGGACCCGGGCCAGTACTGGCACAGCTACCGGCAGGCCTGTGTCGCCGCGCGCTGGGCCGGGTTCACTGCCGATGACCAGCGGTATCGGTACGAGCAGATGGGCGCGGGGCGGCTGATCACCTCACTGCCCACCGAGCAGTGCCGGGCCTTTGTGGATCGGGTCTTTGCGGGACTGGAACCGGATCGCGTCGATCGGTTCGAGAGGGTTTTCAACGCCTACACCCGGCACAACGGCAGCATCACCCACGCCGCCCAGGAGCTGTTCATCCACAAGAACACCATGCAGAACCGACTGGATGCCCTGGCCAGAGAGACAGGCTACAACCCCCGCCGCCTGAGCGATTACCCCATCCTGGCCACGGCCTTCGAACTGCGCAGATACCTGGCCTACAGGGATATTCCCGACGAGAGCGCCGAGCTGGGTGACCATACTGAGACCGCTGACCAGCCGCAAGGGACGAATTAGGCCGAACCAGGCCCGGCTGGACGCTGTGTCCTAATTCCCGGACGTCTGGTTATCGGCGGAAAGCCGCTTCAGCTCGGCGCGGACCTTCTGGAGCTTGGCGAAGGCTGTGTTGCGGTTCTGGGTGGTTCTGGCCCGGCCGTGGTCCCCGGCCAGCTTGGCCTCCTGGGCCTTGAGCAGGTCGATGCGCTCGCGGACGGCGAGTTGGCTGTCCAGATCAGTACCGTCAGTCCGGTCCAGGGTCACCTGGGCACACAGGCTGTCCCAGAGCTGGTCCATATCGTCGCCGACCAGGGTCAGATTGGTCTTATCGGCAGGGCGTGGCCTGCCCAGGTGGAGCGTATGCCTGGTCTCATGACCGGCCTTGGTGGGCAGGGCCCGGCGGACGGCCGGCGTACAGACGAGTCCCTCCTCACCCTGGTGAATGGTGATGAAAACCATACCTGAGGAGCGCATGGCGGCGATGTGTTCCAACACGTCCTCCGGCACATCGGGGGTCTTCAGCCCGATGGCCATGACCAGTACCTCATGGCAGTGCGCGCCATCCGCCACCGGGATGGTCCCGGGCCGCAACAGGGCCAGCATGACGATTTTGTCGACGCTGGTGGAGAAGTGCTGGCGCAGCCGTGAGGAGATGGGCGGTCGCGTGGTGAAAGCCCGTATGGGCAGTTCGCCCTTGGCTGCTGGAATGGCGGTGGTGGGCGGCAGGCCCAGGGAGAGCGCGGATACGCCTTCGTAGCTTGCGATTGTCATCCTTGGCCTTTCTGTCGCTGTTCCCGTCATTCTACCGGCAGGATCGCGACCAGGGCCAGGAGTGTCCGTTTGCCGGCAAGGTATATTGGCTGTAAACCCGCAAGACCGGATGCGAAAAGCTGTACGGGTTGGATTGATGAGGGCTGAATGATGAGCAAGGATGCACAGATGACCGTAACCGACGAGGAACGTGAACTGTTGGAGGGATGGACCGAGGTCGACGGGGACCTGGATGGTTGCAGTCCCGATATGGTTCGGGCCGTCCTGGGCTCCCGGCTGACCTTCGGGCGCATGGATGCTCCCCGTTCCCGTCACTGGCAGGTGCCCGAGGGGGTGGACTGCTTCAACGACATCGCCTATGTGGACGATGGTTTGCGAGCCCACAAGCTGGATCTCTACCTGCCTCATGATGTACTGCTGCGCAACGGCAGGGTTACCCCGGTCTACATCGACATCCACGGCGGCGGGTTCATGTACGGCTACAAGGAGCTCAACCGGAACTTCTGCACCCACCTGGCACAGCGCGGCTTTGCGGTCTTCTCGGTCAACTACCGGCTGATACCCAGCACGGACTTCATGGGGCAGCTGTCTGACGTGCTGACGGCCCTGACCTGGATCAAGAACCACCTGGACGAGTATCCGGTTTCGTCCGACCGGATCTTTCTGACGGGAGACTCGGCCGGAGGCACCCTGGCGCTCTATATGCTGGCTGTGGAGTCCGATGGCCAATTCGCGCAGAGGCTGGGGCTGAAGCCTGCCGGGCTGCGGCCCAGGGGCGCTGCCTTCGTCTCAGGCCTGTTCGATCTGACTCCTTACTTATCGGTGGATCCGGAAGACTCCCATTCAACTGGATCTGCCACCAATGCCCTGGCCATGGTTGCCCCATCCTTCTTCAGAAGCTTCGTGCAGGCTGGGGATGACCAGGTGGCCGACCTGACGACCATGGTCGACATGGTCCACCTGCCGCCGGTCTTTCTGAACACCAGCGCCGACGACTTTCTGCAGGGTGACGCGCTCAAGATGGCCGGGATTCTGTGCGGGAAGGGCCGCGACTTCGAGCTGCACGACCTGAGGCCCAACCGCCTGCAGACCCTGGGACACGTCTATCCGGTGGCCATGACCTGGCTGGAGGAGAGCCGACAGGCCCTGGACCGGATCCACGATTTCTCCTACGACCTGATTTGAGCCTCCATGCGCGCCCGGTTCATCCGTTCGCTGGCTATGATGAGAGGAGAAAGGTGGGCACCGATGGCGCAAGGCCCCCGGTGTCTGCATCGCCGCTTACAGAGGAGTGATTCATGGACGAGAAGACCTTGGTAGAGAAGCTGAGCAACCTGGAGACCATCGACCAGCTGGTTGACCTGTCCAAGGAGATCGGCCAGCCCCTGTCATACAACGACGCGGACCAGCTTTTCGGCAGGATCAACCAGTGCAAGAATGATGTCGCACAGCTGGGCGGCGACACCATCGCCAAGCTGGCCAAGCAGGTCTTCAACATCTGAGGCATCAGAATCTGAGTTATCGGATTCCATGAGGGCGGGCCTGTATCCGGTTCCGCCCTCTTCTTATACTCGGTTTCATGCCCGGGCCCGGGCCTCCTGCTCGATCTGGGCCAGGCTCTTGCCTCGGGTCTCGGGCACCATGACCCAGGCGAACACCAGGGCGCACACATTGATCAGGGCGAAGAGCAGGTAGGTGCCGGTTCCGCCCAGTCGGGCCAGCAGGGTGGGGAAGACCAGGGAGAGGCCGAAGTTGGTCAGGTTCATGGCCACGTTGGCGTAGCCCATGCCATGGCTCTTGACCTGCTGGGGGAAGATCTCGGACAGGAGCAGCCAGGTGACCGGGGCCACCAGGCCCTGGACGAAGACCACGTAGATCATCATCATGCCGATCATGATCCAGGCGGCAGTCCGTGACCCGCTGCCCAGGGCGCCGACGAACCGGTAGCAGACCCCGATGGCCGTCAGAAAGATGATGGTGCCTGCAAGTCCCACAGCCAGAATGGCGCGGCGGTCGAAGCGGTCGATCAGTCCCAACCCTCCGATGATGGCCGCTATGGCGGAGACCAGGATGACGGGCACGGTGGCCACCATGGACAGGGAGGGGTCGAAGCCCAGGGTGTCGGTGAAGATGGTCGGTGCGTAGTAGTTGACGATGTTCAGCCCGGTCAGCTGGTTGATCATGGCCACGCCGATGCCCACGATCAGCACCCGTCGGAGCCAGGGGGCCTTGAAGCCGGCGGTCTTCGCGCTCGCCGGATGCGACAGCTCCTGCATGGTCACCCGGGCCTCTGCCTTGTCGCGGGTGGATTCCAGGAAGACTGCTGCCTGGTCCGATTGGCCACGGCGGATCAGGTGGGCCGGGCTGTCATGCAGGAAGCAGGCCAGCAGGGCCAGCAGGATGGCCGGAGGCACCAGGGCCCAGAGCATGGTCCGCCAGTCGGCACCCATCCGGTCCAGGATGGCGTTGACGCTGACGGCCAGCAGCTGCCAGACCACGATCATGACCGAGTTGACCGAAACCACCCGTCCGCGTTCCTCCGTGCCGACCATATCGGCCAGGTAGATGGGTACGATGGTGGAGGTCATGCCGATTCCAGCCCCGATGATCAATCTTCCCAGACCAAGCAGGATCAGGCTGGGGGCCAGGGCGCTCAGCAGGGCTCCAGGGATGGCCAACAGGGCGCCGGTCAGGATGATGCGCTTGGGACCGAAGCGGTCGTTGAACCTTCCTGCCAGGTAGGATCCCAACGCGGCACCTATCAGCAGGGCTGAGGTGACCATGCCCTGTTCGCCGGCCGTCAGGTGTCCACCCGGGCCGGAGCCCAGGTTCATGCCGATCAGCGCGCCGGAGATGACGGTCAGGGTGTAGCCGTAGAGGCCGCCGGCCAGCACGCCCAGGGCGGTCATCAGTTGCAGATTGCGCCGCCGTCCTTGAATTGCAGCCATGGGCTCCCCTTTCGCCAGATCATCCGGGCTTAATCAGGGTAATCATAGGCATCTGGGGGAGTGGCCCGTCGGTCCGGCTCGCCATTGTGGATAGTGGAATCAGCCGGAGAACCAGCTGCTGGATTCGCTATCCGGATTCGTCATCCGGGCCCTGGTTGCGGGCGATATGAACATTTGAGGACATTGTCCACGACTTGCGCATGTCATAGGGGAGCGAAACCGCTCGATTTCGCATATGATAAACAAGCATCCACCACAAGGACATCGTGGATGCATACGGCCATGGTTCCATACAGCCATGGCGATGAAAGGAAACATTGTATGCGTAAGCTGATTCTCGATCTGGACACTGGTGTCGACGACACTCTGGCTATCTCCTATGCCCTGGGCAGCCCCGAAGTTGAGCTGATCGGCATAACCGGCACCTATGGCAACGTGCTCCTGGAGCAGGGCATCCGCAACGATCTGGCCATCACCGACCTGCTGGGTCATCCTGAGGTCAAGGTCTACCCGGGCCTGTCCCACGCCTGTAAGGCGGACTCCTTCGAGGTGCTGCCCGTCTCCGCCTTCATCCACGGCGAGAACGGCATCGGCGACGTGGCCATCCCCGACTCGGACCGCAAGGCTGAGACGGAGTCGGCCGTGGACTTCATCATCGATGCGGTCAACACCTACGGCAAGGATCTGGTCTACGTGCCCACTGGCCCCATGACCAACATTGCCGCCGCCCTGGCCAAGGAGCCTGACATCGCCCAGCGCATAGGCTCCATTGTGCTCATGGGCGGGGCCCTGACCGTGCCGGGCAATGTGGACGCCTGGCAGGAAGCCAACATCTCCCAGGACCCGGACGCGGCCGATGCGCTCTTCCGCTCCGGCGCTCCCGTGACCATGGTCGGCCTGGACGTGACCCTGCAGACCCTGCTGACCTACAAGGAGACCGCCCGCTGGCGGCAGCTGGGCACTGCGGCAGGCAACTTCCTGGCGGACATGACCGACTTCTACATCAAGGCCTACGAGACCACCTCGCCCCATCTGGGTGGTTGCGGCCTGCACGATCCGCTGGCCGTGGGCGTGGCCGTGGATCCGACCCTGGTCACCACCCTGCCCATCAATATGAAGGTGGAGACCGAAGGCGCCACTCGCGGGCGTACCATCGGGGACGAGCAGCGGCTCAACGACCCGAACAAGACCGTGCGCGTAGCCGTCGGCGTGGATGTGCCCCGCTTCCTGGACGAGTTCATGACCCGGATCACCAGGCTGGCCTCCCAGGCCGACTGAGGTCCTCCATCCCCGGCAAGTTCACGCAAAAGAAAGAGAATTGAAGACATTATGTCCGAAAAGCAATCCACCGAGGATTCGACAGCCGTACGATCGCTGATCCTGCTGCTGATCACCTTCGTCCTGGGCACCCTGTGCCTGCAGGGCTTCAACCTGGTCTTCCAGCAGGTCGGCAAGGATGCCGGCGCCCCCGACCAGGCCTCGCTGATCACGGCCCTACCCAGCATCGTCCTGGGCATCGTCTGCTTCATCTACGGGTCCCTGGGTGACTTCGTATCCCTGCGCAAGCTGGTCACCTTCGGCCTGTGCATACTGTTCATCGGGTCCGTGTACGGATACGTGGCCAACACGATCATGGCCCCCAACATCTGGAATGTGATCGCGGCCCGGCTGCTGCAGACCGCCGGCGAACAGGTGGCTGGCTCGGCCTACCTGGTCGTGGCCACCAAGTACCTCAAGCCCTCCCTGAAGGTGATCTTCTTCGGCATCTTCACGGCAGGCTACCAGGTGTCTGCAGCCATCGGCATCTTCGCCGCCGGCCTGCTCAGCTCCATAGCCTGGCAGTACCTCTTCCTGATTCCCGCGGTCACCATCATCTTCCTGCCCATCCTGCTCAAGAGCCTGCCCACCGGCGGCGGCAACGGCGAGAAGGTGGACTGGCTGGGCTTCGTCATCTTCGGACTGGCCACGGCCCTGCTGACCCTCTTCTTCTCGTACACGGCCTGGTGGCTGCTGGCGGCCTCCGCTGTCTGCTACCTGATCTTCGCCGTGTACATCAGCCGGGCCCGGAGCCCCTTCATCACCCCGGACTTCTTCCGCAACAAGCGCTGGCTGATGGGTATCGGGCTGATCCTGATCTTCTACTTCATGAACTACTGCATGTCGCCCATCTTCAACGCCATCGGGCGTGACGTCTACAAGGTGTCGACCACCACGGTCTCCCTGCATGTGGTCTGGGCCTTCCTGGTGGCCGCCGTGCTGGGCACCACCTCGGGCGCCATCGTGGACAGGATCGGACGCAAGCCCGCCATCATCATCGCCGCCTGCCTGATGATCCTTGGTTTCGCAGGGACGGCCCTGGTGGTCAATTCCGGCCTGCTGGCCCTGACGCTGACTGCCTGCGTCTACTATGCCGGGGTCGGACTGATGTATTCGCCCATCGTCTCCACCGTGCTTGACACCCTTCCACAGGATCAGTCGGGCCGCGGCGTGGGCATGAACGATCTGGTCATGAACGTGACCGGATCCATCGGCATCGCCATCATCGGCGGCCTGATGGGCAAGCCCAGCCTGGAGGGTTTCAGCATCATGGGAGCCACCGGGCCGGCCGCCAACTACAGCAACCTGCTGCTGATCGGAGCTGCCGTGTCCCTGCTGGGCCTGGTTGTGTATTTGGTCTGCAAGAAGACCATCTACGCCACGACTGCCGACCAGCAGTAGAACAGTTGTAGTCGACCGTCCGAGCTGGATAAGAGGAGTCGCTTCCTCTGTTCCGTTCGGGCGGTCGACTGATTGTGTGGTGGGGGCGCGGGAGGGAGTGTCGGCTCTCTTGGGGGTTTGGGCCTTAAGTGACACTTTTCCTCCCTGCCCCCTATATGGGCCGGGGCGGGGGGATTGATACGCGCCCCAGGCCTTTTCTTACTCGTGAGAAGCGTGAAGCAGTTGGCGTGTTTCCCTCCGGTGGCGGCAGGATGCCAGCACCCCACCCATGCCGGTCATGCCGGTGGCCAGGGCCAGCAGGATGCCTTCCCCTCCGGCGCGGGGAAGCACGCCTGCGGGCAGGTACGTGTATCTGAGGGAGGTGTCGGTCAGGGTGATTCCTGTGCCACCCATCGTGTAGTCCACGCTGACCGTGACCGTGCCCGGCAAATGTGCGGGCGTGGTCACGGTGACGCTGCTGCCGTCGCCGCGCGTCAGGTCTGATGCGGGGGTCTGGTCGAATCTGACGCCGGTGATCACCAGAGCCAGGTTGAACGACACCGGCACAGGAGCCGACTTGTTGTTTGTGCTGTTGTTGCCGAGCTGGCCAGCGCTGTTGTCTCCCCATGCCCAGGCGTTGCCGTCGCTGCCCACGGCCAGCGAATGAGTGTATCCGGCGCTGACTTGCACGGCTTGCAGTCCTTTGCTCGTGTCGGTGGGGCTGGCGGGGTCGCGCACGCGCATAGGAACAGGATTCGCGTCACTGGTCCCGCTGGCGGTGTTGTTGTCGAGCTGGCCATAGGTGTTGGATCCCCATGCCCAGGCGTTGCCGTCGCTGCCCAGGGCCAGGGAATGATCGCCTCCGGCGCTGACCTGCAGGTAGGTGAAGTCCGCTGGCAGGTCCGGGTACGTGCTGCGGTCGGGCGTCTTCACCCTGACCGGCGCATGCCGCTCGCTGGTTGTCCCGTCGCCGAGCTGGCCATGGCTGTTGTTTCCCCAGGCGTAGGCGTTGCCGTCGCTGCCCAGGGCCAGGGAATAAGAGTATCCGGCGCTGACCTGCAGGTAGGTGAAATCCTTGGGTAGGTCCGGGTACGTGCTGCGGTCGGGCGTCTTCACCCTGACCGGCGCATGCCGCTCGCTGGTTGTCCCGTCACCGAGCCGGCCATTGTCGTTCCGTCCCCAGGCGTAAACGTTGCCGTCGCTGCCCAGGGCGAGCGAATGATCGCCTCCGGCGCTGACCTGCAGGTAGGTGAAGTCCGCTGGCAGGTCCGGGTACGTGCTGCGGTCGGACGTCTTCACCCTGACCGGCGTGGTCTGTCTGGTGCTTGTCGTCCCGTCGCCGAGCGCGCCAATGAAGTTGTATCCCCAGGCGTAAACGTTGCCGTCGCTGCCCAGGGCCAGGGAATGCTGGCCTCCGGCGCTGACCTGCAGGTAGGTGAAGTCCGCTGGCAGGTCCGGGTACGTGCTGCGGTCGGGCGTCTTCACCCTGACCGGCGCATGCCGCTCGGTGGTTGTCCCGTCACCGAGCTGGCCCCAGTAGTTCCATCCCCAGGCGTAGGCGTTGCCGTCGCTGCCCACGGCCAGGGAATAATCGCCTCCGGCGCTGACCTGCAGGTAGGTGAAGTCCGCTGGCAGGTCCGGGTACGTGCTGCGGTCGGGCGTCCTCACCATGACCGGCGTAGACCGGTGGCTGCGGCCTGTCCCGTCGCCGAGCTGGCCATAGTAGTTGCCTCCCCAGGCGTAGGCGTTGCCGTCGCTGCCCACCGCCAAGGAAAAACCAGCGTATGTTGATCCGCTGACTTGGCTGAACCTGATGCCCCGGCTGGCGCTGTCTGGCGGGGTGATGGTGGTGGATTCCCTGCCCAGCTGGCTGCCCTTGTCCGGGCTGATGCTCCACGTGCTGTTCCGGCTTGCCGGCGTCCACTTGGCGGTCAGGGTCAGATTCTTGGTGACGGGCTTGCTGAAGTCGTAGGCGACCTCGCCGGTGAACCATCCGTCGAACAGGAAGCCTTGGCGCGTAGGGTCGGGGGAGGGCCGCTTCACCCTGCCGTTGGTGGTGGGGAAATGCTGGTCTGCTGGTTCGGGTTTTCCTCCGCCCGTGTTGAATCGGACCGTGAGCGTGGATCTTGGTTCCGTGCCTCGTGTCAGCGGCTGGTCGACCGTGTACTTCAGGCTCTTGGTGAAGGGCTGGCCGTCCTGACTACCTGTGATGAGAATGGCGGCTGGCCCCGGCTTGTGTGCGGGCATGTCCGCCTGCCATGAGCCGTTGTTCCTGGTGAGTTTAAGCGGCTGGCTGTCCATGCTGGCTGATTCCAAGGTGGATTCTATGATGGTGTTGATTCTTACTGGCTGGCCGGGCTGGCCCTGCCCGTCCAGGCTCCACCTGTAGATGCCGCCCTGCCTGTCCCAGGCGGTGATCCTGCTGCCGATGCGAACCGCTTGCATGTAGCGTTGGTTCTCTTTATTCGCACTGGTGGGTGTTTCGCCGGGCTTCCAGGCCCAGATATGGCCGTCCTTGTCCACGATGAGGGCCTGGCTGTCGTTGGTGGTGATCCGGCTGGCTTTCATGCTTTTTGGCAGGCTGAAAGCTGTGATGCTGGTTGTGCTGTCGGCCAGGTGATGGGTATGACCGTCTGTGTCCAGCAGGAGGAATCCCTGGTTGAGGGCTTGGACTTGGACGATGCGCATGCCCGGGTCCTGCTTGATGCGTTCTGGTTTGGCTTTCCCGGTGTTGATCGTCTCCAAGGTCCAGGCTTGTCCGTCCGCGTCCACGATGAGGGCCTGGATGCCGGAGGCGACGGCGGTGACGGCCTGCGCCTGCCCGGGCAGGCTGAACGACGTGGCCCGCTCAGTGGATTTCGGATCTTGGCCGGCCTGGTGGCTGTGGATTCGGCCCTGCCGGTCCACGGCCAGCAGCAGGTCTCCGTTCATGCTGATGCTGGTGAACCCGACATCCTGTCCGGTGTCGAAGAGCGTAGGCGCGGGCTGCTGGTTGTCCCAGGTGTATATGTGCTGGTCGGATCCGAGTGCTGCCTGCAGGTGGCTGCCGGCTGTGGCCTGCTGGTAGTGGAACCCTTCGTGAGCCTGGGCGGGGAAAGGAACCTGTTTGGGTGTGTGGTCCTGCGTCCAGGTGTGGATGCGGCCGTTGCCTGTCAGGCCGATAACCTGCTCTCCTGCGGTATGGACGTTGACATAGTAAGGCTCCTGCAGGCTGGGCGGCTTGATGGTTAGCCTAGTGCCGGTGGCGGGCCCGTGCTCCGGGCTCAGCGTCCAGTCCGTGGTTTTCGACCAGTGTGCTTTCAGGGTGGTGTCCTGGAGGATGGGGGTCTGGAAGTCGTAGGGCTGGCCGTCACGTGTCCACCCGTCGAACCGGAAGCCGGGACGTTGCGGGTTCTGCTGCGGGGGAGTGGCGAGGGTGCCGGTTTTCACAGTTGATTGGGTAGGCGTGTTGCCGTCGGCCGGGTCGAAGTTCACCACATGCGAAGTTTGATCAGCGGTATCGGACGGCTTGGTTGAAGTGAATCCTGTGTTGTCGGGTGTTCCCGTCGTCGATGACGGGGTGTTTGGGCTTGCTGTTGGACTTAATGATGTGGTGGCTTGTATTGGCGAGGGTGAGGGCAGTGGAGTGCTGGTTGTGCTGCCGGGGGGGATGCCGGGGGGTTGTTCAGCTGTGTGGGGGGTCTGACGACCCCACTCGATGAATGGGGGAGCGTCCGCGTCGGCGGTCGCGGTGCCCAGGCCTGCCAGCAGGCCCAGCAGGAGGATCGTCGTCGCCGAGGCGCGACGCAGACGGGTACCCAGATGCATAAGCCGACAACCTTTCGCCCACACCGGACACGACCACTTCGAACATCCCCAGAAACGTGCCGATGAATCCCTGCTTACAACGTCCTATCCGTCAGGATGCCGTCCAGCTCTCCACTGCTCAAGCCAGCCCCCACGCCGGCGTACAAGCCATATCGAAACCCAGCCAACTCCCCAACACCACTACACTCATCATGCTACCTGAAAAAACAAGAACACACGACGCCGTTTGTGATATCGGATCCGTATAGGTCAAGCCAGCCTCGGGCTTCGTGCCAGCACAGCGTCTCTGTTTACCGCCTCACTGAAGACAAAGCAAGCAAACATCGTATTGCAACCCGTATTTCAGCTTCAAGTTCCTTGTCTGCCCGGCGATAGAATGGTCTGACGAATCAGGCGCGAGGGAAGCGACGGCTAAAAGTGACGACTCTGGATGATGTAGCTGGCCAGGCCGGGGTGTCGCGGATGACGGCATCCAATGCCTTGCGCGGCAAATCCTCGGTCAAGCCCGCCACGGCGCGTCGTGTGCTGGAGGCGGCTCAGCGGCTGGGATACCGGCCCAATCTGGCGGCCCGGCGGCTCAGCTCGGGCAGGTCCGGAATCATCGGCTTCTCCACTGTGGAACTGGATCGTTCGCCCTTCTCGGCGGCCTTGGCGGCGGCGGTATCAGATCAGGCCGTCAGCATGGGGTATCAGACACTGATCCAGCAGACCAGGCAGATGGCCAGCTATGAGTCCTCCATGGTGGCCGACATCGCCACCCAATTCTGCGAGGGAACCATCCTGTCCGCGCCGGCCCTGTCCGCTGACTTTATAGCCGCGCTCAATCGGCGCTATCCCCTGGTGGTTTTCGACGGGCCTCGACTGGACCGATCAGTAGACACCGTGCGCAGTCCTAACCGCCAGGGTGCCCAGGCGGCAGTTGGGCATCTGATAGACCATGGTTGCCGGCGGATTCTGGTTCTTGGCGCCGCCTACAAAGCCCCGGACGAGCTGGCCCAGTCCAGCCTGGGGCGGGAACAGCGGCTCTTGGGGGCCATGCAGGCAGCACAAGGCCACGGAATCCGCATAGGGCCCGAAGATGTGGTCGATTGCGACTGGGATCAGGGCAGCGCCGACCAGGCCATGGCCGCCTTGCTGACTCGCCGCAGGGATTTTGACGGGGTCTTCGCCCTGACGGATGTAGTGGCCATCGGGGCCCTGCACGCGCTGGGGGAGCATGGGGTGCGGGTGCCCGAGCAGGTGGCCTTGGTCGGTTTCGACGGGCTGGAAGTGTCCCGCTTCCTCACGCCCGCCCTATCGACCATCCGCGTGGATACGGACCGGGTGGCGGCCGAGTGCCTGCGACTGCTCATGGCTCGGATGAAGGATCCGCCCGGCAGGCATCAGCCCGAGCAGGTGGTCCTGCCTTTCACGCTGGTGGAGGCTGGCAGCACAGCCCGGTCCTGAGCCCTTCAACCGCGAATCAACGCCAGAGTCAGCAGGTCAGGGGTGGGACCCTCGGCTCCGGCCTGGATCTGCACCCTGACGGCCCGGTCGGGCAGGGCATCCAATCCTCGACCTGTCAGGGGGTAACGGTCCAGTATTATGCCGTTTTCGCGGCTTCTTACGGGCTGGCCCAATTCCAGGCCTTCCGTCCGCAGCCAGTAGGGTGCAGTGCTGCCCTGGTCCCGCATGGCCACCTCCAGCATTTTCGCACCGCCGGAGGCATCCCGCAGCCGGTACGAGAAGCAGCCTCCAGCCAGGGCGTGACGGGTGTTGATTCCTTCGATCAGCTCCTGCCGGTCATTCCTGCCCTGATACTCGTGGTCGATTTCGGACTGCTGGGACCCGCAGTCCACCCGGTCGCAGACCTGCAGCTCGTGGGCCTGCTCCTGTGCATCAATTTCTTCCAGGGCCCGGTGAACACGGTCCGTATCGCCATCCTGCGCCCAGGGCAGGTAGACCGAGTATCGGGAGGCCTCGATGGAGGTGAAGGGGACCAGCAGCAGGCGTGAATCGGTCCACCCTTGTTTTCCCTCCATGGGTCGGGAGACGGCCACCTCTATGGCGCCGTCATCCTGGGGGTGGGGCAGCAGGAAGTCCTGGGGCTCTCCCTGGAGCACGGGCAGGTCGCCCAGCGGACGCAGGGGGCCGGAAGCGATGTGCCCGGCACGGGAGTCGTCGGCCTTCAGGCCAATCAGGTCGGCATCGTCGCTGCGGGCGGCCATGACCTTGACGCCGCGCAGCAGGCTGACCCAGTCCGAACCGTCCGGCAGGGGCTCTGCAGTCACCCGGACCCGGTGGCACAGCTCCAGGCTCACTCGGCCGGTCCAGGTCAGATGCAGGTGGTCGAAGCGGGGGTTGCCTTCCGAATCGGGCTTCGCCGGCTCGACGGTCATGTTCGCCTGGCCTTGCGCGATCCGGTAATCGGCATTCTCCAACCACCAGGGATGGCGTATGTCGAGGTCCAGGGTCTGCTGGCTTTGGTCGTCGGCCTCCAAATCGATTCGGCCCAGGTTGGTGGTCCCGGGGCCGGGAGCGTAGGCCAGGCTGATCCGCAGCCCGCGCTGGGACCAGTCCAGGCTGGCGGGGATGAAGAGGTTGACCGCCAGGGACTCGGATTCCTGGCCGGGATCCTTTCCGGGTCGACGCTCGAAGATCATGGCACCGTAGCGGGCGTGGTTTTCCAGGCCGGTGCCCACGCAGCACCAGAAGGAACGCTGGGCGCTGGAATAGACCCGATAGTGCCGGGGTCGCATGGGGGTGAAGTAGACGAAGCCGTGCTCGCGGATGCCCACCGTGGAGACCAGGTGGTTGACCAGGACCCGCTCATAGAAGTCCAGGTAGCGGGCCTGTCCGGTGCGGTCGTAGAGGCGCAGGGCCAGCTTGGCCATGTTGTAGCTGTTGCAGGTCTCCAGGCCCTCGCGGGAGGTGACCATGGCCGAGAAGTCGTCCGGCGGATTGAAATGCTCGGAGATGGAGTGGGCCCCGATGGAGACCGTGCGCTTGTCCACCACCCCATGCCAGAAGGTGTCCACGGCTGTGTGGAAGGCTTCGTCTCCGGTGATCTCGGCCAGGCGCTCGTAGCCCAGGACCTTGGGTATCTGCGTATTGGCGTGCAGGCCGGTCAGCTGGTCCTTGCCGACGGCCAGCGGCTCGAAGAAGGGACGGTCGGTCAGGCGACGGGCCTGGCGAAGATAGCGGTCGTTCCCGGTCAGCTGATAGAGGCGGGCGAAGGCCTCGTTCAGGCCCCCGTACTCGCAGGTCAGCATGGTCTGAAAATCCTGTTCGTCGATATTGTCTGCCAGGTCGCACCACCAGTCAGCCAGGCGCAGGACCATGACGCGGGCCATGTCGGAGGCGCTCTTGGTTTGGAAGGACTGCCAGCAGTCCAGCAGGCCGGCGAAGAGCTTGTGCAGGTTGTAGAGGGGCACCCAGGAGCCCAGCAGATCGAAGGACTGGGCCTGCACCTGGCCCTCCCGCAGGTTCCGGAAGAGCTCGGCGCTGTGAGGCATTCCGCCCAGAAAGCCGTCGCCCGAGGCCTCCTGGCACTCGAGCAGGCCTGTCAGCATGCGGGTGGCGCGCTCCAGGAAGGGCCAGGTTTGCAGAGTCTGCCAGTAGGCCGCCAGCCCGGACAGGTAGTGGCCGCCGATGTGGCCGTCCAGGCCCATGGACTCCCAGTTGGGGTATGGATCCGCCTTGTTGGTTAGACCTGCCTCGCGCCGGTAGGGGGCCAGAAGGCGATCGGGATCCAGGCTCAACAGGTAGTCCGCGCCGGCCTGCTGTGCATCGGCGTAGATGCTGCCGGGGGTCAGGCGGACCTGCGATGGGTTGAAGCGGGCATCCAGCTCAGTATGGTCCTGCACGGACTGGGATTGATGGCGCGCGTCGGTCATGGCTCCTCCTTGTAGTGCCGTTCGGACAGGTCTGCGATGGCTGAGTCGGCGGCATTGCTGCTGATAATTGTAGCGCTACATATCTTGCCCATTCCAGCAATGCCGCCATGCGATGCCAAAGCCGTCTGGCGGAAGAATATGGGTGGCCCCGTTGCGTTGGGGGAGTTGGGGCCACCCGTGTGGTCCGGGCCTGTGTTTGGGGATAGTGATAACCCGGACCTGCTTACACGAGGGAAGTCTTTATTGTCGTCGGCTGAGGGTTTCCAGCCGGTGGCGCCTGGCTGCTGCGGCGCAAGCGAAGGCGAGCAGCCCGGCTATGAGCAGGGGGAGCAGGCCGCCTCCGCCGGCCCTAGGCAGCACGCTGATGGAGTTGTATCTATACGTGTTGCTGGTGTCGGGGGTCTGGTCTGCTCCGTTCAGCCTCCAGTCGATGGTGACGGTTGCCATGCCGGGCATATGCGCCGGCGTGGCAACTGTCCAGGTGCCGTCGGGGTTCCTGGTCAGGTCGGAGACTTCAATATTGTCGAACAGGACATGCGTGGGGATGCCTAGTTCGGGGAAGTTGTCCTTGGCTGGACTGGCGGACCAGGTGTCGCCGGTGTCGCGGCCCAGCTGGCCCTTGGCGTTGTCCCCCCAGCTGTAGAGGTTGCCGTCAGATCCCAGAGCCAGGCAGTACGATGCACCTGCGCTGGCCTGGGTGAAGGTGATCCCTGCCGGGGTATCCACCTTGTTGGGCCTGCCTGCCGAGGTTTTGCCGCTGTCGCCCCAGGTGTACAGGCTGCCATCGGAACCCAAGGCGATGGAATGCTTGCCTCCTGCGCTGGCCTGGGTGAAGGTGACGCCAGCCGGGGTGTCGACCTTGCCGGGCTTGTCTGCGGGGGTGCTGCCGGTGTTGCCCCAGGTGTAGAGGCTGCCGTCGTCGCTTACGGCCACGGAGTGGCTTCCGCCTGCGCTGGCCTGGGTGAAGCTGACGCCTGCCGGGGTGTCGGCTCTGCCGGGCTTGTCTGCCGGAGTGCTGGTGGTGTTGCGCCCGAGCTCGCCGTGGGTGTTGTCTCCCCAGGTGTATATCTCGCCTTGTGTGTCCACGGCCACCGTGTGGCCCTGGCCTGCACTGACACTGGTGAAAGTAACATCTGCCGGGGCGTCGGCCTTGTCGGGTTTATCAGCGGGGGAGCCGCTGGTGACGGTACGTCCCAGCCGGCCGGCGCCGTTGTCACCCCAGGTGTAGATGTTGCCGTCCGAGCCCAGACCCACGGCATGAGATCCTCCTGCGCTCGCCTGGACGAAGGTGATGCCTGCCGGGGTCTCAACCTTGTTGGGCCTGTTGGCTGGGGTGCCGCTGGTGACTGTGCGCCCGAGCTCGCCGTGGGTGTTGTCCCCCCAGCTGTAGATGTTGCCGTCCGAGCCCAGGGCCACGGAAAATCCGTAGCCCGCGCTGACATGGATGAAGTTGATGCCTGCAGGGGTATCCGCCTTGCTCGGGTGGCTGTCCTGCTTGCCGGCGGTGTCGCGGCCCAGCTGCCCATGGCTGTCGTTGTCCCCCCAGGTGTAGAGGCTGCCGTCGGAGCCCACGGCTGCGGAATGGAGGTCTCCTGCATCGGCTTGGCTGAGCCGGATGCCGCGTTCCGGTGGCGGGGTCAGGGTGACGGTTTGGCCACCGGTCTCAGGCCCGTTGTCCTTGTCGAGCTTCCACCTGTTGCTGTCGGCACTGCTCCAGTGGGCGGTCAGAGTCGCCGAGCCGGTGACCGGCCTGCTGAAGTCATAGGCTGTGTCGCCGATGAACCAGCCGTCGAACAGGTGTTTATTCTTGGTTGGATCCTTGGCGGGGGGTTTCAGTCGGTTTCCCTCGGTCACGGGTTGGAAACCGAACCCAGTGCCACCGTCGGGGTCGAAAACGATAAGGTAATTGCCCAGGTATCTGTAGGACAGACGCGCGTCTGGACGCTCACCGTTCATCTTCCAGGTGATGACTACATCAACTCTGCCATGGTCATGTGGGGGCGTGGTGACGCTCCAGGTGCCGTCAGGGTTGGCGTCGAGGTTGCTGCCGGGCGTCCCGCCGAAACTCACATTATCGGGCTTGGGATCCTCAGGGAAGGCGACCATGCCAAGGCGGCTGTCGTACTTGCCGCTGGTGGGGCGTCCCAGCTGACCGTACTTGTTTTCTCCCCAGCTGTAGAGGTTACCGTCGGAGCCAATGGCCAGGGAATGGGAATAGCCTGCGCTGACCTCGGTGAATTTTGCGACGCCTGCCGGTGTAGGCACTTTGCCCGGCTTGACGTCGTATTTGGCTGACCCGGTGTCGCGTCCCAGCTGTTCGCAATCGTTTAGTCCCCAGCTGTAGAGGTTGCCATCCGAACCCAAAGCCAGGGAATGTCTGTGTTCTGTGCTGACCTGGGTGAATTTCGTGACGCCTGCCGGCATGGTCACTTTGCGCGGCGTGCGGTCTTGCCTTGCCGGGGCGGTGTTGCGTCCTAGCTGGCCATATTCGTTCCATCCCCAGCTGTAGAGACTGCCGTCTGAGCTGGTGGCCAGGGATGTCCACTCTCCAGCCTTGATCCAAGTGAATTTCTTGACGCCTGCTGGCATGATCGTCTTGCGCGGTGAACGGTCACGGAAGGGATATCCGCCGGCGTAGCGTCCCAGCTCGTCATAAGTGTTGTCGCCCCAGCTGTAAAGGTCACCGTCCGAGTCAAGAGCCATGGAGTAGAAGGTTCCTGCGCTGATCTGGGTGATTTTTGTGATGCCCTTCGGCAAGTTCACCTTGCCTGGCTTGACGTCGTATATGGCAGAACCCGTGTCACGTCCAAGTTCGCCGTACTTGTTTTGTCCCCAGCTGTAGAGGTTGCCGTCCGATCCCAGTGCAAGGGAATGCCATTTGCCTGCACATGCTTGGGTGAAGTGGACGCCGGCCGGTGGAGTGACCAGCTTCGGCTGATTGTCTATCTGGGAGTCGTCTTTTGGTGTCGTGCTTACAGCTTCGCGTCCCAGTTCTCCGTAGGTATTGTGCCCCCAGCTGTAGAGATTGCCGTCTGAACCGATGGCCAGGGAATGGGAGTAGCCTGTGCTGACCTGGGTGAAGTGGACGCCGGCCGGCGGGTTGACCAGGATTGGCGTGCGCTTTTCGTCTTCAGGAGTCTCCAATTTGTAGTTGTTGTCTCCCCACCGGTAGAGGTTGCCGTCCGAGGCGATGGCCTGGGAACCTTCTTCTTTTGCCGGGATGATGTGGCTGAAGCGTATGTCTGGTTTGGTGGGCGGGGTCAGGGTGATTTTGGCGTATCCTCTGGTTTTTCCGGAGGCGGGGGAGAGGCTCCAGGCGCTTGTGCCCTTGGTCCAGTGGGCGGTCAGGGTGAGGTCTGTGGTGACGGGCTGGGTGAAGTCGTAGGCCACCTTGGAGTCGCCGTTGGCGTCTTTGGCGAACCAGCCATCGAACAGGTAGCCGTCCCTGGTCGGGTCTTGCGCGGGACGGCTGGCCAAAGCGCCGTCCTTGACGTTCTGGGACTCGATGCCGCTGCCGTCTGCGCTGTCGAAGACGACCCGATACGAAGTTGAACCTGCCTGAGCACGGCTTGCTGCCGTACCGACGAATGCGTCTGTTTGCCGGTCTGCTGTAGTTTCTTCCAGTCTGGTCGGCTGGGCCGGGCCGATCGGTTTCGCGATGGCGTCGGCCGCAGTGAGGCCGCCGATGATCATGCTGGCTGGAAGAATGACGATAACCTTCAAAAGGTCTACAACAATGGCTGACCGGGAAGACGCGTCCGGATGGCACATGATCGCTACAAACCCCTTTCCCAAGGTAAGGCAATCCGATGATGAAAACCCCAAGTTTTTTCATCGGCTGCATGCCGGGCACGTTCCCGGTAGCTAGAAAGAACGCTAGCATGGAGGGTCGGTTCTGAAGGGGAGCAACACTCGGATAAAACGAGTAAAAAATATTATGTCAAGTTGGGACGTGGGTATTTTCCTCTAGGCGCAGAGATGAAAAGGAAAATGGGTGGCTCCCTGATATCAGGGGGGAATGCGGAGCCACCCATCATGGTCGGGCCGTTCTTGGGGTGCGGTCCGACCGCTTACTCGAGCGAAGCGAATTCGTGCCTGTGGAGTCCGGCTGCCAGGGCGCCGGCGGCGGCAAGCAGGCCTGAGGCGAGCAGGAGGAGCACTCCCGTCTTGCCTGTAAGGGGCAGGATGCCTTTGAAGGTATAGCTGAGGTGGGTCGGGGTCTGGTTGGCGGCCCCCAGGGACCAGTCCACGATCACATCAGACAGTCCCGGATTGTGGGCTGGCGTGGCCAGGGTGACCGACCCGTCAGCGTTCTGCTGCAGGCTGCCGGCGGGTGTCTGGTCGAACCTGACGCCGGTAATCAGCGGCGGCGGATATAGCGCCACCAGCGTCGGCGTAATGATCTTCGTGCCGTTGTTGCTGCCCGTGCCGAGTTGCCCACGGAAGTCGTATCCCCAGCTGTAGAGGTTGCCGTCCTGACCGATGGCCAGGGAACAAGCTGATCCTGCGCTGATCCGTGCGACCGCGAACCCCTTGCCTGCGTTGTCCTGGCCTGCAGGGGGTGACACTTGTGAGGGGACGAGCAGCTCGGAGGTGCCCTGGTTGCTGCCCAACTGATCAAAGGTGTTTTCTCCCCATCCCCAGGCTGTGCCGCTCTGGTCGATAGCCAGCGAATATGTGGCTCCGGCGATGATTTGGGCGGCCTGGAATCCCTGGCTGGCATCGGCAGGGTTTTTTACCTGCGTGGGTGTGGACCGGTCGGTCAGCGTGCCATCGCCGATCTGGCCATCCGCGTTCATTCCCCATGTCCAGGCTGTGCCGTCCTGACCGATGGCCAGTGCGTGGACTTCACCGCTGCTGATCATCCTGGCCTTAAAGGTCTTGCTGGCGTCCTTGGGATCGGGCACGGGGGCCGGGTCGGCGGCATATGCGGTGCTGTATTTTCCTGTGCTTTGGCCGTTGCCGAGCTGTCCGTGGTTGTTGTATCCCCAGGTGTATACGTTGCCGTCGGCGTCCAGGGCCATGAGGAAGCTGTATCTTGCGCTTACCTGGACCGCCTTCAGCCCATTGTCGGAGCCGCTGGGATCCTTGGCCAGGGCCGGCGTCAGTTTGGGCGCGCTATAGGTGTCCTGGTCCTTGGTTTCGCTGCCCCAGACGTAGACGCGCCCATTCAGGTCGATTGCTGCCGAGTCGGTGAATCCGGCGGTCACCTGGGTGGCCTTGAAGGGTTGTCCGTCTGGGCCCTTGACGGGCTGTGGCTTGGAGTGGTCTTGCCTGCTGCCGTCGCCAAGCTGGCCATATTGATTTTGTCCCCAGCTGTAGACGGTCTGGTCGGAGCCGATGGCCAGCACGTGGGTTCCGCCTGCGGCGACCTGCGTGTAGGTGAACCCGGTAGCTGCGCCGTCAGGCAGGGGGACCTTGGTCGGCGCGTACTGTGTGGCCGTCGTACTCGGATCCTGGCCCAGCTGCCCGTAGTCGTTGCCGCCCCAGGCGTAGGCATTCCCATCGCTGGTCACCCCTATAGAAAAACCGGCAAAATTATCGCTGGCGCTTATCTGGTTGAAGCGGATGCCCCGGCTGGTTTTGGGCGGGGTGATGGTCACCTGCTGGCCGCCCTGGGCATCGCCATTATTCGGGCTGATTGCCCAGCTGCCGATGTCTGCAGGGCTCCAATGGGCGACCAGGGTGATGCTGCTGGTGACGGGCTGGCTGAAGTCATAAGCCACCTTGGATTCGCCTTTTGAGTCCTTGAGGAACCAGCCGTCGAACAGGCAGCCGTCTTTGGTCGGGTCTGCGATCGGGCGTGTGGCCTGCCTGCCTTCGGTGACGGACTGGGGTCCGGGCATGCCCGAGGGTGCTGTAGGGGAGTCACTGTCGGAAGAAAAAGTGACATGGTAGGTGTTCACGTATTGGTAGGTCAGGTGGGTGTCGGGCTGCTGGCCGTTCATGCCCCAGATGATGGTGACATCGGTCTTGCCTGCTGCATGCTGGGGCGTGGTGACGCTCCAGGTGCCGTTCGACTCGGCGATGAGGTTGGTGCCGGGCGTCCCGCCGAAGCTGACGCTGACGGGTCTGGGATCCTCGGGGAATGTGACTGTGCCGGGGTGGGCGTCAGAATGACCAGTGGTCGTGCGTCCCAACTGGCTTCGGCTGTTGTCTCCCCAGCTGTAGAGGTTGCCGTCCGAGCCTAGGATCAGGGAGGAGGTATTTTCTGCGTTGATCTGGATGCAGCTGATGCCTGCCGGCAGGGATACTTTGCCCGGTACGACATTTCTCAAGCTGTTGGCATCACGTCCCAGCTGGCCGAATTTGTTGCTCCCCCAGCTGTAGAGGTTGCCGTCCGAGCCTACGGCCAGTGTGTGTTGGTTTCCTGCGCCGAACTGGGTGAATCTCGTGACGCCTGTGGGCAGCGTCACTTTGCCTGGATCGATGTTTTGTGTGGGTGTGTCGGTATCTCGTCCCATCTGGCCGTAGCTGTTGTAACCCCAGCTGTAGAGGTTGCCGTCTGAGCCCATGGCCAGAGAACACCATCCCTGTGCGGCAATCGCGGTGTATTTCGTAACGCCTTCCGGCAGGATCACTTTGTTCGGCAGGGTTCCTGGCTGTTCGCTGTTGGTGTTGCGTCCGAGTTCGCCCTGAGTGTTGTCTCCCCAGCTGTAAATGTTGCCGTCCGAGCCCAGGGCCAGGGAATAGAAGGTTCCCCCGCTGATCTGGGTGCAGGTGATGCCTGTCGGCATTGACACTCTGCCTGGCGTGGCGTCGTAGGTCGCTGATCCCGTGTCGCGTCCCAACTGGCCTCGGCTGTTGTCTCCCCAGCTGTAGAGGTTGCCGTCCGAGCCGATGGCCAGGGATTGCGAGTATCCGGCGGTGAACTGGGTGAAGTGGACGCCGGTCGGCGGGGTGACCAGGCCCGGTCTGTCAGCTGGCGTGATGGTGGTGCTGCGTCCCAGCTGCCCGTTGTCGTTTAGTCCCCAGCTGTAGAGGTTGCCGTCCGAGCCCATGGCCAGGGAAAGGCTCATTCCTGCGCTGGTCTGGGTGAAGTGGACGCCGGTCGGCGGGGTGACCAGGCCTGGGGTGCCTTCTGGCGCCTTGCTCGGTGCGGTGGCTGGTATCTTATTGGTGTCGCGTCCCAGACTTGCTTTGTTTTGTCCCCAGCTGTAGAGGTTGCCGTCCGAGCCTATCGCCAAGGTATGCCATAGACCCGAGCTGATGTGGCTGAATCGTACGCCGGGTTTGGCGGGTGGGACCAAGGTGATTTTGTCGCCTCCGGCGGCTGACCCGGAGGTGGGGGAGAGGCTCCAGGCACTGGTTCCCTTGGTCCAGTGGGCGGTCAGGGTGAGGTCTGCAGTGACGGGTTGGGTGAAGTCGTAGGCAAGATTGCCGGTGAACCAGCCGTCGAACAGGTAGCCGTCCCGGGTCGGGTCCTTGGCGGGCCGGCTGGCCAGTGCGTCGTCATCGACGTTTTGAGGGTCGATGCTGCTGCCGTCGGCGCTGTCGAAGGTGACGGTGTGCCTTGTTGAGCGTGCCTGGGGGCGGCTGTCAGGTGTTTGATCGTGTTCGGGTGTGGTGTTCAGTGGCGAGGGTGTTGGTGTCAATGGGGACCGGGGTGTCGTCGGCATGGCCTGCAGCATTGGCTGGCTTGTGTCGGTGTTGGTGTTGGTGTCAGTGTCGGCTGTGGCGAGGCTGCCCATGATCAGACATGCGGGCAGGATGATGGCAAGCAGAAGGCTCGCGGCAATGCATGGCCGGGCAGAAGCATCCCTATGGTGCATGATGGCTGCGAACCCCTTTCCCCAAACAGGTGGCTCGATGATGAAAATCCCCAAGTCGCTTCACGAGACGTGTGCCGGGGACCATCCCGACAGCTGTATCGCAGTCTATCACGCGCGGACGGGCAAGAGTGAAAGCAACACCCGGGTGAATGCAACACCCGGTTGAATAAAGAAGGGTGGCTCCGCTGTGTTGGGGGATTGCGGGGCCACCCTGTAGGGCCAGGATCGTCATAATTTGGGGATAGACGTAATCCGGGCCTGCTTACTCGTGCGAAGTCTACTGATTCAGGCTTTCGGCCTTTCTCAGGCGTCGCGCTGCCATGGTTGCCGTGATGATGAGCAGACCAACGGCGAGGGGCAGGAATATGCCGGTGCCGCCGGCCCGAGGCAGGACGCTGATGGAGGTGTACAGGTAGGTGTTGCTGGTGTCGGGGAGTTGCGTAACCCCGTTCAGCGTCCAGTTGATGGTTACCGTAACCGGCCCTGGTGTGTAAGGCGGCGTAGTCACATTCCAAGTGCCGTCATTGTTGGCTGTCGGATAAATTCCGCTCGTATCGCCGAACTGAACGAGTTTGGGAATGCCGACTCCAGGGAAAATGATCTTGCCTGGATGCGGATCATGGTCACCGCTGATGTCGCGTCCCAGCATACCTTGGTCGTTCTTTCCCCAGCTGTAGGTGTTGCCGTCCGATCCTATGGCTGAAGAGTGATTGCCTCCTGCCTGAGGCTGGATGAGGGTGATGCCGGCTGGAGTGTCCACTTTGGTGGGCAGATAGTCGGATTTGCCGCTGGTGGTGCGTCCGAGTTGTCCGCAATCGTTGTATCCCCAACTGTAGAGGTTGCCGTCAGATCCTGTGGCGAGGGCAAAGTAACTTCCCGCCACAAACCGGGTGAAATGAACATCTGACGGCATGACGACCCTGGAAGGGGTCGCAGAAATCAGTGCCGTGTTTCCCAACTGATCTTTGTTGTTGCCTCCCCAACTGTAGAGATTATTGTCGGAGCCGAGAGCCAGCGAGAAGTTCAGGCCCGTGCTGGCGTGTGTAAATGTGACGCCGGTTGGGGCCTTTACTTTGTAGGGCAGAGGGTCATATAGGTCAGTTGTCGTACTACGTTGGCGGCCCAGTTGGAACGAATTGTTGTATCCCCAGCTGTAGAGGTTGCCGTCCGAGCCCAGGGCGAGGACATGCTTGCTGAATGGACCTGTGAAAACCTGGGTGAATGTGATGCCTTCGGGTGCAGCGACTCTAAGAGGGTCTCTGCTCTTTAATTCTGACCTGCCTTGCCCTAGTGCGCCTTCCCTATCGTCTCCCCAGGCGTAGAGGTTGCCATCGGAGCCTAATGCCAAGGCGAAGCTATCGCCCGCGTAGACTCGAGTGTAGTGGATTCCCGCAGGCGGTGCCACTTTGTCTGGGGGATTGCGATTGTTGGTGAAGGTGTTGCGTCCCAGCTGTTCACAATCGTTGCTTCCCCAGGTATATACATAGCCGTCTGAGCCAAGGGCCAAGGCGAACTTTTGTCCTGCAGCGGCCTGGGTATAGCGGACTCCGGCGGGAGTTTCCACCACGACAGGCTTATCTGAGGGGGTGTGTCCAAGTTGGTAATTATAATTTGTTCCCCAACTATAAAGGTTGCCGTCTGAACCGAGAGCCAGGGAAAAATCCTGTCCCGCTTGGATCCAAGAGAAGCGGATTCCACGTGGGCCTTGCGGCGGGGTGAGTTTGACGCTCTGGCCGCCGGTTTGCGGTCCTTCCTTCTTGTCGATGTTCCAGTGCGAGACGGGACTGAAGTGGGCGACCAAGGTGATGTCGCCGGTGACGGGCTGATTGAAGTCGTAGGCTATATTGGAGTCGCCCTTGGAGTCTTTGAGGAACCAGCCGTCGAACAGATAGCCGTCCTTGGCCGGATCCTTGTCGGGGCGGAAGGCCTGATCGTCATCCATGACCCGCTGGGCATCTGATGTTGGTGTACCGCCTGCGCTGTCGAAAGTGACTGTGTACGTGGAACCATCATACTTGTAGGGCAGGTGTGCATCGGGCTGATGGCCGTTCCTGATCCATGCGACTGTTAAGTCTACCCGGCCCTTTTCGTGCGCTGGGGTGCGGAAACTCAAGGTGCCGTTCTGGTTCTTGGTCAAGTCGGTAATCGGAGTTCCATCCAGCTTGGCGCTGATGAATTTGAATGCTTGTGGGAAGTCGGCCTTGTTTGGTGTGGTAACTGGCACACTGCTGGTGTTCCCGGCACCCAGCTGGCCGCTGCTGTCGTCTCCCCAGTCGTAGAGGTAGCCGTCCGAGCACATAGCCAGGATGTGCCTGTAACCCGCACTGAATTGAGTATAGGTGATGCCGTCGGGCATGTTCGCTTTGTCCGGCTGGTTTGTGGTTTCACCACCCGTATCTCGTCCCAGCTGGCCGCTGCTGTTGTCTCCCCAGCTATAGATGTTGCCGTCGGAACCAGTCGCCAGAGAGTAGTCGTATCCCGCGCCGACCTGCCTTGTTCTGATGCCGTCAGGCAGGGCTACCTTGCTGGGCTGGCTGGTGCTGCCATACCCCCAGTTGTATGCATTGCCATCTGAATCAACAGCCAGTGTGTGGCGGTATCCTGCGCTGACCTGGGTGAAGCTCAAACCGTCCGCAGTATTCATCTTGTATGGCTGATTGGCCGGTTCGCTGGCGGTGGGTGTGCGTCCCAGCTGGCCGTAGCTGTTGTCTCCCCAGCTGTACACGCTGCCGTCAGAGGCGAGTGCAAGGGAGGCATTGCCGCCTGCGGTCACCTGGGTGAACTTTACGCCTTTTGGAAGCGGTATTGGGTTCGGATACGCGTGCCCATAAACCGACGAGTCACCATGGAGTTCGTCGGTTTCGCGTCCCAACTGGCCGTTGCTGTTGTCTCCCCAGCTGTACACAGTTCCGTCCGAGCATGTGGCCAGCGCATAGTTTGATCCTGCACTGACCTGAACAAAGCTTTTGGAGGAATTTGTAGATGGGACCACCTGATTTGGCACGGGACTTGATGAGTGGACGAGACCTAGTCCTGACTGGCCTTTTTCATTGCTTCCCCAGCTGTATAGATGGTTACTGATATCGATGGCCACAACAAATTCGTCTCCTGCGCTGACCTGGATGAAGCGAGTGCCACCTGGAACGTCTACTCGTCCAGGCCGATCGGCAGGTTCGCTGGCGGTGGGTGTGCGTCCCAACTGCCCCTCGCTGTTGTTGCCCCAGCTGTATAGCACTCCGAGCGAGTCAAGGGCTAGTGAAAAGTCTTTTCCTGCGCTGAACTGGCTGAAGCGAATATCTCCTATGGCCGGCGGGGTCAGGGTTGCTGTCGTGTTGCCGGTGGCAGGACCATGGTTGGGGCTGAGACTCCAGGAATTGAGACCCTTGACCCAGCGGGCTGTCAGCGTGAGGTTTTCGGTGACGGGCTGGGTAAAGTCATAGGCGACATCCCCAATGAACCAGCCAACAAAGGAATAGCCTTTGCAGTAGGGGTCTGGGGGACGTACCACCCTGCTTCCACGGCTGAGCGTTGACTTTTGTGTTGACGAACCTATTGTGCTGTCAAAAGTTACTGTGTATGTTGTGGCCAAGCGTGGCTGGACCGAGTTTCCGTTGCTTTCGTCTGCCTTGTCAGCATTATTGGAATCACTGTCAGATGGGGTGGCCGTAGGAGCAGGAGAGGAGTTGGAAGAGGGAGTCGGCTTGGTGGGATTCTGGGGTTCGGTAGTACCTGACTGGGAATTTGAAGTGCCCGGAGCAGTGGGAGGCGCTGAGGGCGCTGATGGTGTTGTTGAGGTGTTCGGGGTTGCTGTAGGTGAAGACGGTGTCGCTGGTTTTGTTGACGGGCTCTGCGAGTTTGCGGTGTTGGAGGAAGTGCCGGGGTTTTGTTTATCTACTTGAGCGGTCGGTCGACCCCCCCCCCCCGGTGCCTTTTAGAGCAGTCTGCGCGCTCGCGCTAGCTGCACTGGAATCGTTCGTGACCGGCTCGGCAGTGGCAGCGAGGCCAGTCAGAAGGCTGGTAGGCAGGATAATCGCGAGCAGAAGGCCAGCAACAGTGGATAACCGAATCTGCTTTTTCCGACGATGACGCATGATGGGTGCGATCCCCTTCCTCAAAATCAACGGCCCGTTAATAAAAATCCCAAGAAAACGAGCTGCACGCCGGGAACGGTCCCGGCTTCTATCTCATCATGCTACCACGCTCTACACACATTGACTGCGGGACTGGAATTCGGCGGAAGTGCAGGCGACCAGTTGTTCCCTTCTGGGTGTCTAAATTGCCTGGTTCTCCTTTTGGCGCTGGTGTTGAAGGGGGAGGGTGGGTGGCTCCGCTGTGTTGGGGACTGCGGGGCCACCCTGTGTGGTCGGGCCATCTTGGGGTATGGTCCGGCTGCTTACTCGTGTGAAGTCTCTAGCTTCGCAGGTTGCGGGATTCGCGCCGGTTGCGTCCCGCTGCTGCAGCGCCAGCAGCGGCGAGCATTCCAGCCGCCAGCAAGATCAAGGTCCCGCTGCTGCCTGCGTGCGGCAACATGCCTTCGTAGGTGTAGGCCAGGTGCGCTTGAGGCTGCATGATCCCTCCCAGGGTCCAGTCCACGATCACATCGGCCTGTCCCGGATTGTGGGCAGGGGTGGTCAGGGAGACGGACTGATCAGGGTTCTGCAACAGGGAGTTGACCACCGTCTTGTCGAATCTGACACTGGTGATCAGCAGTGCCTGATTGAAGGCCACTGAGGTCGGCTTACGGCTCTGCTGCAGGCTTCCGTTGCCGAGTTGGCCGTATGTGTTGTCGCCCCAGGCGTAAGCGTTGCCATCCCGGCCGATGGCCAGGGAATGATATTGGGCTGCGCTGATTTGCGTGGCCTGCAGGGATTCGCCGGTGTTGGCGGAAGAGTCGGTGCTCAGCACTTTTGTAGGCGTTTGCAGTGGATAGACGTCGCCGTTGCCCACTTGCCCATAGGCGTTGTATCCCCATCCCCAGGTGTTGCCTGCGCTGTCGACGGCCAGAGAGTATATGACTCCTGCGCTGATGCTTACCGCGGTGAAGTTGCCTGTCTTGCCGGAATTCTTCACCGGTTTGGGGACGGGCTGGTCGTAGGTGGAACTGTTCCCTAATTGGCCGGAATTGTTGTGCCCCCAGCTCAGGACGGCCCCATTCTTGTCGATGGCGAGGCCGTGGTCCGTGCCTGCACTGATTTGAGTGGCTTGCAGTCCTTTATTAGGGTCCTCGGGGCTGTTCGGGTCGCGCACCTTGGCTGGTGTGGCTGTGTATGTGCTGCTGGTGCTGTTGTTGCCGAGCTGACCGTAGTTGTTGTATCCCCAAGCGTATGCGTTGCCGTCCGCGTCCAGAGCCAAGATGAAGCTCCATCCGAGGCTGACCTGCACCGCCTGCAGTCCTTGGCCGGAGCCGTCAGGGGCGGCTGCTGGGGCAGGTGTCTTCTGTGGCTGGGTGAAGCTGGGATTGAAGTCACCGTCGCGGCTGTTGCCTTCGCTGCCCCAGGTGTAGACGTTCCCATTTAGGTCGATGGCGGCCGAGTCATAGGCACCGGCGCTCACTTGGACGGCCTTGAAAGGCCGGCTTGTGTCGGACGGGTCCGGCACGGAATGTGGCGTGGAATGGTCTACGGTTGTGTTGTCGCCCAGTTGGCCGTGGTCGTTGGCGCCCCAGCTGTAGACGATTTGGTCGGAGCCTATGGCAAGCACGTGGAAGCCGCCTGCTGCGACCTGTGTGTAGGTGAAGGTGGAGTCCACGCCGTCCGGCAGGGGGATCTTGACCGGCTTGTTCTGCTTGGCTGTGTTGCCGATGCCGAGTTGACCATGCTGGTTGCTGCCCCAGGCATAGGCGTTCCCATCGCTGGCCACTCCTACGGAGAAGCCCATGGCATCACTCATCTGGTAGCCACCTGCACTGACTTGGTTGAAGCGGATGCCCCGGCTGGTTTTGGGCGGCGTGATGGTTACCTGCTGGCCGCCCATCGAGCTGCCCTTGATCGGGTTGATCGACCATCCGCCGCTATTGGTTTGACTCCAATGCGCGATTAGTGCGACATCTCCGGTGACAGGCTGGCTGAAGTCATAGGCGACCTTGGAATCACCATTGGCATCCTTGATGAACCAGCCATCAAACAGACAGCCGTCCGCCTTCGGATCGGGGTATGGGCGCACGGCCTGCCCGCCCTCAGTGACGGACTGGTTTTGGGGCATGTCGGAAGAGGCCGGACAGGACTTGTCTTTGTTGCTGAAGGAGACGGTGTATTTTGGTCCATCATATCGATAGGTCAAATGCACATCCGGCTGCGACGCCCCATTTATGGTCCATTGGACGGTCACATCCGCCTTGCCCTTTGCATGTGGCGGGGCAGTGGCGCTCCAGGTGTTGCCATTCGTGTTCTTTGACAGGTCTTTAATAGTGGTTCCGTCGAACTTAGTGCCAGTGAGGTCGGGTGTGCCGAGCGTCGACACCACTCCGCGTTCTTTATCGCCGGCGGCGCCGTGCCCTAGCTCGCCGTAATAGTTGAAGCCCCAGGTATACAGGTAGCCGTCTGAGCCCAGTCCCATGGTATAGCCGTTGTTTATGCTGGCCTGCTTCCAGGTGAAGTCATCCTTGCCACTGTCTGGCTTGGTCACAATTCCCGGGCCGCTTACCGGGGTGGCGTGCCCGAGCTCGCCGTCGCCTCCCGTTCCCCAGCTGTAAAGGTTGCCGTCTGAGCCGAGCCCCATGGAGTGGTAGTCAGTCGTCATGCAGTCAATGTAATTGACGTTTGCCGGTTTATAGACAGCTGCCGGACGATTGGCTGCATTGAGGCTCAGGTCGCGTCCCAGCATGACTTCTTGAAGATCCGAACCCCAGGTATAGATATTTCCATCCGAGCCCAAAGCCATGGAATTGTAATGGGCTGAACCCGTCTGGAGCCATGTGAAGTCGCTGGGAACACCTGCAGGCTTGTCAATCTTGCCGGGGATGGGATTCTTCCTTGTATCAGTGGTGTCGCGGCCTAGTTGGTCAAAGTCGTTGTTCCCCCAACTGTAGAGGTTGCCGTCTGAACCGATCGCAATCGTATCGTAGAACCCTCCGTTTGCCTGAACCCAGGAGAAGTTGGATGATGCATTCGCGGGTTTGTCGACCTTAGCCGGTTCTTTGACTTGCTGAGTTCCACCATCATGACCCAGTTGTCCATACTCGTTCCATCCCCAGCTGTAGAGATTTCCAAGGGAATCAAAAGCCATGGCGTGGTTTGCCGCTGCCTTGATGCGGGTGAATTTGATGGTGTCCTGCTTGTCTACAGGCCTTGGTGTCTGGTCACCGCCGAAGAGATTGTAAATACCATCGCGTCCAAGCTCATAAAAGTCGTTGTCTCCCCAACTATAGAGAATGCCGTCAGAACCGAGAGCCAGGGCAAAAGTGTTTCCTGCGCTGACCTGAACCCAGGTGAAGTCGGATGGTACGTTTGCGGGTCTGTCGACCTTACCGGGTGTGGGATTGGGATCGTATAGGCTGCTGCTGGCTGTTCGACCAAGCTGGCCTTTCTGGTTGGAGCCCCAGCTGTAGATGTTGCCGTCTGATCCCAATGCCACAGCAAAGTTATTTCCCGCGCTGATTTGACTGAACCGAATATTTGGTATGACGGGCGGGGTAAGAGTGACCTTGGTGTTGCCGCTCGCTGGTCCGTGGACGGGATTGAGGCTCCACGTGTTGGAGCCTTGTATCCAGTGGGCTGTCAGGGTGATATCGCCGGTGACCGGCTGGCTGAAGTCATAGGCGACGGGTGTGTCTCCTATGAGCCATCCGTCGAATATATAGCCGATTCTTGATGGATTGACGGGTCGGCTTACACGGTTTCCGTCCGTGATTTTTTGTTCTGTGCTGGTTTGCTGCTCAGGGTCGTTGAAGGTGACGGTATATTGAGCGGATGAGCGTGGCTGTGATCGGCCGTTTAAATCTTCGTCGGTCGCGATTCTTTTATTAGGTGCTGGGATGGTGGGTGACGGCAGCTGCGCTGTATTTAGCGGGGAGGTTGTAGATAGGGGTGATGGCGTAGAGAGGGGTGTGGTTGAAGGTGTTGCCTTGCTGGGGGAAATGCCGGAATTTTGCTTAGCTACGCGAGGGGTCTGACGACCCCCCCCCCCCGGTGCCTCCTGCTATGGCTGGCGTGCTCGCGCCGGCCACAGCAGGCTCGCTGGCGGTGGTGCTGGCATCGGCGCTGGTGCCGGCGAGGAGGCCTAGAGGCAGGACGAAAGATAGCAGAAGACTGACGGCCGCGGCCGGTCTGATCGACATGTGCTGATGCTGACACCTATTAAGCATGATCCCCTTCCCCAAAGGCTGACCCACCGGCCCCTACCGGTTGAAATACCCTTGGAGGCTTCCATGACGTAGCGTATATCCCCATCCCTCTGTGCGAGGGCACAAGCAGGAAGCCTTGCGTCTTTCAACTATACTACGTGCCGATAAGGTTCTCTCAGGTGGAATGTCGGGGAAGTAATTCTGAGTAGAACATGAAGTTTATGAGTGCGTGTTATGGGTACGTGGCTGGGAACGATCCATTGGTCACTAATCAGGTGGGCCATCCGGCGATGAGGGCGTGCAGGCCCTTGCGGTAGCTGGTCTCCATAAGGGCACTGATTCCATTGTCCTTAGAGGCGAAGAGTGTTTTCAGGTCATCGAATCCTTGGGTATCCTCGGCCAGTCTTTTGGCCAGATCCGTATTGGTCTGGCCGCCCGCACCGCCGACCGGGGGAGAGGCCTGGGCTATGGCACTGCCCAGGGTCAGTCCGGCCAGGCTGTTGAGCAGGTGGATGGTGTCGGAATCGACCTTGAGCCCATGGGCGGTCAGCTGGTTCAACCAGGTGCTGACCATGTGGAAGGACTGGTCGGTGTTGATGGGATGCGTGGCCATGAGCGGGAGCGCCCGGGGATGCGAAAGCAGCGTCCGGTGAACCTGAAGCATGACATCTTCAAGCGCTTGCCGCCATCCCATGTCCTGGGGTATGGAGTTCAGGTCGGTGGCTGACTGCCAGATGAGCTCGACGATCCCATCAAGCAGGGCGGCCTTGCTGGGTACATGGCGGTAGATGGCTGGTCCTGACACCCCCATTTGCTTGCCCAAGGCGCGGATGTTCAGGGCCTCCAGTCCGTGCTCGTCGACGAAATATAGGGCAGAGCGCAGAATGTAGTCTCGGTTGAGCGTCGTCTTGACGGGTGCCTTGGGTGGGTCAGCCATGCTTCCTCACTCCTTCCGCTGTACTCCTCTCTTGAATAGTACCGTTGCCAGGAGAGCCAGGGCGAGCAGGAAGGCCAGCAGGATACGCAGGTCAGGCCATACATCCGCCATTCCGGCACGGTCGAAATTGATTTTTCCTACGGCATCCATGGCCCAGTAGACGGGACTGCCCTTGGCCAGCTTCTGTGCCCAGTCCGGGAATCCGGAGACAGGGCTGAGGGCTCCGCCCATGCCAGCCAGGAGCATGCCAAGAATGTTGTTGAAGGACATGGCCATGTTCTGGGAGGACGAGAAGATGTAGAGGAGCAGGCCGAAGAGGGTCAGTACAATCGAAATGACCAGGCAGACCGCGGCCAGGGCCAGGACTGATCCATTGGGCCGATAGTGGTAGAGCGCCGTCCCGATCAGCATGACTAGAGAGACCTGGACCACCTGCACCATGAAGGACACGCTCAGTTTGGCCATGACCAGGTCGAAGAGGGATACTGCCGACACCCGCATTCTGTCCCAGGTATGCCATTCGTGCTCCTGGAAGAAGAGTTGGAGGACCAGCTGCAGGGAAAACATGGCGAAAAGAATGGCGAACCCAGGAAGCGCCTGCTCGGATCCGTTGGCGCCCAGATGCCCCTGGGCTCTCAGCGAGTCCCGGTAGGAGGGCAGCATGAAGGGGACGATGATCAGTGGAATGGCCACGATGACCGCCTGCAGCCAGATGCTTCGCAGCTCGATTTTGAAATTGAGGCGGAATGTCGCTAAATATCCGTTGAAATGCACGGCGTTCACCTGTCTTCCCATGCTCGTGACCCGGCAGGGTCGCTTGAGGATGTGCCCATGACGGTCATGTAGGCCGACTCGATGTCAGGCTGGACGATGGTGATCGATGCCAGACGGGCACTTTTCATGACCGGCTCCTGCAAGAGGCGGGCCAACTCCTGCTCTGGACTGGACACCGGGTGATCGGGCTCCAGGAAGCCGTCTGCCGTCCGCCATCCCGGGACCTGGCCTGGGGCAGGGCCGACGAATGAGATACGCAGGGATGCCCGGGCATATTTATGGAGTACCTCCTGCAGGGAGCCCCGGACCTGGATCCGCCCGTCGATCAGGAAGGCCAGGTCCGCGCCCATCTCTTCCAATTCTTTGAGGTAGTGGGTGGTGTAGATGATGGTAGTGCCCTGTCGGCTCATGGCCTTGACCATGTCCAGTATTCTGGCGCGCGCCTCCACGTCCGCTCCGACTGTCGGCTCGTCCAGGAAGAGCAACGGGGGATTGTGGATCATGGCCATGGCGGTGTGAAGGCGTCGTTTCTGCCCTCCCGATAGATTCTCGGCCGCTGTTCCTGACTGGGAACCCAGCCCCATGAGCTCTATCAGCTCGTCGGCCCTTCTGCTGCTCTGCTTGGTATTCAGCCCTTGCAGGCCGGCCATGCCACGTAGGTTGTCCCGGACGCTGAGGTGGGGATAGATCCCCAGGTCCTGTGGCGCAAGTCCGATGATCCGGCCGAAGATGCGTGAGGGGGTTCGATAGGGGTTGTGCCCCTCGACAGTGATGTGGCCTGAGTCCGGCTCGCCCAGCCCGGTCAATGCCGAGATCAGGGTTGACTTGCCTGCCCCGTTCCTACCCAGCAGACCCAAGATGCTGCCGCGCCTGACCTGAAGATCCACACCCTTGAGCACCTGCCTGCTCCCGAATGATTTACGCACCTGGCAACAGGACAGGGCGTATTCCCCAGAATCGTTTTTTGCGGGTTGCAAGATATACCTCCTGACTATTGTTGTTTAACAACGTTAACTATAATAACATCGTTAACAACCAAGTTTCATCATGCTTTTCGAAGGCAGCGGGATTCTGGCGTGGCGAGGCGGGATATACGCCTCGGACCGCCTGGAAGAACTATGCTTTTCCTTAGCAGTGTTGGGAATCCGATAATTGCTCTTCAATGAAGAAGACTCGGGGGATTTCAAGCGTGAGCGGGACACGATCCTGTCCATGCCGCTGTGCCTCCGGTTGGCCGTTACCCTGGCTTAGCGATTTCGTAGGCGCCAACCTTCAGGGACCTGGCAGGCGATGACAATAGCTGGCGTATACAGTAGCTGGTCTATGACAGAAGAATGATGGCCCTGCTTGCGAGGAAGCTCCAGCTTGAGATCAAAGCAGCAGATTAAGGAAATGGGGTGGCCCCGCAATCTTGGGGTTTGCGGGGCCCACCCCGCTTACTCGGGCAAAGAGCTCAGTGGCGCCGTCTGCTGGTTTCTCGCTGATGGGAGGCTGCTGCCGTGGCGCCTGCGGCGGCGAGCAGTCCTGCGGCGAGCAGGACCAGGAGTCCGGTGCTGCCGGCCCTGGGCAGGATGCCCTCGTAGGTGTAGCCCAGATGGGCGGTCGTCTGTGCGGCGTTGTCTATGGTCCAGTCGACGGCCACGTTGACGGGTCCTGCGTCGTGGGGCGGGTTGGTGATGCTCCAGGTGCCGTCCGTGTTCCGGTACAGGCTGGTCCCGGCGATGCCGCCGAACCTGACGCCAGTGAGCACCAAAGGCGTCGGATCGAATGCAACCGGCATGGGGGTCGTGCTCCTGGTTGCCGTTTGATTATTTCCCAACTGCCCGTATTGGTTGTCTCCCCAGGCCCAGAGGTTGCCGTCCTGCCTGATGGCCAGTGAATGGAGCTGTCCGGCGCTGCTTCGAACGGCTTTGAAGGTTTGGGCCTTGTTCGCGGGGTCCTTGATGGTCGCAGGCTTGGTTTGATTGACGGTGTTGCCGATGCCCAGCTGGCCGTTGCTGTTCCATCCCCATGCCCAGAGGCTGCCGTCCCGGCCGACGGCAAGGGAGTGGTTCACGCCCGCGCTGATCTGGTTGGCTTTGAGGCTTTGGCTAGGATTAGCAGGGTTCTGCACGGTTTGTGGCTTGTATTTGTCGCTGGTGCTGCCGTCGCCCAGCTGGCCGTATCCGTTGTATCCCCAGGTCCAGGTGTTTCCGTCCGCATCGATGGCCAGGGCGTTCCAACTCCCTGCGCTGATTTGGGTGGCTTGGAAGGACTGATTGGGCAGTCGGGCCGGATTGGATGAGTAATTGGTGCTGTCGCTGGTGCCGTTGCCGAGCTGGCCGTTCGTGTTGTATCCCCAGGTGTACACGTTGCCATCGGCGTCCAGGGCCATGACGAAGCTCCAGTTGAGGCTGACCTGGACCGCATGCAAGGTCTGTTCAGGATTGCCCGGGTCGGCGGCTGGAGTCGGGTTCTTCCTGGCTGCGCTGTATGCGGGCCTCTGTCCCTTGCCGGTGCTCTCGCTGCCCCAGGTGTAGACGCGGCTTTCGGAGTCGATGGCGGCTGAGTCGGCGACGCCGGCGCTGACCTGTACGGCTTTGAATGGCTGGCCGCTGGTGTCCTTGACGGGCTGGGGCTTGTACCGGTCTGTGGTGGTGCCGTCGCCCAATTGCCCGTGATCGTTGCGTCCCCAGCTGTAGAGGATGCCGTTGGATCCGATGGCCAGGACGTGCGAGTCGCCGGCTGCAACCTGGGTGTAGGTAAAGCTGGAATCCGCGCCGTCGGGCATGGGGATTCTGACGGGAGTTTTCTGCGTGGCGGCATCAGCCGGTTTCTGAGCAAGCTGCCCGTACTTGTTGTTGCCCCATGCGTAGGCGTTTCCGTCGCTGGCGACGCCTATGGAGAAGGAGCCTCCGGCGCTGGCCTGGTTGAAGCGGATGCCCCGGTTGATGGTGGGCGGGGTGATGGTCACATGCTGGCCGCCGAGCACGTTGCCCTTGTTGGGGTTCAGGGCCCAGTGGGTGTCCATTCTGGTCCAGTGGGCGGCCAGGGTGGTGTTGCCGGTGACGGGCTGGCTGAAGTCGTAGGCGATCTTGGAGTCGTTGCTGGCGTCCTTGATGAACCAGCCGTCGAACAGGCAGCCGTCCGCTTTCGGATTGGGGAAGGGGCGTTTGGCCTGTTTGCCTTCGGTGACGGTCTGGTTTTGGGGCATGCCGGAGGGTGTCGGGTAGGAGCTGTCCGTGCTGGTGAAGGTGACGGTGTAGGAGTCCAGGTATCTATAGGCCAGGTGGGCGTCCGGCTGCTGGCCGTTGAGAGTCCATGAGACGGTTGTGTCCACTTTTCCCCGCACATGCGCGGGTGTGGTGACGCTCCATGTACCATTCGCGTTCTTGGTTATGTTCGTACCTGCCGTCCCGCCGAAGCTGACCGCAGTGACTGTGGTGGTACCGGGCAGGTTCACCCGGCCGGGGATATGCCGATCGTTGGTGGTGTTGTCGCCCAGCTGGCCGTTGGCGTTTTTGCCCCAGGAGTACAGGTTTCCGTCTGAGGCCAAGCCGAAGGAGTTGTTGTCCCAACCGGCGCTTGCCTGAGCCCAGGTCAGTCCGGTTGGCGCGTTCTGCGGCGCAGCAACCCGGCCGGGGATATGCCGATCATTGGTGGTGTTGTCGCCCAGCTGGCCATTGTCGTTAGCACCCCAGGAGTAGAGGTTCCCGTCTGAGCCAATGGCGAGTGACGCAACAGATAGGAGGCTTACCTGTTTCCAAGAAAAATTAGGTAGCACTCCATTGGGTTTCTGCGCTTTAGTTGGCCCGTACACGTCAACGGTGTGCCCATCGCCAACGTTGCCTCTTCCGCCGTAACCCCATGTATATACGTTGCCGTCGGATCCGATGGCTTGCGAGTAGTAGTCCCCCATTTGGAATTGTCCCCAGGTCAATCCGGAGGGGGCCCCTTGTGGCCAGGCGATTCGTACGGGCGTGATTTTATTATCGGTGATTGATCCTGTACCGACTTCACCACGGGTATTTGCGCCCCAGCCGTAGATCCAGTTATCCGATCCCAAGGCCAGAGAATGCCATCCCCATCCGCTCATCTGCTTCCATGCGAATCCGGAGGATACTCCGTTTGGCATCTTCACCTGGATGGGGGCATGCCGTTCAGTGGTAGTGCCGTCCCCCAGTTGGTTATGATCGTTGTCGCCCCAGCTGTAGAGCTTGCCGTCGGATCCTAGGCCAAGAGCATGCAGGCTACCTACCGCTTCCTGCTTCCATGTGAACCCGGATGGGGCATTTTGTGGCAAGTTAACAGGTTCGGGAGTGTAATGTGCGGTTGTAGTATTGTTCCCCAACTGACCATAGGTGTTGTCGCCCCAGCTGTAGAGCTTGCCGTCTGATCCCAGAGCCATGGAGAACAAGTATCCGGCTGAGGCCTGGACCCAGGTGAAATCCTGGGATACGCCCTGGGGTTTCTTCACCGGGACCGGCTCATGACGTTCAGTGGTGGTCCCGTCGCCGAGTTGGCCATGATCGTTGCTTCCCCAAGAGTAAAGGTTGCCGTCCGAGGCGACTGCAAGAATGTGCCCCCTTCCAGCGCTGACCTGGCTGAAGCGTATTCCTCGGGGTCCGGGCGGGGTCAGGGTGACTTTCGTGCCGCCGGCGACCGGTCCCTGCACGGGGCTCATGCTCCAGGGATCCGCCTTGGTCCAATGAGCGGTGAGCTTCAGATCGTTGGTGATGGGCTGGTTGAAATCGCAGGCGACGGGTGTTGAACCGATGAACCAGCCGTCGAACAGGTAGCCATCTTTGGTCGGATTCGCTGGACGTTTCGCGCGCTCGCCGTCAGCTATGGTTTGCGTCGTGTCGGTGCCTTGGGGGTTGCTGAAGGTGACGGTGTGCGATGTGGAGGCGCGTGATTGCAGTCCAGCGTTGTCTTTGTCGTCGGGAGTCCCGGTCTTGTCCGGCGTGGGGGAGATGGAGGGGGTCGGTTGTGTGGGATTCAGAGGGGAGGATGTAGCCAGAGGAGATGGAGATGTAGGAGTTGTTGCTGTTTCTGTTGGCTGGGTGGTGATGTCGGGAGCATTGCTGGACTGTTGCTTAGCTTCACGATCCCCCTCCTCCCCGCTATTCCCATATGGGGTCGGCGCTACTGCGCGGGCCGCACTAGATTGGGTTGTGGCGCTGTCTGCCGTGGCATAGGTGCAGATCAGGAGACTTGTGGGCAGAATAATGGCCAGCAGGAGGCTGATCAACAAGGCCGGTCGAGCGGATACAGTTATATTAGAGTGCTGACGAGGCATAGTATGATCCCCTTCCCCAGGAATCGCAACCATATTGTCAAGAATCCCCAACATCCGGCGAATCACGTGCCGAAGACAACTTTGGCCGCTAATGACACAGTAGCATAAGCGCTGATGGTCTAGAACAAATAAAATTGAGAAATTTCTGTTTACTTTCTGACGATTTAATGGCGCTCGTCGGCTTTTCATTTGTGGCCGACCTTTCGCTCCCTAGGGGTCCATTACCGATCTGGTAAGCGGAACAGAAGGAATACCAGGGGAATAGATATGGTTATCAATGCAACGACGAAGAGAGCAAACACAAAACGGTGTTATGCATGCCAAGAGTTCAGTAGGGAAAACCGATAGCCATGGAACCTTGTAGCACTATTTAGGATGGCCACCGAGAGATTCGTGGCGGAGATGATATGGGTTCGTCGATGTGTTAAGTATGCGGTGTTGGCAGTGATACAGGACATGGTTGATGTATCACCCAGGTTTTCTATTTGTGTGCTAGTACACACGTTCTGATTGCAGTTGATCTTACGCTAGATGGTCATAGTTGATTACTTGATCAAACCTGGTTTCCGCGTCGGCAATTTATCGAGGTATTGGCAAATACCGATACAAAGTGCAGCGACTCGGTATGCTTCCGTTCCAAAGCTTGTTGGTCAAATGCCGACTCTTTCTGCCGTTATACGCCAGGCAGCCAAACTGTATGCAGCAGCGCACGAGCAACGCTCAGGGTGCTGATTTGGGTGTGAGACCCCAAGAGCAGACTTTCGGTTTCCGCTATCTTTATACGTCCAGATAGGACTGCACCGAGATCTTCTTGAGACGAGACTCCAACGGCGATAGTTCGTCTCAAGCCTGAAGGTCTGCGGCAAGATGTCAGAGAAACAAGCAGAGGGGCAGCGAGATGGCATTGAATACAGCGGCTCCCTTGCCTTCTATTCCCATAGTTGTCGCGCGCGGTCGTTGACATTCGGCCAGATGCAAGCAAAAGGGCGAAGCTGGCGTTGGGCGCCAACGAGATGGAGCACCAACAGATGGATGGGATGGTTTTGCAGCGCAGGTCGAGCGGGAAGGTGGTCTTTAGCATTAGCCACTCCAGCAAGCCACCTGGCTCCGTAAAGCCTAATTAGAACCTGTCCATCCATAACAATCGGCGATACAGTTCCCCTGGTTGTCGATGGCCGGCCCTTCATGGCCTTGCTGCAATTGGTTCCACAGATTGGGGTAATCCTGAAGATTGAATCCACCGCTGTGTTGAGTAGATGGGGCGGATCCGCCTCCTCCGCCGCCGTGTTGACCGGTGGTTGTACGCATTCACGCCGACCTTTCTACCGGCCATCCGGCAACCGCGGGGGCGAAGGCGAATCCGCACCGGCATCAGAGCAGGACAATTAGTCGGAGCAAGCGTTTCAGGGATGGTCGAGAGGAAATACTACAGGTTGTAATGGTTGTAATCCGGATGGCTCCTGTGGCATTGGCTGATTGATTGGGGATTAAGCACTTGCCATAGGTTCTTATTGTCCCGAGAGTGTTTGTTCTGTTGGCATTTCTCTTGGCAGACTAATAAGCTGTCTCTTTTACAGCATTCTGCTGAACCCGCTGAAGAATGTGATATGGTCCGACTTGGGTCTGAATGTTGTAGGTGTGGATAAGGATATCAATGGCATTTTGATTACGCCCTTAAACCACACACAAACGTGAGAACGTATTCTTAAACTATATGCATCGCTTTAGAGCTACACCGCTTTCCTTATAGGGTTGAGGTAGTAGCTTGTAATCGGGGATGATCAGCAGTGAATGCGGGCCGCAACTGCTGGAGCGAGTGCTGATACGGCCGTTGCGGATGTGATGAATACCCGTAGAGCTTTGCGTCGCACTTTCTTCATTGCATTTATATGGCGATGTGCCGGATTAGTGCAGGAGGCTGTACCCGGAATTATGCGGCCCGCTTCGGCAAACTCCGAACATGTGGATCGAGCAATGCAATCAATTTGACACCATTTGGCTGGTCGCATGAGAGTTTGTGCGGATCGCCCTGTTTAATGTTGATCTTTGTGAAGGGGAAGAAATTCTGCCCGTCGCCTGCTGGATAATTTAAGTTTGAAGAAGAACGCTGCATGGCTTGTCCGTTCAACTTGCATTGCCCGGCTTCTGTCTGCTTAAGATCGGCCCGCTGTGCGAGTACATACAGGGTTCCCGACTTGTTCGCGGAGATGGTTGTGACGTTGCCGTCACCAGAAACGTCGTACTTTGTCAAAGATGAAAGGTAATTGGAGATCTGCTCCACGGACGGCTCTGAACGATTCGATCGCTGGCAGCCCGAGAATAGGGCCGCACTCATCAAAACTGCTACCAAGGTGATTATTTGTTTTTTCCAGATGGCGCCAGCCGTCCTTGCTTCGCTATGGAACCGGTCTGGCGATGCCGTGAGTCGCCTCAAGAGTTCTTGGGAATCCCGCTGATGTGCCACTGTCGAATTAAAGTCCGTCTGCTCATAAGCCTTTGTCTTCTTCATCAGTTCTCCTTAGGCAGGTAGAGGAGGGTCCAAGACGCTGTTAATTGGATTCAAGTTTCATAACCTAGAAGAGCGGTTAATGGATAAAGCAAGTTTAGCTCTTTATTTAACGATAGCGGTTCGAAACTAGTTGCAACGAAGCTCAGACGTTCGAGAATTCTTGCTGAGGCCCTTGAAATGTTAAGTATGCCCAATCCGGTGAACTTTCTACAGAGCGTGCAGCTTAACGTACGTGACCAGTCAGAAAACAGCCATTGAATCACTTAGCTTCTTGTAGAGAATGCTTCTCTATTGCTTGTAGAACGACAGTCTTGGGCAGCTGTTCAACAAAACGGGAGCAAGTCGTTGTACTTCTCAACCAACCAAACGAGCCCAAATCTGTCTAACGCAATTGATGAAGCGCGCAAAAAAAGATGCTTGGTTGTTAGGATGCTTTGCTTGGTTCTTAGAGTACTTTGCTTCGTTTTCAATCAGCCAAACGTCCCAACTGCTATCAGAAAGTATAGTAAAGGGCTCTTCTCCATCTAAACTAGAGAAATAATCATTAGCAGCTAGATCATCGGCAATTTGAGTTACGTGAGACCTCATGCTTGAGTATGTGGGGTCGTCTATGTTACCGCTTTTATGGGTTTCTATAATTTTCTCTTCAACAGCAGCAATCTGATCAGGGTGTTTCATCTGTGCCATACAACTATCATACTTCAAGTAATCAAGTGCTGCTGCCAATAGGGACTTATCCACCATCCACCATTTCTCGTATCCAGCGATACATGCCATTGCACTTAGGTTCGTCTGAATCGTCAATATCCAATTCGTCGTCCATTTCGAAAACCCAAGAAGACGAATCTTGCAAGGCGACTCTTTTGCCGGCTTGTTCCTTGCAATGTTGCCTTATGAGCCTTCCAGCAGTTTCAGCGCATTCGGGAATCGCTCATCGACTGCACGAACACCTCCGGCTAGGGTTCTCCGCAAATCAGGATGATCAATGCCATCGTGAGAGCGGAGCATGGCCTCTTCAGTAATTTCTTTGTTCTTGCCAGATTCATATACAGCTTTCCAGGCTGAACCGTCGCGATGTAAATAGTCCACAAGTTCGAAGGCTGCCAATGGACCGTATAAAGCGGCAACTCTTTGAACTACATTTCTCACTGCTTGGAGTCCGACTGAAGAATCGGTTTGATCATGCTCATCTATTGTAGCTGGGGTAGTTATCCGATTTGGGCCATACTCTTTGAATGCTGCATAAACGCTCGGTTCCACGGGGCCGCATTCCCAGGCTTGTATAGGTTCGGCGAAAAGCCTATGCCTGTGTATCCGGAGGCACTCAACCTGTGCGAAATACACCAGCTTGTTGATTTTCATATTTGTCAAATACAGGTGTGTATGAGGTTAGTTGATCAACATGTTGGCGATAGTCAAGGCAAGCATGTGATTCTTGCCTCCTTTCATGTTGATTTACACGCTTTATGCTAGCTGGTCCATATGTCCGCTGTAGTAGTAGTTGACCGGGTTGGTGTTCCAGGGGTAGGGCAGTATGGTCTGCGGATAGATGTCCGCAAGCAGATGGATCGCGTGGCCGAATCATGGGCCAGTATGGATTCGTTGGGGTAGCGGGTCTGGTGCACGCCCTCAGCGATGCGTTCGATGTTGGCGGCAGAGATGGATGTGACCGGGTCGCCGATTATGCCCCCATAGCCTTCAACAGGCCGTTCCATGATCTGGGCCGCCGCCGTGGTGCTCTGGTATGTCATAGACGTCCTCGTACAACCCGTAGATGGCGACCCTGGCGCCATCGGTGATCATGGTCTGGGCAACCTGCGGCGATGCGGTCCGCTGCAGCATGATCGGACTGCAAGTGCCTGTCTGGGGGGAGTCGGCAGAGGGGGGGCTATGGTGCCAGTCCGTCGCATGTTGACCACGGCCACCCCGATTCCCTATTTTGCCTGGTCCAACCGTGGCGAAAACGAGATGAAGGTTTTCCTGGACGTGGACTGAAGGTCATTCAGCCATCCCTCAAGCATTTTGTGATTTCTGAGAGCGGCGCAGGGCGGCCAAGACTAGCAGAACCTCAAGGGCGCCGATGATTAATAACAGAATCAGTGCATGCTGTGAGCCGTTGATGGTGCCCAGTCGTCTGTCTGCGACTGCGGCCTGGCCTGCTGCGACGATGGTGGCCCCCAGGCTGCTGCCGATGGCTGCTGCGAACTGCTGGACGGTGTTGAAGATGGCGTTGCCGTCGGCCTGCTGCTCCTGGCTCAGTCGGTGCAGGCCGTTGGTCATGATGTTGCCGAAGCTCAGCCCGATGCCCAGCATGAAGAAAATATAGAATATTAGGATGGCCAGGACTGTCAGATGGCGGGACGCGAGAGCGAATCCCAAGAGGCCGATCAGGGCCACACAACTGCCGCTGATGATGGGGATGCGTGGACCAAGCTGATCGTAGAGCCTGCCGGAGAGCGGGGCCAGAACGGCTCCGATTGCCGCACCCGGCAGCACCACTAGTCCGGCCTGTAGCGAGGTGCAGTCATCAACCAGTTGCAGGTGGTTGGGCAGGATGAATGAGAGGGCCAAGGCGCTGATCTCGAAGAGGATGTAGGCACCGACATGCAGGGAGAAGCGGCTGTCTTTGAACAGGCGCACGTCGATGATTGGTTGGGCCTGATGCCGGGCGTGGAGGGTGAACGCTGCCAAGCCGATAAGTCCCAGGGCCAGCGCTCCGCCGAATCTCCAGGAGAGCCATCCTGCCGACGCGTTGCTGATGCCGAAGATCAGACCTGCGAAGCCCAGGACCATAAGGAATATGTCAAGCGGCTCCAGTCCGGTCTGGTTGCCATCTGCCGCCGCCGGAACCGAAGGTATGCAGGCCAGGCCCGTCACCAGTGAGATCAGCAGTACGGGAATCAGAATGATGAAGACGAAACGCCATCCGATGGTCGTCGCTACCAGCCCGCCGAAGGTGGGGCCGACGGCTGGTCCGATGGCCGTAATCAGAGTGCCTACACCCATCATGGTGCCGATGCGCTTTGTCGGAACCTCTTGAAGGATGATGTTGAACATGAGAGGCAGAGCGATGCTGGTGCCCAATCCCTATATGGCCCTTCCCAGTAGTAGGAGCGGGAAGACCGGAGCCAGTGCGTCGATGACCAGTCCGGTCAGGAATAGCAGGTTGGCACAAAGAAAGAGGGTTCGGCTGCGAAATCGACGCTTGAGGGCCGCCGAGAGAGGGGTGATGGAGGCGACGACCAGCAGGTAGAGGGTGGTCATCCATTGCACGCTGGAGGTCCCGATGCCGAAATGGCTCATGAGGGCCGGGAAGGTGATGTTCATGGCCGTTTCCACAATCACGCCGCAGAACGACATGATGCCGGTGGCCACCACCGCGCCTATTACCCTGCGGGGGATTGCTGTGTTTTGCGCTTGTTGCGTTGCTTGGGTTGCACTCATGAGCGAGACTCCTTTCCAGCCTGGGAGGGATCGTCGGAATTCAAGGTGGTGAAATAGGCCAGCACGCGGTCGAAGGCAGCCAGATCCCGATGGTCGAACTGGCGCTCCATGGCCTTTTGCTGGTTGTCGATATATGCCCGCACGGCTTTCTGCAGTTCACGGGCCTTGGCGGTGGGGGCAATGATGCGTTGACGGCCGTCCCTGGGGTCCCGCTTTGTGGTGATCAGTCCGCTGGCCTCCATCCGTTGCAGGATTTTTTGCCGTTGTGGACGGGTGGATGTCGAACTCCATCTCGATGTCGCGCTGGGTGCGGTCCTGGGATTCGCCCAGAAAGTCGATGATGGACATCTGGGTGCCGGTCAGTCCGTATCGAGCCGCGTAGGCATCCATGGACCGTGACATGAGGTTGGCTGCCTGTTTGATCCGCTTTCCATAGTTTTTGTTCAAAGGCTCCCCCCGGTTAGATTGTTGGCTGTCTAAGGAATGATCTTCCGGATATGGAAAAGTTGTTCAGACTCTGATAATTGGTCGCTCTGCCGGATCCCTTGTGCAGAGTTCCGTATGGAATGGTTCCAAGATTCAACCGGTCTAAGGATGCAGTTGACGTGCATTGCTGGATTTCGGCAACAAATATCATCTTCTTGCTATGCAGGGGAAATGCCCGATTCCCGGGCTTACCGTATAGGCAAACAGAGGTCTTTCCTTCCGGCTCATATGTAGGTGGTTGGAAGTTGGCTACTCCCGCATGGCATGGTCTGAGATAGTGCAGCGCACGTAATCATGTCATGTGACAGGGTCCTTATCTGTAGCAATGGCGCCTTAACTGCCAGGATCCTGGGATGAGCCGACGGGTGGACAGTCTGACTATTCAGAGAAGAATGAAGGTACAGGACATGAGCATATCCCACAAGGTCCTTGCAGGATTGATGGCAGGGGCCGTTCTTCTGACTGGTGCATCGATGGCGACTCCGGCCATGGCATCGGAGGATGAACAAACGATCAATGTGACGCCGAATCCCTGGTATGCCGATGGCCCCTTCCAGGGTTGGGGAACTTCCTTGGCATGGTTTGCCAATGCCACAGGCAACTATGGAGAACCCGGTTCAATCAGTCAATCCAGCGGAGACCCTCAGACCGATGCCAAGGCTTTGGCCTATGGGCGGCAACTTCGTGAGGATTTCTATACGAGCATCTTCGGTAAGGAGGGTCTTGGTCTCAACAAGGCTCGCTACAACATAGGCGGTGGCAATGCCTCGGACGTGGCATATGGCTATCCGTTCATGCGGCAGGGAGCCGCTATGCCCGGCTACTGGGCCCAGGACCCGGACGGCTCCTTGGGCCTTTACGGCGGTCTGGCGACGACGATGGCCAACAAGGCCGGCATTGATCGGGCTTTCGATCCTCACAGCGATGCCTCCTATGTGTGGGGATCCGCCTCCTCTGATTCCCCGCAGGCCCGCGACGTCAAGGCTCAGGAGTGGTGGCTGAAAAGGGGAGCTCAGAACCATGACATCGACCATGTCGAAGCTGCAGCCAACGCGGCTCCCTGGTTCATGACACAAAGCGGGTATGTGAGCGGAGGCGATAGCGGGAATGCCAACAACCTTGCGGATGCGGACAAATTCGCTCAGTATCTGGCTACGGTAACCCGGCATCTGTCACAGCTCAAGGCTGACAATGGGAACCGGGTTGGGATCAATACGGTCGAGCCTCTCAACGAGTCGGAGACCGGATACTGGAGTTCGCCGCGAGGCCGGGCTTCGGATGCCTGGCCAGCCGAGGACAGGGCTCTGATCGACCGATACTGGAATCGGTATTACCAGGGTAAGAACAAGGCTGTCACGCCGTATACCACCGAGGTCAAAAAGCCCCAGGAGGGTATGCATGTCGATACTGGGACAGCCGGCAATGTCATACGCGCGCTCAGGTCGGCTCTGGATGCAGAAGGCCTGCAGCAGACTTTGGTTTCAGCTACCGATGCGACGGATTCAGGCCAGTTTGTCGATTCCTACCATCGCTATCCGCAGGATGTCAGGGATGCCATCGGCCAGTACAACACCCACGGGTATGGCACCAACCGCCAGCGGGCTGCCCGGGACATTGCCCAGGGGGATGGCAAAGCCTTGTCCATGAGCGAGGTGGATGGCTCCTGGCAATCCGGAGGCTTCAACCCCTATGGTTTCGACAATGCCTTGGGCATGGCCGGTAAGATCAACGCCGATGTCTACGCCTTGCAGCCCAAGGATTACACCTTCTGGCAAATCGGTGAGGACCTTTACAATGTGGCCACTGGCGACGAGGATATGAATGGCAACAGTGCCAACCCCAAGGGGGAGGACACCAATTGGGGCACTGTCTTTCTCGATTATGATTGCTCGGTCGCCGGCGTTGACGGCAAGCTCTACTCTCGCAGGGAAGTGGACAACAATGGAGGCCAGACCTCGGGAATTCGCCCCTGCCGGATCGTGGTCAACGCGAAGTACAATGCTGTTCGCGCCTACACCAGATTCATTCATCCAGGGGATTTCATCACCGCCAATAACGCCACCAAGGACAATATGACCGCCAGCTCGGCAGATGGCAAGACCCAGACGGTGATACACCGTAACGGCAGCGATCAGCCCCAGACGCTGGTCATCGATCTGTCAAACTACGGGGGCATCGATTCCGACGCGAGCGGAAAGCTCTTCCTGACTACCGAACCTGATCATCAGCAGGATATATACACGGCTGATATGAGCTATATGAACAAGTACTCCAATAAGGAGCAGCCGCATGGAGTCACCATTGATGCGGCAGCCAAGACGGCCACAGTCAAACTGCCGGCCCGTTCCATCGCCTCCATACAGCTCACCGGCGTATCCGGGGTCTCCCCGCAGGCCCAGGTCAAGGATGGCAGCACGGTTCAGCTTCAGGGGCAGCAGTCAGGAAAGATGCTCACCGCATCGTCCGATGGTATTCTCACGCTTGAAGGCATGGCCAAGAATCCGGATCAGGGACGAGCCCAGACTTTCACCGTCCACAGCGTCGAGTCCTCTGCCGGCAGTCCCAAGCTGCCTCGGTACCTGATCTCTTCTGCAGACGGGAGCAGGTTCCTTTGCGCGGACGGCCGGATGCGGGCGGGTACCAGGGCATCCATCGGTACCGATGCACGGTTCATCTGGATGCTCAATACGGAAAACGGCAAGACCTTCAGCCTGGTCAACCAGGCAGATAAGGTTACCCTGGACGTGACTGGCCAGCGGACCGATGCGGGTGCCACGATCTCTGTGGCAGAATCGACGGGAGCTGACAACCAAGGTTGGTACTTCAGGTCTACGGAGCCGACTGGTGCCGAGAAGACCACGGTCCAGGTTCCGCTTGGCGGATCCGTGATCATGCCTCAAACAGTGATTCCCTATTATTCCTGGGGTCAGGGAGAGCCAGTGCCAGTGGTCTGGAAGACCGAGGCCGTTGATGTGAGCACGGAGGGAACCTATCAGGTTCAAGGTGTTGCCACTGATTTCTTTGGCAATACATTCACTTGCCAGGCATCAGTTTTCGTGGGCGAATTCACCGTGACCGATCCTGTCTCCGCCACTATTCTCTTCGGTTCAGATGCCCAGGAGGCCCGCAAGGCGATGGAATCCACCACTGTCTACGCCCATGTCAAGGCTTCGCCGGCCATCAAGGTCGACCCTCATGCTGTCAGCTGGGATTGGGCTGATCTTCAAGGAAAGCTGGACCGGGCGCACGAGGGTGATGTGGTGCCTGTGAAAGGTACCCTGGCCATAAGCGGAAGGCGTTCCCTGCCCCTGTCTTTCAGCCTTTACCTGGAGGCGGCCAAACCACAGAATGTGGCTGATGTCAGCTACAACCTGACTGTTACCGACCAGGACGTTGAGTATGGCAAGGAGGATCAGTGGAGGAAACTCACTGATGGCAATATGCGGGAGGAAGCCTGGGCGACATGGAATTCGGCCGGCAACTACCGCCATAGCCCAACTGCCAATCTTGACTTCGGGCAAGTGCGTCAGCTGGATCGGGTGGCCATCACCTACAAGGATCATCCGCCGGTGTCGGCCAAGGCTGAATACACCAACGATGGTGCCAACTGGAAGCCGCTGGGTAAGGTCGTCAACAACCCGCAGCCTGGTCAGACCGTGACCTTCCAGGCAGCAGGCATGGTAGGAGCCAGCAAGGTCCGCATCGTCAACACGGTAGACAACGCCTGGATGGATGCGGCGGAAATCGAAGCCTGGGCCCGTCCATGGGTAGGCCCGGTCAGAAATCTGGCTTGGGGCGCCGGCACCCACTTCTCGGTCAACGTCCAGGATGGTGATACGGCTGGAAAAGCCATTGATGGACATTTCGCCTCGGGGTGGTCCACCCAGTCGGCATCTTCGGATGTCGATCCGACAGCCACCTTCAACTTCGACAAAATCAGGACTATCAGCCAGGTCAAGACCGTCTTCCACTGGGATGGGCGAGCATCCTGGCCAAAGTCGCAGACCTTGGAATATTGCGATCAATCCGACAACTGGCACCGGCTGGAAACCAAGACGGGATGGTATCTTCCCCAGGCCGGTGATACTGATGCCTCCACAGAAGCCGATGCGCCGACGGTGACCTTCGCCCTTTCCAACCCTGTCCAGGCAAAGGCAGTGCGGCTTATCAACAGTCTTCAGGACACGAAAACCTATATCAACGTGGCCGAGATCGAGGTAAACGGCACGGAGAGTCTTTCGGCCTTCGAGCCTGAACCAGGCAATGATGCCAACCTGGCTGATCTGCGCTTGGACGGGCAAACCATTACAGATTTCTCGCCCGATCGCAATGATTATGTAGTCGATTTGCCGGCTGGTTCCGAAAGCAACCCGGTCTTGCAGGCCTTCAGCAGGGACAACGCGGCTAAGGTGGTTCAGACTGATGAAAGAACCGGGATTGGAGGCAAGAGCCTGATTACCGTAACCTCTGCTGACGGGTCGCGCTCCAGAGTCTACTCGGTCCGCTACCGGTCCTTCGATTTGCAGGGGTTGCAGGTCGTCCCGCCCACGAAGACCAGCTATGCCATCGGCGAGCGATTTGACCCAAGCGGATTGGCGGTCAGCGCTGTGTACATCTCCAAGGACAGGGACCGCACCGAAGTCAGGCCTTTGGCCTTGGACGATCCCGAGCTGTCGGTGACGGGCTTTGACTCTACTGTGGCCGGCAAAAAGACCATTGTCGTTGCCTACCGCGGGGTGAACGCCAGCTTCGGTATTTGGGTAAAGGCCACCGGGCGGAATGCGTCCGGCACAGGCGTTGTGGGTTTGAACGGAAATGATTCTCCGCTTGGCGGACCTTCACATGCGGTTCTGGCGCATTCAGGAGCCTCGATAATCTCGGTGGCCCTACTTGTCGGAGCTCTGGCACTGACGTCGTTCGCGGCATTGCTCGGCAGACGATACCTGTCAAGCAGACGATAAGGGTACCGCGGGTGTCTTGTCTTCCAACACCCTGTGCGGTTCTGGTTCACCAAAGTTGCAATTGGCGAACCGGAACCGCTTTCAGGTAGTCAGACGACAAACCCCTTACAGTGAAAGCAATATTTCGATATTAGATAGCAGTTTTCATGTACGGAGCCTTGTAATTGTTAATAGACTGAAAGTACGTTAATGATTGCACTATCAACGTAATGATTGCACTATCAACGTAATGAAAAGAGGCACAAGGATGTGTGCATGTGAAAAACAGTCGTAACCGTTTACAGCAAAACATCTACATTCAACAGAGTTGTCTGAATGGCTGACAGTTTCTGACATCTCGATGCTCAACGGCCAGTTGCAGGGGCGTCCGTTCCCTCGATTCCGGGTTGTTGACCCAGTTCTTCTTCGTCGTTGTTGACAGTAGGGGGGTTGGGTTCACGCAATCAGACATCTCAAAGGAGAATAATGACATTTTCCAAATCGGCGGCAGGGCCAGCTGATGTCGCGAACAATCAGCAGTCGAGCACCGTCAACAAGCACAGACGGGATTGGCGCGGTTGGAAGTTCATGGGGCCTTTCGCTGTGGCTTTCCTGCTGGTGTTCATCATCCCGATCATCTACGCAATTTATATTTCTTTCTTTGAAAAACGGATGGTTGGCGGCACGGTTTTCGCCGGGCTCAGCAATTACAAACGTTTGTTCGCAGATGGTCATTTCTGGAGTTCGGTCGGCCGTGTCAGTGCTTTTACCCTGATCCAGGCGCCGCTCTGCCTCTTTCTGGCAGCCTTGCTGGCTCTGGCGATTGACTCCATGAGATTGCACGGAACCAAGTTCTTCCGAATTTCCACCTTCCTGCCTTATGCCGTTCCTGCCGTCGTGTCCACGCTGATCTGGGGATTCATGTACGGGGCCAAGTATGGACTGGTCGGCTCTTTCAATTCATGGACCGGCTTGCATCTGGACCTGCTGGCTTCCAATATTCTTCTGGTGTCTATCGGCAACATCGTGACCTGGGAATACACCGGCTACAACATGCTGATCTTTTATTCCTCCCTGTCCACGATTCCGCATTCGCTCTATGAGGCGGCGGCAATCGACGGGGCCAGCGAATGGCAGATCGTCAGGCGTATCAAGATGCCGGAGTTGCGTGGAAGTCTGGCCATCACCGTGATATTCAGCATCATCGGCTCATTCCAGCTTTTCAATGAACCCTCGATCATGCAGAACATGGTGCCTGGGAACACCATAACCAGCTACTACACGCCGAATATGTACGCCTACAGTCTGAGCTTCGCGGGCAACCAGTCGAATTACGCTGCGGCCCTGGCCATCGTCATGGCGGTGATCACCATGGCGATCGCGTATGCGGTCCAGCTGAACAGTCTGAAGGAGCAGATGAAATGACCTCTGACATTTTGGATGAGTCGCCTTCAGCGATTCGGGCGCGCGAACGCAGACGCGCCAAGCGAGTAGCCAGGGATGAAAGGGCGGAACGCAAGCGCGCCGCAAAAAACGGATTCTCCAATCCAGCGAACCCTCGCCGCTCGATGACGCTGACGCTGGTTACCGGCATCTTCGCGCTATACTGCCTGTTTCCCTTCGCCTACCTGATCATCAACGCCACCAAGACGCAGTCTGACTTCACCTCGACCTTCGGTCTTTGGTTTGGTCACACCTTCGCGCTTTGGGACAACATAACCACGGTCTTCACCTATGAGGACGGCATCTTCGGACGTTGGCTCTTGAACACGCTGCTCTACGTGGTAGTGGGAGCGGGTGGCGCAACCGTACTGGCCATCATGGGCGGATACGCCTTGGCCAAGTTCGCTTTTCCTGGCCGCAAGGCAGTCTTCGCGGTCGTACTGGGTTCCATCAGTGTGCCCGGCATTGCCCTGGCTGTTCCGCAGTTTCTTCTGTTCGCCAAGATGGGCTTGACCAATACGCCCTGGGCCATGATCCTGCCCAGCCTTATCAGTCCCTTTGGCCTGTACCTCATGTGGATATTCTCCGAGCAGGCTGTTCCCACAGAGCTCCTGGAGGCGGCCAGGGTTGACGGTGCAGGGGAGTTCAGAACCTTCCTGACCATCAGTCTGCCCCTGCTGGCTCCCGGAATCGTCACCACGGCCCTGTTCGCCATAGTGGCCACCTGGAATAACTACTTCCTGCCCCTGATCATGTTGAAGGATGCCAATTGGTACCCCCTGACCATCGGGCTGAACCAATGGAAGAACCAGGCCAACACTGCCGGCGGTCACGCCATACAGAATCTCGTCATCACCGGATCGCTGATCACTGTCATTCCTCTGATGATTGCTTTCCTGATTCTCCAGCGGTACTGGCAGTCCGGACTGGCTGCAGGAGCAGTAAAGGAATAAATGAATTTTTGAAAATTGCGGTCACTTAAACCATCGCAAGGTGAGTGGCCGGGAAGGGAGTCTCTCGTCTGTCATACGGCAAGGATTCATCCCAATAAAAGCTGATGGAAAGCACTAAGAGAAAAGAGTGATGTAATGAAACATGCAAAAGGGTTGAAGCGCCTAGTGGCTTGTGCCGGCGTGCTGGCCATGTTTCTCGGTGTCACCGCCTGCGGAGGTAGCAAGCAGAGTAGTGGTGACGAAAATGTGGAGCTGAGCGTCTGGGCATGGGAGCCCACCTTGAAAGCCGCAACCAAGGAGTTCGAGAAGAAGTACCCGAACATCAAGATCAAGTTGCAGAATGCCGGGACGGCCAAGGAGCAGTACACTGCGCTTGACAACGCCTTCCAGGCAGGCAAGGGAGCACCTGATGTGGCGCAAATCGAACTCTATGCCCTGAGCCAGTATGCCATCAATGATCGGCTGACTGATCTGAGTGACAGGACCAAGGGCTACTCGAAGTTCTACAATCCTGGCACTTGGAATTCGGTTCTGGTCAACAAAAAGCCCTACGGGCTGCCCTTTGGCTCGGGAGCCATGGCCTTCTTCTACAACAAGGATGTGTTCGACAAGGCAGGCGTCGATGCTACACAGATCAAGACCTGGGATCAGTATTACGAGGCTGCTAAGAAGATTCGGGCGGTGGGTTCCTACATCGCTGCCGATTCCGGTGACGCGGGCTTCTTCGATGCCATGATCTGGCAGGCCAACGGGCATCCTTACAAGCTGTCCGCAGACGGCAAGGATCTGTCCATCAACCTCGATTCCGACAAGGGGACTCAGAGTTTCATCAAGTGGTGGCAGAAGATGATCGACGAGGATTTGGTCGACACCAAGACCGTCATCTGGACCGAAGACTGGAACAAGAGCCTGAACAATGGCAAGCTCGCCTCTGCGCTGATCGGCTGCTGGATCCCAACCACGCTGGTCAACGTGGCACCCGACCAAGCAGGCAAGTGGAGGGTCACAACCATGCCCACCCAGGATGGGTCTGCTGTCAACTCCAACCATGGTGGTTCGTCGCTGGCGATTATGGCTTCAAGCAAGAAGACCGATGCAGCCTATAAGTACATTGATTTCATCTCGCGGAACCAGGCCAGCATTGACGCTCGCGTGGCAGGCGGTTCATTCCCCGACGATGTGAAGACCACCGAATCGAAGAAGTTCAAGGAGGCCACCACCGTCAAGAACACCAAGGGCGAGGACATCGAATACTTCGGCGGTCAGAAGTATAACGAGGTTCTGGCCAAGGCGGCAAGCGATGTGATCCCTGGCCACGCCACGCTGCCCTTCGAGGTCTATGCGCGGACCGTATTCGCTGACGACGTCGGTTCCGCCTACACCGACAAGAAGATCACTCTGAAGCAGGGTGTGGATGCATGGCAGAAGCACCTGAAGGAATACGGTAAGCAGCAGGGCTTCAACGTACAATGATCTTCGTGAAGTAAATGAAAACGCCGCCGTTGCCTTGTATTGTTTGGGTATGAGGCAACGGCCTTGCTGTATCAGCAAGGCCGACGTCCTATGGCTTGATGCATGTATTGTCTCGTGGCTTCATGCGTGAGGTTGAGGCTGCCGGTTGCTTGCGTGTATTCCTGGCTTCGTTTGACGGTGGCCAGCCAGGAGCGGCTGTCGTGATTCGTGGGGAATGTGGTTTGTGCGGAAAGGAGGATATATCGTGGCGAAGCCTGCTGAACACGGCATTGATGTCAATGCCTCTGACTTTTTGATTCACACCCCTTCGGCTATTGCGCGAACAACATTTTTCTATCCGCTACGGGTGGGCAAATTCTCATATGAACCCGGTTACAGGTTGGAGCGACGATCCTTTGACAGCTATCTGATCATTCATATCGATAGCGGCAGGCTGACGTTGAATCTGCCCGAAGGGTCGTTCGTGGCCGAGGAGGGTCGGTTTGCGCTGGTCAACTGCTACGCACACCATGCTTACGGCACCGATGTCCCGACGACCGCCCAATGGCTCCACTTCGACGGCGTCATGGCCCGGCCCTACTATGACTACATCATCAGGAAGCTGGGCAATGTCTTCATGCTCTCCTCCGAGACCTATGCCTTGGAGCGGATGCGGACCATTACCTCTTTAATGACGGCGGAAAACGGGTATTCGGAGGCGCGGATGTCCAAATACATCACCGACCTGCTCACCGAGTTTGCCGATGAGCAGCCGCGATCCTTCAAACGAAAGCAGGAGGAGGTGGTTGAGGACACGATCGCCTATGTCTCCTCCCACTTGCATGAGCCGCTCACTGTCTCCGAGCTGGCCAAACGGGTCTTTTTGAGCGAGTACCACTTCATTCGGTTGTTCAAGCAGGAGACCGGCATCACACCCCATGCCTACCTGGTGGATTCCCGGATCCATGCGGTCCAGTATTTGCTGGTAAACACCGGAATGTCCATACGACAGATTTGTCAGCAGTGCGGTTTCACATCCGAATCCTCACTGTGTGCATCCTTCAAAAAGAGCACGGGCATGACGCCCATGAAGTATCGCAGGCTCAAGCAAGGCGAGTAACTGACACGTATTGATTGTGCTGTCGGCTCCAGCGGCTTACCCGTATAAACGCATTTCTAAAATGCGCGGTTTACCCAATCTCACAGCCTGGCCTTCCACGGATCTGTCTCTCGACATTGGCGGGATCGAAGGTGAACGATAATGCGTTATCGTAATTCGGCACGGAGTACTTCTGTTAATTGCGTTGCGCAAGTTATGCTGCAACGCAATTAACAGAAGCCAATCTGCTGGACGGGCCGCCGGGCCAAGTCAGACCATGTCTAAGCAAAACCACGCTCGTACTTGCCGGTCAAACTTTCTTTCTGGCTACCATCGAGAAGGTCAGGGGGATCTGAGGCTGATTGCGGGGCATGATCCATCCCTGGAGGTCTGGACTGTACTCAAGCATTGGCAGTGACTGCCAGTCGTCCACATTATGCTCGCCGATGGCCTCTATAGTCAGTCCGGCATCCAGAAGAGCGCCGCTTATTTCCTGGAAGTCATGAGCCCAATTGTGATTGGTGGTGTGGGTAATTTGGGGTTTTGTCCCATCTTCGAGCGAGTCGGTTGCTGACGTGTAGCTTTGATCGGTCTCGTAGGTCGTTTCTGTTCCGCCAAAATAATCTTGAACTATCGACATGCCCTCATTGTTCAAGGCGAAAAGCAGTGGATGGTTGTCGCGGATCATGAATATTCCACCGTCTGCTAGCAGGGAGGCGATTGAACGAGCCCAGTCCTTTAGATCGGGAAGCCAGGTGATGGTTCCGCAGCTGGTGACGATTACATCGAATGAGCCTTTCTGCTCGGGCATGGCATCGGCAGCGCAACGAGCATCACTTTGAACATAGGTTATGGATGCACCGGCCCGTTCAGACAGTTTCCTGGCATAATCCAGCGAGGTGGGAGAGAAATCCAGGCCATATACATCTCGTGCTCCCAAGCGCCACCATGACAGGGTATCAGAGCCTATATGGCATTGCAGATGCAAAAGGTGCAACCCTTTGATGCTGTGTCCTGGCAGATGGGGCTTCAAGACCTCGAGATCCCGCAGGGTTACTGACGACAGGGCCGATGGGTCATCCGCAAATGCGTCAAGGTCTCCATAGCCACCGTTGGCATGTACAACTGCCCTGTCATTCCAGTTGAGGAGATTATCCTCTACATCCTCGTTCTGGTGCATTTGATGAGGCACGGTATTCCTTTCTGATTAGGCTTATCAACAGTGATCGAGCCGGACAGTATCCAGAGCAGGTTTTCAAGTGCAGATTTGTGCAGACTCGTAAGTCATGCGCGAATATGCAACTTTCTTATTATCCTGAATATCTGCTTCGTTGGCAAATACAGGGTGCCCCGGATGCGATTCGAACGCACGACACCTTCTTTAGGAGAGAAGTGCTCTATCCCCTGAGCTACCGGGGCAACGGAAACTACTGTACCACGAGGCGGGACTTGGGCAGGTCGCCGGGGTGCAGGCCAAGGGAAGGCCTTGGGACCGTGCTCTTCCTGGAGAAGTTGGCCCCCTATCCCTGCTCGCTATGCGGTCATGGTTTACAATGGCTCAACGGCCGAGCTGACTGTGCATTCCTCGGAAGGGGGACCGGGTCGGCGATGATTTGCTGGAGGAGACCATGGCGAGATTCAGACAGTCCTTCCTGGTGAAGCATGTCTTTGGGTGGACGGCCAGGCTGCTGGCGTTGGTCAGCTTGCTGGCTCTGGCGGCGCGTGCCTGCCCGGCATGGCTGTCATCGATCCCATACCTGCCGGACCTGGCCGCGCTGACGCCCTGGTTCATCTTCTTGGGTCTGCTGGCCCTGGTCCTGGCCCTGATGGCTTCACGATGGTTCACCGCTTTGGTGCTTATCGCCGCCTTGGCCCTGAATGTCTACTGGCAGTACCCCTTCTACCAGGAGGGTTCCGAGCTCAAAGGGAAAGCCGATCAGCTCATGGCCCTTGGGCATCCCGACCGGTACGACGATGTGGCCCGGGTCATGACGCTGAACGTCTACAAGGGTCAGGCCGATGCTGATCAGGTGGTCAAGACCGTCAGCGACAACAGGGTCGAGGTGCTGGCTCTGCAGGAGGTCAGCGAGGGTTTTGTGGACCGTCTGCACAAGGCCGGTATCGATCGCTACCTGCCCCACGAGCAGCTTTCCACATCGTCGAAGGAATACGCCAACGGTCTTTGGACGGCTGCGCCAATGCAGTCGCCCTCAAAGGACGACGTGGGTTCCCGCTCCTCCATGATGCCGGCGGCCAGCATCGACTTCGGCAGGGGCAAGACCAGCGTCAGATTCGTCTCGGTCCATACCACCTCGCCGCAACCGGGTAGTTGGAATGCCTGGCGACGCAGCGTGTCCGACCTGGGGAAGCTGCGAAAGCACGAGCACACTCGATACGTGCTGATGGGAGACTTCAACGCCACCTATGATCATGCCGTTTTCCGAGACATGCTGGGGGAGCGGTTCAGTGATGGGGCACGTCAGGCCGGGCATGGCATGAGCATGACCTGGCCGGCCGACAGGGCCCCCTTGCCCAGGTTGGCAGCCATCGATCATGTTGTGGTGGACCGTGACATCAGGGCCAACCGTCTGCAGGCCGTACCTATCGCAGGTTCGGATCATGCGGCCCTGCTGGCCACGGTGATGGTGGAGTAGAGGGCTCTCAGGCATCCAGGTTGGACTGGGTGCCGGCCTGGGCTCCGGCGCTGGCCTGCTCCTGCTGGGCTGCATCAAGCTTGGCCCGCACCTGGCCCAGCAGCTCCTGGGCACGCTTGGCCAGGGCTTCGCCGATCTCCCACTGACGCATGGAGGCATCCAGATCCAGGCCGCCGGCCTCCAGCGCCTGAACCGCCTGGATCAGCTGGTCCCGGGCCTGCTCATAGGGCAGTTTGGCGATGGTCTCGCGTTCCTTCTGGCTCAGGGCCGAAGCCAGTACCGGCTCTTCCTTGCCCTGCCCCTTGGTCTGCTCCTCGTCGGTGTCGCTCATGCCTGCTCCTCTTCCTGTCTGATTCTTATCTGGTGCATTATCCAAATCCCTGATGACGCGGATGGTTATCGCGGACGATTATATGTGGCCGACCACGTGGAATGGGTCACTGCCCGCTGACGACCCTGGTCTCGATCCGACCTTCTTTGACGGTCAGGGTCAGATCCTGATCGGTCTGGACCTGCTGGGGACTGACGACCACCTTCCCGTCCAGGGTCTGCACGACTGCGTATCCGCGGTCCAGCGTGGACTGGGGAGAGAGGGCGGTCAGCGAGGACTGGAGCTTCTCCACGGTCAGGGAGGCGTCGTCCACGATCCGCCGAAGGGCGATGTCCAGGCGAACCAGGGACTCATCGACCAGCCGCTGGGGCTTGTCCAGCATGGTCTGCGGCTTGGTCAGGCTGGGGCGGTTGGCGTATCCCTCGATCAGCCGTGTCTCGCCTTCGACCATATTCTCGATGCGCGCGTTTATGCGCATCCGGGCCTCCTGGATGATGCCCTCCTGCTCGACCAGGTCGGGCACCACCCGCTTGGCTGCGTCGGTGGGGGTTGAGGCGCGCAGATCCGCCGCCAGATCGATAAGGGTCCAGTCGTCCTCGTGGCCGATGGCCGAGACGATGGGGGTGACGCAGGCTGCCGTGGCCCGGACCACGGACTCGTCCGAGAAGCCCAGCAGGTCCTCGAAGCTGCCGCCGCCCCTGGCCACGATGATCACATCCACAGCCGGATCAGCATCCAGCTTCTGGATGGCTTCGACCACCTCGGGCGGGCACTGGGGGCCCTGAACGTGGGCGTGCACCACGGAGAATTCGATGGTGGGCCAGCGCAGACGGGCGTTGGTGATCACATCCCCCTCGGCCCTGGCCTTGGGCGCGCAGATCAGGCCGATGCGCCGGGGGAATTCGGGGAGGGGAACCTTGTTTTCCGCATCGAAGAGGCCCTCGCCCTTGAGCTTGCGCCTGAGCTGGTCGATCTGCTCCTTGAGGTCGCCGGTGCCTACACGTTTGATCCGGTCGGCCATGAAGCTCAGACGGGTCTGTTTGATCCACAGGTCGGGCCGCCCGTGCACCACCACACGGTCGCCCTGGCGGAATTCCCTGGCCTGGGTGGCGAAGGCACGGAAGCCCATGACGTTGATGGAGATGTCCTCGAAGTTGTCGCGCAGGGTCAGATAGGCGGAACCGGTCCGGCGGGTATTGATCTCCACGATCTGACCCTCCACCCAGGCTCCGGGCCAGCGGGCCACTGCGTCGTGGTACTTCTGGCTGAGCACGCTGACCGGCCAGGGATCTTCCTCGGTGGTATCTCGTGCCAGGCGGGGCAGTTGATCCAAGGGTTTGGGGGTCGGTCCCGACGAGGCTGGGCCAGCCGGCGCACCCATCGACCCGCGCATGTTCGAACCCATGTATGCTCGCACCTGATGCCTCCTGACCATCGGTTCCGCCAGTCTGACCAACCTATCTGGCAACGGCCTGTACAGGACGGTATGCGGGTTGGTCAGCGAAGGAAACGTCCTCTCAGGGTCTCTCAATACGGGGACAATTCCATGTCCTCTGCCGGTCTGCTGCAGGCCCTCTGCTGGTTGTTCTTGGGCCGATTTCGCCGAGGGCACAGTGGCATTTCTCCCGTTTGCAAGGAGTCTGGGACTGAGGTCAAAGTGTGAAAGAGAAGGGTTGGAACAATGCCTTGATGCAACTGCCCTCGTCTGCGGCTTGCCTGCAGCAGAGGCGGTTTTCCCGGCGGCTGTGTCAAAGGAGACAGTCTTGTTTCCCTCATATCGCGGAAGTTATTCATGCTCTGGCGGTAGCATAAATAAAGTAAGCCGGATATGATGTGGTGTCTGCTTTTCGAGCCCATCATGCGGCGGTCTCACGGATTGAGGTTGTTTCATGTCTGATGGCGTCGACATAGCGGGTCGATATAAGGGCACAGGACCGCGGGATCTCCTGCGTGTGGGTTTGGACATCGGTTCCACCACAGTCAAGGCCGTGGTTCTTGGCACAGGGGATAGATTGGATCAGGCGCTTTTCAGCGACTACCGCCGTCACCACGCCAATGTGCGGCAGTGCGTGGCGGAGCTGGTCACGGATATCAAGCTTTCCCTGTCACGGGTTGGCCTGGCCGGCAATCCCATCAGCCTGGTGATCACCGGCTCGGGCGGGTTGGAACTGGCCAGCCAGCTTCAGGCCGAGTTCGCCCAGGAGGTCATTGCCGAGACCGAGGCCATCAACGCCACCTATCCCGAGGGGGACGTGATCATCGAGCTGGGCGGCGAGGATGCCAAGATCACCTATCTGAAGCCCACCCCGGAGCAGCGGATGAACGGATCCTGCGCAGGCGGGACCGGAGCCTTCATCGATCAGATGGCCACCCTGCTCAATACCGATGCTTCCGGCCTGAACGATATGGCTTCCAAATACAAGACCATTTATCCCATCGCCTCGCGCTGTGGGGTCTTCGCCAAGTCAGACCTGCAGCCTCTGATCAACGACGGAGCCGCCAAGGAGGATCTGGCTGCATCCATCTTCAACGCCGTGGCCACGCAGACCATCTCCGGTCTGGCCTGCGGACGTCCCATCCGCGGCAACGTGATCTTTTTGGGCGGGCCCCTCTTCTTTATGAGCGAGTTGAGGGAAGCCTTCAAGCGGATCCTTCAGAACAGGGTCAGCCGCTACATCATTCCCGAGAACGCGCACCTCTATGTGGCCTATGGCGCTGCCATCATGGCTGGTCGTCAGGAGCAGGACGACCAGGATAATGCAGCGCAGGTCAAGACCGACTATTCGCCGGAGACCGATGTGAACGACCCCTTCGGCCCGGCTTGGGGGCTGGACCAGATGGAGGTCGACAAGGCGCGGTCCGAAAAGGCATCGAGCCTGGACAAGATGGCTCTGCAGGATGCCATGCAGGACGGCCGCACCACTACCTTGGTGGACGGTGAGAACAAGGTTCCTGCGAGCGAAACCGCCAAGGATGCCAGCCAAAATCAAGCAATGAACTTTGATCTGACTTCGCTGGATGGGGTCCTCTCCGCCCTGAAGGGTCTGGAGAACATGCCCTCCACGGCCAGAACGATCCGCCCGCTCTTCCTGAACGAGGAGGAGTGCAGGGAGTTCAACGACCGTCATGGGGCCCAGGTCATCCCCACCGGGGACCTGTCCGGAGCAAAGGGGCCGCACTTCCTGGGCATCGATGCGGGCAGCACCACCATCAAGGCCGTGCTGATCAACGACGACAAGACCATCGTCTGGTCCACCTACGGGGTGCATAAGGACAGCCCGCTGATCGCCGCCGCCAACATCGTCAAGGAGGTCAGGAAGTCCCTGCCGGAGGGGGCCTACATCGCCCGTGCCTGCGCTACCGGCTATGGTGAGGGCCTGGTCAAGGCCGGCCTGCATGTCGACGAGGGCGTGGTCGAGACCATGGCCCACTACCGGGCAGCCGAGGAGATCAGCCCCGGGGTCACCTCGGTCATCGACATCGGCGGGCAGGACATGAAGTACATCGCCGTCAACGACGGGGTCATTGATTCCATCTGCGTCAACGAGGCCTGCTCGGCCGGCTGCGGGTCCTTCCTGCAGACCTTCGCCCAGTCCATGGGCATCAGCATCCAGGAGTTCACCAAGCAGGCGTTGGCTTCCGAGGCCCCGACCGATCTGGGCTCCCGCTGTACGGTCTTCATGAACTCCTCGGTCAAGCAGGCTCAGAAGGAGGGCGCTTCCCCGGAGGACATCGCCGCCGGGCTCTGCTACTCGGTGGTCAGGAACGCCCTCTACAAGGTCATCAAGCTGCGTGACGCCAACGCCCTGGGGCCGGTGGTCGTGGTCCAGGGAGGCACCTTCCTCAACGATGCCGTCCTGCGGGCCTTCGAGCTCCTGACCGGTCGCCAGGTGACCAGGCCCAACATCGCCGGACTCATGGGAGCCTACGGCGCCGCGCTGACGGCCCGCATGCACTGCCCGCAGAATGAAGAGGTCGAGGATTTGGCTGCGGCTAGTTCCCACGTGGTCGACGGGGAGAAGTCCGTGGCCAGCACGCCTACCACCCCCAATAGGGCGCCGGCTTCCACCAAGACGAAGTTGTCGCCAGCCGCCGTCAACAAGATTGCCTCCAAGAACGACCAGGGGTTCAAGGCGACCCTGCCCGAACTGAAGGTGGAGAACGGCCATGTGGTCAGCTCCATCCTGGCGGGGGACGATCTGGACAACCTGTCCATGACCACCACCCACGATGTCTGCAAGCTCTGCCAGAACCACTGCAAGCTGACCATCACTGAATTCGAGGACGGCGGCCGCTACGTGACCGGGAATCGCTGCGAGCGTGGCGGCGACAAGAACAGGAAGCGCTCCGACCGCCCCAACCTCTACGACTTCAAGTACAAGCGGGCCTTTGCCTACCGTCGCCTGACCCCGGACAAGGCCACCAGGGGTGATATCGGCATCCCCCGTGTGCTCAACATGTACGAGGACTACCCCTTCTGGTTCACCCTGCTGACTTCACTGGGCTTCCGTGTCATGATATCCGGGCGTTCCAACCATGAGCTCTTCGAGAGCGGGATGGAGTCCATCGCCTCCGAGAACATCTGCTACCCGGCCAAGCTGGTCCACGGGCACATTCACTCCCTGGTCGACAAAGGCATCAAGACCATTTTCTACCCCTGCGTCACATACGAGCAGGAGCTGGTTCCCGATACGGACAACCACTACAACTGCCCCATCGTGGCCAACTACCCGGTGGTGATCGAGGCCAACATGGCCGAGCTCAAGGAGAACGGCGTCCGCTTCATGCGGCCCTACTTCAACCTGTCCAACAAGGAGAAGATGGTCGAGCGGATCGTCAAGGTCTTCGACTGGGCCAAGGTGAACGAGGAGGAGGCCCGGACGGCCGTCCAGGAGGCCTATCGTGAGGATGCCCGGTTCAAGGAGGACGTCCGCCAGGAGGGACTTCGCGCCCTGGCCTACATGCAGGAGTACGGGGTCAAGGGCGTGGTCCTGTCGGGACGCCCCTACCATGTGGATCCCGAGGTCAACCACGGCATTCCCGAGACCATCTGCTCCCTGGGCATGGCCGTGCTTTCAGAGGATTCGATCTGCGAGCTGGACGTGCATAAACTGCCCAAGCTGAGCGACTATATCATTCCGGCGGCGGGGGAGCGGGCCCTGGCCTCCAACAACCCCACGGCCGCCAAGTTCCGCAAGACCGTGCCGAGTTTCGGCGACGACCATCAGAAGATGCCCTTGAGGGTGACCGACCAGTGGGCCTACCACTCCAGGCTCTACTCGGCAGCCAGGTTCGTCTCCGAGTATCCCGACCTGCAGCTGGTCCAGCTGGTCAGTTTCGGATGCGGCGTGGACGCCATCACCACCGACCAGGTCCAGGAGATCCTCGCCGATAAGGGCGATGTCTACACGCAGCTGAAGATCGACGAGGTCTCCAACCTGGGTGCGGCCAAGATCCGTCTGCGCTCGCTGAAGGCCGCCATGGACGAACGCCATCAGCGGGATCTGGCCCAGGAGGACAGCGAAGACCGGAAGGAAGCGCCCGTTATGGAACAGGCGCCTGCTAAGGTCGCGGTCAAGGAAGTTGGTTCATCGCCTGACCTGGTTCGGGTGGAGGATTCGTCTGATTCTCAGAATTCTCAGAATTCTCAAGACCTTGCAAGCCATATTGAAGCAGTGGAAGCGGATGCGCCTGACCAGCCGAAATCCGATGGGTTCCGGTCCACCAACGCGCAGAAGATCAACTTGTCCCAGCGCAAGGCCGACATCGTGGCTCTGGCCCGGTTCGTGGCCCTGCACGACAAAAGCGATCAGGGTCTGATAGGCCTTCACCCCATGGGCATCAGGCCCATCCGGGAGACCATGGCATCGCGGCAGAAGGAAGCCGAAAGCAAGTCGGCAGAGCGCCCGGCCGGACAGGTCAAGGATGTCCAGGCCAACAGAGCCGCCGCCAAGCCGACCCTGTCCAAGTACGCCACTGAACATCGCTTCACCAAGGAGATGGGACACAAATTCACGGTGGTGGCACCGCAGATGTCCCCCGTGCACTTCTCCCTCCTGGAGGCGGTCTTCTCGAGCGCCGACTACCACTTCGAGCTCCTGAAGCATGCCACGCCCGAAGACATCAACACCGGGGTCAAGTACGTCAACAACGATGCCTGCTTCCCGGCCATCATCGTGGTGGGGCAGCTGGTCAACGCCTTCCTGTCCGGCAGGTTCGACCCGCATAAGTGTGCGGTCATCGTCACCCAGACCGGCGGCATGTGCAGGGCCACCAACTACTATGGCCTTCTGCGCAAGGCCATGGCTGATGCCGGCTATGGCTACGTCCCCATCATCACCCTGAGCGTTCAAGGATTCCGGGCCAATCCCGGCCTTCAGGTAACTCCGGCTCTGCTGCACCGCGCCGTCAAGGCCTTCTACCTGGGCGACGCCATGATCGAGTGCCTGCTCAGGGTCCGCCCCTACGAGCAGGAGCCCGGCTCAGCCAACAAGCTCTACAAGCTCTGGGACACGATCTGCAAGGAGACCATCGAGCACCACGGGTACTCCAAGACCGCCAAGAAGGTCTATGGCCATGGCTATCTGCCCTATGGCACGCTGATGAAGCGGATGATTCGGGCCTTCGACCAGCTGCCTCTGCGCAATATCCCCCGCAAGCCACGGGTGGGCGTAGTCGGGGAGATCCTGGTCAAGTACCATCCCGATGCCAACAACCACGTGGTCGACCTGATCGAAAGCCAGGGCTGCGAAGCCGTGCTCCCCGGCGTCTGCGACTTCATGGTCAACGGCATCTCCAACGCTGAATGGAACGAGGAGATGCTGGGCACCGGCGGCCAGGTGGGTGTCAAGAAGATCGTCCTCAAGGCTGCGGATGTCTACCGTGCCCCCATGATCGCCGGCTTCAAGGCCTCCCATGGAAAGTTCGACATTCCCGCCCACATCAGCGATCTGAGGGAGAAGGCCGCATCGGTCACCTCCCTGGGTGTTCAGGCCGGAGAGGGTTGGCTCCTGACCGGTGAGATCATCGAACTGATCCAGTCCGGCGCGCCCAACATCGTCTGCGCACAGCCCTTCGCCTGCCTGCCCAACCACGTGACCGGGCGTGGCATGTTCGGCAAGATCCGCAGGACCTACCCCGAGGCCAACATCGTCTCGATCGACTACGATCCCGGCGCCTCTGAGGCCAACCAGCTCAACAGGATCAAGCTGATGATCGCCGCTGCCAAGAAGCCGGGCGACCAGCAAAAGCTCAGCCAGGACCACAAGGCGGCCCTTGAATCCCAGCCTGTGGAATCGGCCGGCCTGGATGCTGGGCAGGCAGCACCTGTCCAGGACGGGGAGAAGGTTCTGGAGAGCCTGTAGCCACCATGACGGGGCCGGAGTCCGAAGCTCATGCGTCGGCCTCGGAATTGATGAACCACGAGGATCAAGGAAAGAGGGGGTTCCCATGACCAGCCGCGAGGAGATCAAGGCTCTGCTGGACACCGACCAGATCTACATTGCCGATACACCCGAAATGAAGCAGGTCCAGGACGCCCAGCAGGATCTGGTCTTCGACTTCAACGCCTGCCGTCCCAGCCAGGTGGAGCAGAAGCAGGACCTCTGCAAGAAGATGTTCGGCTCATTCGGCCAAGGCAGCTGGATTGAGGGGCCGATACGGGCCAACTGGGCCTGCAACACCTACTGGGGGAGCAAATGCTACGCCAACTTCAACCTGGTTCTGGTCGACGACGGCCGCATTGACATAGGCGACCACACCATGTTCGGGCCCAACGTCACCATTGTGACCACCGGGCACACCATTCGCCCCGATATACGAGCCTATGGAACGCCTCAGTTCACGGTTCCGGTCAGCATCGGCAGGAATGTGTGGATCGGAGCAGGTGCCATCGTCATGCCGGGAGTGACCATCGGCGACAACACAGTCGTCGGGGCAGGGTCCCTGGTCACCAAGGACATTCCCTCCGACGTGGTCGCCTACGGCCACCCCTGCAAGGTCATCCGTCCGATCAATGACCACGATTACGAATATTTCTGGAGGGATCGGCGGTATCAGACGCCTTATGATGCCCGGCCCTTCAAGATGGAAGAAGAGGGCTGACTTTTCGGATGTCTCTGCCGGCTGGTCCGACCTTGTCAGGGAGGCCGCCGCCTCTATGCAGGCTGTGCTGTTCAGCGGTACCCATCCCAGAGCGGCAGAGGGAAAAGCAAGTCTTTGAACAGCTTCCATTCCTGGACATAGTCGATTTTCGGCTCCCGCAGCAGTCGTATTTGTATGCCGTCCATGACTTCCACGCTCATCCTGACGCTGTCTTGCATATCTCTGGACCAATCCATGCCGTCGGGGAGCGCCCAGGGGAACTTGGAATAATGCTTCCACACTTCTTCTGGTCTGTGGAGAAAATAGTCATGCAAGGGATGGTTGGTGGAGATGGCCTCGGTTTCCAGGACCGTATATAGCTGCGTGAGTTCAGGCTGGCTGGCATTGTGGGCGACCAGATAGTCAAAATAGGCCGGAAGATGAGGATGGTTCGGGTCGGATCCGGGTAGGCCAGTCTGCAAGAATTCCTCCGGGGTGCCATAGACGTCATAGATGTCGGTGATCAAGAGGGAGAGCAGTCCTTCCTTGCTGCCTACGTAATGGAGAACGCCCGGTTGAGACATGTCCACCATATCGGCAACGTCCTTGAGCGATATACCGTTGTATCCGTGTCTGCTGATGAGGTGGGCGGCGGCCTGTGTGATTTCCGCCCGTCTCACCTCTGGTGATTTTCTGGTTCGGCTCGCCATATTCCGGTCTTATGGCTCCTCTCCGCAGTTTCTGAGTGTCCTCATGCTGCTGGTTGTTTGATACTTATGGTACATGGGTGGTGCATGAGGATGGATTCGCAACAGTGATGAGGGAGTAGCTCAACAGGGTTTCAACCCAATCAGGTAAATGGAAAAGAAGTCAATGGAACTCGTTGATCTGCCTTAACTCGCTGATTTGACATTTATATCGAACGTCTGTTAGATATATAGTTATCTAATGGTTGGTAGATATGGCTGTCTGCCGGCATTGGACGTGTCAGAGAAGACTAAGTAATAGAGAGGTCGACACCATGAGCGACTCAGCTGCCCCGGGGTTGGGGGATTCTGAACTTCTGCAGGCGCATAAGGCAGCCTTGGCTGCTGCCGACAAGAACCCCATGCTCTCGCCTGAAACTGGCAAGCCAGTCCCGAAAAAGACCCTGTTCAGGTTTGGCGCGAGCTTCCTGGCCTTCGGCATTCTGTGGATGTCGGGCCTGGGCATCGTCAGCATCGTGCTGCTTCCCGAGCATCTCAAGCAGGTTCCAGGCATCGCTCCCGAGGCGCTGATGGGCATAGTCAATGCCTGTACGGCCGTAGCTTCGTTGGTCTCCAACCTGCTCTTCGGAAACTTTTCTGATCGCAGCCGCTCCCGGTACGGGCGTCGGACCCCATGGGTCCTGGGGGGTGCAGTCCTGGGCGGCGTAACCCTCTTTCTGACCGGCATGACCACCAACCCGGTCCTGCTGACCATCGTCTATTGTCTCTGCATGTTCGGTCTGAACTGCATGATCGCCCCCATGGTGGCCATCCTGTCCGACCGCGTGCCTTCCGGTGTGCGCGGAACACTGTCCGCCTTCTATGGAGCAGGCTCTACCATCGGTTCGCCCATCGGCTCCCTGATCGGCGCGGCCCTGGTGACCCATATGTTCACTGGCTTCGTCCTCGCTGGCTTACTCATGTTCCTGGGTGGCGTCGTGGCCATTCTGATCATGCCCAGGGAGGGCTCGGCTGCTTACCTGCCCAAGGACGAGGGCACCCTCATGGATGTGCTCAAGTCTTTCCAGCCTCCGCGCTTCCATGGGGGCCACGACTTCTATAAGGCCTTCGTCGGAAGGCTCTGCATGCTGTTGAGCTATCAGATGATCTCCGCATATCAGCTCTACATCATCGAAAAGTATGTGGGCCAAACCGTAACCCAGGCAGCCGCAACCATTTCGGTCATGTCCGTCATCACCATGGTGGTTTCCCTGCTGGGTTCTTTGGTCTCGGGGCCCGTTTCCGACCTGATCGGGCGGCGCAAGGTGCCGGTGGTCATCGCCTCCGTCCTCTTTGCCATTGGTATCGCCATGCCCTGGATCAGTCCCACGGTCATGGGCATGTATCTGTACGCCGGCATTGCCGGGTTCGGCTATGGAGTCTATTCGTCCGTCGACCAGGCGCTCAATGTCGATGTCCTGCCCAGCAAGGAGGAAGCCGGCAAGGATCTGGGCATCCTCAACCTGGCCACCACGCTGGGGCAGATGGCCGGCCCTCTGGTCATGTCCTTCATCACTCTGAACTGGGGTTATGCGGCGGCCTTCCCCACGGCCATCGCCTTCGCCCTGCTCGGATGTGTCTTTATCCTGATGATCAGAAACGTCAAGTAACCCCGGCCTCTCCGGGTATGCAGAAAAACTATGCAAAGGAGCAGAAGATTCATGAATAAGAAGGCAGAACCGATCTGGGTTGCAACCACTCGGCAGCAGGCCATGCAGGAGCAGCACTTGGCTGCCTCCGCCATGGAGACGTCAGCTGATCTGGAATGTACCGGTGTCAAAAAGCAGACTCTGCGAGGGTTTGGCGGCTGCTTCAATGAGTTGGGGTGGCTGCCCTTGCAAGAGCTGGGGGAGGAGAAACGTGAGGGGATCATCCGTGAGCTCTTCAGCCCGGACGAGCTGAATCTGACCTTCAACAGGACTCCGGTGGGTGCCAATGACTTCGCTGCAAGTTGGTACAGCTACGACGAAACCGACGGTGACTATGACCTGGAGCATTTCAGCGTCGATCACGACGAGCAGACCCTGATTCCGTATATCCGCCAGGCCCAGAAGTATCAGCCGAACATGGGACTGTTCGCCAGCCCATGGAGTCCGCCCACCTGGATGAAACGGCCCAAGGTCTACAATTTCGGGCGAATCGACATGAGCGAGCGCAATCTCACTGCATATGCCCGCTACCTACTGCGGTATGTGCGCGAATATGACCGCCGTGGTATCCACATCGACCAGCTGCATGTGCAGAACGAGGTCTTTGCGGACCAGAAATTCCCCTCCTGCCTCTGGTCCAGCGAGGACATGCGCATCTTCATCCGGGACTATCTGGGTCCCCTCTTCGCCAAGGAGGCGCCGGACACGGCCATCTTCCTGGGGACGCTGAATGGTCCCGAGGATATGAAATTCGGTCCCGAAGGCATGATCCTCGAGAACTACAACCGGTACGTGGACAACATCCTCTTTGACGAGGACTGCCGCAGGTACATCGCCGGCATCGGCTACCAGTGGGCCGGCCAGCATGACATTGAGCGCACCCACCAGTCCTGGCCTGAGATTGAGCTGGAGCAGACCGAGTCCGAATGCGGCATGGGCGGCAACAGCTGGGAGTACGCCGAATACGTCTTCTCGCTGGTCAACAGGTATCTCCGGGCCGGAGCCACCTGCTACACCTACTGGAACATGGTCCTGGGCCAGGGCATATCCACCTGGGGATGGCGGCAGAACTCCCTCTTCTCCATCGACACCAGCACCGGCCAGGTCAGGCGGAACCCCGAGTACTACGTCATGCGCCACTACTCGCACTATGTGCGCCCGGGCGCTCGCCTGCTGGATACTCGCGGCCATTTCAGCTCCATGGCCACAGCCTTCGAAAACCCGGATGGGTCGATCGTCGTCGTTGCCCAGAACGCCCTGGACCGCGCCATGCCCTTCTCCTTCTGCGGGCCGGGAGGGGACGACGAGGGGAGCCAAGGTTTCCAAGTGACCCTGGAGCCACGATCCTTCAACACCTTCGTCCTATGAATTGAGTCCCGTAGATTAAGATTGGAGTTCATCATGTCAGACAACGCAGTCCGAACCAAGGACCACTCAGCTTCGTCAGGCGGCACGCGTCTGCCGGACAGGCTCATCTTCGGATGTGCCTACTACGACGAATACATGCCCTATGAGCGGGTGGACAAGGACATGTCCATGATGAAGTCCGCCGGCATCACCACCATTCGTATCGCCGAATCCACCTGGAGCACCCTGGAGCCCCAGCCGGGCGTATTCGACTTCAGCCATGTGGACCGGGTGCTGGATGCTGCTGGACGCTTCGGCATCCAGGTCATCGTGGGCACGCCCACCTATGCCGTGCCCTCCTGGCTGGTCGCCATGCACCCGGATGTTCTGGCGGATACCCCCAAGGGCCACAACCGGTATGGCGCCCGCCAGATCATGGACATTGTCAACCCTTCCTACCGGTACTATGGCGAGCGCGTCATCCGCAGGCTGATGAGCCATGTGGCGGACAACCCCCAGGTGATCGGCTACCAGGTCGACAACGAGACCAAGTACTACGACTGCGTATCGCCCGACATGCAGCGGCTCTTCGTCAAGGATCTGCGACGGCGCTTTGATGACGATTTGGACCGTCTCAATGCGGCCTTTGGCCTGGATTACTGGTCAAATAGGATCGACTCCTGGGAAGATTTTCCCGATCTTACCGGGACCATCAACGCGTCCCTGGGGTCGGCCTTCGACCGCTTCCGCCGCAGCCAGGTCAGCCGCTACCTGGCCTGGCAGGCTGGCATCGTGCGCGAATATGCCCGCGACGACCAGTTCGTCACCCACAACTTCGATTTCGACTGGGGTCCGGGCTGGTCATACGGCGTCCAGCCAGCTGTCGATCACTTCGAGGCGGCCGAATGCCTGGACGTGGCCGGTGTGGACATCTACCACCCCACCGAGGATGACCTGACCGGCAAGGAGATCGCCTTCGGCGGGGATATGACCCGCAGCCTGAAAGGTGGCGCCAACTATCTGGTTCTGGAAACCGAGGCCCAGGGGCAGAACGGTTGGTTGCCTTACCCGGGCCAGCTGCGGCTGCAGGCATACAGCCATCTGGCCTCGGGGGCTGACGGGGTCATGTACTGGCACTGGCATTCCATCCACAACTCCTTCGAGACCTACTGGAAGGGGCTGCTTTCACAGGATATGGAACCCAACCCCACCTATGAGGAGGCCGGCCGGTTCGGCAGGCAGATAGCGCAGAAGGGTGTGGGGGAGCGTCTGATCAACCTCCGAAAGCGCAACAAGGTCGCCATCATGGTGGGCAACGACTCCCTGACCGCTCTGGACTGGTTCTCCCTGGAGACCGGCTTCCCCCGTCAGCAGGGGCAGATCTCCTACAACGATGTGGTCAGACGGGTCTACGATGCCCTCTTCGAGCTCAACATCGAGTGCGATTTCATCAGCGACAAGGCTGACCGGTCCCAGCTGGGCCGCTATGCCATGGTCCTGGCTCCTGCCCTCTACAGCACCAATGAGGATACGCTGAAGGCCCTGGCCGACTATGTCCATCAGGGAGGTCACCTGGTGGCCACGCTGCGCTCCTTTGTGGCGGACGAGAACCTCAAGGTCTGGCATGACAAGGCTCCGCACCTGCTGACCGACGTGTTCGGCATCGACTACAACCAGTTCACCCGTCCCGGCAAGGGGCTCACCCTGGATCTACATGGGTCCGACCAGGCCGGACCGACCTGCCAGGGGCTGATTGAGTTGCTGAATCCGCGAACCGGAACCCAGGTCCTAGCCTCCTATGACCATCCGGTCTGGGGGCGGTATGCATCTGTGACCCGTCATGATTACGGCCACGGCAGTGCGGAGTGGATCGGCACCCTGCCCTCGGCCCAGGGCATGCGGATGCTGCTTTCGGATGCAGCGGATGCGGCTGGCCTGGGCGGCCCCGCCCGGGACCTGGCTGGTGTGGTCACCGTGCGGGAGGGCATCAATGCCCTGGGGGAGCAGGTCGCTTACCTGCTCAATTATTCATCCAAGGAGGTCAGGCTGGACGCACCCTATGGGGGGCATCTGCTGGTGGCCGACGGGCAGGCTGATCCTCAGGCTCATGTCGACCAGGGCCAATCAATGACCATCGGACCCTGGGACCTGGCGATCATCGTTCGATAGACCGGCTTCAGTCTGATCGGCTTCAGACTGACCGGACGCAAATATGAGTGGATGAGTGCTCAGTAAGAAAGGAAGGTGCCCAGATGGCATCAAGAAAGTTGACGGAGGACCTACCCTACCGCAATCCCGACCTAAGCGTGGATGAGCGAGTGGCTGACCTGGTGGGCCGGATGACCCGTGAGGAGAAGGTGGGCCAGATGATGCAGCTTGATGCCCGCTCGGGAGTGGACAAGGAGGTGGTGGACCAGCATGCTGGATCCCTGCTGCATGTCTCTCCGCAGAACATGATCAAGGCTGACAAGGCCGTTCATCGCACCCGTCTGGGCATTCCTCTGCTGATCGGCGATGACTGCATCCACGGCCATTCCTTCTTCCGCGGGGCCACCATTTTTCCCGAGCAGTTGGGCATGGCGGCTTCCTTCGACCCTGAACTGGTTCAGCGGATGGGGCGGGCCACAGCCCAGGAGGTCGCCACAACAGGCGTCCACTGGACCTTCTCCCCGGTGCTCTGCATCGCCAGGGACACCCGCTGGGGCCGGGTGGATGAGACCTTCGGCGAGGACCCCTTCCTGATCGGCGAAATGGCCTCGGCCATGGTGCGCGGCTACCAGGGCGGATCAGCCATGACCGGGACCTTGCCCAAGGATGCTGTGCTGGCCACGGCCAAGCACTTCGCTGGCTATTCCGAGACCCAGGGCGGGCGCGATGCCTCCGAGGCCGACCTCTCGCACCGCAAGCTGCTCTCCTGGTTCCTGCCGCCCTTCGAGCGCCTGGCCAAGGAGGGTGTGGCCACCTTCATGCTGGGCTACGAGTCCATCGACGGGGTACCTGTCACCATCAACAACTGGCTGCTCAACGACGTGCTTCGAGGGGAATGGGGTTACCAGGGCACCCTGATCACCGACTGGGACAACGTGGGCCGGATGGTCTGGGAGCAGAAGGTGCAGCCCGACTACACCAGGGCATCCGCAGCCGCCGTCAAGGCCGGCAACGACCTGATCATGACCACGCCCGGCTTCTACCAGGGGGCCTTGGATGCACTGGATGCCGGGCTGCTGCGTGAGGAGGACCTCGACCGGGCGGTCAAGCACATCCTGGCCCTGAAATTCCGCATGGGGCTCTTCGAGGATCCGCGTCTGCCCGACCCAGAGGCCCAGAAGGCGGTCATCAACTCCCCGGAGCACCAGGGGCTCAACCTCCAGGTAGCCCAGGAGTCGGTGGTCCTTTTGAAAAACGATGGCATCCTGCCCCTGTTCGGCGGGGTCGATGCCGATGGCCGCCCCGGTGATGACTCAGCGCACAGCATCGCCCTGGTCGGTCCGCTGATCGACGATGCCCAGAACCAGTTGGGGGACTGGGCCGGTGGTTCGGGTCAGTGCGACTGGATCAAGGACCAGCCTCGGGAGATGATCTCGACCGTGGCCGACGGTCTGCGCCAGGAGCTGCCTGAAAACTGGCGGCTCGACTGCGAGCAGGGCGTCGACGTGCTCCGTCTGGTCGACGACCCGGCGGGCAAGCTCTTCCCCGATGGCCAGCCCAGGCCCAAGGTGGCGGCCCCGGCCAGGATCGATCAGGACCGCTTCGACAGGGCAGTGGACCTGGCCAGGCAAAGCGACCTGGTGGTTGCCGTGGTCGGCGACGTGGTCCAGCTGGTGGGCGAGGGCCGTTCGACTGCCACCCTGGAGCTCTACGGTCCTCAGCGCGATCTGCTGGATGCCCTGGCGCAGACGGGCAAGCCCATGGTCATCGTGCTCATGTCCTCCAAGCCGCTGATCCTGCCTCCGTCCGCACAGTCTGCCAGGGCTCTGATCTGGCAGCCCGACCCAGGCATGCAGGGCGGCCGTGCCCTGGCCGGGATTCTCACCGGCAAGGTTGAGCCCACAGGCAGGCTGCCCATCACCTTCCCCAGGCATGCCGGGCAGCTGCCGGTCTACTACAACCAGATCCGGGGCCAGCATGGTGACCGCTATGCCGATCTGACCCAGGATCCGGCCTTCGCTTTCGGTCAGGGTATGGGCTACACCACCTTTGCCTACGGAAAGCCCCAGGTCGATGGACCGGATACCGTCGGACCCGAGGACACGGTCAGGATGACCGTAGACCTGACCAACACCGGCCAGCGGCCAGGCACTGAGGTGGTCCAGGTCTATATCAGCGACCTGGTGACCTCCGTCAGCTGGGCTGACCGCGAACTCAAGGCCTTCCAAAGGGTTCAGCTGGATCCAGAGCAGACCCGGAAGGTGGTTTTCGATCTTCCGGTGGCCGAGTGGGCCCTGGTTGATGCCGACTGCAATCGCAGGGTCGAGCCCGGTCAATTCCAGGTGCTGGTGGGGTCCTCTTCGCGCAGGGAAGACCTGCAGGCTGTGACAGTGACCGTGGGCTGACGGCCCTCCGATAGCGCAACTCCTCGCGTGTTGGTTGCCCATGGCCCTCGCCCGCTTCTACCATGACAGCATGAGGAAAAGCGTAGGCGCTGGGTATGCGCACCTGTTGACGGTCCCCAATCCGCGGCATGTGGACAGCCTGGTCGACTACTTCACACGCGGATCCAAACCGCGGTCCAAGTGGCGGTTCGGCATTGAGGTCGAGCATCTGCCGGTCCGCAACGACGGGTCCGACGCTCCGGTTCCCTATGAGGGGGAGCGGGGCATCGAGGCTCTGCTGTCGGCCTTGGAGCCCAGCTACGACGGCGATAAGGAATACCGGGAGGACGGTCACCTGGTAGGCCTGAGCAGGCCGGGCTGCGTGGTCTCCCTGGAGCCCGGAAGCCAGGTGGAGTGTTCCCTGGGTGTGGTGCGGGACAGCCGGGAATTCGAGGACCTCTACCGTCGCTTCCGTGCCGAGGTCGACCCCATTGCCGAGCGGCTGGGGTTCCGCCTGGTCGAGTACGGGTACCGTCCGGCCGGGTCCTACGCGGATGTGGACATCAATCCCAAGGAACGCTATGCGGTCATGAACACCTACCTGGGTCGCATAGGCCAGTGCGGGCCCATGATGATGCGCAGCACCGCCTCAACCCAGATCAGCATCGACTACCAGGACGAGGACGATGCCATCGTCAAGATTCGTCTGGGCACGGCCATCGGGCCCATTTTGGCCTACTTTTTCCGCAACACCCCAATCTTTGAGGGGAAGCCCAACCGCATGCCCCTGCGGCGCCAGCGGATCTGGGACTGGCTCGACACCCAGCGTACGGGCCTGATTCCGGGGCTGTTCGAGGACGGCTTCGGCTGGGAGGACTATGCCGTGGACATGCTCTCCACCCCGCTCATGGTGGCAGACGTCTCCCACACACCGGAGGTGGAGGGGCCGCAGGGGCAACAGGTCTTCATCGCCTGGCATGAGAACGCCGGTGAAATCTATCCTGACCGCCGGCTCAACGATGCCGAGATAGCGCACATCCTGACCACCCACTTCAATGACGTCCGCCTGAAGAACTACATCGAGCTCAGGCACTGGGATTCCCTGCCCATGAAACGTGCCAGCCGACTTCTTGAGGTCGTCGGTGGCATCTTCTACGACCCGGATCGATTCGCCGGACTTGTCGGTCTTTTGGACGGGGTGAGCGAGGAGGATGTGCTCCAGGCCAAGGCCGACCTGCAGGTTCGTGGGGGCCAGGCCAGCCCCTATGGCCGCTCCCTGGACTTCTGGCGGCAGGCGCTAGGTGCCGAGGACACTCTGGATGATCTTCCGGGCGATCCACGCCATCCCGATCTCTTCCAGTCCTGACGACTGTTTCGTTATGCGAACGGGCGGGTCCGGTTTCCTGAGGATGGTATAATCTGGTCACCAATGGGCCTTGATCCGTCATCAGCGGGGAGCCCTCGGAAGAACGGGGTCGCCTGCGGCGGTCCCCAGTAGAACCGACGGGTGGGCCCGCATAGCCCAGTTCAAGCGGTCCGGCGCGGGTCATTGGCCGGGCAAGCGAGGTGGTACCGCGGTGGGCCCCATGGGTCCCTCGTCCTCGACATGGCGACATGAACGACCAGCGAGGAGCGTGAACGGTGAATCAGACCACTGATACCTCAGATGCGACAAGTCGGGACAGCGAAGTCTATCCCAAGGCGGTGGTGGACCCGGCTCTGGCCAAGGTGAAGCCCAATCCCTCCTTCCCCCATATGGAGGAGTCCGTCCTGGACTACTGGGATCACGACGACACCTTCAACAAGTCAGTGGATCGTCGCCCGTCCGGCGATCACGCCGACAACGAGTTCGTCTTCTTCGATGGCCCGCCCTTCGCCAACGGCCTGCCCCACTACGGGCACCTGCTGACCGGCTACGTCAAGGATGTCATTCCCCGTTACCAGACCATGAAGGGCCACAAGGTCAAGAGGGTCTTCGGCTGGGACACCCACGGCCTGCCCGCGGAGCTGGAGGCGCAGCGCGAGCTGGGCATCGACAGCGTGGATCAGATCGAGCAGATGGGCATCGAGAAGTTCAATGATGCCTGCCGCGCCTCGGTGCTCAAGTACACCAGCGAGTGGAAGGACTACGTCCACCGTCAGGCCCGCTGGGTGGACTTCGACCACGGCTACAAGACCCTGGATGTCTCCTACATGGAGTCGGTCATGTGGGCCTTCAAGACCCTCTATGAGAAGGGCCTGGCCTACGAGGGCTACCGGGTGCTGCCCTACTGCTGGAAGGACCAGACCCCGCTGTCCAACCATGAGCTGCGCATGGATGCCGATGTCTACCAGGACCGGCAGGACACCACTGTCTCCGTGGCCGTCAAGCTCAGGGACGAGGACGCCTATGCGGTCTTCTGGACCACCACCCCCTGGACCGTCCCCACCAACCTGGCCATCGTGGTCGGCGCCGACATCGAGTACTCCGAGGTCAGCCCGGTGTCTGGCCCCTTCGCCGGCAAGCGGTTCTATATCGCCACGGCCCGTTTGGGAGACTACGCCAAGCAGCTGGGGGAGGACTACCAGGTGGTCCGCACCCTCAAAGGGTCCCAGATGGAGGGCTGGCGGTACTGGCCGGTCTTCCCCTACTTCGCCGGAGAGCAGGCCGAATCCGAGGGCGGCACCCCCGGACCCAACGCCTATACCATCTACACGGCCGACTACGTCGACACCGTGGAGGGCACCGGCCTGGTCCACCAGGCTCCCTACGGCGAGGACGATATGAACACCCTGAACGCCAAGGGCATCCGCAGCCTGGACGTCCTCGATGCCGGGGCCGTCTTCACCGAGCAGTGCCCCGACTACCAGGGCATGCAGGCCTTCGAGGCCAACATGCCCATCGTGCGCAACCTGCGCGCAGGCGACGGCCCCCTGGCACAGATCCCTGCCGAGCACCGGGCCATCCTCTTCCAGGAGAAGAGCTACGTCCACTCCTACCCCCACTGCTGGCGTTGCGGCACCCCGCTGATCTACAAGCCGGTCTCCAGCTGGTTCGTCTCCGTGACCAAAATCAAGGACCGCCTGCTGGAACTCAACCAGCAGATCAACTGGATACCCGAGAATGTCAAGGACGGCCAGTTCGGCAATTGGCTGGCCAATGCCCGCGACTGGTCCATCTCCCGCAACAGGTTCTGGGGCTCGCCCATCCCGGTCTGGGTCTCGGACGATCCCAAGTACCCGCGGGTGGATGTCTACGGGTCCCTTGATGAGCTCAAGAAGGACTTCGGCCGTTACCCGACCGATGACAAGGGGCAGATCAACATGCATCGGCCCTGGATCGACCAGCTGACCAGGCCCAACCCGGACGACCCGACCGGCAAGTCCACCATGCACAGGATCACCGATGTGCTGGACTGCTGGTTCGAATCGGGCTCCATGCCCTTCGCCCAGTTCCACTACCCCTTCGAGAACAAGCAGTACTTCGAGGACAGGGATCCCTGTGATTTTGTTGTGGAGTACATCGGCCAGACCCGTGGCTGGTTCTACACCATGCACATCATGTCCACGGCCCTCTTCGACCGGCCGGCCTTCAAGAACGTGATCTGCCATGGCATCGTCCTGGGTTCCGACGGCCAGAAGATGAGCAAGCACCTGCGCAACTATCCGGATGTGAACGAGGTCTTCGACAAGTATGGATCCGATGCCATGCGCTGGTTCCTGATGAGCTCTTCCATCCTGCGCGGCGGCAATCTGGTTGTCACTGCTGATGGCATCCGGGACACGGTCCGCCAGGTCATGCTGCCGGTCTGGAGCTCCTACTACTTCTACACGCTCTACGCCAACGCGGCCAACAAGGGCGCCGGCTATCAGGCCCAGGCGTTGACACCGGAGCGTGTGGCCGACCTGCCGGAGATGGACCGCTTCCTGCTGGCACGGACCCGTCGGCTGATCCAGTCGGTGCAAAAGGCCCTGGACGACTTCGCCATCTCGGAGGCCTGCGATGCGGTGACCGACTTCATCGACGTGCTGACCAACTGGTACATCCGCAACAACCGCGACCGCTTCTGGAGCGAGGACCACCGGGCTTTCGACACCCTCTACACTGTCCTGGAGGCCTTCGCCCGCGTTCTGGCCCCCCTGGCGCCCATGGAGGCCGAGCAGATCTGGCGTGGCCTGACCGGCGGTGAGTCGGTCCATCTGGCTGACTGGCCCTTCCTGGCCGATGAGGCCACCGGACAGGAGACCCGACTGGGACAGGTTCTGCGTGACGATCCTGCCCTGGTAGCCGCCATGGAGAAGGTCCGCGAGGTGGTTTCGGCCACCCTGGCCCTGCGCAAGGCCGAGCAGATCCGCGTCCGCCAGCCCCTGTCCCTGCTGACTGTGGTGGTCCGTGACCCCGACGCGGCCCGCTCCTACGTGGATGTGCTCAAGTCCGAGCTCAACATCAAGGATGTGGAGTTCTGCACCCTGGACCAGGCCGGTCAGCATGGTCTGCGGATCATCCACGATCTCAAGGTCAATGCCCGTGCGGCCGGACCCCGGCTGGGCAAGCAGGTCCAGTTCGTCATCAAGGCTTCCAAGCAGGGCGACTGGTCCGAGCAGGACGGCCACGTGGTCGTCACCACCCCCGACGGAGCGGTGGCCCTGGAACCCGGCGAATACGAGCTGGACAACCGGATCGAGCAGGAGGATGGCTCCCAGGCCGACCGGTCGGCCTCCGCGGCCCTGCCCACCGGCGGCTTCGTCATTCTCGACACCCAGCTGGATGACGACCTCCTGGCTGAGGGCTATGCCAGGGATCTGATCCGTCAGGTTCAGGATGCCCGGAAGACCGCCGGTCTGGACATCGCTGACCGGATTCGGCTGACCCTGACCCTCCCCAAGGAGGATGCCTCCAAGGCTCAGCAGTTCAGCGACCTGATCGCCCGCGAAACCCTGGCCACCAGTCTGACCGTCAATGCTGGCGATCTGGACCAGCCGCAGGTCGATCTGGTCAAAGCCTGATCATAATTGCATAAAAAGGGCTTCCATCTGATAGGAGATGGAAGCCCTTTTTCATACGACCTGCCTGGCTAGGTGCTCGTCTGCGCCACGCTTGGCCGTGCGGCTGGCAATATTGCGATGGAGTGCCGGCTGCTGATCAGCCCTTGACCTTGTCGCTGACCTGGTCCAGGGTCTGCATATCCTGGTCGCTCAGTTCCAGATGGGCAGCGGCCAGAAGGGCCGGCAGCTGCTCGGGGGTGCGTGCAGAGGCGATGGGGGCCGCGATCCCAGGCCTGTGGTTGAGCCAGGCCAGTGCTACGGTGGCCAGTTCGACCCCATGGGCCTTGGCGATGCCGTCCATGGCGGCGACCACGTCCAGCCCCTCCTGGGTGAAGAAGTCCTTGACCATGCCCTCACGCTGCTTGCCCTTGAGGTCGTCCATGGTCCGGTACTTGCCCGTCAGGAAGCCCGCAGCCAGTGAGAAGTAAGGGAAGACCGCCAGATCCTCGTCCTTGGCAACCGGCATAAGACCATTCTCATAGTCCTTGCGGTAAACCAGGTTGTACTGGGGCTCCAGGGCCACCGGCAGGGTCAGGCCATTCTTGCGGGCAATGCTGAACCACTCGCGGATCCGGTCCGGTGTGTAGTTGGACAGACCGATGGCCCGGACCTTGCCCTCCTTGACCAGCTTGTCGAAGGCTGCCGCAGTCTCCTCCAAGGGGGTGGAGCTGTCATCGAAGTGGGCATAGTAGAGGTCGATCACATCCAGGCCCAGCCTGAGCAGGGAGGCATCGGCGGCGGCTTCGATGTTCTTGGCCGAAAGACCGGAGTATTGGGGATGCTGGCTGACCTTGGTCGCCACCAGGACCTTGTTGCGGTTGTCGTTCTTGGCCAGCCAGCGGCCCAGGACAATCTCTGACTCGCCGCCGGAGTGGCCGGGGGCCCAGGCCGAGTAGACGTCAGCCGTATCGATCAGATTGCCTCCGGCTGCCGTATAGGCGTCCAGGACCTGGTCAGACGTGGATTCATCGCTGGTCCATCCGAAGGTGTTGCCGCCCAGGACCAGGGGGAAGATTTCGGCGTCGATGCCGCGTAGTTTTGCCATGTTCATCCTTTCGGGTTGAAGGCTTGTTAAGCCGAGTCTATTACTGCTTGTGCGCCCCGACCGATTATTCAGACGAGTCCTTGATGTATGGTGATGAGAGGAAAAACCGGAATGGTGCGGTTTTTAGTCCGGCATCCAAGGGTTTTAAGCTCGAAGGAGAACTAGGAGAACATTTATGAATTTGGGCATTGTCATTTTGGTCGTCGTGCTAGTCATCTTCCTCCTGGGGATCTTCGTAGTGCCTCAGCAAAAGGCATACGTCATCGAGCGCTTCGGCAAGTACCAACGGGTGGCTCTGGCGGGCATCCATGTCAAGATCCCCCTGGTGGACCGGGTAGCCACCAAAACCAACCTGCGGGTCAACCAGCTGAACGTCAAGCTGGAGACCAAGACCAAGGACAATGTCTTCGTCACGGTGGAGGTTTCTGCACAATTTCGTGTGGAGGCGGCCAACGTGGCTACGGCCTACTATGAGCTGGGCGACCCGGAGGGCCAGCTGCGCTCCTACATGGAGGATGCCCTCAGGTCGGCCATTCCCGCTCTGAGTCTGGATGACGCCTTCGCCCGCAAGGATGACATCGCCTCAGACGTGCAGAAAACTGTGGGCCAGGAGATGCAGCGTTTCGGCTTCTCGGTCATCAAGACCCTGGTCACTGCCATCGACCCCTCCACCCAGGTCAAGCAGGCCATGGACTCCATCAACGCGGCACAGCGCGAGAAGGAGGCCACCAAGGAGCGTGCCGAGGCCCGTCGGATCGAAATCGAGACCCAGGCCAGGGCCGATGCCGAGAAGACCAGGATGCAGGGCGAGGGCCAGGCCAACTACCGGCGTGAGATCGCCAACGGCATTGTGGACCAGATCAACAGCCTGCGGGCCGTGGGCATGGATATCGATGCCGTCAACAATGTGGTGCTTTTCAACCAATATCTTGATGTGATGCGCTCGATGGCCGAGTCGGACAATGCCAAGACCCTGGTTCTGCCCGCGTCGACCCCCGGCGGGTACAACGACCTCTTCAACCAGATGACTGCTGCACTGATGACCGCCCAGAGCAGCCAGGAGAGTCAGGAGAGTATGGATCCCCGAGACGGCCGCGGGGAGGTACGGACAGAGAGCGGGACCGAGGCGCCGTCTCTCTAAAGTCTCATAGGAGGAGCCGAAGAAATCCGCCCTTTACAAGGCAGGTCCGGCGGGGGTGGGATTCAGCTTTTCAGGAAGTCGGCTATGGCCTCGGCGGCCCGATAGCCCTTGTCATACATGGCGTTGAGCCCCTTGAGCGACTTGCTCAGCGTGGTCAGCCCACACAGGCTGTCCGGGGCCAGGATGAGCACCCGACCCTCCTTTTCGGCCTGCTTGGCCAGAGCCACCTCGTCATTGTAGGTGCGGTAACGCTCCATCAGCCGCTCGCCGGCCGCCGGATAGGTCCTGGACAGGATCCGGGCCGGCAGGACGTCCTTCTTCTGCTCGCGCAGGATATCCCTCTGGCGTGTCAGGACCAGGACGATGCGTTCATAGCCCTCGTCCATGGCCTTGCGGACCGGGACCGGGTCCGCGATGCCGCCGTCCAGATAGGGTACGCCATCGATCATGTAGGGCTTGTTGGCCACCGGCACGGTTGATGAGGCCTTGAGGATGTCATAGTTGTCCTGGGCCAGGTCGGACTTGTCGAAGTAGACGGTGGATCCGTCAGTGGCCTTGCAGGCCACTACGGTGAACAGGGCCGGATTGGCCTTCAGAGCCTGGTAATCCAGCGGGCATTCCCCGTCGTGGGCCGACAGTTTGCCGTAGACGTAGTCCAGGTCGACGAAGGTGTGCTTGGTCAGGAAGTTTCTCACACTCGCGTACTCCTTGCGGGAGGAATACACAGTGTAGAAGCGGTAGCAGCGCCTGAGCTGGCCGGACAGGAATGAAGCCAGATTGGCGCTGCCGGCCGATACCCCGTAACAATGATCGAAAGTGATGCCCTGTTCCATGCAGCGGTCGAAGACGCCGGCGCCGAAGATGGACCGGTAGCCTCCGCCTACGTCAATGACGGCTGTTCTTTTGCGTACCATGGGCACCTCGTTTCCTGACAGAAATCCGCGCTTGATGACAGCTTATGCGTGAACGTTGGACAAGCCATTCAGGGGCGGCAGGAGGCCAGCAGCCGCTTGGACAGATCCAGCATGGCCGGTGAGGAATCAGAGTTGGCTATTTCCACTCTGCCGGGGCCAGGGCCCGGGTTGAGGGCATCGGCTTGTGACAGCAGATCCTTGAGGTGGCGGGCCGTCCCGTGGTTGCCGTCGATCAGCGCCAGGCCTGGCGGGCAAATGCGGGCGATGGACCGGCGGAAGAAGACGAAGTGGGTGCAGCCAAGGACCAGGGCATCCAGGGTCTGCAGATCATAGGGGTCCAGATAACGGTGCAGGGTGGCATCGACCAGGGCCTGATCATTCAGCCTGTCGGACTCCACAATGGTCACCAGATCTGGGCAGGGCTGGGTGAGGATGGTGTGTCTGCCGGAGAACCGTGCCATCAGGCGTGAGAACTTGGCTTCCTTCAAGGTCAGCGGGGTGGCGGTGACCAGAACCCGCTGGGGTCGGCCTCCGCCACGTGTGCAAGCCAGTTTCAGGGCCGGCTCCATGCCGATGACCGGGACCGGGTAGTGTTGGCGCATCTGATCAACGCAGACGCTGGTGGCGGTGTTGCAGGCGATGACCATGGCCTTGACTCCCTGGTCCATGAACCGGTCGCCGATGACCTGGCAGCGCTGGGCGATCCGGGCCGGCTCCTTGGTGCCGTAGGGAGCGTAGGCGGAATCGCCGAAGTAGAGCAGATTTTCCTGGGGCAGAAGCTTCTGGATGGCTGCGGTGACGCTCAGACCGCCGAGCCCGGAGTCGAAGATCCCGATCGGTGCATCTGATGTCATCTGATCCGCTCCTTTCGCAGCCGAAAAACCAGCCTAGCCTGTCGCCGAAGGGCCGTACGCTACAAGCATGAGTATTCCCCGGACTGTTTACAAAATGCAAGCCACCGGCAACGATTTCGTGGTCTACGCCGATCCCCGGGGGGATCTGGAGCCCACGGCCGACCAGGTGCGATGGCTGTGTGACAGGCATTTCGGGATCGGAGCCGACGGGGTCATCCGGCTGACCCACCCGGCTGATGTCAGTGACCTGAGCCAGGAGCAGGTGGATGCCTGCGACCGTTTCGGCTGCCAGTGGTTCATGGACTACCGGAATGCGGACGGTTCCTTGGCCCAGATGTGTGGCAACGGGACGCGGGCTGTCACCCTCTTCGCTCAGAAGCAGGGGCTGACACCGACCATGGAGGGCTCCTCCTTCCTGCTGGGGACCCGGGCCGGGGTCAAGCGGATCGTCTCGCGCAGTCCTATGCAGTGCAAGGGCGAGCATGTGTTCAAGGTCAAGGTCGGATCCTGGCGGATGGGTCCAGTGGGGGACCAGCTGGTCGACGGCGGGGCCCTGTCAGGCTCGGCTCCTGGCACCATGGTGGATATGGGCAATCCCCATGCGGTCGTTCTGGCCTCAGCCACGGCCGAATCGGAGGCTGGAGGGCTACCCGAAAACGTGACCGACCTGTTGAACAGAGCTGATCTGCCTGACCTGGGCGATTTAAATCTGTCGGTCCCGCCACAGGTCAGCCCTGGGTTGGACGAAGGGCAGAATGTGGAGTTCCTGCGTCTGGACTCGCTGCACGCTGAACATGGCAGCGGGCGGGCCACCATGAGGGTCTATGAGCGAGGCGTCGGGGAGACCCTGTCGTGCGGGACCGGTCTGTGCGCCAGTGGCGTGCTCCTGCGTGCCCTGACCGGGGTCGACCACTGGACCATCCAGGTGGGTGGAGGCCGTCTGAAGGTGGACGTGGATCCGCAGGATGTCTGGCTGACTGGACCGTCCAGAATGGTGGCGCGTCTGACCCTGGAGCATGTTCCCGGCTGCTGATCAGCCGAAGAGGGCGGATCCTTCCAAAGCCAGGACGATGGTTGCCAGGGCGACCAGCCAAATCAGGTCGACCATCAGATCGAAATGCCGCTGGTAATAGGCCTGCAGCCATCCTGGCCGCTTGTGCGGAAGACCCTGCTGGGTCACCGTGGCGTGGCTGAAGGCCATGAATTGCAGGCTGGTGGCGAAGGTCATGACCAGGCACCAGGGGCAGAGGGCGTGGATGACGAAGAGCGACTGGGTGAACAGCCAGAGGGCATAGGCCAGGGCGGCAAGCGAGGCCAGCCAGGTTCCAGCCGCCAGCAGCGCAGGCATCCTGATCCGGCACAGGCCGACTACGGCCAGCGTCAGGAAGACGGAATCGGCTATCAGTCCCAGGAAGGCATTGGGGACCGGTAGGGTGCCCAGGCGGATCAGCTCGGCCTGGGGCGACTGGGCCACGGCTGAGCAGGAGACCACAGAGTTGATGTCACAGCTGAGCTGGCCCTGGGGGTGCCGTGCCAATTGCAGGGTTTCCGCTGACAGGACCAGGCTGGCGTAGAGGGTTGCAAGTGAGGCCAAGGCGGCGATCAGATAGCTGGAAGGGGCTGACGAGGTCGATTCGCTCATGGGGTCCATCACCTCAATGGTCGGGAAGGTTCTCTGAGACGGGAACGCGTTCACGAGTTTAGGATGGAGGCATGACGCATGAGGATACTGCTAAGGCCTCCGGCTGGGATCTGCACTGCCACACCGTGTTCTCCGACGGCACCGTGACGCCCAGGGGGATGGTCGAGCAGGCGCAGCAGCTGGGACTGGAAGGTCTGGCCATCACCGACCATGACACCAATGCCGGCTGGGATGAGGCCCGTCAGGCGGCCAAGGCCCTGGGAATGCCCCTGCTGCCAGGCACCGAAATCACCGCGCAGGATGGCCGTGTCTCGGTCCACATGCTGGCCTACCTCTATGATCCGGAGGATCCGGTAATCGCCGGGCTCTTCGTCAAGACCAGGGAGGCCAGGCTGACCAGGACCAGGACCATGGTGGAGCGGATCTCCCGGGATTATCCGATCACCTGGCAGGATGTGCTGGACCAGGTCAAGGAGGGATCGAAGACCACGGTGGGGCGTCCGCATATCGCCGATGCCCTGGTCAAGGCCGGTGTCTATGCCGACCGGAGTCAGGCCTTTGCCGGGGTCTGCTCCTCCGGAAGCGCTTACTACCTGCCTACGCCCTCGCCGACCACCCATCAGGTGCTGGCAGCGGTCAACCATGCGGGTGGTGTTCTGGTCATCGCCCACCCCGGTGCCGTCAGCCGCAATCCTGTTCTGCTCTCCGACCGGCAGATTGCCGCACTGGCCAGGGAGGGGCTGGGCGGCCTGGAGGTCTGGCACCGGGACAATCCTCCTGAGCAACGTCGACGGCTGCTGGCCCTGGCCCAACGCTGGGGGCTGCTGGTCACCGGAGGATCGGATTGGCACGGCCAAGGCAAGCCCAATCGCATGGGGGAGAACAGCACCAGTGGCGACGTGGTGGCCCGAATCGTGGCCAGGGCCCGGGGGAGCCGTCCTGTGGCCTGGAAGGGTTAGCCGATATGGATGGGGGGCGGTCGGACCACAAGGATCCGGCCGCCCCCGTCAGGCGATCACAGCCTCAGTCGGCGGAGCCTCCCAGAGCGCCGAAGCCCACCGGATGGGTGGTGTCGGAACCGACCACTGCGTAGCCCAGGGACTCCTTGGGGACAATGATGTGCCGACCCTTGTCGTCCACCAGGTCGATGGGTCCGCCCTCGTTCAGGGCCTGGGTGATGTGGGCAGCCACCTCGTCCGCCTTGGCATTGGTGCTGAAGTTGACCGTGCGGGCCACATTCTTGATGCCGAATTCGATATCCATTGCTACCTCCAAGGTTGTTCTCCGTCGCCCAGACCTGCCGGTCCGCGGATCTTCCGGTCTCATTATTCGCTGACCCAGGTGATTACGCTCTAAGCGTCTCCCTGATGTTCCTCTTGGGCAGAGCCGGTTTCCGACGGGGATGCCGATGCCTGCCCATCTGCTGTGAGCGTGGGGGTCTGCTCGGGCTGGGGTTTTCTGGGAAGGATGATGGTCTCTGCCTGATCGCTTGCCAGGGCTTGAGCTGGTGGGGCATCATGCGGCTGGGGAGCGGCTTCTCCCGGCACAGGGGTGTTCGAGGGCTGGTCGTCTCCGGACGGGTCTGCGGACGAGCCGCTTACCGCAGCCTTTGGATTCGTTTCGCCATCAGCATCCTCGTCACTGGTGGCTGGGTTGCCGATGCCGCGGAAGTGATCGCTCAGGCCTGATGCCTCCTCCTGGGCAAGGGGAGGAACAGTCGGTGGCTTGGATTGATCGTCGGTGCCAGTGTCTGTGCTCTGGGACTGCCTGATGGGCTTATTCCTGGCATCGGAGTGGTCCATGGCGGTCTGGGCCAGAGCCAGGTCAGCCATTTCCACCCTGCTGATGGCGATGGTGGCCGAGTTCTCATCCGAGGCATTCGTCGAGATGGGGTCCGGCTCTGGAGCCGGTTTCTCCTGTACTTTGGCTGCAGAGGGGGCTTCAGCCTTGTCGTCGCCCAGCAGGGTGCCGACAGTGATAGTGGAGGGCGCGCCGGCGGTTGAAGAACCGGGCGTCTTCTGCTGCCGACGGGCGCGTTGGCCCTGCTCGTGGTCGCCCAGCTGCTGGGCCAGACGCTCCACTTGTGCCTTGAATTGGATGATCCGCTCGTTGTCCGCATGATCCAGGGCGGTGATGAAGTCGCCCACCTGCTCCATCTGCAGCCAGAGATTGGCCCGGAGCATGATCAGGTCGTCCAGCCGGGCCCCCATCATCCTGCCGTAGGCTGCGATGACTGCGTTGCGGCGGGACCCGTCAAGCTTGGCGAAGATCCAGGCCAGGTCGCGGGCAGGATCGTTGATCTGCATGTCCTGCCAGCCGTAGACCCCGCTCAGGCCGGAGCCTGTATAGAGCAGATCACCGTCGGAGAAGCCCCCGTGCACGGTGCATGTTTCAAAGGACCAGAGCCCGTCGGTCGCCACGATGGAGGCCCAGGAATCGGTGATTTCCTTGGGCACGTGGCCGTCCATGCGCAATCGCTTGATCCATCCCCGCAGTTGGGCCGCGATTTGGGCGGTTGAGAAGGCCGGATAACCGTGGGTTTTCAGAAAATCGGGGCGCACCCGGTGAATGGCGCCGATGGCGGTGCCCGCGGCGGTGCATTCGTTCAGGGTCAGCAGATGGAGGGGACGGATTCGGCCTGGGCAGTGGGTCATGACGGCAACAGCGGTGGTGCCGGTCGGGCTGTCCGCCCTCTCGCCGGGCTGGTAGGCCAGGATGCGCTCGACCCGGAAGCCCATGGCCGCCATCTCCTTGGCATCGGTCAGGGCCTGAGCCGCCTTGACCCGAGCGCCCAGCCGACGTTTGCCGGCCTCCGAGCTGGTGGCCCAGACGTCGTAGACGTTGCCGGTCGCGTCCTGGACCACGGCGCAGTCCACGCCCTGTGCGCGGTCCAGGCTGCTGAGCTGGTCGCAGTCCCGCGCGCCGGTCATGGGCACCTCGGGCATGGCGGCCGACGCCAGGGCGGCCAGGGTCAGCTTCGTTCGTTCAGTCACATTCTCAAGGATAATACAAGGACCGTTGTGAATACGGTTGTCCACTTGACCACATGGGCACGCCGCCGCCGGTTCAGGTACCGGCCTTTGACACAATGGGGGTGTGCATGAGGATGAGGAACGATTGCTGGAGGGTCTGGACCCCGTCCAGCGGCAGGCGGCTACCGTGCTTGAGGGGCCTGTGCGAATCGTCGCTGGGGCCGGGGCTGGCAAGACCAGGACCATCACCAGGCGGATGGCCTATGCCTGCGCATGTGGCAGCTGGGAACCCTCCAGAACCTTGGCAGTGACCTTTTCGGTCCGTGCCGCGGCTGAGATGCGCGATCGACTGACCAAGCTTGGCGTGTCGGCCTCCCTGCAGGCGGCGACCTTTCACTCGGCGGCCCTGCACCAGCTCAGGCGGGTCTGGCCCCAGGTCAGCGAGACCTACCCTCCCGATCTGATCGAGGATGTGGGTCCCCTGGTGTCCTCCGCCTACCAGCGGGTCTGCGGGCAGGAGGCCGACCCGGGCCAGGTCAGGGACCTGACTGCGGAGATCAACTGGGCCAAGGTGGGTCTGATTGCCCCCCAGGACTACGTTCGGGTCTGCGCGGCCAGCCACCGTCTGCCGCCGGCCGGTCTGGAGGCTGATCGGATGGCCGACCTGTACACGGTCTTCGAGAGCTCCAAGGCCGCCCATAATCAGATGGACTTCAACGACATTCTTCTGCTGGTCTGTCACATATTGGAAGAAGGCGGCCAGGCTGCTGCTGATATCAGGGGCCGAATCGGTTGGCTGACCGTGGACGAGTACCAGGATGTCTCGCCCCTGCAGCACCGGTTGCTCAAGCTCTGGCTCAACGGCAGGCAGAACCTGTGCGTGGTGGGGGACCCGGCCCAGACCATCTATTCCTTTGCCGGGGCCACCTCCTACTACCTGCTGAATTTCCCCCAGGAATTCCCGGGCATCAAGGCCGACCTGGATTTGTCCACGGATTACCGGTCCACGGGAAGGGTGGTCCACTACGCCAACGGCATTTTGGCGCGCTCGCCGGTGCGGGATGACTATCTGAAGCTGACCTCGGCCCGTCAGGAGGGCAGCAGGGTCGCGATGACACGTTACGAGGACGATGCTGATGAGGCTGGGGCCGTGGCCTCCCGTATATCCTCCATGATCCGGAAGGGTGCACGACCCGGTCAATTTGCAATCCTGACGCGGATCAACGCCCAGCAGACCCTGATCTGCCGAGCCCTGCACGAGCGCGGAATCGGCTACCGGGTCCGCACCGAGTCGGGCTGGCAGAACCAGTCGGTCGATCTGAGCAAGCAGGAAGTGCTGGAGCAGCTGGAGGGCGGCACGGGCCAGGGGAGGGTCACGGTCTCTACCATTCACGCCGCCAAGGGGTTGGAGTTCGCCCATGTCTTCATCGTGGGCTGTGCCGAGGGGCTGATTCCCTTTGGCTCACCGCCGGAAGGGGATGCCTTGGAGGAGGAGCGCCGCCTCATGTACGTAGGGGTGACCCGTGCCGAGGACACCCTCCACCTTTCCTACGCGGAGCACAAGGATGGCAGCGCCTTCGTCCGACGCACCCCCAGCCGGTTCATTCACCGCTGAGCGCTAACGTCTGGGCCTTTGGAACACGGGGGGGGGGGTGGATGCGATTCAGGCTTGGTGGCTGTCCGAACCACCCTTGTCCGAGTCGTTCCGATCCGGGTGACCGTCATCGGGATCTTTGGAATCCTTGTCGGCGCTCTTCTGGCTGTCGGAAGGTTCTTGGTCTGGATGCTCCTGCTCATTTGAAGCGTCGGAGTCTGCAGGGGTGGTCGTTTCGGCGGGTGGCTCCTTCTCCTCGGCGTTCAGTAGTTTGTCCAGCTCGGCATCCCAGTCCACTGAGGTGGCGGGAGTGTCGGCCTCCTGCTCGGATTGCCCCTCTGCAGAGGTCGATGTTCCACCTTCGTCGGCTTCCTCTTTGACGGGCAGGGAGGGCAGCAGATCCGGATGGGACCAGTGGTCGTCACGGCCTTGGACGCCCTCTTCAGCGGTGATGCGCCCCCAAAGGTCGGCGGCCTCGCGCAACCGCTTGGGATGGAGATGCAGGCCCAGCAGGGATTCGAAGGTCTGCTCGGCCGGCCCGCCCACGGCACGCTCGCGTCGGGTCATCTCCCGCAGCTGCTCAAGGTGGGGTAGGTGGGCCATTCCGGCGTTCCAGACCACACAATCCACCCAGCCATCCACCAGGGCCAGCAGGTCGCCCAGGCTGCGCAGGGCCTCCTTCTGCTCAGGGGTGTCCTCGATGCCGACGTTGCTGAGGTTGATGGCGCCGGCGATGGATTCAGGATTGATTTGCTCAGCGTCGCGCAGCTGGTCCTCTACGGCGTCCAGGTCGATGGAGACTCCCCGGGCGTACTTGCCGATCAGGGCCTCGAAGCGCGGCATCAGCCAGGGGACGGCGGCGTAGAGCCGGGCGTGGGCGGCCTCCTTGAGGGCCATGTAGCTGGTGACCTCGTCCAGATCCAGCTCAAGGGATTTGGCGTAGGCCTTGATGTTCTGCGGTATGAGGGCTCCGGCCGGGTTCTTCAGCAGTGGTATGCCCTGGTCGAATCCTCCGCGGACCTCCTTGGCCAGTTCCCCGGCGGCCTGTCCAAGCTGCATGGCGAATGAGGTGTTCCCCAGCAGCCTCATCAGGGTGGTCGGATCCTTGAGGTTGTCGGGCAGGGGGATGGGCACAGGTCCGGCGAACATTCCCGAAATCTCGCCCTGATCGAAGCCCTGGAAGCGCTGGCTTATGACGGAGGTCAGGGCCTCGCTGACCGCTTGGGCCACCGGCGAGGCGAACTGGACCCAGGCGTCTATGCTGCCCTCGATCCATCCGGCACGGGTCAGGGCTTCGGTTTGGCCCGGGGCGGGGTCGAAGGCGCAGACGGTGTCCAGCCAGAGGTTGGCCTCGCTCATGACCCGGGCCACCCGGTCGCTGTCCTCGGCTGTGACCGTGGTATCGGACTGGTCGGCCCTGGTGCGCCCCAGAGCGATGTTCTTGGCCAGTGCAAGGTTGATGGGCCCCTGGTCGGCCTGGGCCTGCATATCGGCAGGGGTGTTCAGCCCCCCGGCCGTGAAGGCCTGGATCAGGGCCTGGACCTCGGCGGGTTTGGGCAGCTGATCGGCTCCCTGGGCCGCCATCTGGGAGCGGATGGACTCAGGCAGCTGTGAGAACTGACTCCAGGCCAGCTCGCCCTGCACCGGGCCGAAGCACTCGATGAGCCATTGGTGGATTGCATTCTCGTCCATTGCTTTGATTCCAGTCCTCGCCAAGGCAGGTCGTCCGCCATCAAGGTTGACGTCTGCCGGGATTATCGTCTTCATCAACCATAATATTGGAGCTATGACACTTCCGCACGGGAAATCGGATCACTGCGCCACAGGCGCACCCGAAAGGCAAATCGGGAAGCTTGGCGGACCCACCCGCAAAATGCTGGTCGGCGGTCTTCTGGTCATTCTGGCCATCTTGGTTCTTTTCCTCCCCTCGCCTTATACCATCGAGACGCCCGGACCCACCCAGGACGTGCTGGGAAGTTCAAAAGGCTCACCGGTCATCAGGGTCAGGGGCGGTCAGGTCCACCATGACAAGGGCCGCCTGCTGATGACCACGGTCAACGCCCGTGGAATCCCCGGCTACCCGGCATCCAACCTGGATGCGCTGGTGGGCTGGGCCGACCCCCACGCCACGGTGCTTCCCCAGGAGGCCGTGGTCCCTCCCGGACAGAGCGTCGAGGAATACAAGCGCCAGGAGCAGGGCGATATGCACGGCTCCCAGAAGGCCGCATCGGCCCAGGCCCTGGCCTTCCTCAAGGCTCGGGGATATGACGTATCAGGCCTGCGGTTCAGCATGAGGGTGGCCGACATAGGCGGTCCTTCGGCCGGGCTCATGTACACGCTGGGGGCCATCGACAAGATCACCCCGGAGCAGGAGACCGGCGGTCTGACCATCGCCGGCACCGGCACCATGGACCAGAAGGGACGTGTCGGTGCCATTGGCGGTATCCAGCTGAAGATGCTGGGGGCCAAGCGGGACGGCGCCACCTGGTTCCTGGCGCCTGCGGCCAACTGTTCACAGGTGGCAGGCCATGTTCCACGGGGCCTGCGCGACGTACGGGTGTCCACCTTGGACGAGGCCTATAAGGCCCTGGTGGCCATCGGCCATGGTCAGGGGGAGGGGCTGCCCCGCTGCACGGCCGCCAAGGCCAAATAAGACAATGCCGGTCCAATTGGTGAATTCCGGCAGTCTTGTTATGCTGAAAACGTGGCTGAGACTACAACCTATACAGCGGAAGAGTTCGGTTTTCATCCCGGCGATATCGTCCAGGAATGGATGTGGGACGACGATGTCGACGACGGGATCCGGACCAGGATTGAGGATCTGACCGGCGAAGAGCTGGTGGACGAGGACTATGACGCAGCCGTGGATGGGGTCATCATCTGGTGGCGGGACGGCGATGCCGAGGACGATCTAGCGGACACCATCATGGATGCCTCAGCCATGGTCAACAAGGGCGCGCCTTTCTGGGTACTGACCCCCAAACCAGGCAGGCCCGGGGCTTCGGCGCCAGGGGTCGTCTCCAATGCGGCCAAGACCGCGGGCATGAACGCCCTGATGCCCACCACCGTCAGCAAGGATTGGAACGCCACCCAGCTGCGGGCTTTCGGCAAGGGCAAGTAGGGACCTTAGGCTCTGCCAGCGATTACGGTAGCCGGGGATATTCCATAAGCGCCGATGAACGAGGTGGTGGGCATCGGAATCAACTGATGCCCACCACCTTCTTGTCATTCAAAGGGAATTCCCGAAGGAATCCGTCTGGCCAGAGGCCTTTACTGCCCGCCCTTGTCAGCAGCGGCGGGAGCCACCGTCGTGGCCTTGTTCTGATATTCGGCAAGCAGGGTGCGCGAGCGGATGTCGCAGAGGTTGGCCACCAGGGCCATGAGCAGGATGACCAGGCCCACCAGGAAGATCCAATGCAAGCCGTCGAAGACGATGGTGCGTGCCGGGCCAAGCAGTCGGGAGGGGATGCTCCCTGCCGTGGCCGGGTTGATCATGCTGTTCATCATGTCCTCGGTCAGTCCCTTATACTGAGGCACCTCGCGGGCGATGACCGTGTTCATGACGATGCCGAATATGGAGACCATCAGGGTCTGACCCAGGGAACGGGCCAGGGTGTTGAAGCTGGTCGAGGCGCCCACGTCGCCTGCCGGCACCACGCTCTGGGCGGTGATGGTCGAGGTGGTGATGGTCAGGCCGAATCCGAAGCCGACCACGGCCGAGATGACCAGGAAGACCCAGTAGGCGGTGGCCTGGGGGACGGCTATGTAGCAGATGCAGGCCGTCAGGATGAAGGCCAGGCCGATGTTGGTGGCCCGGTGCGGCGGGTGGTGCATGGTCAGCGGTCCGGCCAGGTAGGCGCCCAGGAGCCAGAGAATGGAGGAGGGGGTGACCACAAAGCCGCCCAGGGAGGGGTTCATTCCCAGCACAGACTGCATCCAGATGGGCATGTAGGTGTCGAAGCCCATGAGGAATCCGGCCACCAGGAGCATGCAGATGTTCTGGATGACGAAGGTCCTGATGCGGAAGAGCCGCAGGGGCAGGATGGGATCCTCCTGGCGGCCCTCCACATGAAGAAGCAGGACAAAGGTGACCACGGTGGCCGCAGCCAGGATCAGGGTGATTCGCACATCGCCTGCCGATCCCAGGCTCTGCAGGCAGAGCATCAGGCAGATCAGGCAGATGCTGAGCAGCCCGATGCCCATGTAGTCGACGCGGGTTTCACGCGCCTTGATATGCTCGCTCAGGAAGATCTGGATCATGATGATGACCAGCAGGCCGATGGGCACGTTGATGGCGAAGACCCAGTGCCAGCTTATCTGCTGGACGATGAAGCCTCCCAGCAGGGGGGCGATGATGGAGGCGATGCCCCAGGCCGAGCCGTTCAGGCCGATCATGCCAGCCCGCTTGTCCAGGGGGTAGATGTCGGCCAGGACCGTGTATGTCAGCGGCTGGATGGCACCGGCCCCCAGACCCTGCAGAAAACGGGCGCCGATCAGTTGGGGCATGGACTGGGAGAGGGCGCACAGGGTGGACCCGATCACGAAGACCAGCAGACCGATGGTCAGCAGCGGCTTGCGGCCGAAGCGGTCCGAAAGCTTGCCGTAGATAGGCGTGGTGACAGCCGTCATGAGCAGATAGATGGAGTAGACCCAGTTCATGATGGACAGCCCATGCAGGTCCCCGATGATGGTGGGCATGGCGGTGGAGACGATGGTCCCCTCGATGGCCGTCATGAAGGTGGCGATGAAGACCGCCACCGTCACCAGGGTGCGGTTGGTCTTCCTGCCACTGCCTGTATCGACTGTCTGTGACAATCCGAACCCCCTCTTCTATGGTGAATATGGTGTGTTTCTCTTCTTTTGCGGACAAGGCCCGCGAATTCCTAGTGGATTATAGCCGCACCGTGCGGCCTTGTCACCGTGTATTCTGCTAAGGTAGTGTGCTGGTCCCGTGGCTCAGTTGGTTAGAGCGCCACCTTTACACGGTGGATGTCCCCGGTTCGAGTCCGGGCGGGACCACAGGGGTTTTCAGGGGGCATGCCCGGAATCGCGTCTTAGCGCTCACGTAGAATCGATGCACGACGATCGTTGGCAAGAAAGGTCAGGAGGTCGATGCCTGATGTCAGCTAAGCCTGATGCCCGTGGAACCGAGGCGACCATCGCGCGCTCGGGCAAGCGCAAGTGGGGATATGACACCAAGCAGGTGGACGCCTTCCTGGAGCGGGCTCACTCGCTCTATGAGAGCCAGGACCCCGATCTGACCCAGGAGGAGATAGCCAACGCCTCCTTTGATCTGTGCAAGAACGGCTATATCATCACTCAGGTGGATGCCGCCCTCTCGCGGCTGGAGAGGGTGATTTCCGACAGACAGACCAGCCTGGAGATAGCCCGGGTGGGCGTGGATGGTTGGACGACCAGAATGGTCAGTCTGCAATCGGAGCTGACCACCCATGCCGGCAGGCCCTCGGGCAGCGTCTTCAAGCGTGGGGATCCCGGCATGCCCTCATACGACTGCAAACAGGTGGAGCGGCTGATCGAGCAGGTCCTCAACAAGACTTCTGACCAGCTCAACCTGCAGGAGGGGCGGAAGACGGATTCGGGCAAGTCGAGGAACACCGACATCACGGCTGACCGCGTCTCCAATGTCATCTTCACCCAGCGTCGGGGGCCCAAGGGTTATGACGAGCGCCAGGTGGACTTCTTCCTGGCCAAGGCCGTCGAGCTTCTGGAGCAGCTGGAGTCCTTTGCCAGGGTCAGCGAAAGGGCTAAGAGGGACAGAGCCAATGCAACGGCGCCCGCTGCTGTTCCCGTGCAGTCGCAGCTGCCGGTTCAGGACCCTTCAGCTTCGGGCGTTCAGCCACTGATCGGACAGAGCCAAGCACCCGCCTGGAGCATCCCCAATGCTTCCGCTGCCGCAGGAGATCAGGGCAGTCAGGACGATTTCGCCCAACTGCACCAGGCAGAGCGGGCCATCTTCGAGGCTCCGACAGCCAGCCCGCAGACGGCATCTACGGCGCCGACGGCGCAACCCAACAGTTCCCTGAGTGCTCTGGCTTCGGCGGTCAACCAGCGGCTGGCCCAGGAAGCCGCTGGTACGGCCCCGGCAGCATCGGCGGCAGCTGCTCCTGCCTCCTCAGCAGGCGTCAGCGGCGGAGCCCCAGCCCCCGTTGCTTCAGCCAATCCCACCCCTGCCAATCCCTTTGTCTCCGGTCAACAGGAATCGGTCATGCCCGCCTCCGTGCCGCCTGCGACCGCCCAGCCGGCCCCTGCGCCAACCAGCCACAATCCTGTGGCTCCCACTGCAGCGTCCGCGGCACCCGCGTCGGCTGCTCAATCCGTGCCTTTCAACCCGGTGGCGCCTTCTTCGCCCTCCCCCGCACCACAGACTCCTGAGCCTGCTGTATTCCAGCCGACCCCTTCGGCACCCGTAGCCTCCACCCCGCCTACTTCGGCAGGGGATGCCTTCTTCACCTCCACAACAGGGCCGGAATCGCCAGTGCCTCCCTCGACGACAGGGGCTGATGCTGACGGCTCGTCTACACCCGGGTCCACCTCAATCATCTCCTCGCCTTTCGTCGATGGTCCTCTGGGCGCAGGCGGACCCTTGGGCAGCTATGAGGAACCAGCGCCAGCGGCGCCTGAGGCCCAGGAGCGTCCCTGGGCTGAGACAGCCGGAAGCAGCACGGATACGCCCGACTGGGCCAAGCCCCGGTATTCGCAAAACACACAGGGGAACAAGCAGGACCAGGACCCGGATTCCTATCTGGCCTCCCTGCTCAACCAGGATCTGCCCAAGATGGATCTGGACATCCCCGATATTTCTTTCCCGGCCTTCGGCGACGAGGGGGAGCAGGATAAAGGCGGTCGATGAGTCATCTGACAGCAGTGAATACAGGCAGTGAAGGCAGGCAGGACGGTTTGTCAGTCGCACGAGAACGTACCTTGGTGGATTGGTCGCCCAGGGTCGATGCCGACCAGTCTCGCAGTCTGGTCATCCTGGGATCCACAGGGTCCATCGGCACTCAGGCCCTGGATCTGATCAGTCGCCATAGGGATCGGTTCCAGGTGACCGGGTTGGCCGCAGGCGGCGCGCATGTCGAGCTCCTGGCCCGCCAGGCCCGCGATTTTGGCGTGACCCGTCTGGCTCTGGCCGACAAGGCCCAGGTTCCGGCCCTGCAGCAGGCTCTCAATGCCTTGGGATTGACCGGTATCCATGTAGAGGCAGGCATGGAGGCGGTCCAGGCTCTGGCCGGTTCCGGCAGCGATCTGGTCCTCAACGGCATCACCGGATCAGTCGGTCTGCGTCCGTCCATCGCGGCTCTGCAGGCCGGATCCCAGCTGGCTCTGGCCAACAAGGAATCGGTGGTGGCCGGCGGCCATCTGCTCTTTGACGCCGAGATAAGGCCGGGCCAGATCAACCCGGTCGACTCCGAGCATTCGGCCATCTGGCAGTCCCTGCGTTCGGGGCAGCATGGGGAGGTGGCCCGTCTGGTGGTCACCGCCTCGGGAGGTCCCTTCCGGGGCTGGAGCCGCCAAGACATGCGCGAGGTCACCCCTGAGCAGGCCCTGAACCATCCCACCTGGTCCATGGGTCCGGTGGTCACCATCAACTCCTCCACCATGGTCAACAAGGGTCTGGAGGTCATCGAGGCCAGCAGGCTCTTCAGGATAGAGCCCGAACGAATCACCGTGGTGGTCCACCCCCAGTCCGTGGTCCACTCCATGGTCCAGTTCCAGGATGGGGCCACCATAAGCCAGGCTTCGCCTCCTGACATGCGTCTGCCCATCGCCCTGGGCCTGTCGGCACCCGCCCGTCTTGACAATGTGGCTGTGGCCTGCGACTGGTCCAAGGCCAGCACCTGGACTTTCGAGCCCCTGGACGACGAGGCCTTCCCGGCGGTCAACCTGGCCAGGCGGGCTCTGGGCAGCTGCGAGCCCATGACTGCGGTCTTCAATGCCGCCAACGAGCAGGCGGTCAGGGCCTTCCTGGATCACCGGCTGCCCTACCTAAGCATCGTCGAAACCATCCGTTCGGTCATGGATGCCATGGAAACGCATCTTCCGGGAACATTCACATCCGTGGAGGTAATGGAGCAAGTCGAGCATGAGGCACGCCAAAGGGCTGATGCTTTGATAGACATGACAGCGTGAGTAGCATTCCCAGGACCGAACAGTCAACATCCTCCCAGGGGTTCCGCAAGACAGGCGAGCAGGCCATCAGCCAGACTCCGCTGCATCCTCGTCGCCGCTCCCGTCGGATCATGGTGGGGTCTGTGCCGGTCGGCGGGGGAGCCCCTATTTCGGTGCAGTCCATGACCAATACGGTCACCGCTGACATCAACGCCACCCTGCAGCAGATCGCCGAGCTGGCCGCCGCCGGCTGCGATATCGTGCGGGTGGCTGTACCCAGCCAGGACGATGCCGACGCGCTTCCCATCATTGCGAAGAAGTCGCCCATCCCGGTCATCGCCGACATCCACTTCCAGAGCAAGTACGTCTTCCAGGCCATCGATGCCGGCTGTGCAGCCGTCAGGGTCAACCCGGGCAACATCCGCAAGTTCGACCAGGTGGGCCCCGAGATCTGCAAGGCGGCCACCGACGCGGGCATCTCCCTGCGCATCGGCGTCAACGCCGGCAGCCTGGACAAGGACATCTACGCCCGCTACGGCGGCCCCACCCCCGAGGCCCTGGTCGCCTCGGCCCTGAAAGAGGCCCATATGTTCGAGGACGTGGGCTTTCACGACTTCAAGATCTCCGTCAAGCACCACGATCCCGTCACCACGGTCCAGACCTATAGGCTCCTGGCCTCCAAGGGCGACTGGCCCCTGCACCTGGGCGTGACCGAGGCCGGGCCCTCCTGGCAGGGGACCATCAAGTCCTGCCTGGCCTTCGGCGCGCTCCTGGCCGAAGGCATCGGCGACACCATCAGGGTCTCCCTGTCCGCGCCGCCTGTGGAAGAGGTCAAGGTGGGCTGCAAGATTCTGGAATATCTGGGGTTGCGCCAGCGCCACTTCGACATCATCTCCTGCCCCTCCTGCGGCAGGGCCCAGGTGGACGTGATCGAGCTGGCCAAGGAGGTCACCGAGGGGCTCAAGGACATCACCGCACCCATCCGGGTGGCTGTCATGGGCTGCATCGTCAACGGACCAGGCGAGGCCAGGGAGGCCGACCTGGGGGTGGCTTCGGGCAACGGCAAGGGCCAGATCATCATCAAGGGCAAGGTGGTGCAGACCGTGCCTGAGGACCAGATTGTCCCCACCCTGCTGGAACGGGCCAAGGAAATCGCCGCCCAGATGGATGCCAAGGCTGCGGCCGAGGGTGAAACCCTACCGGAGGCAGGACCCATGGTGGTCCCGGTCACCGGCCGTGCCAGCTGAGGGCGTAAGCGCCATCCCCGCCACCGGCTACAATGACCGACGTGTCCCAAGAGGTTGAGCGTTCCCTCCCTGCAAGCGGGTGGAGCAGGGTCAGGCGGCTGATGACCAGCCTGCCCGTCTTCATCATCCTTATGGGTCTGCTGGCCTCTGTCTCCCACTTGACCGCCGTTCCCTGGAAATACGAACCGGTGGATCAGAATTTTCCCACCCTGACTCCGGACACCGCGGTCACCTTCGACTGGCCTGCCGGGGTTGACAGGGATACCGTGGGGCAGTACCAGGTCGAATCCCGTCACCAGGAACTGAGCGTGGAAAGGCCCGCCACTGGGGAGCACCAGCGTATCCGGATTCTGATCCGCACCCCCAAGGGGGCTTCAGGGAATCGGCCGGCAGTGGTCTTCATGCATGGCGCCGGATATGGCACCTGCGACAACTCCTTCGGGGACGTGGCCCGGACCCTGGCCTCTGCCGGTTTCGTCACCGCCGTGCTGGACAAGCCGGTCTGGTCCACCACGGATGCCGACCGGGACTATCCTGCTTCGGCCAAGGCCTACGAGCGGGTTGCCAACCTGCTGCGCGACCGGGATGATGTGGATGCATCCAAGGTAGGCATCTATGCCACCAGCGAGAGCACCTGGATCGCCGCCATGCTGCTGACCATGGACCACCGGATCGCCTTCCAGATCCTGCTGAGCCCCATGGTCTATTCCCCGCGGCACGCCATGGGCTTCTTCGTGGCTCAGGACTTCGCCATCGCCGGGGCCAACCAGGGCTACCAGTCGGTGGTCCGTCGGCTCTTCAGCACCGATGCCTCCCTCTTGGGTCTGAACAATCTGGACATCGATCCCACCGACCGCTACACCTATGCCATTCCCACCCTGTTGGCCTACGGGGCCAAGGATGTGATGACCGCCCAGGTGGAGGGGGTGCAGCGCGTGCTGTCCCAGGCCCACGCCTCCGGCAACGAGAACGTCACGGTGCGTTCCTACCCGGTCTCCAACCATGTGCTGCGGCTGGGGGATGAGGCCCGGAGCGGTACGCCCCTGGCCGACCACTACCAGCAGGACATGATCGACTGGGCGGTGGGTCAGGTCCACGGCCTGCATCAGACCAGCCCCAGCGTGGGCGGGGCCACCATCCACCAGTCCATAGCCGTGCCCACTGATCTGCGGGGGCGGCGCTCGCTGACCATCTATATGCTGGTCCTGCACCTGCTGACCCTGGTGCTTTTGCTGGCGGCCCTGGTCATGGCCCTGGTGGCCGGTCTGATGAAATTGTTCCGCCTGCGACGACGCAAGGACCCGGTCCTGGGCTTCAGCCATGGCTTCGGCGGCACCCTGGTCACCATCACCGGCACCACCCTGGCTACCCTGGTCCTTTTCGGAGCCGGTCTGGGTCAGGTCATCATGGCTGTGGTACGCCTGGGCTGGGGCGGCGTGCCCGACCAGGCTGGGGTCAGCTACTGGAGCTGGCCGGTCATCCAGGTGGTCTGCGCCCTGGTCATCTGGGCCTGGTCGCGCACCTTTGCCCGCATGGTCGAAGTCGCCTCCCTGAGGGGATTGGACCGGCTGCCCGACCAGGTGCGCACAAGCAAGGCCGGCGGCCCCAGTCTGCGCCAGCAGATGCGGAGCATGGATCCCAGGCCTGTGCTGGCCTCCACCCGTTTTGGCGTTGCCCTCTTCGTCGTCACCACCCTGGCCATGTTCGGGGTCCTGCTGATCTTCGCCTTCTGGGGCCTGTTCATCTACCAATGAAAGGACGGGACCGTCGTGGCCATCTATCGTGACGAGGGCCTGGTCCTCAGAACGGTCAAACTGGGCGAGGCCGACCGGATCGTCACCATTCTGACCAGGGGGCACGGCAAGGTCAGGGCCGTGGCCAAGGGGGTACGACGGACCAAGTCCCGCTTCGGCGCACGGCTGGAGCCATTCATGCGTGACGATCTGCTCATCTCCCGCGGCCGCAACCTGGACATCGTCTCCCAGGCCGTCTGCATAGCCGCCTATGCGGATGCCATATGCGCCGACTATGACCTCTACGCCAACGGGGGCGTCATGCTTGAGACAGCCGACAAGCTGGTGGTGGGCGAGCATGAGCCGGCCCCGGAGCAATACCGTCTGCTGGTCTCCGCCCTGGCCAGCCTGGCAGGTCACCGGCATGGACCCCGTGACATCGGCGCCTCCTACCTGCTGCGGTCTCTGGCGCTGGCGGGCTGGCGGCCCCGGCTGGATTCCTGCATCGTCTGCGGCCGGACCGACCAGCTGACCCACTTTTCGGTGCCCGGCGGCGGTGTGGTCTGCAGCCGGGATAGGCCCACCGACGCTGTGGCGGTGGATCCCGCCACACTGGCACGCTTTCGGGCGCTGAGCAGCGGGGACTGGTCCAAGTTGGACGGCAAAGACTCAACACCCCTCTGCGATGGTCTTGTCGAGAAATGGGGCGAATATTACCTGGAGCGGCCCATCAGGTCCCTTAGGCTATTAGATTCTTGAAGCATGAGCTTTGACCCCGTCGACTACACCTCCCTGGATGTGCCTGCAGCCCCTTTCTCCGACCCCGCTCGTATCCCGCATTTCCCAGAGGGCTCAGTCCCTCGGCACCTGGGTGTGATCATGGACGGGAATGGCCGTTGGGCCAAACAGAGGGGGATGGAGCGCACCCAGGGTCACCGGGCCGCCGAGCCGGTCGTCTTCGACACCATAGCCGGGGCCATCGAGGCAGGGGTCCGATACCTGAGTCTGTATACCTTCTCCACTGAGAATTGGAAGCGCTCGCCCTCAGAAGTCCGCTTTCTGATGGGCTTCTCCCGGGACATCATCCACCGGCGAGTGACCCAGATGGACGACTGGGGAGTGCGCGTGCGCTGGGCGGGCCGTCGGCCCAGGCTATGGAAGTCGGTCATCGACGAGCTGGAGGCGGCCATGGAGCGCACCCGGCACAACACCAGGATCGATGTGATCTTCTGCATCAACTACGGGGGCAGGGCTGAGCTGGCCGATGCAGCCACCGATATCGCCCGGGAGGTGGCGGCCGGGCATATCAAGGGCTCCAAGGTCACCGAAAAGATGATCGCCCAGCACCTCTACAACCCAGACATACCGGACTGCGACCTGGTCCTGCGCACCTCGGGGGAACAGCGCACCTCCAACTTCCTGCCCTGGCAGGCGGCCTATGCGGAGCTGGATTTCGTACCTGAGCTCTTCCCCGACTGCGGGCGCGATGTGCTTTGGCGGGCCATCGACGATTACATCCACCGGGACAGGCGCTTCGGCGGCGTGGACCAAGCCTAAAGCAGATGAGGCCTCCAATTTTGTGAGGTTAGCCATAATAGTCCAAATTCACAGGTCTGAACACTCTCGTAACACCCATGAAAGGTAGTCTGTGACGTATCACAGCGGAGCAGGCCATGTCCGCCGTGGAAATCAGCGCAGCAAACGAAACGAAGGAGTCGACAGGCGTGGACGACAAGCAACGCATCATGCAGATCATCGAGGACAAGTCACAGGAGTTCATCGAGGCCGCCGACCATATTTGGGGTACCCCCGAGACCCGATTTGCCGTGAAGGAGTCGGTCCAGCAGCACTACAAGGTGCTGGAGCAGGAGGGCTTCGAGGTCGAAAAGGGCGTGGGCCATATGGACTACGCCTACGTGGCGACCTGGGGCTCGGGCCGTCCGGTGATCGGCATCACCGGCGAATACGACGCCCTGGGAGGCCTCAGCCAGGTGGCTGATCTGGGCGAGCACAAGCCCTTGGTCGAAGGCGGCAACGGGCAAGGCTGCGGCCACAACATCCTGGGCATGGCGGCAGTTGCGGCCGGAGTCGGGATCAAGACCTTCATGCAGGAGAGGGGGCTCAAGGGGACCATCAAGGTCTTCGGCTGCCCGGCTGAGGAGTCGGGCTATGGCAAGGCCTTCATGGCCAGGGACGGGGTCTTCGACGGGCTGGACCTGGCCCTGTCCTGGCATCCCTCGGATGTGACCCAGGCCTGGGGCTCCTCCAGCCTGGCTGTCCTACAGGCCTACTTCGACTTCACCGGCGTGCCGGCGCACGCGGCTGCGGCTCCCGAGCTGGGCCGGAGCGCCCTGGATGCCGCGGAGCTGATGAACGTGGGCGTGCAGTTCCTGCGTGAACACATGATCGATGCGGCCCGTGTGCACTACGCCTTCATCGACGCAGGCGGCGAGTCGGCCAACGTGGTGCAGTCCCATGCGCGGCTCTACTACTTCGTGCGCGCTCCCAGGATGGACCAGGCTCAGGATCTGTTCAAGCGTGTGGAGAAGATCGCCCAGGGTGCGGCCCTGATGACTGAGACCCAGGTCAAGGAGGAGTTCGACGCGGCCTGCTACAACTTCATCCCCAACCATCCGCTGACCGAGGCCATAGACAGGAATCTGGACCTCGTCGGCCCCCTGCCCCTGGACCAGCAGGAGCTGGACTACGAACGCCGCTACACCGACACGGTCCCCGAGGCCGGCAAGCAGCGGGTGCTCAGCCGTACCAAGGCCGCCTTCCCCGATCTTCCGGATGAGGAAGTCAGGAAGATGGCCGAGTCCACCATGGCTCTGAAGAAGTATCCGCTGGCCTTCACGGATACGGCATCGGGGTCCACCGACGTCGGCGATGTCAGCTGGCAGACGCCCACCGCCCAGTTCAGCGGCGGCTTCGAGCCTCAGGGCACCTCTGCTCACTCCTGGCAGTGGGCGGCCAACGGCAAGTCCTCGGTGGCCCACAAGGGTCTGCTGGCTGCGGGCAAGACCCTGGCTCTGACCGCCTACGATGCCTTTACCGACCCGGACCTGGTCAAGGCCGCCAAGGAGGACTTCGACAAGACCTTCGCCGGCCAGGAGTACAAGGTCGTCATCCCTGACGATGTGATGCCCCACTGACCTCTACTGTTCGGCTGCCGCCGGACACGGTGATCTCTGCGGATCACTTTGCCCGGCGGCGGACGGCTTCGACTGAAGGATGACAGACCAATGGCAATCAAGCAATCCTCAAAAACGGCGAGCGGAACGCTGATCTTCTCCCTGATGGCCGGTTACTCGATCGTGTACATGGACAAGAACATGATCTCGACCGCCATCATCCCCATCTCCGAGCAGTTCCACCTGGACTCGGGGCAGACAGGCATCATCATGTCGGCCTTCTTCCTGGGCTACTCGCTCATGCAGATACCCAGCGGCTGGCTGGCCGACCGGCTTGGGGCCAAGCGTGTGTTGATGGCCTCCATGATCATCATCGGTCTGTTCAGCTACCTGTTCGGCCTGGCCAATGGTCTGGCCTTCTTCATCATCGTCCGGTTCTTCGCTGGCATGGGCCACGGCGGCTACCCGCCCTCCTGCTCCAAGTCGATTGCGGAGAACTTCCCCCAGGAAAGGCGTACCTTCGTACAGTCGCTGATCCTGTCGACCTCGGGCATCGGCGGCATTCTGGCCTTCGTCCTGGGCGCCAACCTGGTCGCCATCAACTGGCACCTGGCCTATGCGGTGCTGGGCACCCTCTATCTGCTGGCCTTTGTCTGCATTCTGATCTTCGTGCCCTCCAAGCCCCGTCAGCCCGAGGTGGACCAGAAGCCCGGAGCCAAGGGTGCAGGGTTCCTCGAGGTCCTGAAGAACCGGAACGTGCTGGTCCTCTTCGTGGCCATGCTTCTGCTCAACATCCTCCTGTACGGCAATATCTCCTGGATGCCCACCTTCATAAAGAACACCTTCGGCCTTACGATTGGCCAGGCCGGCATCCTGCTGGCGGTCAATGCGGTCTTCACGACCGTCGCCACCATCTATGCCGGTCAGCTGCTCTCGAAGCTCTTCCTGGGCAGGGAGAAGGTGGCCATCCTGGGCGCCGGGGTGATCAGTGCCGTCCTGGTGGTCTGCTTCGTCTTCTCGCGCAACATCTGGCTCTCCCTCCTGCTGCTGATCCTGGTATCCTGCGTCTCCGTGGTGGCCTTCACCGGCATCTTCACCTGGCCCCACAAGATCATGGACCCGCACATCATCGGCTCCGCCATCGGCATCATCAACACCGGCGGCACCCTGGGCGGATTCCTGGCTCCCATGATCATCGGCTACCTGGTCAAGGCCGCCGGTGGCTCCTTCGTCGGAGCCTTCCTCTTCATGGGTGCGGCGGCCATCGCCTCCGGACTTATGGCTTTGCTGGTCAGGATCGGCAAGTAAAACCGGGGCCGAGGCAGCCTCGTACAGGCTTCCGGTCCCGAAGCTCAAAGGTCTGAGACCGAGTCATGGCTGACTATCTATGGCAAGGAGTCACTGTGAAAGGACAGGTATCTCTTCTAGGATCTCCGATTCTTTGGTTCTGACCATGGCTGCTTGAAGGCGATGCTTGCAAGATAAAGGGCCCGCCCCCTGAGGGATTTCAGGGGGCGGGCCCTTCCTATGCCGACTAGAGGAGTAGGATCAGCGATCCGGCTCTTCCCAGATGGTGCCCAGTTTGGCGATGGAGAGGGAGCTGATCAGGGCCTTGCCCTCGCCGGACTCGGCGATTAGGCGGATACCGCGCGGTCCTTCGGCAGGGAAGGAGTAGGAGGACATGATCTCCAGCCCGTCGTTGACGACGACCTCGACCGAACCCCGGTCCACGATGATGCGCAGCTTGAGCTTGCCCGAGGACTTGTCGACGGGAGCAGTGCGGTAGCCACGGTCCCCATAGGTGTTGCAGTGGCGGTCGAGCACCACGCGGCCCAGCTGGTCGTCATAGCAGACCAGCGTGTGGTCACCTGATTGGGTCCGATGAATCTCCAGGCCGATGCGCTCGGCCTGGGACTTGTTCAGATCGATCTCCATATTGATGTCGGCGGTCTGCGCGTCGTCCACCAGATCCCGGCTGCTGTTGACCTCCAGCTCGATGGGACCGAAGTCTTGCCTGTCCTGGTCCAGGTCGGAGAACTCGCGTACCGGCAGGCAGCGCAGGTGATCACCGGCCAGGGTGACCTCGCGGGGTACGGTGAACTGTCCGCACCAGCCATCCTCCTGCATAGGGATTGGCTCGGTGAAGGGGCTCATCCAGCCGAAGACCAGCCGACGGCCGTCAGGGGCCTGGAAGGTCTGCGGTGCATAGAAGTTATGGCCGTCGTCCCAGAGGTGGAATCCAGTCTCCTGATGGAAGTCGCCGCCGGGCTGCCAGCTGCCGATCACATAGCCGGCGTTGTTGTGGTTGCGGGCTTCGAACCCGTGGGGCTTCAGGCCCATGGCCGAGTAGCAGATCACCCACTTGTCCTCCAGGGGGAACATGTCGGGGCATTCCAGCATGAAGACCTCAGGGTCGGGGTGCCGGTAGATGACCCGGTCGAAGGTCCAGTGCTCCATGTCATTGGAGGTGTACATCCAAATCTCGCCGCGTTGTGCGGGGGTGCTGACTCCGAAGACCATGTACCAGAGCCCGCCCATCTTCCACACCTTGGGATCGCGGAAGTGCAGGATCTTGTCGTCCGGGCAGGGGATCACGACCCCCTTCTTTTCGAAGTGGATCCCGTCTGAGGAGACAGCCATGCACTGCTCCTGGAGGTTGCCGTCGTCATCGTCGACCCCGTTGCGCCAGCGGTGACCTGTGTAGTAGATGGTCAGACGGCCGTCGTCGCCCACCACGGCCGATCCTGAGAAGACCCCGTCCTTCTCGACCTCCAGGGTGGGCGCCATGGCCAGGGGCTCGCGCCGCCAGGTGACCAGGTCGGCGCTGGACACATGTCCCCAGTGCATGTTGCCCCACTCGCTCCCATAGGGATTGAGCTGGAAGTATGCATGATAGCGCCCCTTGTAGTAGCTCAGGCCATTGGGGTCGTTGATCCATCCGGCCTTGGAGGCGATGTGGCACTGGGGATACCAGCGGTCATTGCGGGTGGCGAAGAGCCGGTCGATGCTTTTCTGGGCCTTGTCCAGTTGAGCGCTCATGTCGGCGTTTTCCTTGGTTGTTGGCTGGTTCATCCTTGAATCCTTTCGGGTTGGATGGGTGCTGATGATGGTTGGTATGGGGATCAGCCCTGGGTTACGGCGGACTTCTGCGAATCCCTGATGAAGGGATCGCCGTCCACCTGCTGGTCGTCGCGCTTGAGCACGAAGATGCCGTAGATCAGGGCCGCGAGCACCACCAGGGAGATGGTGTAGAAGGTGACCTGGTCGCCGGCCCGGTCGTGGAGCATGCCCAGCGGGGTGGACATGGCCACCTGGCCGACCTGGGAGGCGATCTGGAAGCCCACCATGTAGAGGGTGGCGGACAGCTTGGGGTTGAAGTGCAGGGTGAAGTAGCGGAAGGCAGGCAGGCTGAAGAGCGGGACCTCAATGGAGTGGAAGAGCTTGACAACGGAGACCATGACCGGGTCGTGGAAGAACCCGCACAGACCGATCCTGGCGAACATGACCGTAGCTCCCAGCAGAAGGGAGTTACGCACGCCGATCTTGCGCATGATGATGGGAACCACGCCCATCATGGCTGATTCCAGGAACACTTGGATGGAGTTGAGGATGCCGTAGACCTCGTGACCCTGTTCCGGGGTGGGGAAGAGGTTGGCATAGTAGTTGGGGAACATCTGCTGGTCGAAGACCGTGTAGAAGGTGTTGGTGAAGATCACAAAGACGATCAGGAGCCAGAGGGCGGGCATGCCCAGGACATGGATCATGTCGCGCAGGGAGGGCTGGGACTTTTCGCCCTCGGGGGTGGACTCTCGCTTGATCTCCTCGCGTTGCTCATCGGGGATCCAGAAGGCGTAGACCAGGAGCATGCACGCGCCGAAGGCGGACCCCAGCCAGAAGTTGATCATCGGGTTGATGTTGAAAGTGAACCCTGCGATCAGAGCCACAATGGCGTAGCCGAAGGAGCCCCAGGCGCGGGACTGGCCGTATTCGAATCCGAATTTGCGGCTGTACCGCTCGGTGATGGCCTCGATCAGGGAGCAGCCTGACATGAAACCTGCGGATAGAACGATTGAACCGAGTACGGCGCCCAGGATCAGGTTGGAATGCATGAGGGGGGCGTAGATGAACTGCACGAAAGGTCCGACCAGCGCTGCAATGGCGGCGATGAAGATGGCGAGCCTACGCTTGACCCCCAGCTCGTCCTGTATTACCCCGTAGACAAACATTATTATCAGCGTGCCCACGGAGTTGATGGAGTAGATGTTGCCGACCTGGGTGTTGGTCATGCCAAGGCCGTTGATCAGCCATGGCGAGTAGAAGGACCACCAGATGCCCCAGGCGCAGAAGAAGAAGAATATTCCGGTAGAGGATTCCAAATATGATGGATTCCTCCATGCTGATGATTTGGCGGCCATGCTGCCCCTCCCTCACTTGTTGTGCACCGCTTCTCCGCAGTGTCTTCCGGTTCGATGCACTTACTGTGTGCAGAGCGAATCCTGGTAGGTATAGTAAGTCGTCAATCGATTTACGTCAAACGATTGACTATTGCTGTCAGTTCTTACTCACGCGGTGAGTGGTTAGCAAGGGATGTTGGCTGATTGGCTATCGGCGACTTGTATCAAGCTAGCCAGAATTGGACCTGGGTTCGGCATCTTGCGACAGTGAAGGGGAAGGGTGAGTGTGGCTTAGCGGCTGGCCGGGACCAGGTCTGAGGTGGCATCGAGGCGGGTAGAGCCCTTGCGAATCAGGGCGCAATGGATGCGTACCCCGCCAGCTTGATCGAGCGGCGGAAGGACAGCACGGGTATCGGGCAGCGGAAGAGCACCGCGGCGGGGATTGATTTGCGCCAGCAGTCGTCGCACCGCCCAGAAGCCCATCTCGTAGTGGGGCAGTTCGACCGTGGTCAGGGGAGGGGCCGAGGTCTCGGCTACGACCTGGTGGTTGTCCACGCCCACCAGATTCAGGTCCCTGCCGATGACCAGATGGCGTGCGGCGGCGGCCTGGTAGAGGTAAAAGGAACGCGAATCATTGAAGCAGAAGACGCCATCGGGGTGCTGGTCGTCCATCAGATCGTTTGTCTGATCCATGGCCTCCTGGTTGAAGCCCACCAGTCGGATTAAGGCCTGACTTGCAGGTAATCCCGCTTCCTTAAGAGCGGTCTGATATCCGCGCATTCTATCTTCCTGCGCCGGCAGATCCTGTGTGGTGCCCAGGTAGGCCACTCGGCGACTACCTGATTCGATCAAATGGCGGGTGGCATCGTAGCCGATCAGAAACTCGTCAGGCGCGATGCTGGGGCAGCGGTTGGCCCGCTCCACTGCATTGACCACCACGGCAGGGCAGGAGCGCAGCGCCTGGGGTAGGTCGACATTCTGGTCATACATCTTGGCGAAGAGGAAACCGTCCACCCCATAGCGCTTCAGGGCCTGAATCTGTTCTGATTCACGGATGCCCCCATCGGTGGAGACGGTGAGAAGCACATAGCCGCGCTCGGCTGCCGCATCCTGCGCGCCCTGAATGATGGCGCCGGCGTATGGCGTGGTGGCCACCTCTTCGCTGATGAAGCCCAGCATGCCGGTCTTGCTGGTGCGCAGGGACCGTGCCATGGGATTGGGCCGATAGCCCAGGGTCTTGGCTGTGTTGCGCACCTTTCGGGCGATCTCCGACTTGACCCTGCCCTTGTCGCGGCCGTTGAGCACCAGGGAGACCGTGGAGACGGACACGCCTGTGCGTTCGGCGATCTGCTTCATCGTGATCATGGGCACACCTTAACTTGCTCAGGCGATTTCAGCCCGGCTGATCTTCGGTGACAGTGAGCCTTCAGCGGTTTTCCCCGCCCAGGATCCGGTCGACCCGCTCCACCTTTTCGTGGATCTGGTCCCGCTTGCCGGAGCGGATGTCCAGCTTGAGGCTGACGCCGGTCCTGTACCCCTGCTCGGCCAGGACCCGTGTGGCCTCTTCCACGACCTCCATGACCCGGTGCAGATCACCTTCGATCACGGTGCTCATGGCATTGGTCTGGTTGGGTAGCCCCGAGTCCCTGATGACCTTGATGACCTGGGCCACATAGGTGGACAGCTCCTCACCCTGACCGGAGGGTGCGATCGTGACCTCGGCTACGGTGTTCAGATAGGATGGGTCGTTCATATCGGGCATATCGGAAACCTTTCCGCATCGATTGGCGTTCGTAGGCAGGATGCCCGGTGTCCCCTGCGGTCACCCGCGCGGCCTCCCGCACCTGCCTCGATGGTAGGCCTCTACGCTGACAGCAGGTCACCCGCCGAAGGTATGCTGGAGGCCGGTCATCAGGTCGTAGCCCCCAGGAGGGGGTTCCCGAGCAGAAGGTGTGATCAGTGGCAGTATCGAAACTGGATGAGGTCATCTCCCTGGCCAAGCGCCGAGGGTTCGTCTTTCCCGCAGGGGAGATCTACGGCGGGACGCGCTCGGCCTGGGACTATGGTCCTTTGGGCGTGGCTCTCAAGGACAATATCAAGCGTGAGTGGTGGCGGACCATGGTGGTCACCCGCGACGACGTGGTCGGCGTGGACACCTCGGTCATCCTGCCCACGGCGGTCTGGGAGGCCTCGGGCCATGTCTCCGTTTTCAACGACCCCCTGATCGAGTGCCTGAACTGCCACAAGCGGCACCGGGCCGACACCCTGGAGGAGGCCTACGTTGAAAAGCACGGCCATGATCCGGAAAACGGCCTCAAGGACATCCCCTGCCCGGACTGCGGCACCAAGGGACAGTGGACCGAGCCGCGGGACTTCAACATGATGCTGCAGACCCATCTGGGACCCATCCAGGACGAGAAGAGCCTGCACTACCTGCGCCCCGAGACTGCCCAGGGCATCTTCGTGGACTTCAAATCCGTCATGGCCTCCTCACGCTCCAAGCCCCCCTTCGGCATCGCCAACATGGGCAAGAGCTTCCGCAACGAGATAACCCCCGGCAATTTCATCTTCCGTACCCGCGAGTTCGAGCAGATGGAGATGGAGTTCTTCGTCCACCCCGGCACTGACGAACAGTGGCATCAGTACTGGATCGACGCCAGGACCCGTTGGTACGTGGATCTGGGCGTCAAGCCCGAGAACCTGCGCCACTACGAGCACCCCAAGGAGAAGTTGGCCCACTATTCCAAGCGAACCGTGGACATCGAATACCGGTTCGGCTTCCAGGGCTCCGAGTGGGGCGAGCTGGAGGGCGTGGCCAACCGCACCGACTACGACCTCAAGGCCCATGCCGAGCACTCGGGCGAGGATTTGAGCTACTTCGACCAGGCCAGCGGGGAACGCTACATCCCCTACGTGATCGAGCCTGCAGCCGGTCTGACGCGCTCGCTGATGGCCTTCCTGGTGGATGCCTATGACGTGGACGAGGCCCCCAACACCAAGGGCGGGGTCGACCGGCGCACCGTGCTGCGTCTGGACCCGAGGCTGGCCCCAATCAAGGCCGCGGTTCTTCCCCTGTCCAAGAAACCTGATCTGCAGCGGATCGCCCATGACCTGGCCGCCGACCTGCGCCAGAATGAGTGGATGGTGGACTATGACGAGTCCGGCGCCATCGGCCGCCGCTACCGTCGTCAGGACGAAATCGGCACGCCCCTGTGCATCACCGTGGACTTCGACACCCTGGACGACAAGGCGGTCACCATCCGCAACCGCGACTCCATGCAGCAGGACCGGGTGGCTCTGGACCAGGTGGAGGACTATGTGCGCCGGGTCGTCGGTGAGCAGCGGGTGCGTTACCCCATGGGTCCATCCGACCTGACCGGTACGCGCGCCGCTGACGGCTACACGGACCTGGCCAGCGAACCGGGTACGGACGAGAGCGAACCGATCAAGGTGGCCGAGGCCGGTGGCCGGTACTGAGACTGATCGCCTGACCCCAAAGGTTCCCCCGGTGCAGCTGGGCCCGATAACCGTGCCTGTGCCGGTCATGCTTTCGCCCATGGCGGGCGTGACCAACTGGCCCTTCCGCCTGCTCTGCCGCGAGTACGGACCCGACGGACTGTATGTAGGGGAGATGGTGACGGCCCGGGCCCTGGTGGCGCGCAACCCCAAGGCCTTCAGGCTCTGTCGTTTCGCCCCCCAGGAGAAGGTGCGCTCCCTGCAGTTGTACGGGGTGGATCCTCAGATCATGGAGCAAGCCACCAGAATGGTGGTCGATGCAGGCTGGGCCGATCATATCGACATGAACTTCGGCTGCCCGGTCCCCAAGGTCACCAGGCACGGCGGCGGGTCCGCCCTGCCTTGGAAGACCGACCTCTTCGCCGAACTGGTCCATCGTGTGGTCGCTGTCTGCTCGCCTGCCGGGATCCCCGTCACCGCAAAGATCCGGGTGGGCATCGACCACCAGCACGAAACCTTCTTGGAGGCCGCCCACATAGCCCAGGAGGAGGGGTGCGCCGCCGTGACCCTGCACGCCAGAACCACGGCTGAGTACTATGGCGGCCATGCCGACTGGGACCGGATCGCCCAGCTGGTCCAGGCCGTAGATATCCCCGTCTTCGGAAACGGCGACATCTGGACCGCCGAGGATGCCCTGGACATGTTCGCCCAGACCGGCTGCGCAGGTGTGGCCATCGGCCGGGGCTGCCAGGGCCGTCCATGGCTCTTTGCCGACATCGCTGCGGCCCTGGCCGGCTCCCCGGAACGGCAGGAGCCCACCCTGGGCCAGGTGGGGGCCATCATGGCCCGCCACGCCAGGCTCCTGGTCGAGTTCTACGACGGCGACGAACGCATGGCTGTCCATGATATGCGCAAGCATGTGGCCTGGTATCTTAAGGGCTTCGCCGTGGGCGGCCAGGTGCGCCGCGACTTCATGGCCTGCGAGAGCCTGGAGGACATGGACCGCTGCATCGCCGACCTGGACCAGGACATGCCCTATCCGCGGGCCGTGGCCGGCAAGCCCCGGGGCCGGGTCCGCTATGCCAAGAAGGTCCGCCTGCCCTATGGCTGGCTGGATTCGCGGACCACCACCCATCAGGAGCGCGAGACGCTCTTCGGCAACGACCCCATGGATGCCTCCTACTGAAGCCGGAAATATTCCCGTCACCAACCATGCGCATCCGGGTCTAGAATCAGGGTTTAGAATACGGACGGAACGGCGTGGAGGTTCTTTCGGAAGGCCAGGGCGGTTGGCTCTGACCTCCCGGACCCTGGGCCCACGGCCGTCAGGGAGGGTCGGAACGCCTGTGGGCAAATGCGTGTTGGCGTATATGACCTGCGCTAGAGTTGAGCGTAACGTGAGTGACGGGAGCATACTGTGAGCGAGATTGCCCAGAATGACAATTTCAATGACAAGACCAACATCAAGGTCGTTGGTGTTGGTGGAGCCGGTGGCAATGCTGTCAATCGCATGATCGCCGAAGGTCTGCAGAATGTCGAATTTGTGGCCATCAATACCGATGCCAAGGATCTCCTGCGCTCAGAAGCCGATGTGAAGATCTCCCTTTCCGATGCCAACAGCCGCGGCCTGGGAGCCGGAGCCGATCCGGAGAAGGGCGCCAAGGCCGCCCAGGACCATCAGTCCGATATCGAAGAGGTACTCAAGGGCGCCGATATGGTCTTCGTCACAGCAGGGGAGGGCGGCGGTACAGGCACCGGTGCCAGCCCCCTGGTAGCGCGTGCAGCCCGTCAGCAAGGCGCGCTCACCATCGCCGTCGTCACCCGTCCCTTCACCTTTGAGGGGCCCAGGCGCTCCGCTTCCGCCGAATCGGGCATCGAGAACCTGCGCAAGGAGGTCGATGCCCTTATCGTTATCCCCAATGACCGGCTTCTGGACCTCTCGGATCGCACGGTCTCGGTCATGGATGCCTTCAAGACCGCAGACACGGCCCTGCTGGCCGGCGTTCAGGGCATCACCGACCTGATCACCATGAACTCCTACATTCACGTGGACTTCTCCGATGTCACCGCCATCTTGAAGGATGCCGGCACCGCCCTCTTCGGCATCGGCGCAGCCCGGGGCGAGGATCGAGCCACCCAGGCCGCCGAGATCGCCATCTCCTCCCCGCTTTTGGAGGAGAGCATCGAGGGTGCCCATGGGGCCCTGATCAATGTGGCCGGCCCCACCGACCTGAGCATGCAGGAGGCCTCTGCCGCCGCCCAGCTGGTTCAGGATGCCATCCATCCCGAGGCGCAGATCATCTGGGGCCTGGCCCTGGACGATGCCTACGGGGACGAGGTGCGGGTCACGGTCATCGCCGCCGGATTCGATCCCACCCCGAAGAAGGACGAGACCCCGGCTCCTGCAGTGGACACGACCACCGCACCGGCAGCGGCCACCCCGATCCAGGAGCCCCAGCAGCCGCTGACGACCCCGTCCGTCCAGGCGGAGTCCGATGAGACCTCCGAACACGATGTGGTGCCCCCCGCCTCCGGCGATGACGGCACCTCCGACCCGGGATATCTGGATATCCCTGACTTTCTGCGGTAATCAGGCGAAGGAGCAGGTATGGCAGGATTGATGAAGAACGCAATGTCCTTTTTCGGCATGTCGGATGTCGTGGATGACGATGACGACGACCTGGCCGACGATGACGAGGCCCGCGATGGCTTCGACACCGATCACTCTGTGACTCCCATGGCTCCGCAATCCACCTCCAATAGCCAGGAAGCCGAGTCCACGCCCTTCCAGAGCCGGATCAACCGCATCACCACCATCCATCCCAAGTCCTACGAGGATGCTCAGATGGTCGGCAGGGCCCTGCGGGACGGGGTTCCGGTGGTCCTCAACCTGACAGGCGTGTCCGAGTCGGTGGCCTACAGGATCGTCGATTTCTCCGCCGGCGTGGTCTTCGGGGTGCGCGGGTCCATCGAGCGGGTCACCCCCAGGGTCTTCCTGCTCAGCCCCGCACAGGTCAACATCAAGGTGGAGGAGCCCGAGTCGGGTTCCTCGGCCAAGGGGCTTTTCGCCCAGTGACCGACGCCCTGGCAGCCGTGTCCGCAGGAGCCTGAAGACGCATGCTTGTTCCTTTTATTCGATATCTGATAGACATCTGCATTGAGACCTACCTGCTCATCCTCTTCGTGCGGATGATTCTGGACTGGGTCCTGGTTCTGTCGCCCCGCTGGTACCCCCGTGGCTTTGTGGCCTCGCTCATTCGGGTCATCTATGCCCTGACCGAGCCGCCCCTGCGCTGGTTGCGCCGGTACATCCGGCCCCTGCCCATGGGCAGGATCCAGCTCGACGTGTCCTTCATGGTGCTCTACGCCGCCCTGATCATCATCCAGGTGCTGCTGGGGTAGAAAGCAAGACCGCGGATACGGCAGACTCCGTGCTAGCATGCAGTAAGAGAACACAATCGGGCTGGTTGGCCTGAAGCGAGGTGGAGAAACATATGGCTCTATTGACGCCTAATGACATAAGGGAGCATACCTTCCAGACAGTGCGGTTTAAGGAAGGCTACGACGTCGACGAGGTCGACGACTTCCTGGATCAGGTCACCGATACGGTTGAAGCCCTGGGCAAGCAGGCCATGCAAGGCAACGCCGCTTCCACCCAGTCCCTGGGTACCGATGTGGCCTCGCTGAACTCAAAGATTTCCGACTTGACGGCTCAGGTGGAATCCCTGCAGACGGAGAACCGGGATCTGAAGCAGGCCCAGGGTAATGCCGCCCAGCAGCCTGCCGTGGATGCCCAGACCAAGCGGCTCCTGGCCGAATCCCAGAGCCAGGTCAAGACCCTGGCCTCCCAGAACGACCAGCTCAAGCGTCAGGTCGAGCAGCTCAACTCCCAGATCGACCAGCTGACCGCCCAGGCCGCCGCGGGCAACAACACCCAGGCGCTGACCAACCAGCTGACCGCCATGCAGAAGGAGCGCGACCAGGCCCGCCAGCAGGTTCAGGCGCTGACCAACCAGCTCAATGCCTCCCAGCAGAGCATGGCCACGGCCCGCCAGCAGGTCACCCAGGCACAGAAGGCCTCTCAGCAGCAACAGCAGCGCACCGAGCAGCTCAACAAGCAGCTGGAGGAGTCCCGCAAGCGTGAGGAGCAGCTGCGCCAGCAGGTTTCCAAGGCCGAGCCCTCCACGGAAACTGGCAGCCTGCAGCGGATCGCGGGCGCTGGCGCCGAGGCCAGCAGCGAACCCGAGAGAGCCACCGCCATGCTCACCCTGGCCATGCAGTTGCACGATCAGTACGTGGACAAGGGCAAGGCCAACGCCTCCCAGCTGGTCGCCGAGGGCCACGCCCAGCACGATGACATCGTCAAGAAGGCGGAGGACTACTCCAAGAGGACCCGCGCCGAGGTGGACGAGTACTCCAAGCGAGTCCACTCCGAGGCCGATGGCTACTCGCAGCGCGTACGCTCCCAGGCCGACGAGTACTCGGTCAAGACCCGTTCCGATGCGGATGCCTATTCCAAGCGCCAGCACACCCAGGCCGACGAGTACGAGACCCAGGTGCAGACCCGGGCGCAGGAGTACGACAAGAACACCCGCGACAGTGCCGATCGCTATGCCGCCGATGTCAAGAACAAGCTCATGGATCAGTCCAAGGTTCTGGAGGAGAACATCCAGGGGCTCAAGCAGTTCGAGGCGGGCTACCGCAGCAAGCTGACCGAGTTCCTCAACCAGCTGATCAACCAGATCTCGGACACCAGCAATTACCAGTCCATGGAAAAGAAGTCCGAACAGGCTCACTGATTCCATCCGGTAATGACGAAGAACATACACAAGGGACGGCTGCGCGGGCGCGTGGCCGTCTTCGTCGCTCTGGCGGCAGTGGCCATAGCCTTGGACCAGGTGACCAAGGCCCTGGCCCTGGCCCGGCTGGGCAACGGTGTCAGGGTGGCTCTTCCTGGACCGCTGCGCGGACTGCGTCTGGTACGCAACCCCGGGGCTTCGCTTGGATTGGGATCGGGTAGTACCTGGATCATATCCCTGATTGCCCTGGCAGCCTGTCTGCTCATTATCGTTCTGGCTCTGCGCACCACCTCCATGGTCTGGACCCTGGTACTCTCCCTGGCTTTCTCCGGGGCGGCAGGCAATCTGATCGACAGGGTGGCCTATGCATCGGGCTTCCTTGACGGTGCCGTGGTCGACTTTCTGGACTACGGCTGGTCGGTGGGCAATGTGGCCGATATCTATCTGACCCTGGCAGGCGTGGCCGTGGTGGTGCTCATTTTCTGCAATGTGCGGTTCAGTGACCGGCCCGAGAGGCCAGAACATGGGGGAGCGGCCAAGTGACCCGGCTTCTTCCTGCGCCGGATGCCCTGGTGGGTCGGCGCCTGGACATGGCCCTGTCCAAGATGCTGGGCCTGTCCAGGGCCAAGGCCAGCGACCTGGTGGCCCAGGGCCATGTGCGGATCATGGGCCGTCGGGTGAACAAGGCCACCACACTGATGAGCGGCGATCTGATAGAGTTGGACGAGCCCGAGCCAGCCAAACAGGTGGAGCCGGTGGCCGAGGACATGCCCGTGGTTTACGAGGACGAGGACGTGGTCGTCGTGGACAAGCCGGTGGGGGTGGCGGCGCATCCCTCCATAGGCTGGACCGGCCCAACCGTTCTGGGCAGCCTCCTGCAGCGGGGCACCCACATCACCTCCATGGGGGCCCAGGGCCGTCAGGGCATCGTCTCCCGCCTGGACGCGGGCACCAGCGGCCTCATGCTGGTCTGCAAGTCCGACCTGGCCTACAAGGAGATGCGCCGGCAGTTCGCGCGGCATGAGGTGGTCAAGATCTACCACGCCCTGGTCCAGGGCAATCTTACCGAGGACAAGGCCACCATCGAGGCCCCCATTGGCCGGGCACGTGTCTCGGACTTCCGCTTCACGGTCACCCCTGCCGGCAAGGAGGCCATCACCCACTGGGATGTGCTGGAGCGCTTCGGCTCGGCCACCCTGGTCAGCGTCAATCTGGAGACCGGACGCACCCATCAGATACGCGTGCACTTCTCCTCCATAGGCCATCCCCTGGTGGGCGACCACATGTATGGGGCCAACCCCGACCTGGCGGAGCGGCTGGGCCTGAAGCGGCAGTGGCTGCACGCCATGCGCCTGGAATTCCGCCATCCCCGTACCAAGATCTGGACCAAGGTGGTCTCCTCCTATCCGGCTGATCTGCGCCGCTCCCTGCAGATCGAGCGTCAGAGCGCCTCCGGTATACGCAGCTAGCGGACTCCGGCGATTCGGCCAGGGTCCTGGGTAAGTTGGAGATATGTCCTCAACCCGGTCAGACTTCGTTCACCTTCACACCCACACCCACTATTCCACCCTGGACGGGGCCAGCAGGATCCCCGACCTGGTCGCCGAGGTGGGACGTCTGGGACAGCCGGCCGTGGCCATCACCGACCACGGCAACATGCACGGGGCCTACGAGCTTTGGCGGACGGCCGTGGACTCCGACATCAAGCCCATCATCGGCATCGAGGCCTATGTGACCCCTGAGACGGCCCGCCAGGACAAGAGCCGGGTCCACTGGGGAACCGACGAGCAGCGTTCGGACGATGTCTCCGGCGGCGGCTTCATCACCCACATGACCCTCTGGGCCAGCGACGATACGGGCCTGGTCAACCTGATCAAGGCCTCCTCGGTGGCCAACCTGGAGGGCCTGGTCGGCAAGTGGCCCCGCATGGACAAGGACCTGCTGTCCACCTACCACAAGGGGGTCATCGCCACCACCGGCTGCCCCTCGGGCATTGTCCAGACCAGGCTGAGGCTGGGCCAGTTCGACGAGGCGCTGCGGGCCGCCGGGGAGTTCCAGGACATCTTCGGCAAGGAGAACTATTACGTGGAGCTGATGGACCACGGGCTGGAGATCGAGCATCGGGTGACCAAGGATCTGCTGGAGATCGCCCGTCGTCTGGATGCCCCCCTGGTGGCCACCAACGACTCGCACTATGTGCGCAAGGAGGATGCCTCGGCCCAGGACGCCCTGCTCTGCATCAACTCGGGGTCCCGGCTGACCGACCCTGGACGCTTCAAGTTCGACGGCACCGGCTACTACATCCGCTCGGCCCAGGAGATGCGTGAGATCTTCAAGGAGTTCCCCGAAGCCTGCGACAACACACTGGAGATCGCGGAACGCTGCAACGTCATGTTCGACGACCACGAGGACGGGGCCTTCATGCCCCGTTTCGACTGCCCGGAGGGCTGGGACGAGACCTCCCTCTTCCTGAAGAAGGTGGACGAGGGGCTGAAGAACCGCTACCCGGACGGGGTGCCCGAGGAGGTCTCCCACCAGGCCGACTACGAGTGCGGGGTCATCTGCCAGATGCAGTTCACCGGATACTTCCTGGTGGTGGCCGATTACATCAACTGGGCCAAGAACCACGGAATCATGGTGGGTCCGGGCCGTGGATCGGCTGCAGGATCCATGGTGGCCTACGCCATGGGCATCACCGAGCTGGACCCGCTCAAGCACGGCCTGATCTTCGAGCGCTTCCTCAACCCCGAGCGCGTCTCCCTACCCGATATCGACGTGGACTTCGACCCCGAGGGGCGCATGAAGGTCCTGGACTATGTGGGCCGCAAGTACGGCTCCGACAAGGTGGCCCAGTGCGTGACCTACGGCACCATCAAGACCAAGCAGGCCCTGAAGGACTCGGCCAGGATCATGGACTACGAGTACTCCGTGGGCGACCAGGTCACCAAGGCCCTGCCGCCCACGGTCAACGGCAAGGACATGAGTCTCAAGGAGATCTTCGATCCCCGGTCCAAGCGTTACCCGGAGGCCAAGGAGTTCCGCGACCTGTACGAGTCCAACCCGGACGTCAAGCGGATCACCGAGGAGGCCAAGGGCATCGAGGGCATCATCCGCCAGACCGGCGTGCACGCCTGCGCCACCATCATGGCCTCCAACCCAATCACCAATACCTCGCCCTTGATGGAGCGCACCGACGGCACGGTGACCACCACCTTCGAGTACCACACCTGCGAGACCCTGGGGCTGGTCAAGATGGACTTCCTGGGGCTGTCCAACCTCACGGTCATCAGGGACACGGTCAACAACATCAAGCGCAACGGCAAGGAGCCCATCAGTATCGAGAAGGTCCCCCTGGACGACAAGGAGACCTACCAGCTGCTGTCCAGGGGCGACACCCTGGGTGTCTTCCAGCTCGATGGCGACGGTATGCGATCCCTGCTGCGCATGCTCAAGCCCGACAACTTCAACGACATCTCCGCCCTGATCGCCCTTTACCGGCCGGGGCCCATGGATATGAACTCGCACATCAACTATGCCAAGCGCAAGAACGGGCTGCAGAAGATCGAGCCCATCCACCCCGAGGTGGCCAAGCCCCTGGCGGGTGTGCTTGATGAGACCTACGGCCTGATCGTCTACCAGGAGCAGGTCCAGTCCGCAGCCCGGATTCTGGCCGGTTACTCACTGGGCCGAGCCGATGTGCTGCGAAGGGCCATGGGCAAGAAGAAGCCCGACGTCCTGGCCAAGGAGCAGGTGCCCTTCTTCGAGGGCATGAAGGCGCATGGCTACTCCCAGGAGGCCGCCCAGGCGGTCTGGGACGTCCTAGTGCCCTTCTCCGGCTACGCCTTCAACAAGGCGCACTCGGCGGCCTACGCCCTGATTGCATACTGGACCGCCTACCTGAAGACCCACTATCCGGTGGAGTTCATGGCCGCCCTGTTGCAGAACGAGCGGACCAACAAGGACAAGACCGCCCTCTACCTGGGCGAGGCCAGGAGGATGGGCATCCGCATCCTGGCGCCCGACATCAACGAGTCCGTGTCCGAGTACTCCGCTGTCGGCGACGTGGTCCGCTTCGGCCTGGGCGCCATCCGCAATGTGGGCGACAAGGTGGTGGCGGACATCATCAAGGAGCGCCAGGGGCCCCGGGGCAAGTACGTCAACTTCATGGACTTCGTCAAGCGGGTGCCCATGGAGGTGCTCAACAAGCGAACCGTGGAATCCCTGATCAAGGGCGGCGCCTTCGACAGCATCGACCCCAACCGGAGGGCCCTCTTCCAGATCCACGACGAGGCCGTCGATCAGGTCATGCCCATCAAGCGCAAGCAGGCCGAGGGCCAGTTCGACCTCTTCGCCGATGCCGATGACGACCAGCCCCAACAGGACGCACTGGGCGATGCCCAGGTGACCGTGCCCGACATCGACGAGTGGGACAAGTCCACCAAGCTCAACTTCGAGCGGCAGATGCTGGGCCTGTATGTGTCCGACCACCCGCTGAGCGGCATGACCTCGGTTCTGGCCGGCATGCGCGACATGTCCATCGCCCAGCTGCTCAACCGGTCCAAGGGCATGGACGGCAAGGCGGTGACCCTGGCCGGGCTGGTCACTGCAGTGGACCGGCGGGTCTCCAAGAAGGGCAATCCCTGGGCCATCGTCACCATCGAGGACCTGGAGAGCTCCATCCAGTGCATGTTCTTCGGCAAGGTCTACGATGCCCACTCCGACGACCTGGTCCTGGACTCGGTCATCCGGGTCAGGGGTGTGGTCGAGCTGCGGGACGAGGCCACCAATATCCGCGTCAACGATATGGAGGTGCCCGTCCTGGAGTCGGCGGACGAGCGGCCTCTGACCATCACCCTGCCCAGGCAGGCCCTGGATCGGGGGCACATGGAGCGGCTGGCCCGGATACTCAAGTCCCACCCCGGCTACTGCCAGGTCCGTCTGGCCGTCACCGACGACCGGGGCAATGTGCGCCTGCTGACCTTTGGCGACGGCTTCCGCACCAGGCACGACACCTCCATGATGGCCGAGATCAAATCGGTCTTCGGGCCCTCCTGCCTGCCGTCGGCCTAGGACGCGTCCGGAACCGTCTCACCATTTGGGACGGCGGTGAGTCGCTGGCTTTGGCGACACAAAAGTTCACTACCATCAAAGTATGTCAAAGCTCATGATGAGAACCATGGATCTGCGCGGGAAGACCATGTCCCGCGCCCAACTCCTGGCTGCCATGCCCCGGGCCGATATGGGTACCCGGGAGGCCAGCGCCCAGGTGCAGCCCATACTGGACCAGGTGCGCAAGCACGGGGCTGCGGCCCTGCGCGACCTGGAGGAGAAGTTCGATCATGTGCGTCCCCATGATCTTAGGGTTCCGGCATCGGCCATGCAGGAGGCCTTGGATGGGCTGGATTCCAAGGTCAGGGCGGCGATAGAGGAGTCCGTCACCCGCATCCGTAAGGTCTGCACCACCCAGGTGCCCAAGCCCATGGCCACCGACCTGGCACCCGGCGCCCGGGTCAGCGAGCGGTGGATCCCGATCGAACGCGTAGGCCTCTACGTGCCGGGAGGCAAGGCCCTGTACCCTTCCTCGGTCATCATGAACGCGGTCCCCGCCCAGATTGCCGGCGTTGATTCCCTGGCCGTGGCCACGCCGCCCGCATCCGACGACCCCCGCGGTCTGCCAGCGGCCATCATCCTGGCTACCTGCGCCATCCTGGGGGTGGACGAGGTCTATGCCGTGGGCGGCGCCCAGGCTGTGGCCATGTTCGCTTACGGGGCCAAGGGATCCGAGCCTCAGGACGGGGAGATTCTCTGCGACCCGGTCGACAAGATCACCGGCCCTGGCAACATCTTTGTGGCGACAGCCAAGCAGATGGTCTCCGGCATGGTGGGCATCGACGCTGTGGCCGGACCCACGGAAATCGCCATTCTTGCCGACGGTCAGGCCAACTCCGACTGGGTTGCCGCAGACCTGATCGGCCAGGCCGAGCATGACGAGCTTGCCGGCTCGGTGCTGATCACCGACAGCCAGGACTTGGCCCAGGGCGTTCAGGAGGCTCTGGAGCGCAGGGTGCCTCGGACCGAACACGCCGACCGGGTGTGCACATCTCTGGGTGGCAACCAGTCGGGAATCATCCTGACCGACGGGATCGACCAGTCCATCGACGTGGCCAATGCCTATGCCGCCGAGCACCTGGAGGTTCAGACGGCCGATCCTGACGCCGTCATCGACCGGATTCGAAACGCCGGAGCCATCTTCCGCGGCCCTTACTCTCCTGTGCCCCTGGGCGACTACATGGCCGGGTCCAACCACGTCCTTCCCACCGGCGGAACCGCCCGCTTCGACGTGGCCCTGGGAGTCCACACCTTCATGAAGCCTGTCGAAGTCATTGAGTACGACCAGGAGGGGCTCAAGCCCATCGCTGCCAAGATCAATGATTTCGCGGTATCCGAGGACCTGCCCGCCCATGGCGAGTGCGTCCTGAGCAGATTCCTGGACGACCCCTACGACAAGGCCGACCTGGAAGCCAACGAAGAGAAGGCCGGTCTGCGGTGAGTGCCATACCAGCCGATCTTCCCCTCCGTGCGGACCTGGTGGGGGAGGAGCCCTACGGCGCCCCCCAGCTGGATGTCCCGGTCTGCCTGAACGTCAACGAGAACCCCTATCCCCTGGACCAGGAGGTGGTCGATGCCATCTGCCAGCGCGTGCGCCTGGTGGCCCCCGGCCTCAACCGCTATCCGGACAGGGAACATGAGGAACTGCGGCGGGCCCTGGCTGCCTACCTGAAGAAGGAGTCGGGGACCTCGCTCCAACCCGGGCAGCTCTGGGCGGCCAACGGGTCCAATGAGATCATGCTCCAGCTCTTCCAGGCCTTCGGTGGGTCGGGCAGGACGGCCCTGGGCTGCGACCCGACCTACTCCATGTATCCCGAGTACGCCCGGGATACCTTCACCGACTGGGAGCTGGCCCATCGGCTGCCCGATTTCAGCCTGGATGTTGAAACGACCATCGAGCGCATCAAGGCTTTGAGGCCAGCTATGGTCCTGGTGACCAGCCCCAACAATCCCACTGGGACGCCCCTGCCCATGGATCAGCTGACCAGGCTCCTGGAGGCCTGCTCCCAGGTCCCTGTAGCGGGCGCGGATCCGTCCGCCCGGCCCATCGTGGTCGTGGACGAGGCCTACATCGAGTTCCGAGACCCGGGTACGCCCTCGGCGGTCAGCCTGATCGGGCAGTACGACCACCTGGCCGTCAGCCGGACCATGTCCAAGGCCTTCGCTTTCGCCGGCGCCAGGGTGGGCTACCTGGCTGCATCCCAGGGAATAATCGACGCGGTCCGTATCGTCCGGATGCCCTACCACCTGAGCGCGCTGACCCAGGCTGCGGCCCTGGCTGCCCTGGAACACACCGACCTCCAGCTGGCTCGTGTGGATCAGCTCCGCCAGACCCGTCGGGAGACCGCCGAGTGGCTGGCCGGGCAGCAGTTCCACGGCCGACCCTTGACCGTGGTCCCCTCGGCCTCCAACTTCATCCTCTTCGGCATCTTCCCCGACCGGGATGCCGTTTTCGAGGCCATGAAGGATGAAGGCGTGCTGATCCGGGCCGTGGGTCCCCAAGGGTATCTGAGGGTCTGCATGGGCACGGACGAGGAGATGGAGCGATTCCGGCAAACCCTGGTCCATGTCCTCAAGCGGTTCTAGGAGGATGCAGACCAGCGGCACGGCTATGCTGGTGGTCTAGACGCCGTGCAGGAGCCACAGTGCGGACTGGAGTGCGCGGCAAGAAAGCGGAGGAGCAGCAATGGCAGGCAGAACAGCCACCATCACCCGCCAGACCAGTGAATCCAAGGTGAGCCTGAGTCTGGACCTGGATGGCACCGGAGTGACCGATATCGACACCTCGGTTCCCTTCTATGACCATATGATGACGGCCCTGGGCAGGCATTCCCTGATCGACCTGACCATCAAGGCCAGCGGGGACACCCAGATCGACGTCCACCACACCGTCGAGGACGTGGCCATCGTCTTTGGCGAGGCCCTGGCCCAGGCCCTGGGGGACAAGCGGGGCATCAAGCGCTTCGCCGATGCAACCGTTCCCCTGGACGAGGCACTTGCCCGAGCCGTGGTCGATATTTCCGGCAGGCCCTATGCGGTCTGCACCGGTGAGCCGGAGGGGTTCGAGTACGCCATGATCGGCGGGCACTTCACCGGTTCCCTGGTCAGGCACGTCATGGAGTCCATCGCCCTGCACGCCGGCATCTGCCTGCACCTGACCCTCTTGTCGGGCAGGGATCCGCATCACATCGCCGAGGCTGAATTCAAGGCCCTGGCCAGGGCTCTGCGTTTCGCCGTGGAGCCTGATCCCAGGGTGAAGGGCATCCCCAGCACCAAGGGGTCGCTATGAGCACTGATGAACACGACAACAAGGATCAGAACCTGCCGGATTCCGGCCATCATCTGAGCGAGGAGGAGGTCGAGCGGGCCCTGGCCAGCTTTGAGGCTGAGTTCAATCAGGACCAGGACCAAGCGGATCGGCCGGTTGAGCACTCCGAATCGAGCGTGGACGACGAGGCTGGGCTGAATTCCGAGTCTGCTGACCAATCGTCAGCGGAACCGGACGGGGCTGATGGCGTTGAGGCTGACTTCGATCAGGAGCTGGAAGGCCTGATCGGCAACCGGGCCAAGGCCGCCGTCATGGTGACCCGTCTGGCTTCGGCGGAGCTTCTGGCGGCCTTCTGCCAGATCTCCGACATTTCCGCCTGGTGCATCCAGGCCCGTGAGGGTGCCGTGGCCGTCCTGAGAAACCTGGACGGGGACGGACCCGAGGCAGCCATCCGCGATCTGACCACGGTCGTATCCGGGCTCAGCGCCATCCTGGCGGTCAACCGGGCCGACAAGCTCGAGGTGACCCTCTGGATCAGCGGGAGGTCGGGGCAGACGCTTGCGCCGCCCATCCTCTTTGCCGCCACCGCCGACTTCGTGGAGGACCTGATGATCGGGACCACCACTGTGGACAGGCTGCGCCAGGACGGGGCCGCCGTCTTCGACTCGGGGGAGTACAACCGCGAGAAGGCCATGGGCATCATCGCCTCGCACACCAGGTTCGGTGCCGGCGGATCGACTCGCCAAGGCCGCGTCGAGTAATCGAGTCGAGTAGAAGTTCAGGCAAGAGGCTTGGCTAGGAGGAACATGACCCGGATACAGGTGCTTGACTATGGGTTCGGCAATGTCAGATCCATGGTGCATGCCCTCTCCCAGCTGGGGGTCGATGCGCAGATCAGCGCCGACCCGGACCTGGCCATGAAGGCCGACGGCCTGGTCATTCCAGGTGTGGGAGCCTATGGGGCCTGCATGGCGGGGTTGCGCGCCGTGGGCGGCGACCGCATCATCCTGGATCGTCTGGCCCAGGGACTGCCGGTTCTGGGGGTCTGCATAGGCCTCCAGGTCATGTTCCAGTTCGGGGACGAGGACGGCCGCAGCGAGCCTGGTCTGGACCTGATCCCCGGTCGTGTGACCAAGCTGGATGCCGATGTGGTGCCCCATATGGGCTGGGACCATGTCCAGGCGCCTCAGGGAACACGACTCCTGGCAGGGGTCCAGGACCAGCGTTTCTACTTCGTCCACTCCTATGCCGCCATGGCTGCGCAGGGGGATGACCGGGTCAGCGGGACGCAGCCCAATCTGTGCCTGCGGGTATCAGCATTCAAAGAACATGGTGACAGCCGGCCAGGGTCATTCCGGCCAGGGTCGGACAAAACCTCACAGGGCGCCTCTTTCGGTGAACCGCTGGTTACCTGGGCCACCTATGGACGCAGCAGGTTCGTGGCCGCCTATGAATGCGGTCCCTTGAGCGCCACCCAGTTCCATCCTGAAAAGTCCGGACAGGCCGGGGCACGGTTGCTGACCAATTGGGTGAGGGCCCTTCCCGGGGCTTCCGGACTCCCTTGCGAGAAAGGTGAATGAGATGCTGACGCTCCTACCCGCTGTCGACGTCCGTGACGGAAAGGCGGTCCGTCTGAAGCAGGGGATCTCCGGTTCCGAAAAGGTCTACGGGGAGCCTGCCGATGCAGCCAAGGCCTGGGTGGACCAGGGTGCCGGGTGGCTCCACCTGGTCGACCTGGATGCGGCCTTCGGCACGGGCGACAACCGAGACAAGCTGGCCGCCCTGGTCAACCAGCTGGGCGATCGCGTCAAGGTGGAGCTCAGTGGCGGCATCCGCGACGACGCCAGTCTGGAGGCAGCCCTGGATGCCGGCGCCACCCGGGTCAACATCGGCACGGCGGCCCTGGAGAACCCGGAGTGGACCAGCCAGGTCCTGGATCGATACGGCGAGCGGGTCTGCGTGGGTCTGGACGTGCGCGGACACACCCTGGCCGCCCGGGGCTGGACCAGACAGGGCGGGGACCTTTTCGAGGCCATGGAGCGACTGGACCGTGACGGGTGCAGCCGGTACGTGGTCACCGATGTGACACGCGACGGGATGATGACCGGTCCCAACCTGGATCTGCTGGGACAGGTGGCTGACCGGACTCCGGCCAAGGTGACCGCCTCGGGAGGTATATCCAGCCTCGATGACCTGAGCCGGATCCTGGATCTGGCCGATCGGGGCGTGGACAGCGCCATCCTGGGCAAGTCCCTCTATGAGGGGGCCTTCACCCTGGAGCAGGCGCTGGACCTGGTCTCGGGGCATTGTTAACGCTATAAGCAAATCTGTGAAATATAGGAATGGGAGCATAGGCTCTATGGATAAGCAAGAGGAGTTCGCGCTGCGCACTGTCGAGGAGCGCGATGTCCGGTTCATTCGTCTCTGGTTCACCGACGTCTTGGGCACCCTGAAGTCGGTGGCCATAGCGCCCACCGAGTTGGAGGTCGCCTTCGAGGAGGGACTGGGCTTTGACGGCTCGGCCATCGAGGGTATGACCAGGGTCTCCGAGGATGACATGATCGTCAAGCCCGACCCGTCCACCTTCCAGATACTTCCCTGGAGGGGCGGACCCCAGGGTACGGCGCGGATCTTCTGCGACGTGCTCACACCGGACGGCGAGCCCAGCAGCGGTGACCCCAGGCATGTGCTCAAGCGTGCCCTGGCCAAGGCCAAGGAGAAGGGCTTCATCTTCTACACCCATCCGGAGATCGAATTCTACCTGTTCGAGAATCAGGATGACTGGTCCCAGGTTCCGACCCCCATCGACGAGGGCGGCTACTTCGACCATGTGCCCCGCAGCCCGGGGATGGACTTCCGCCGGGCCTGCGTCAACATGCTGGAGCAGATGGGCATCTCGGTGGAGTACTCCCACCATGAGGCCGGACCGGGGCAGAACGAGATCGACCTGCGCTATGCCGACGCCCTGACCACCTCCGACAACATCATGACCTTCCGGACCGTGGTCAAGGAGATTTCCCTGGAGCGGGGGATCTACGCCAGCTTCATGCCCAAGCCCTTCACCGACAAGCCGGGGTCGGGCATGCACACCCATCTGAGCCTGTTCGAGGGGGACACCAATGCCTTCTACGAGGTGGGCCAGGAGTTCAACATGTCCCAGACGGCCCGGCAGTTCGCCGCCGGCATTCTGGCCCATGCGGCCGAGATCTGCGCGGTGACCGACCAGTACGTCAACTCCTACAAGCGGCTCTGGGGGGGAGCCGAGGCACCCAGCTACGTCTGCTGGGGGCACAACAACCGGTCCGCCCTCCTGCGCATACCCCAGTACAAACCCGGCAAGGGCAACTCGGCCAGGATGGAGTTCCGCGGCCTGGATCCGGGGGCCAACCCCTACCTGGCCTACTCGGTGCTGCTGGCTGCGGGCCTTGACGGGATCGAGCAGAAGATGACCCTGGGCGAGCCCACCAGCGACGACGTCTGGGAGCTGACCGACGCCGAGCGGCAGGCCATGGGCATCGAGCCCCTGCCTGACAGCCTGGACGCGGCCCTCAAGGTCATGGAGAAGTCGGACTTCGTGGCCCAGGTGCTGGGCGAGCAGACCTTCGAGTACTTCCTGCGCAACAAGCACCGGGAGTGGGCCGGATACAGCCGGCAGGTCACCCCCTACGAGCTGGCCTACTACCTGCCCAGGCTTTGAATCCGGGGCTCACTGGTCCGATCGGCCGAACCAGCTGTTGTAGATGATGACGAAGTTGCGATTGCCATAGCTTGAGCAGCGGTTGCCCTCGCCGTCGCCTGCCCGCAGCGCTGCCTCGTTGGGCTGGTAGGGCGTATAGATGTAGAGCAGGGCAGTGGCATCGTTCTCGATGTAGACCTTGCCGCTGCCACAGGAGGCATCGGGGCTGAAGCGCACATCGTTCAGGGCCTTGGTCTGGTAGCCGTATTGGTCCCGGTGGGCCTGGTAGTAGCGGAACCGGTGGGCGGCACCGTAGACCTGGTTGAAGAATCCGGCGTAGCGAGCGTCGCAGTCTGCATCGTCAGGACAGGAGAGGCCCATGGCCGACTGGAGCTGGACCTGGGTGGGGGGCTGGTCGGTGGCCACCAGGTGCTGCTCCTTTTGCAGCATGGTCAGGAGGACCTTCTGACTGATTCCGCAGGAGCGGGCTGACCCGTCGATGATCTGAGCCGCGCTCTGCCCCTTGCCGCCCTTGTAGGCATCACATAGGCCGTCGCCAGGGCGGTCGGGGACATCCATCTGTAGACTGCGCAGGCAGGTGGAGCCGTTGCAGGATCCCCCCTTCTGGTCCAGGAAGGCCTGGACATCGTCGGCGTTCATGTCCACCGTGTCATGGAAGCGGTGATCGGTGATGATCCTGCCTGGATTGAAGACGTACTCCTGGGAGAGCTGCTCCTGGTGGCGGATGACGCGGCCGACCATCAGCCGGTAGGAGACGAAGCGGACGGCAAGGATGCACAGGGCGACCACCAGGACTATGGCCATCAGGGCTGCCCCCAGGGTCTGCGCGCGGCGGAGGGTCATCCGTCCGCGTTCGTTGCCGCCCCTGCGTGCTCGTCCCGATGGCCTTGTGCTCATGGTTTTCCTTCCAGCGCCTTCCTGATCCTTTGCAGGCTGACGGGGATGGCCGTCCCCAGCTCCTGGGCCCAGATGGAGACAAAGTACTCCTCCATCATCCAACGTCCCCTTTGCGCACGGTCCATGGCCTGGTCTCGTCCGGGACCGGCGGGCAGAGCCTGGGCCGCCTTGGCCGCCTGGTCCACCAGATCCTGGGCGGTCTGCGCCTGCCATGCCCATCGTACGTCACGATCCTTGTCCCTGCGGGCCTTGTCCAGGCGCATCAGGTCCGCCTTCAGGTATGTCCGCAGGCGGGGGAGGGCATAGGGCGGATCGGCGCCGATGAAGCCCTTGGCCACCAGATTGGCAGAATGCTGGCGTATCCACTGCAGGACCGAGAGCAGGGGAAGATCGGCCGGGCCGGACACGGCCTTGTCCACCTGGGCCGAGGTCTCCAGAATGGCGGTCACATCCCTGGCCACCTGATAGACGGTGTCCTCGTAGACCTGGCTGACGCCGGCCACAGCCTCCTGCAGGGTCCGGTCGTCGGTGACGGCTTCGGTGTGGGGGATCAGGCGCTTGACAGCGGCCATCTGCAGGTCCTCGGCAAGCGCGGAGGTGTCCGCATAGGGGGCCGAGGCCAGCATCAGGGCCTCCCGGCTCAGCCAGCGTGAGGAGATCCGCTGGGCAGGCAGGTGGAGCTTGTCCAGGGCGGCCTGCCAGATCAGTTCCTCGCGCGGTTTGGTGGTGGCGCCGGACTGGTGGAGCAGGTCGGCGCTCTTGACCACCTGACCCTGTCGGGCGGCCTTGCTGGCCTGGGAGTCCACCCGGGACCGGGCCGACTGCCGGGCCTGTCCGGCCAGGTCGCGCTGCAGGTCGGTCAGGGACTTGGACCGGCCCAGGACCTTGGGGTGGCCCTGGCCCTTGCGGCCGTGGCCCTGGCGCCGATCCTCCTCCACCTGGAAGGTGGGGCGCAGGTAGTCGGGTAGCCGTTCCAACCTGGCCTGGGTGAAGACCTCCGGGTGCAGCTGGGCGCCGACCGTATCGATGGCTGCGGCGGTGAAGGCCTGCTCGAAGTCCGGCCAGCCTCCGGCGGGGATGGCTCCTGCACTGTTTTCGTCTTCGTCTGCATGCTGCTGGTCCGCCGACCCGTAGGTGGCCTGCTCTGCCGGCGCCGGATCGGCGCCGGGCAACAGGGGATAGTGGCCGTCTATCCAGGCGCGGATGGTCCGGGCGGCGTCAGGAGCGGGGACGAACTGGACCCGCAGGGCCTTGGGCAGGGACTTGATGGTGGCTGTGATCAGATCGTCCAGAAGACCGGGCACGGTCCAGCTGAACTGTCCGGGCATCAGCTGGTTCAGGCAGTGCAGGGGGATGTGGACAGTGATGCCGTCGTCCGGCTCTCCCGGCTGGTAGCGGTAGGTCAGGGGCAGATCCATGGGCCGGCCGTCGATGCCCAGGGTGTGCCAGTGGTCGGGGTAGTCCCCGGGTCGGTAGGAGGCGGACTGGTCGTTCAGGCGCTCCACCTTGTCGGGGTCGAAGTCCAGCAGGTGGGGGTCCGCATCGTGGTGCTTCCGCCACCAGGCGCCCAGTGCAGCCAGGGAGGTGGCCTCCTGGGGAATGCGCTCCTGGTAGAAATCGTAGAGGTCCTCCTCGGTGACGGTGCCGGTCACCTGACGGGTCCGGCTGGTCCGCTCTCCGGCCTCTCTGAGCACCTGCCTGTTGGCCTGAATGAAGCCGTCATGGGGGAAGCGCTCGCGTACGTCACCCTCGACCAGGCCCTGGCGTATCAGCATGTCCCGGGCCTGGCCGGGGTTGATGCGGGCCCACTGGACCGTCCTGTCGCGCACGATGGGCAGGCCGTAGAGCAGAACCTTTGAGGTCGCCACCGCGGCACCACGGGAGGCCGACCAATGGGGCTCGGCGTAGGTGGTCCTGGTCAGCGACTTGGCCAGGGGCTCGGCCCAGGCGGGGTCGATGGCTGCACAGCAGCGCGCCCAGAGCCGGGAGGTCTCCACCAGCTCGGCGGCCATGATCCAGGGCGGATTGGCCTTGGCCAGTGCAGAGCCGGGGAAGATGGCGAAATGCGTGCCGCGCGCCCCCTGATAGTCGTTCTTGGCCTGCCGGCGAGCCCGCTTCATGGCCTTGGCCCGGGCGGCACCATGCAGGCCGGCGAAATCGGAGGCCTTGGGTTCGTGGACCACCTGCATGCCCATGCTGGAGAGCAGCCCGGCCAGCATGGACCGGTGGATGCCTTGGTCGTCCCAGGAGCAGACCAGGGCGTGTGCCGCCTGCTGCCCAATCGGCAGGGCCAGCAGGGCCTGATCCGGTCCCTTGACGGGGACGGGGGAGCCTACCTTCATGTGCAGTCCCCGGCACATCTGGGCAAGCTGCCGGTAGAGGTCATGCCACTGCCGCATGCGCAGGAAGGCCATGTACTCCTGCTTGCAGGCCTTGCGCAGGGCCCCGTTGGAGGGTTCCTTGTCCTGCGGGAAGAAGCGGTTCCAGATGTTCAGGGCCGTCAGGAAGTCGCTGGATGGGTCCTCGTAGCGGGCATGGATCCGATCGGCCTCCTCGCGCTTCTCCTCAGGTCGCTCGCGGGGGTCCTGCAGGGAGAGGAAGGCCACGACCACCAGAACGGCGGCCAGGGTGTCCGGGGTGGCATCCTGGCCGGCCTGCAGGATCATTCTGCCCAGACGGATGTCGATGGGGATCCTGGCCAGCCGTCGTCCCAGATTGGTCAGCCGGATGAGGCCCTGCTGGCGGGAGATGGCCTGAAGCTCGGTCAGTTCCCGCAGACCGTCGCTGACTGCTCGGGTGTCGGGCGGGTCGATGAAGCCGAAGTCGGTGACGTCCTCGGCCGTATGGGCCACGCCCACCGAGAGCATATGCAGGATGACCGAACCCAGGGAGGTGCGCAGGATCTCCGGGTCGGTGAACTTGGGACGGGTGTCATAGTCGTCCTTGGCATACAGGCGGATGGCGATGCCGTCGGCCACACGTCCGCAGCGGCCCGCCCGCTGATCGGCCGAGGCCTGGGAGATGGGCTCGATGGGCAGGCGCTGGACCTTGGCCGACTTGGAATAGCGGCTGATCCTGGCCAATCCCGGGTCCACCACGTATCGGATGCCCGGTACCGTCAGGGAGGTTTCCGCCACGTTGGTGGCGATCACGATACGCTGATGGCCGTGGTGTTCGAATACCCGGTGCTGCTCCTTGGCCGACAGGCGGGCGAAGAGGGGGATGATCTCCAGGGCGTCCGGGCGGCGCATGTCGGAGGTTCGCGGGCCGAAGTGGCGTCGCAGGGCGGTTTCGTACTCACGGATGTCGCGCTCGCCGGCTGCGAAGACCAGGATGTCCCTGGGGCCGTCCTCATGGGTGGAGTGGATGACCAGCTCGGCGCAGGCCCGGGCCACCGCCTTGGGGATGTCCGGTTCCTCCCTGTCCTGGCCTTCCCCATCGGAGTCGAACCCGGGTACATGCCGCATCAGGGCAGGTGCCGATCCGGCGGGCTCGTAGAGGGTTTGGACCGGATAGGTCCGGCCGGAGACCTCCAGCACGGGCACCTGGGTGTGCAGGGCCTTGGCGAAGTGGTCCCGGAACTTGACCGAATCGATGGTGGCCGAGGTGATGATCAGCTTCAGATCGGGCCGTTTGGGCAGCAGGGCGGTCAGGTAGCCCAGCAGAAAGTCGATGTTCAGGCTGCGCTCGTGGGCCTCGTCGATGATGATGGTGTCGTAGGCCCGTAGCTGGGGATCGCCCTGGATCTGCGCCAGGAGGATGCCGTCGGTGACCACTCGCAGGCGGGTGCTCCTGCTGGACTTGTCGGTGAAGCGCACCTGGTAGCCGATCTGGTCACCCAGCCTGGTGCCTGTCTCCGAGGCGATGCGCTCAGCCACGGTTCTGGCGGCGATCCTCCTGGGCTGGGTGTGCACGATCTGGTGGCCGTGGTCGCCACGACCCATCTGAAGGAGGATCTTGGGAATCTGGGTGGTCTTGCCCGAGCCGGTCTGACCGGAGACGATGACCACCTGGGAGGACTGCACGGCGTGGACGATGTCCTCCTTGACCGCACTGATGGGCAGCTCGGCGGGATACTCGAACCTCATGCCCGGCCCACCTCGATGATCCGGTAGCCCTTGGACGAGGCATATTTCTCCGCCGTCCAGCCGGAGCCCAGGGCCTGAGCCAGCCAGGGAATCAGGGAGTCGGCGCCCAGGTTGCGCTGGACCACCAGGTAGGCCCGGCCTTGGGGTTTCAGTCTGGGCAGGTAGGTCATCAGCAGGTCGTGCAGGGCCGTCTTGCCCACCCGGATGGGCGGATTGGACCATATCAGGTCGAAGCACAGATGGTCCGGCACCTGCTCCGGGGTCAGCGTGTGCACCCTGTCAAGGCCCTGGGACCGGGCGTTGCGGGCGGTCAGATCCAGGGCCCGCAGGTTGGTGTCCACAGCATAGACGCTGGCCTTTGGCGACTGGATGGCCATGCTCAGGGCGATGGGCCCCCAGCCGCAGCCCAGGTCCAGAAAATCGCCCTCGACCGGGGGCTGGGGGACGCGTTTGAGCAAAACCGAGGTGCCCAGGTCAAGCCTGCCCGACGAGAAGACCCCGTGGGAGACCTCCACCTGGCAGGTGCGGCCGGCCAGCTCCACCCGGATGGTCCGCCGCTGGTCGGGGGAGGCCGGACGGGCCACGAAGTACTGTTCGCCTCCGTCCGTCCCGGTCCTGGAGGATTGCCCCCGGCTGCTGCCATGGTCCCTGTGCGTCATGTCCATCCCGTCCGTCTTTGAAGTCTGCCCGTCCCTCGGGCGCTCGCTGATGTCTGCTAAGAAGATGATAATAAAGACTGTGTCATGATTCCGCCTATACCGGATTCGTTCCCCAGTCCATAGATCAATGCAGAGGTGCCTTTGACCCAAGAAAAACCGACCCAAGAGCATGGTTCAGCGGTTGTCGATGCCCATCAGGACCCGCTCGCCCACAAGTCCGAGGTGCTGACAGGCAGTAGGGAGCAGGTCGGGCAGGACCAGGATCAGGAGTGGGAGGAGCGCAGCCGACGCAATGCCTTCCGCCATGTCGAGGGGCTGGGGGAGCTCCAGGACGTGACCGAGGTGGAGTACCGCAAGGTCCGTCTGGAGCGTGTGGTCCTGGTCGGGGTCTGGTCGGGTTCGCGGACCACGGTCGGCCAGGCCGAGGAGTCCCTGCGTGAGCTGGCAGCCCTGGCACGGACCGCCGGGGCCGAGGTGCTCGACGGACTGCTCCAGCAGCGGGTCAAGCCCGATCCTGCCACCTACCTGGGTTCGGGCAAGGCTCGGGAGCTGGCGGATATCGTGGCCCGGCTGGGTGCCGACACCATCATCACCGACGACGACCTTCATCCCTCCCAGCGACGGGCTCTGGAGGATGTCACCAAGATCAAGGTGGTCGACAGGACGGCCCTGATCCTGGACATCTTCGCCCAGCATGCCACCAGCCGCGAGGGCAAGGCCCAGGTGGAGCTGGCCCAGCTGGAGTACATGCTGCCCAGGCTGCGCGGCTGGGGCGGATCACTCTCCCGCCAGGCTGGTGGTCAGGCTGCCGGGCAGGCCGGCGGCATAGGCTCCCGCGGTCCGGGCGAGACCAAGATCGAGACCGACCGGCGGGTCATCAGGCGGCGGATTTCCCGGCTGAAGCGCCAGATTGCCCAGATGGCCCCCTCGCGTCAGGTCAAGCGTGGGTCCCGGCGGCGCTACCAGTTGCCGGCCGTGGCCGTGGTGGGGTACACCAACGCCGGCAAATCCTCGCTGACCAACCGGCTGACCGGGTCCCAGGAACTGGTGGAGAACGCCCTCTTCGCCACCCTGGATACGGCCGTCAGGCGCACCAAGGCGGCAGATGGCCGACTCTACGTCTATGTGGACACGGTCGGATTCGTCCGCCGCCTGCCCACCCAGCTGGTCGAGGCCTTCAAATCCACCCTGGAGGAAGTGGGGCAGTCCGACCTGATCCTGCACGTCGTGGACGGTTCCCATCCCGATCCATTCGGCCAGATCAGGGCTGTGGACGCTGTGCTGGCGGACATCCCCGGCGCCGAGTCCATTCCCCGCCTGCTGGTCTTCAACAAGGTGGATCTGATCGATCAGGACGCCAGGCAGCGGCTTGCCAACCTCGAACCCGAGGCCTTTCTGGTCTCGGCCAGGCAGGGTCAGGGTCTGGAACCCCTGCGCAGGCGGGTGGAGGAGCTGCTGCCCGCCCCCGCCGTGCATGTCCAGGCCATCCTGCCCTACACCAGCGGCTCCCTGCTGGAACAGGTGCGGCAGCTGGGAAGGGTTGATTCATTGGAATACCGGGCCGACGGTGTTGCGCTGAGCGCTGATGTGGACGACCGGCTGGCGGCCGCCGTGCTTGACCAGGCCATTGACCAGAAGCCCTTGCAGGCTTCAGGGGGTGACACGCCATCGGCGGGGCGGAACTCTTAAGGGCAGATGCGCACCAGGTCACCTATGCTGGGTAGACTACGTATGTTGTGTCAGCGGCAAACCCGTTTCCCGGGTTCCGATAAGAGAGGTCCATAGAATATGGCGGAATCATCAATCAAGCCAACCAAGCTAGCGATCGTGGGAGCCGGAGCCGTGGGGTCGACCCTGGCCTTTTCGGCGGCCCAGCGCGGTGTGGCTCGAGAGATCGTTCTTGAGGATATCAACGCCCAGCGTGTTGAGGCCGAGGTCCGCGACATGCAGCACGGATCCAGCTTCTACCCCACGGTCACCATCGACGGCTCGGACGATCCGCAGATCTGCGCCGACGCCGACATGGTGGTCATCACGGCCGGAGCCAGGCAGAAGCCGGGACAGACTCGGCTTGACCTGGCCGGCGCCACCATCAACATGATGAAGTCCATCATTCCTCAGATGGTCGAGGTGGCCCCCAATGCCATCTTCCTGCTGATTACCAACCCCGTCGACATCGTCACCAGGGTCTCCTTGGAGCTGTCCGGGCTGCCTGTCAACCAGATGTTCGGTTCGGGCACCAACCTGGACTCCGCCCGCCTGCGCTACCTGATCGGCCAGCAGACCGGGGTCAACGTCAAGAATGTCCATGCCTACATCGCCGGCGAGCACGGCGACTCCGAGGTCCCGCTCTGGAGCTCGGCCACCATCGGAGGGGTGCCCATGTGCGACTGGATGGAGCTGCCCGGCCATGAGCCTCTGGATGCGGCCAAGCGTGAGGAGATCCACCAGGAGGTGAAGAACGCCGCCTACCAGATTATCGAGGGCAAGGGTGCGACCAACTTCGCCATCGCCATGTCCGGCGTGGACATCATCGAGTCCATCCTGAACGGCACCGACCGGATTCTGCCGGTCAGTTCCCTCTTGGAGGACTTCCACGGGATCTCTGACGTGTGCATGTCGGTTCCCAGCGTGCTCAACCGTGACGGGGTGAACACCCACATCAATACCCCGCTGAGCGATGGCGAGCTGGCCGCCCTGAAGCGTTCCGCCGAGACCCTGAAGGAGACGGCAAGCAAGTTCGGCTTCTGAGTATTTCCCGGAAAACCCTTGCCTTGTGACCCCTGGTGGCATACTTTGGTGACTGATGAATCGGGGTATGCATGAGCGCTCATGAAGGTGGTGTCCAGGGCGGCGGATCCGCCCATCGTAGACAGTTGCTGATGACCCTGGCGCTGACGGGCTCGGTCTTCGTGGCCGAAGTCGTGGGCGCCTTGGTCACCCGCAGCCTGGCCTTGCTGGTCGACGCCGGGCACATGATGACCGACATGGCCGTGCTGATCGCCTCCACAGTCACTGCTGTGTTGATGGAGCGCCGTCCCACAGACCGGCGGACCTGGGGATGGTCCCGTCTGGAGGTCATCACGGCGGCTGGCGGTGCTCTCGTTCTGCTGGCTGTGGGCATCTATGCCATTGTGGAGGCCGTCTTGAGGCTCTGGTCGCCCGGGCGGGACCAGGTTCATCAGCAGGGGTTGCTGCTCTTCTTCGGCATTTTGGGTCTGGCTGCCAATGTGGGGTCCATCCTGGTCCTGGCCTCCGGGCATAAGGACAACCTGAATATGCGTGCCGCTTTTCTCGAAGTGGTCAACGATGCACTGGGCTCGGTGGCCGTCCTGGTATCTGCCGTGGTCATGATGCTCACCGGCTGGGCCGGATTCGATGCCGTGGCGGGAGCCCTGATTGCTCTGCTGATGATTCCCCGCGCGATCAAACTGCTGGCCAGCAGTGTCTCCGTGCTTCTTGAGGAGACCCCGGCGGACCTCGACATGGCCAAGGTCAGGAAGCACCTGGAGGGCGTGCCTGGCGTGCTGGAGGTTCATGACCTGCATGCCAACAGCGTCTCCACTGGTCTGCCGCAGCTGACGGCACATGTGGTGGTGCGTCAGGGAACGACGGCCGTTGAAAACGAACGAATTCTGACCAGCATGCAGCGCTGCTTGCGCGATCATTTTCCGGTCTCGGTCGAACATACGACCTTCCAGATAGAACCGCAGGGTCACCGGGACAGCAGCGGCGAACATTTGGACATGTAGCCTTCAGACCTTGCGCAGGACTGTGACCACCTTGCCCATGATGACGGCGTGGGTGCCGTCAATGGGGGAGTATGCGGGGTTGTGGGGGATCAACCAAACGTGGTCCTCCTCGCGACGGAAGGTCTTTACCGTGGCCCCATCGTCCAGCAGTGCCGCGACGATGTCCCCGTTCTCAGCCTCCTGCTGGCGGCGGACGACCACAAAATCCCCGTCGCATATGGCGGCGTCGACCATGGAATCCCCATGGACCTCAAGCATGAAGAGCTCGCCGGATCCGGTCAGGCGCTCGGGCAGGCGCATGACATCATCTACATGCTGCTCGGCCAGAATGGGCTGACCTGCGGCGATCCTGCCGACCAGGGGCACGTCACGCGACTGCATGATGGCCTCGTCGGCCTGTGTGTCGGGGAAGGGCATGATCCTGGCGGTTCCCGCAGTCGGCTCAGGCTGGTCCTGGACCAGCTCTATGGCGCGTCCTTTGTTGGCAGTCAGACGGATGTAGCCCAGATCCTGCAGGACCTGAAGCTGGTGCTTGACGGAAGAAGTGCTGCGTAGTCCCGCGTCCTTGCCGATCTCCCTGTAGGAGGGCAGGAATCCGCGTTCCGACAGGTGCCGCTTAATGGCTTCCAACACCCTGGCCTGGCGATCGGTCAGCTTGGGCCGGGATCCCTGATTCAGGCTCTTGGTGCTGGCTGAGGTTCCAGCGGTTTCCCGGGAGGTTGCGCTGTTGGCAGCAGTGGACTGGTTGAGGGAGCTCGTGGCCGTGGACCCTGTAAAGGGGATGGTACTCACGATGGGCTCCTTTCCTTGGAAACTGAACTCAGTCTAACCTGCCCCAAGTGAAAAATCAAACAAATGTTCGAATCTGCCTTGCCAAACGACGATTGAGATGCCAGAATAAGAACATCTGTTCGATAGAACAAATGTTCGAAAGAGGTGTACCGTGGCTGTTCGTGCCTGTGCCAGTTCCCGCATGTCTACGTCGTCGAACCTGCCCTCGGCCTGCCTGGCGCACGTCAGTTCCTTGTTCTCGTCCGTCATGCAGCGTCTTCGCAGAGTTGCCAAAGCCTGTGTGTCCGAGCAGGGTTTTGCGGGTGTCATCCTGCGTGGATTCGCGGTTTTTCTGGCTGTCGGCGCGCTGACACTGGCTGGGTTCGGATGGATGGCTCGACCTGCCAGCTCCGCTCCAGGACCGCAGGAGGTCATCACCAGGACGGTTCGTCCGGGCGATAATGTCTGGTCCTATGCGGCCTCGATCACCCCACAAGGCGAGGATGTCACAAAAAACGTGGACCGGATCATGCAGATCAACAACATGTCCTCGCCCAACCTGCGCGTTGGTGACCGAATCCTGATTCCCAGCGACGATTGAGGCAGGGACTTTCGATCCGGGGGTTCAACGACGGGGCTTCAATGACTTGTCGTCTGGATGAAGGTACTAGCTGAATTCAAGGAGTTTGTCCAGGGTTATACGCTGATAGGCCCGGTATACGTGGGTCTTGAGGTTCTTTGGCGCTATGATAATGCATATGCACTGTCCTTTCTGCCAGAATCCCGATACCAAGGTTGTGGATACGCGAATCAGCGACGACGGCCATGCCATAAGACGCCGCCGTGAGTGTCCGAACTGTTCGCGTCGGTTCACCACGGTGGAGACCTCGATTCTCCTGGTCATGAAGCGCTCAGGCAATGCCGAGCCCTTCAACCGCGACAAGGTCATCTCTGGCGTGAGGAAGGCCTGCCAGGGCAGGCCCATCGATGAGAATGACCTGAAGCTCCTGGGCCAGCAGGTCGAAGAGGATCTGCGTTCGCGCGGCCTGGCTCAGGTGGATTCGGAAGAGGTCGGCAGGGCCATCCTGAAGCCCCTCAGGGAGCTGGACGAGGTGGCCTATCTGCGCTTTGCATCGGTCTACCGCAACTTCAGCAACCTGGAGGACTTCCAGCAGGCCATCGACACCCTGCGTGCCGAAGACCAGTCAGTTGAGGAGCAGTCTGCGACTGCGCAGTCCTGAAATTAGACGCTTGGGCGACTAGACACGTCATCCCAGGTCCAGCAGTCTCTGATCCACGGATGTCTGGGCGATGACCAGCTCCTGGGTCGGTCGCGTCATGGCCACATAAAGGTCGGCCGCCGCGCTCAGCCTGGAGGGGGCTTCGTCCTGGATGGCTCCAGGCTCGACCAGAACCACGGCGTCGAATTCCAGACCCTTGGTGTGATCGGTGGTCGTGATTGTGATCTGGTGCTCCTGAGCCTTATCAATATGCAGCCGTGAGCTGACCCCGGCTTCCAGGGCGCTGGGAACGATGATCGCCAGGCGTCCGGTACCGTCATTGCCCAGATGTCGCTCCGCCAGTTCGTCAACCAGGTCAGGCAGCCGGTCCAGCAGGCTGGACTGATCGTCGGCCCGCAGGTGGCTGACCGATCCTTCAACCTCGCGCACGGCCTTGAGCGTGGAAACCTCAAGACCCTCGGAGGCTGCGAAGGAGGAGGCCAGGTTGGATACCTGGCGAGGGTTGCGGTAGTCGATGGTCAGCTGCCTCAGATCCCATCCGTCCGGGCCGAAAAGCCTGTCCATGGTGGAGGCCCAGGACCGGGTGCCACCGAGGGCCGCCGTCTGGGCCACGTCCCCGACGATGGTGAAGGAACGGGAAGGGCAGCGCCGGACCAGCATCCTCCAGTCCATGGCCGTCAGCTCCTGGGCCTCGTCGACCACGATGTGCCCGTAGACCCATTCCCGGTCGGCGGCCGCCTGGGTGGCTGCCTGGTTCTCGTCCTCGCCATTGATGGAATCCAGCAGCATCTGCGAGGTCACGATGCCTGTGCCGATGCCGTTCTGGGCCAAGGTGTCGCTGGCAAACCGGCGTTCCTCATCGCGGCGGGCCTTTTCGGCCTGATCACGATCAGCCTGGCGTGGGTCGGGGCCCAGCAGCTCCATGGCCTCGTCCAGGATGGGGATGTCGGATACGGTCAGTTCGGCGCCGTCCTGGCGGGTCAGCAGGTCAATCTGTTCCGGGGTCAGCCAGGGGGCGAACCGGTGCAGACGGTCCGGCCTGGACCAGAGGTCGTTGACCAGCCAGCGGGGGTTCATGGGAAGCCAGGCCAGGTTGAGGGTCCGCCGCACCTGGTCGTTCAGCCGCAGCAGGGAGGTGACCCGGGCAAGTTCCTCGGCTCCGGGCTCGTAGTCCACTCCCTCGGCATAACGGGCGGTCATGGCGTTCAGGGCCGAGCGTACGAAGGTGTTTCTGGCCTTGTTATGGGGCTGGTGGCTGCGTCGGGCATCGACCAGGGCCTGTTCCAGATCGACCGCCAGCATGGGTACGGCAACCCCATCCACCTTGACCGTGGGCAGGGAGGCAGGGACCCGTTCCCGGGAGGCGATGGCATTGGCTACGGCTTCGGCCATGCGGATGTCCCCCTTGAGACGGGCCACGTGCGGGTCCTCCTGGCGTTCGGTGCTGATGCCGGGGATGAGGTCGCCCATGGTTCGGCTGAGCACCCCGGTCTCGCCCAGTGAGGGCAGGACCTGGTCGATGTAGTGCAGGAAGGCGTTGCTGGGCCCGACGATCAGCACGCCTGAACTCTCCAGTCTGCGCCGGTGGGTGTAGAGCAGATAGGCCGCCCGGTGCAGGGCCACAGCGGTCTTGCCGGTGCCAGGACCGCCTTGGACCACCAGCGGGCGGGTCATGGGGGAGCGGATGATCCGGTCCTGTTCGGCCTGGATGGTGGCCACGATGTCGGTCATCCGCCCGGTGCGGCGGCTGGACAGGGAGGCCATGAGAGCGCCCTCGCCGGCAAGCGTGCCGCCTTGGGCCGCCTTGTCCACCTCGGGGGCCGACAGGTCCAGAACCTCATCCTCGATGCCGGTGACCTGGCGGAAGTTGAGGGTGATGTGCCGACGCATGACGATGTCGCCGTGGTCCGCCGGGGTGGCCTCGTAGAAGGGGCGTGCGGCCTCGGCACGCCAGTCGGTCAGGATGGGCTCGTGGTTGCTGTCCAGCAGGCCCAGTCGCCCGATATATCGTCGGCCGCCCTGGGCCGTATCCAGTCGGCCGAAGACCAGACGGTCCTCCACGGCCCGCAGCTGGGTGAGCCGGTCCTCATACATGTTGGCGAATGAATCCCGCTCGGTGCGCTGGGTGGGCGATCCGTGGGAGCCGGCGGCCCGGACCGCGTCCAGTCTGGTCCTGGCCTGCGTCCGCAGCTCGTCCAGACGGCCGTAGGCCCTGTCCACCGCCGTCTGCTCTTCATGCAGCTGTGAGGAATAGCTCGACATGTGCGTCCGTTCTGTCCAATGTTCAAAAATCGGATGATCCAATATACCGCTCGACCTCTACTTTTTCGGCCCGGCAGACCCTTGGCCGCGCCCTCTTTGCCGGGTGGCGAAACGCCGGGGCGGACCCTTTGGCGAGTCGGATGGTTGGGTTTGGGCCTGAAGTGGTGTCAAGGTGGTGAGCAATGGGGATAAGTGGGGTAAAGTGGGGAGCACTGCGTAGGGGACGCTACCCGATGGGGTCGTCCCATGGTTACCGAACTGGCATTGGAGGTGGGGCATGGCCGATACATACGACGCAGATGCCGCCTCGCCTTCCCTGCCGCCCATGCTTCTGGGCACCTACACCCCCAAAATGGATTCCAAGGGCCGCCTGGCGCTGCCCGCCAAGTTCCGCGCCCAGCTGGGTCAGGGCCTGGTCATGGCCCGCGGCCAGGAGCGTTGCGTCAGCCTGCTGCCCACAGACGAATTCCGGCGGATGGCTGTGCGCATCCAACACACCTCCATGGGCGACAAGTCGGCCAGGGACTACCTGCGCGTATTCCTGTCCGGTGCCGTCGACCAGGTCCCCGACAAGCAGGGCCGCATCCTGGTTCCGCCCATGCTGCGCTCCTATGCACGGCTGACCGGCCCCGTCGTGGTCATCGGCGTGGGCACCCGCGCTGAGATCTGGGATCAGGATTCCTGGACCGCTTACTTGGAGAGCAAGGAGCAGGGTTACGCCGATATTGCCGACGATGTTCTTCCGGCGGTGGATTGCTGATGGAGGCCCTCATGGAAAATCGCAATCCTCCCGATCAGGAGGCCGTGGACAGGGGCATGGTCCACCGTCCGGTCCTGCTGGAGCGCTGCCTTGCGCTGGCCCGGCCCGCCTTGGAGCGCCCGGGCGCCGTGGCTGTGGATTGCACGCTGGGCCTGGCCGGTCACGCCACCGCCTTCCTCAAGTCCTGCCCTGAGGCCCGTCTTATTGGCATCGACAGGGATCTTGAGGCCCTGGATCTGGCTACAGGCCGGATGCGCGACGAGGGCCTGGCCGACCGCTTCACCCCGGTGCATGCACCCTTTGACCAGCTGGACCGGCAATTGGACGCACTGGGAGTAGGCCAGGTGGACCTGGTCTTCATGGATTTGGGGCTCTCCTCCCTGCAGATCGACCAGCGCGACAGGGGATTCACCTACCGGCAGGATGCTCCGTTGGACATGCGCATGGACACCAGCCAGGAGCTGACGGCCGCACAGGTCCTGGCCGAGTATGACCAGGAGCACTTGGCCGACATCTTCTCCCGGTATGGGGAGGAACGCTATGCAGGACGCATCGCCCGGGCCATCGTGGAGGCCAGGCAGGAGCAGCCGCTGACCACCTCGGCCCAGCTGGACCGTCTGGTCGACAGGACAGTACCGCGCGGCCACCGTCCTCCGGGCAATCCGGCCAAGAGGGTTTTCCAAGCCCTTCGCATCGAGGTCAACGGGGAGCTGGACCGTCTGAGGCGCACCCTGCCCCAGGCCATTCTGCGGCTGGCCCAGGGAGGTCGTCTGGTCGTGGAGTCCTATCACTCCTTGGAGGACCGCATGGTCAAGCGCTTCATGGCGCCTGGTCTGCATGTGGACCTGCCGGCTGGCATGCCGGTGGTGCCCGATCAGGCCCGTCCCTATCTGTCGGATCTGACTCATGGGGCCATCAAGGCAGATGCGGCGGAGCGGGAACGCAACCCCCGATCCGCCTCCGTGCGCCTGCGGGCCGTGGAGATGATCGGAACCATCCCTGAAGAGCGTCGTTGTCGGCTTCAGGCCGAGGCCCGTGGTGAGGTCTCAGCTGATCGCCATCGCCGCGTGGGTCACGGTTCGGAATCGAGGCGCCGGTCATGACCATGCCAGCACGTTCGGTCCGTTCCAAGGCCTCCCCGGACAAGGGCCATCCCCGTATCCAGGAGATGCCCACCAGGCCCGAGCTCAGTCTGATCAAGGGCACAGGCAAGACCGGCAAGGCGCGCCAGCCGGAACGAGGTCCAGTGGCTGAGGGGGCCCGGCGTCTGATCGGCTGGACTCGGACCCGGGGCAATCCCCTGCTGCGGATCATGACCTCGGTGGTTTTCCTGGCGGCCTGTATGTTCGGCTCCCTGATGCTGCGCACCCAGATGGTCCAGGATTCCTTCGAAGCCACCCGGATCCAGCGTGAGATCAGCAATCTCAACCAGGACGTCCAGGATGACCAGAACAAGCTCGACCAGCTCCAGGCCTCCCTGCCGGACAAGGCCCAGCAGTTGGGCATGCAGCCCCAGCAGGGTCTGAACTCCATCGATCTGCAGGGCTACAAGCCCCCTCAGGATGCCCATGGCAAGGCGGGGCATCCATGAGCGGCAAGGGAACCAAGCGCTCCTGGCACCTGTCTTTCTGCAAACGTTCCTTGTCTGTGGGCCTGATCCTGATCCTGGTGGCCGCGCTGGCCCTGGGCAAATTGGCCTACATCCAGCTCTTCGACGGAAAGTCCATGGCCCAGGCCGCTGCGGCGGGGCGCACCGTGCCGCACACCATCAAGGCCCAGCGTGGCCGCATTCTGGACGTCAATGGCCGGGTGCTGGCCCAGAGCCTGGAGCGATACAACATCATCGGCGACCCCGAGGCGGCCGCCTCCTTCATACCCATCAACTGCACCAAGCGCACAGGCAGTGACTGTCACAGCATCAAGGGCCACCCGGTGGGCGCCGACGGTGCTGCCGGCGTGGCCCGTCTCCTGGCACCGTCCCTGGGGATGAACGCCATGGAGCTGGGCGGCAAGCTCAGCGTCCCTGGACGGTACGTGGTCCTGGCCAAGCGGGTGACCCCCGAGGTCAAGCGCTCCATCGACAAGCTGGGGCTGCAGGGGATCATCACGGCCGAGCTGAGCAGCGAACGCACCTATCCGCACCCGGATCTGATGGGGGCCCTGATCGGGGGCATCGACGACAGCGGCAAGGGTGTGGCCGGGATCGAGCAGATGGAGAATCGGCGGCTGACCGGCACCGACGGCTATACGGTCTATCAGCAGGGGATGCTGGGCCAGGAGATTCCCGGAACCATGACCCGTCAGCGCAATCCGGTCAATGGCAAGGACGTGAGACTGACCATCGATCAGGACGTGCTCTGGTACGTCCGCCAGGCCCTCAAGTCAGGCTGCCAGAACTATCATGCTGACTGGGCTCTGGCAGTGGTCCAGGACACCCGCACCAACGAGATCCTGGCCCTGGCCGACACCGACGACTACCAGGCGGGCAGCGACCAGGCCAAGGTCAACTCCTCCAGGGCTGTGGCGGAGACCTTCGAGCCCGGCTCGGTCGGCAAGACCATCTCGGCCGCGGGCATGCTCCAGGAGCAGGCGCACTCCATGACCGACCGCTTTACTGTGCCCGACCACATCACCCTGGACAACCAGCAGTACAAGGATTCCTTCAACCATGGGGACGAGCATTGGACGCTGGCCGGCATTCTGCAGAATTCCTCCAACGTGGGCATGGTCATGGCCGGTCAGAACTACCCCGACCAGAAGCGCTACGACTATCTGACCCGCTTCGGCATCGGCCAGGTCTCGGCCCTGGGTCTGCCGGGGGAGTCCAAAGGACTGCTGACCTCGCCCCAGACCTGGGACCGGCGCACCCGCAACACGGTCCTGTTCGGCCAGGGCTATGCCACCAACGCCGTCCAGCTGACCAATGCCGTCGCCACCCTGGCCAACAAGGGGGTCCGTTCCGACCAGACCATCATCCGCGGCCAGGGCGCCGTCAAAGCCCATCAGGTCAGGGTCGTGGACGAGAAGGTGGCCGCTGAGGTCATGAACGCGATGGAATCGGTATCAGAGAAATACGATAAGACGGTCAAGGTGGAAGGCTACAGGATTGCCGCCAAGACCGGCACCGCCGAGGTGGCCGACAGCTCCGGCAGACTGAGCGGCATCGTCAGCGACTGGGTGGGTATACTGCCCGCTGACGATCCCCGCTTTGTGATCACCGTGGTGCTGAAGAACCCCCACAGCAGTGCCGGGATTTTCGGCGGAGTCACCGCCGGTCCCATCTTCGCCCAGATCGGTGAATTCCTTATGCAGAAATATCAGGTCCCCACGTCCCAGCCCAGAACCGATGCTATCCCGGTAACATGGTGATACCGGCAGGCATCATGGCGTTCCCGGACAAAGGAGAGATTGCAGCATGAGTGCGCTGAGTGAATCAATCTCCCGACGGTTGACCCTGGGTCAGCTCAAGGGACGCTACGGGCTGACCCTGGTCCCCGACTTCGCTGAACCGGTTACGGTGACCTCACTGGTGGACGACCTGCCCTCCGTGCGGCCCGGCAGTCTTTACGTGCCTGCAGACCAGCAGGTGGACCAGGGCATGATCGAGGAGGCCGAACGTCGAGGGGCCTACGCAGCCCTGCTGCCGACCTCGGCCCGTCAAGAGGTGGGACGAGCCCGCATACCCATGCTCTTCGGCACCATGCACCCCTGGCAGATGGGCCAGCTGCTGGCCAATGCCGCAGGGGATCCTTCGGGAGCCCTGGCTGTCTTCGCCCTGGTCGGCTCCCAGGTGCAGGACCAGGTGGATCTCCTGGCCGACTTCCTGCACGTGCTGGGCAATCCCGTCGGCATTCTCAGCGCCAAGGGTTCATACTCGCTGGACCGGCGACTGGACCTGGAATACCCCCTGAGCATGTTCGATGTGCAGCGCAGTCTGTCCATCACCCTGGAGGACGGGGCGGCCGCCGTGGTCATCTCCGTGGATGAACAGACCCTGGCCAGGGATGCCCTGCAGGCGGTGGACCTGGATGTGGTGGCCCTGGGCGCCCAGGAGGGCTCCACCCGCGATATGCGGCATGTGCGGCTGATTTCCAGGGCCCGCCGATACGGATTCAACCTGGGCGGGCACACCATTGTGGCCCGGCGCAACGAGGAATCGGACGGGCTGGCCCGCCAGTCCCTGCCCGCCGATGCACAGAGCGACGACCTGTCACTGTGCATCGCCATGACCATGGCCGCCGGCGTCAAACGCAACAACATCAGGAGCGCCCTGCGCGTCTCCCGCGAAATGTCCTGAGAGGTGAGGATGAGTCAGTCTGTAGGGGCCGGGTCCATGCCCATGACCCTGGAAGAGGTCGTCGAATACGTGCACGGTCGGCTGGTCGAGGCCGGTCCTGGTCGCGAACCCGACCGGCGGTCCGTGCGCATGCGGGTGGTGACCGACTCCCGGCAGGCGGGGGCCGATGGACTCTTCGTAGCCATCAAGGGCGAGCACGTGGACGGTCATGACTATGTTCCCGGCCTGGGGGCCAGGGGCTGCCGCGCGGCCCTGGTCGACCACCTGGTTCCGGGCGCTGACCTGCCGCAGATTCTTGTGGACGATACGGTTGCCGCCCTGGGTCTGCTGGCCAGGGCCAACATGGACCTTCGGCGTGAGGCCCCGGGCCCCTTCACGGTCATCGGCATCACCGGCTCCGTCGGCAAGACCACGACCAAGGATCTGTTGGCCTCCCTGCTGGCCCTGCTGGGCCCTGTGGTGGCCCCGGTCGGGTCCTTCAACAATGAGATCGGTCTTCCTCTGACCGCCTTGGAGGTCGGGCCGGACACCCGCTATCTGGTGGCGGAGATGGGAGCCAGCCACGTGGGCGAGATTGCAGGTCTGACCCGGATGGTTCCCCCGGACATGGCCCTGGTCCTCAAAGTGGGAGTGGCCCACCTGGGTGAATTCGGCTCCGTGGAGCGCATCGCCCAGGCCAAGAGCGAGATCGTGCAGGGCCTGGTGCCGGGTGGGACCGCCGTGCTCAATGCCGACGATCCCCGGGTGGCCGCCATGGCCAATCTGGCCTCTGGGCCTGTTCTGCGGTTTGGGATGACCACTGAGGATGGTGGGCAGGACCGCGACCTGGACGGCTCGGCTCGTTATCTGGACAGTGACAGCTTGGACAGGCCGGCCTTCGAGCTGTGCCTGCGCGGCCAGCAGCCGGTTCGGTTGCGTCTGGGCATCCCCGGACGGCACAACGTCATGAACGCCCTGGCCGCCGCCACGGTGGCCCACACCCTCGGTCTGAACGCAGAGCGCATCGCCGATGAGCTGGGCCGACAGCGGCAAATCAGTCCGCATCGGATGGCCCTATCGTCGGTCCGGTTGCCTGATGCCTCCTTCACCCTGATCGATGATTCCTTCAATGCCAATCCCGACTCCGTGCGGGCCGGTCTGGACGCCTTGTCCGCCTGGAAGGGATCCGATGGCCCGGTCTATCGGATAGCCGTCCTGGGGGTCATGCTCGAGCTGGGCGATCGAGGGGAGCAGCTGCACCAGGAGATCGGCGCCTACTGCCGTCGTCGGGGCATTGATGCATTGGTCGCGGTGGGTTGCCGGGATCAGCAGATGGACAGTCTGGTCCAGGCCCTGGTCCGTGGTGCCGGCGGACCATCCGATCCGGGCGAGGATCAGCCTGGGTCCATGCGTGTCCTCTTTGCCCAGGACGCTGACCAGGCCGACCGGATGGTCCGCCGCCTGTGCGCCAGGCATTCGGACCGGCAGAGTCTGGTTCTGCTCAAGGGCTCGCATATGTCCGGCCTGTCCGATCTGGCCGACCGGTGGCAGGGCTGAGCCATGGGTCCATCGGCATCCCCGCAGCGGGGTCTAATATTCAAGGACAGAATCCAAGAGTTGGAGTACACACTGTGATTGCCCTCATCATCGGAATCCTGGTCGCCCTGGTGGTGACGCTGGCGGGGACCCCCCTGCTGATACGGCTGGTCCACCGCCTGCACTACGGCCAGTACATCCGCCAGGACGGGCCCAAGTCCCACCTGGTCAAGCGCGGCACCCCGACCATGGGCGGGCTGGTCATCAACCTGGCCATCCTGCTGGGCTGGGCGGCCTCGGCGCTCTACCGCTACCTGTCGCGGGGGGAGTCCGTGTCCCTGTCGGCCATGCTGGTCCTGTTCGCCATGCTCTCCATGGGCTTCCTGGGCTTCATCGACGACTTCGCCAAGGTGCGCAAAAAGCAGAACCTGGGCCTGTCGGTCAGGGCCAAGTTCATCGGTCAGTTCATTCTGGCCACCATATACGCGGTGCTGGCCCTGAAGCTGCCCACCAAGAACGGCTACCCCAGCGCCCAGGCGGGCATATCCTTCGTGGAGCAGCCCATCATCGACTTCCGAATGGCGGGCAGCGTCCTGTCCGTGGTGCTCTTCATCATCTGGGTCAATCTGCTGATGACGGCCTGGAGCAATGCCGTCAACCTGACTGACGGCCTGGACGGGCTGGCTTCGGGCTCCTCCATGATCGCCTTCGTGGGTTACACGGTCATCGCCTTCTGGGAGAGCTACCACCTGAAGGGCGGCAGCCATCCCGGACATGCCTATGCGGTCTCCGACCCCCTGGACCTGGCCATCATCGCCTGCTGCGCGGCCGTGGCCTGCTTCGGCTTCCTCTGGTACAACACCAATCCGGCCTCCATCTTCATGGGAGACACCGGATCCCTGGCTCTGGGCGGGCTCTTCGCAGCCTTGTCCATCGCCACCCATACCGAGCTGCTGGCGGTCATCCTGGGCGGGCTATTCGTGGGAGAGGCCGCCTCCGACGTCATCCAGGTGGGCTACTTCAAGCTCACCCACAAGCGGGTCTTCAAGATGGCGCCCATCCACCACCATTTCGAGCTGATGGGCTGGCAGGAGTCCAAGGTGGTTGTCCGGTTCTGGATGGTGGACCTGATCTTCGTCCTGCTGGCCCTGGTCTGCTTCTATGCGGACTGGGTGGTCCGCTCCGGGCTGCCCATCTGAGTGCGTCCATTCACGGTACCGGACTTCGGCAGCCGGTATCATGCCAAGCAGGTGCCGGAGCTAGCGGAATGAGGTATTCATGAATATGGACTTGAGCCAGAAGCGTGTACTGGTCGCCGGGCTGGGCATTTCCGGACGGAGCGTGGCCTCAGCCCTGCAAGGCCGTGCAGCCGGGGTGACCACTGTGGACCAGCGCGCTCCACAGGCCGATCTGCATGACTTCGACCAGGTGGATTGGAGCCGGGTGGATCTGGTCATGGCTTCTCCTGTCTTCAATCCGCGCACCCCATTTATCCTTGAGGCGCAGCGTCGGGGCATCCCCGTGGTCAGCGAGGTGGAGATGGCTTGGATGCTGCGGGTGCCCTCAGCCCGGACCGGCCGTCCAGCCCCCTGGATCGGGATCACCGGCACCAACGGCAAGACCTCGACCACCAGGATGGTCGCCTCCATGATGCAGGCCAGTGGGTTTACGGCCCCTGCGGTGGGCAACATCGGCAAGGCCGTCTCCACAGCCGTCCTGGATCCCGACAATGACATGCTCTGCGTGGAGCTGAGCTCCTTCCAGCTGCACTTCACCTTCTCGCCGGCCCTGGAGTGCGCGGCCATCACCAATCTGGCCGACGACCACCTGGACTGGCATGGGGGCTTCGAGGCCTATGCGGCCGACAAGGCACGCATCTACAGGGGTGTGCGCAAGGCCCTGGTCTACAACGCCGACGACTCCCGGGTCTCCAACCTGGCCGGACAGGCTCAGCCGGCCTCCGGTTGCCGACGGGTGGGCTTCACCCTGGAGCGACCCGAGTCCGGGCAGCTGGGCGTGGAGGAAGGCTGGGTCGTGGACCGCAGCGGATTGACCGGTCAGGACCTTGAGGAGGGCGTCAGGCTGGTCCGGGTGGCCGATCTGACGGACCTGTGCGAGCCCGATGGTACGGTCTACCCCCATCTGCTTGCTGATGCCCTCTGCGCTCTGGCTCTGGCCCTGGGCGCTGGGGCCCGGGTCGATGCGGCCATCGAGGCCATGCGCGCTTTCACGCCCGGTGACCACAGGATCAGCACCGTGGCCACCCTGGGCCAGGGTTCGCAGGCCATCCGTTTTGTAGACGATTCCAAGGCCACCAACGCCCATGCCGCCGAGGCCTCCCTGGCCAGCTACCATGACGGCCAGGTGGTCTGGCTGGCCGGCGGACTGGCCAAGGGTGCCCGATTCGACGATCTGGTTCGGTCCCGCAGATCCAAGCTGGCAGCAGCAGTGGTCATCGGCCAGGACCAGCAGCCGATGGTCCAGGCCATCAAGGATCAGGCGCCCGATCTGCCGGTGACCCTGATTGATCCAGGTGCCGGTGATCAGGTCATGGCCCGGGCCGTTCGTGCGGCCGGCTCCTATGCACAGCCCGGTCAGGTGGTTCTGCTGGCCCCCGCTTGCGCCTCCATGGATCAGTTCGCCTCCTATGCCGACCGGGGCGACCAGTTTGCCAAGCAGGCAACACAATGGGTCCACGAGCATGAAGCGCGGCACTGATTCCAACAAGGCCCCCTCCCAGGGGTCTGGAGGCAAGGGGGGCTACCGGGGCTGGCGGGCCATTCTCAACCCGCTCTGGTGCTACTACGGCTTTCTGGCCACGGTCGTCGCCACCACGGTCTTCGGCCTGATGATGGTTTTCTCCTCCTCGGCTGTGGATCTGGTGGCCCAGGGCAGCTCACCCTGGAGCCAGGTCATTCGTCAGAGCATATATGCAGTGTTTGGGCTCTTGTTGGCCCTTCTGGCCGTGAGGATCAGCGTCGACCACTATCGGAACTGGAGCACCTGGTTTCTGATCGTCAGCCAGGGCGTCCAGCTGTTGACCCGGACACCGCTTGGACGCTCTGCCAACGGCAACGAGGGATGGATCTCGATCGGGGGCGTCTCCATGCAGCCGGCCGAGCTGCTCAAGCTGGCCCTGTGTCTGTGGCTGCCCCAGGCCCTGATCGAAGCCCAGCGGCAGGTCGGCAAGGATTCCGACCTGAAGAGTCTGGCCAAGGCCTATGCCAAGCCGGCCGCAGGTTTTATCGTCAGTTTCCTGCTGATCATGCTGGGCAAGGACCTGGGGACGGCCATGATCATCGTCATCATCGGCTTCGTGGCCTTCCTGGTCTCGGGCTTCCCCCTGCGCTGGCTGCTCAGCCTGGCAGTCCTGGGGATGGCCGCGGTCATCGGTTTTTCGGTCTACGGCAACAGCAACCGGACCCAGCGGATCATGGCCGCATACGGCAAGTGCTCGGAGGATGACATTCAGGGGGTCTGCTACCAGTCCATACACGGGCTCTACGCCATGGCCTCGGGGGGTCTGACCGGGGTCGGGCTGGGCAACTCCAGGGAGAAGTGGAACTACCTGCCCGAGGCACACAATGACTTCATCTTCGCTGTCATCGGCGAGGAGCTGGGCTTTGTAGGGGCGGCCATGCTTATTCTGGTCTTCGTGGTCATGGGCTGGTGCATGCTGAGGATAGCCCTGACCACCAAGGACCAGTATGCGGGCATGGTGCTGATCTGCCTGGATGTGTGGCTGGTGGGCCAGGCCTTGGTCAACATCTGCGTTGTTCTGGGGCTGCTGCCGGTCATCGGGCTGCCCCTGCCCTTCGTATCGGCTGGAGGGACCGCCCTGATCTCCTGCCTGGCTTCGGCCGGGGTGGCTCTGAAGATGATTCGGACCCAACCGGACGTGATGGCAGCCACGGACGGGTCCTGAGATGCGGAATGGACAAGGCGGAAAGGAAGCGGATTCGCGGATGACGACAGCGACGAGGACCGAGAAAGGGATGCCTGGGGATGCCCAGGAGCATGCCGGGAAAGGCGCTGGTCCCCATCTGGTGCTGGCCGGCGGGGGGACGGCAGGGCATGTCAACCCCCTGCTCAGTGTGGCTGCGGCCATTCGGGAGCGTTGCCCCCAGGCTTCTGTCAGCGTGATCGGCACTGCCGTCGGGCTGGAGCACGACCTGGTGCCGGCTGCCGGACTTCCCCTGGATCTGATCGAGAAGGTTCCCTTCCCTCGTCGTCCCGGCAAGGCCGCTTTGGACTTCCCCCGGCGTTGGCGGCGTGAGGTGCAGCGGGTACGAGGGTATTTGCGGGATCGGTCGGCCGACCTGGTGGTCGGCTTTGGCGGCTATGCCTCGGCGCCGGTCTACCGGGCCGCACGGAACCTGGGTCTGCCCATCGTCGTCCATGAGCAGAACGCCCGGGCGGGCATGGCCAACAAGCTGGGTGCCCGCTGGGCTGATTTCGTGGGTACGGCCTATGAGGATACCGGCATCCGGGCCCGGGCCGGAGTACCGGTGCGTCGCGTGGGTCTGCCCCTGCGGCCGGCCATCGCCCGACTGGCCAAGCGGATGGAGGCTGACCCTGCAGGAGCCCGCCGGGAGTCTGCGCAGTCTCTGGGGTTGGATCCCGATAGGCCCATCCTGCTGGTTACCGGGGGATCCTTGGGTGCTCTCAGCCTGAACAAGGCGGTGGCTGGCGCGGCCAGGCAGTTGTTGGATCGAACACAGGTCATCCACCTGACGGGCCGCGGCAAGGCCGACCAGGTCAGGGAGCAGGTTGCGGCTGACCTGGGTGATGGGGCCATCAACGATCTGGACCCGGCTCATCAGGGCCAGGGGGACTACCACATGGACGAATATCTGGAACGGATCGATCTGGCCTTTGCCTGCGCTGATCTGGTGGTCTGCAGGGCTGGTGCCGGCTCTGTCAGCGAGCTGGCCGCCCTGGGTGTGCCCGCCGTCTACGTGCCCCTGCCCATCGGCAACGGGGAGCAGCGGTTCAATGCGCAGCCGGTCGTCCATGCCGGGGGAGGGCTCATGGTGGATGATGCGGCCCTGGATGCCAAATGGGTGGCTGACCATGTCCCTGCTCTTATGGCCGACGGGGATAGGCTGGCTGATATGCGCCGACGGGCCTGGGGGTACGGGATTCGCGATGCCGCCCAGGTGATGGCCGAGCAGATTCTGACCATGGCCGACCAACACCTCGCCCGCAAGGACTCAGGGAGGGCCTAATCGGGCATAATGGAGGCAGGCGACGGACGACCGTCCTGAATGGTCCTGAACTGTTGGAGGAGATGCAACTACTGTGCCCAAGCATGAATTGAATACAGTGTCCGGTCGGCAGGACGGCGGTGACCGGTCCCTACCGGTCCTGGACCCCTGCCTGCCTGCCCTGGCCCGGGCCGGAGTGCGCGACACCAAGGATCTGGGGCCCACACACTTCATCGGCATCGGCGGGGCCGGGATGAGCGTGCTGGCCGAGATGCTTCACCAGGAGGGGGTTCAGGTCTCCGGATCCGACCGTGCCGAGGGGGACAAGACCCGACGCCTGCGTCAGCTGGGAATCCGGGTCGTCATCGGCCAGGATGCCCGCAACGTGGCCGGGGCGCGAACGGTGGTCTGGTCCAGTGCCATCAAGCCTGACAATCCCGAGATTCTGGCAGCTCGTGATGCCGGTGCCCGGCTGGTCCATCGCAGTGACGTTCTGGCCCTGCTCATGGCATCCAGGATTTCGGTCACCGTGGCCGGAGCCCATGGCAAGACCACGACCAGCGCTCTCTTGGCCCACCTGTTGGCCAAGGGCGGCCAAGGGGATCTGGCCGACCCCAGCTACGCCATCGGGGGCAGCCTCCAGAGCGGCCAGGGGCCCATGGACGGCGGGCATGTGGGAGCCGGACGGGTCCTGGTGGCCGAGGCGGACGAGTCCGACGGCAGCTTTGGCAAGTACACTCCCGACATCGCCATCATCACCAATGTGGAGCCCGACCATCTGGACCACTACGGCACGGCTGACGCCTTCCACCAGGCCTTCGTGGAACATGCCCGGCATGCCCGACGTTTCCTGGTGGTCTGCGGGGACGACCAGGGCGCCCTGGAGGTGTTGCGAAGGCTGCACGGGGACTGCCAGGCCAGGATCATCGTCTATGCATCAGATCCCCAGCTGAGTGCTGAATCCCTGCCCGGGATCCTTGGCCTGGTGCGCATCGGGTCCGAGTCCGAGAGCAGCGGCAGCGGGCGTGAACATTGCCGTCTGGCCCTCCCCGCGCAGATGCTCCGGGCGGCAGGGTTGGAGGCCGGCAAGCCGCTCGATCTGCAGGTGGACCTGGCGATTCCCGGCATCCACAACGCCCGCAATGCCGCCGCAGCCATCATCGCCGCCATCCTGCTGGGGATGGATCCTGATGCGGCCACCGCCTCCGCCGCCGACTTCCGTGGGGCCTCCCGACGCTTCGAGGTCCGCGGATGCTGGCATGGGGTCACCGTAGTGGACGATTACGCCCATCATCCCACGGAGATCGCCGCCCTGCTGACCGCCGCCAGACGACGCTACCCGGGCCGGACCATCAGGGTGCTCTTCCAACCTCACCTGTATTCGCGCACCGCCATCTTTGCCGACCGTTTTGCGCAGGCTTTGTCCCTGGCGGACGATGTGACCGTCACCGACATCTTCCCCGCGCGTGAGCTGGCCAGCGATTTTCCGGGTGTGGATGCCGGAACCATCCCCGCCGCGGCCCTCAAGGCAACGGACCAGGAGTCTCAGGGTTCCGGGAATAGGTCGGCTGGAGCCATCTTCCGGGCCTGCCCAAACATGCATCAGGCGGCTCTGGACCTGGCCGATCGGGCGGAGTCGGGGGATGTGATCCTGACCGTCGGCGCAGGCGATGTCACCGACATGGGGCCGGTCATTCTTGACAGGCTGGCTGAACGGGATGAGCAGTGAAGCCCGGCAAGGGTCGCCGTGCCTCCAGCGGGGCTCCGTCCAGGACCAGGGCCGTACGGGCTGCCAAGGCCGCACGGACGGCCCGGTCCGGGCGCACCACCAAGCCTTTGGGAGAGGAACCGCAGACCGGCAGAACCGCCAGATCGGGCAGGTCGGCCGCTTCCGATGCTGCGGGACTGGCAGGTCGCCGGTCCAAGGCTGAAAAGACAGGCGGCGGGGGCAGGCGTCTCAAGCGGTCCAAGCGTCTCAAGGGTCGTCCCAATCGAGCCAGGAATGAAGGCGGATCCCGGACACGTAGCCCAAGGTCGGCCTCTTCGTCCTCCCGCTCTCTGGTAAAGAACAGCAGCACATCAGCCTCCAAGTCTCCGGCTTCCAAGTCCGTGGCGTCCAAGTCCGCGGCCGCACGCTCGACAGGTTCGGCCGGCGGATTCGTCGATGCCCGGACCATACCGCCGGACCGGCCCGTCTCAGGCAGGATCGGCACCGACCAGGAGGAGCAGGGGCTGGGGATCTTCGTCAGGCCTAAGGTGCTGGACTTTCAGGCCCGTGTGCGCGAGAAGAAGAAGGTCAACCGCAGGCTGGTCCTGATCCGGACAGGTGTCGTCATCCTGGTCATGGCTCTGATTACAGGACTGGCATGGCTGCTCTTCCTCTCGCCGGTCTTCCGCCTGCAGACCGACCAGATCAATGTCAGCGGCGGCAATGCCTGGGTGTCCGACGATCGTGTGGCCTCAATCGTGGCCCATCAGGGGGATCGCTCGCTGTTGCTGATTTCGGCCAATGGCGTCGAGCAGGAGATCAGCGGCATGGCCGGGGTGACCGATGCCAAGGTCCGCAAGAGTTTTCCGCACGGTCTGGAGGTGACCTTCGATGCCCAGGAGCCCACTGCGGTCTTCAAGGATGCACAGGGCAAGCTGACGGCCGTCGACCGGCAGGGGAGGTCGCTCAACACCGTGACCAAGCCGGTGGACGGGGTGCCGGTCATCCAGGTGGCCACCGTCAAGCGGGCCCAGCAGGATCAGGCGGTCAGGCAGACCCTGCGGATTCTGTCGACCATGCCCGAGGCCATGCGTCATTCGGTGACCAAGGTTACTGCGGAAACCCAGGACTCCATCACCACCGAGCTGGACCAGGGCAAGCATGTCATCATCTGGGGCGACGGTTCCGACCTGAAGCTCAAGCAGGCCGTGGTCGACAAGATCATCAACGATCCGTCCAAGATCGGCGACAAGCATCAGCTGGATGTGTCGGCACCCCTGCGGCCCATAGTCAAATAGCCGTTGAAGAGGCTGCCGGCTTCATCAGTTTGTCGGTGTCCAGCAGGATGGTCACTGGGCCGTCGTTGGCCAGATCCACTCGCATGTGGGCACCGAAGCGTCCTTCGGCAACAAGGACACCGGTCGCGGCCAGGGCCCGGTTCAGGTCCTGCCAGACGCTCTGGGCGTGTTGGGGCTCTCCGGCCGCCATGAAGCTGGGACGATTGCCGCGACGCAGATCCGCATAGAGGGTGAACTGGGAGATGGAGAGGATGGAGCCGCCGCAGTCCAGGATTGACCGGTTCATCCGGCCCTCCTCGTCGGCGAAGATGCGCATCCGTGTCAGCTTGCGCACGGCATAGTCCACCTGGTCAGCCCCGTCGCCATCCTGGACGGCCACCAGGAGCAGGAGACCCGTGCCGATGCTCTGGGGTTTGAAATCGGGATCCGGCTGCCCTTGCTCGTCGACCACATCGACCCGGGCACGGCTGACCCGTTGTATGACGATTCTCATGCCTTCAGTCTAAAGACTTCAGGCGTTGTTGTAGTGTCGCAGGGGAAAAGCTGGACCGGTACCTGGTGAGAGTCAGACTAGAGAACCGTTTGAAGACTGGCATGAAGGACACCCACTTCAATGTAGTCATGGCAGGGCTGGTTCTTGTCAATGGTCCAGTCGATGACTATCCCTTCAACGTGCTCGATGCGCAGCTTCATGTTGAAGTCTGCGGTACCCGTGTTGCCAAGGCAATCTGACAAGCTGGATCGGCGACGCAGTCCTGATCAGCGTGCATGTATGTCGTCATGATGAGTTACCTGCTTTCTCCGCTGATAGGAGGATGCTGGCCAGTCATGGTTTCCCTTGGATCGTCTCAGGTTCGTTGGCGCCGCTGGATTATACAGACGTATCCGTCAACTGACTGCTGCGGTCATGATCCAGTCGGTCTGTAGATCCTCGCCCAAGGTGAAGATGTGCTCTCCGGTCCGTTTGAAGCCCACGGCTTGGTAGAAACGTTGAGCGGGTTCATTGTGTTCCCATACGCCCAGCCAGATTTTGCTCAGGCTCTGGTTCCTGGCACGTTTGAAGGCTCGATTGATCAACAGGGTGCCCAATCCGCGGTGCTTGAAATCCGATAGGACGTATAGCCGCTCGATCTCCATGGATGTGTCGCTGAACTGTTCTGTTTGGGCCTTCCCGGTGTTGATCTGCATGTAGGCTGCGGGCGTGCCATCCACGCTGGCCAGAAGAAAAAACGGACTCAGGTTCTGACAGTTGTGACTTGACCAGTTCGGGGGAGAAGGAGTGCCGGAGGTAGTCTTCCATGTTTTCCCGGCTGTTGTCGGCGGCGAAGGTGTCGCGGAAAGTGGTAATGCCCAAGGAACGTATCAGTCCGACATCATCTGATGTGCATTGCCGTATTGTTGCGGTCATGATGGCGATTCCTTTCCTCATTGATTCTGCTGCTTGGATATATCTGCTTTGAAAGGCACTGTTTTCAGTTGACGACCTTGAGTCCGACCACGCAGGCGACCAAACCGATGATGAGCAGAATGCGGGCGAGTGAAATAGGCTCCGAGCCCGTAGCCATGGCGTATAGGACAGTCAGGGCAGCTCCGATGCCGACCCAGACCGCATAGGCCGTGCTGGTAGGGATGTTGCGCATGGCAAAGGCTAGACCCATCATGCTGAGAATCAATCCCACAATAAAAACGATGTCAGGGACGATTTTGGTAAAGCCTTGAGACTTGCCCAGGGCGGTGGCCCAGACCGATTCACAGATACCAGCGAATATGAGTATGATCCATGAGGACATGGTTCCCTTTCGGCAAGTCTTGTCGCTGTCCGGGTACTTGACCATCGTCCGGGAACCTGAATCAGATTCTGAACATCAGAGTAGCACGAGTTGAATCGTAAGATGTTGAGTCAGATATTTTTATGGCGGTTCAAAGGCCGTAAATGATCAATGCCGATTCAATTCGTCAGAGATCCTGCTCATTTGGGATTACATTGCTGCTTGTCCACGAGGAATGAGGAACGCTGCAATCTAGATGAGCCGGGTTGTCAAAGTCGTATACAGCACTACACGGCTACTCCGCATATTCTGGTTTCACTGCTTTACTAACGTCAGTATTAGTTGCCGATTTCCTTTGAAGCTGGAAAATTATGAGTGATAACTTTTTTTGGTCTTGCCTCTTTATCCGCCTCTGAGCTTATGGATGTTGATAAATATCTAGGGTCATTGAATATAGCAGCTAAATAGATTTTGCATTCCTCCTGATTGCAACAATCGAACTCTCTATCATTTGTGTCGATTTTGTCTACTAAGCACATGATATCGCGTTGATGTTTTGGTGCATCCTGATTTGTAGCGTTGTTTCGTTGAGAGTTACAATATTCTAGATTTTTTCGAAGTTCATCAACCGACAACGATAGCAAGGGAACCTGTTTCGTATCGGGGGAAGCGGGATAACATATTTTCGCCCATTCCTCTCTTTTAGCGTGTGTTATGACGGTGTGCAGCAAATGCTCGCGATGAGTGTCTATAGATAATTCTGAATCGATGTATGTTGAAGTGACTTCCGTATATAAACGGAAGTGACCGTGCTCTATATCCTTCTGGTCGTCTTTGATAAACCCGGTTAACAGCAATTTATCAAGAGGGGCCAAGAACCAATCCCAGCAGGGTAGTTGATAGAACACGAAGATTAATATCGGGATCAGAAGTGTAACCACGAGCATCAGCGTGGTTGTCGGGTTTAATACAAGGGAAAAGGGTAAAAGTGATATAAAGTAAGAAAGTGCGGCTATTGAGAAGTGGTATATTAACTTCCCAAATTTGTGACGTTTGTAGCGAGTTTGATTCCTTTTACTTGAGTGGCCATAAGCGCCGATTTGTAACATAAAGCCACGATCAATCGAGCTGAGGATCAGTTCAAGCACAACAGCGATGATCAAGGTCGTTACACGGATGACTAAATGATTGCCCATTCTTGCGAATAGCGCTGCTATTCCACATGCTATAAATGTTGCAAGAGTGGTCATGAGGGTCAATCCGAAAATAGGGCGAAGAATAGCATCGGTTATCGGATGTTTTGTAAACAACGATCCTTTAGGTAATGAGTGATATTCTTCTAGATGATCTGATCTCAGCGTTTCGTTTTCTTGCATCACGCGTGTCGAAAACTTGAATTTCACCCCATAGTTAAGGGCAAAGGTTGCTATGCTAAAGCCGATGATTATCAATGACAAGCTCAAACCGAAATCGTTCTGATTGAACGTGTCAGGCGATATGTAGCCTGTGATAAAGTCAATAGCGCCCGATAGTAAGTAGACAAAGTGGTAGAATGCGGTTGCGGTGTGGGAAAATTCGGCGGTCTTAGTTTCCAGAAAAGCTGTCACAAGAGTGACGGCTATGATTAATGACCACAGTTCCGGCAGCATATTGGCAGTATCTTTAAAGGGATCGTTACGCACAAAATTGTGGAAGATGGTATTGTGCTCGTACCAACTCTGCTTTGCTTGATTTTTGAGTAAGCTATACTCCATTATCCTGATAACAGCTCCACAGACGAAAAATAGAGCAGAGTACACAATATTTACTACGAGCTGCCTTTCCCTTTCAGCTTGCCAGCTTTCTGCTGGATGGAATATTGGAGATATATTCGAATGATCTCTTGCAGTGGACATAATTGAAACCCGCTCTATCATCGTCTCTCATTGTGACCTGATATAGTTAAATATAAATACGATTAAAGGACATGTAGTTTGCATGCTGTCCTGGTTGCGGATCGAGAAACAGGATCACCATCGAACTAGTCAATGCGTTGGAATTGCTTGTTTGCTAGGTCTCTCCAGTTAAAGGGCTTCATTTTAATGCTGTGATGCCTGGACAATGTAAGGCATACGATCACAATAAGCTCGGTATCATAAGGTTGAATCAGGGTTGATTCAGGGTCGTTTCAGGGGTTTGCCGGATGTTGTCTTTCGCGTCGGTCGGCTATTCATGTAATAGAGGAATGTAGTCGAGTGTACGCACGAGGACGTGGCAGGTGAATGAAACATGACTTGGGCCTTACGTAATTTGAAAGCCAATAGTGGCATCTGGGCTGGCGTCTTTATCGTTCTTGTGGTCACCCAAACCCTGCTTTGTGCCATGAGTGTGGGCATGGGCGTCAACAGCTGTTACCGAGGTCTATCGGTCAAGACCAGGGATCCTGCCAAGAGTCTGGCTTCGGCCCTGAGCCTAGTCTTCCTCACAGTCATTGTGCTCGGATGGCTGGTGATCAAGCAGATCTTGTAGGTATCAATTCGCCAACGTCGACAGGTGCTGGCCCTTCTTTCGGTGCTGGGAGCTACGCCTAAGCAGATCCTGGTGCTTGCGCTTTTGCAGGTGATGATTCTGGACCTGCTGGCTTCTCTTGTTGCCGCGGCTCTGTCGCCTGCGCTGGCTGGAAGGATCCTCGACTGGTATTCAACCGGGATGCCGATGCCGGTGCATTTCACTTTTACCTGGCACGGTTTTCCCAGGTCTGCCCTGACCGGTCTCGCAGTGGGATTGGCCACGGCCGTCTTGGCGACCAGCCGGACATTGCTGGATTTGGGGAAGATGACACCCGTCCGGGTGGTGCGCCGTGTTGAGGAGAGCGAATCTGTCGATCGGCCCCGACATGGACGTGGTTTCGTGTCCCTTTTTCTTGGGCTGGCCTTACTTGCTGCTATTGCCGTTGCCTGTCGTTGCCTATCTTTCGCATAGCGGCTCTGGATCCTTGGACCCTAAGCAGATTCAGGCGGTCGTAAGTGCCGTTGGAAGTGGACCGCTGTTCGCTATTCTTCTGCTGCTGATTGCCTTGGCTCGCGCTTGGGGGCCGGTTATAGGCAGGGTCACTCAACTCTGGACTACTCCAGTGCCGTCGTCATCTGCTATCTGGTGGATTGCGCGTTCACAGGCTGTGGTCAGGAGTAGAGACACCACATTCGGCTCTATAGTCATAGCGTTGACCGCTTGCATGTTTCTGGTCGGTGGTCTGCTGATTGCGGGAAGCACCAGTACCGTTGCCATGAACAAGGTGCCGGGAATAGCAAATGTCACATCGAACAGAACCCTGGAGTCGTTCTATGGTTTCTGGGCAGCGCTGCTGGTCGCCCTGGTTGGCGTGATTACGGGGTTCGCCATTGTCGCTCGGGATCGTGACCTTGATCTGGCGCTCCTGTCAATCGCCGGTGCAAATCCGCAGCAGTTGACCGGCATATCCGTATTGGACGGCACCATCGTGATGACCACCGGCATTATCATTACAGCAGGCGGCACCGGACTGGTCGGACTGTGCACAGCTATGGTCTACTGGCCCCTCGTCCGCAGTCTGTCTATAGTTTTTCCTTGTCAGTTCTTCCTTATATGCGGTTTGCCGATCATCGCCGTTGGTTCGCTGGCGACCATGCTGACGGCGCGTCCTGCTTTGAGGCGCTCGCCCATAGCCTTTCTGCAAGCACCATAGGCGGATGGTCGACAGTGAACTTTAATAGCTGGGTCCGCGATGGGTAATTCAGTGGTCTTGTCGAGCATTGATCTCGGCCATGGCTGTGTGCGACATATTCATCAACGAGCAGTTTCCCGTGGGATTGGGCAGCGTTGGGCAATGCGCTATATGCATGCTGGATGCCCGAAGATAGATGTCCTCGTTATGACGAATCAATCTCTAGGAGGTCTAGCGAACGATTAACTTTCAACTTTGGAGCAGATACGAATGGGCAGTCAAATTTGGGCCTCGGTTACACTGATTCGTGTCAGTCGGAACAAGGCTCGATTGCCGAGACTTTCACTTTTGTCACAGTGTTTGGTCGTGGCTGCCGGTGGTCATCAAAGTAAGAATCATTCGATTTTTGTCGCGCTTATACACCAGGAGCCAGTCTGCGTCGACATGTAGCTCCTCGTATGTAGACCAGCGGCCTTTCAGCTGGTGGTTTCGATATTTGCGCTTAAGCAGTGCTGAATTGTAGTCAGCCAAGTCGTCGAGCACCTGATAGAGCTTGCTTAGATCAAAATGTTTCTTCTTGATTTTCTTGACATCACGCAAATACTTCTGCGTATATGCAAACTCATACATGATGGATGATGTCTTTCATATTCTCTACATCTCCCGCATGGGTGACTGGTGAGGCCTCAGCTTCCTCCATTTCCCTATCAAATTTGGAAAGTTGGGAGCGGAATGGAAGTCCTCCTTCGCGTAGAGACTGAGAGAGAAACATGTTAATCGCCGTGCCGAGATCAAGGCCTAGGTCTTCGAAAAGCTGTGAGGCTCGACACTTCATATCCTCGCTGGTGCGAATTTGAATTCTCGCTGTCTCTTTCATAACTTTCACCCCTCCGATTGCTCAATTAGTCATCTTTAGCTCCCAAATTATATCATTTGTGCTCCGAATGGAGTTACTTTGGAGTTATTCTAACTCTACGAGTAAAGAAACGAGCATGACTTGAGGTTCATGAATTAGGCTGTTGCCAATGTGATGCACTAAGTAATCCGGAAAGATGGATTCTTGAACCGTAAAACGGCATGAAAAGGGCCAGCCGAGTTGCCTCGGCCGGCCCTTGTCTTGTGGAGCTGCGGGGAATTGAACCCCGGTCCGGTGACCGCACCCTCAGTCTTCTACGTGCGTAGTCTGCAGGCCTTTGTGGCTATCTGTCTGCCCCCACCTATGTCGCAGACAACCGGTGGCGGGCATAGCCGCAGTAAAAGTCCCCGAACCGCCCTGTGGCGCAGCAGTTCAGGCAAGTCTTCTTAATGACGCTCAGCATCCCCCCGAAGGCGAAGGGGAGTGAACGGAGCAGCTGCTCACTGGTTAATCCTGGCGCGAAGCTCAGGCAGCGAGAGCGAACTCAGTGCGGTTAGATTTAGCACTTGTTGTTTGCGGGAGGACATTAACGAGCGGACCCCCGCATTCTCGGCACGCTTCCCTGCGACGAACAGGTCACCGTCGAAACCGATCAGCCCCAATCTTGAATTATCAAGCTCTGCCGGTGCCATTACGGACCGGCCTCGTCAGTATACAACAGATGGACGCTGCGGATATTCCCGCTTCTCCCTGGGCATTGACTTGAATCCTGGTCAAGCCACAGAGCTCAGTCGACTGGTGGCATAGTCGCTGAAGGCGTGCACTTCCTCCACGTCCTCATGGAAGGCCTCCCGCTTGGTGTCGTTGAAGAGGAAGATGTTGAAGCGAGGCATGTCATCACCGGCAAAGGGGATGAAGCGCAGGCCGTCGCCAGGGTGTACGCCAGCCGAGGTGATCAGGCTGCAGACCAGGCCGGATGTGGTTACCAACTTCAAGGTCTCCACGTCGGAGACTTCAATCAGGTGGCTGACCGGTTCAGACAGGTGAATCAGCCTTTGGGCGGCCTGGGCATGGACGAAATCGCGGTTGAGGGTGGCGAAGGGGACGTCCCCGGGAAGCATGGACAGATCCTCGGGGTGCAGACTGGTCATTCCCGCCGTACCCAGCCGGTCGACCATGGACTGGGTGCAGACCATGCCGAAGGGGAAGGAGGCCAGCTTGGTCGTCTCCACGCCATCCACGCTCAGCGACTCGTCGACGCTGGCCACCGCCCCGTAGTCCACACGGTGGGCCTCTATCTGGCTCAGCAACTTTTGGGACCCTATGGTTTCTACGGTCGTGTTCTTGTCTGGTTCGCACTGCCCTTGCCGCCCCTGCCCGGAGCTCAGCAGCGAAGAGATGATGGGTGGCAGGCCGATTGTGCGCCGTCGAATCCCGGTCCTCGCAGCCAAGGCCTCAGGCAGGGAGTTAATAAGGTCCAATGCCTGGCCGACGTGGTCCACCACTGTTCTTCCGGATTGGGTGAGCTGTGTGCCGTCACCTGCGCCGAAGCGCTGCCTTTGGACCAGCCTGGTTCCCAGACGTTTTTCCAGTCTTCTGATGGCCTGTGAGACGGCAGGCTGGGAGATGCCCGCCTCCAACGCGACGTCGGTGAAACTGCCGTACCGGGCCAGCATGGTAAGCAGCTCGAGGTCGCGGACATTATCCATATAGGTCATGAGCCGCTTCCCTTGATTGGTGCTCAGATTATTGCTTGTCTTTATTGCTTATCCGTCAACTTTGGCGAAAGACTACTTATAAGAACCATATCATTATCATCTGGACTTGAGAAGATTGACCCTTGAAAATATTGACAGATCATGACTCATGATTGGGGTCCGGCCGCCACGATTATCGATTATCAATCGTGCCGGCCGGACCCCAATTTCAATGTCGCAAGAAGCGAAGGTGCAGGTTTCGCTCAGGCGTCGTAGTGCCACTGTGCCTTGGCAACGGCGGCATCCACGTCCTCAATCGGCTCACGGTTCAGGCCTTCCTGGACCGCCTGTTCAGCCACAGCAGTGGCCACCCGGCGTGAGATCTCCTTCAGATCGGCCACCGGCGGCAATACGGCGGTTCCGGGCTTGTCCACGTCGATCATGTCGGAGATGGCGTAGGCTGCGGCCAACAGCATCCCCTTGGTGACCAGCCGTGCCTTGGCGACGATGGCCCCGAAGCAGATGCCGGGATACATGAGGGCGTTGTTGCCCTGTCCGATGGAATAGGTGACCCCCTGGTAATCAACAGGCTTTGAGGGGGTGCCGGTGATGACGAAGCCGCGGCCGTGGGTCCAGGCGATCACATCGGCAGCCTTGGCCTCGGCCAGTTCCGTGGGGTTGGAGATGGGGCAGATCAGCGGCCGCTCCACATGCTTGGCCATGGCCTCGACAACGTCCTGGTTGAAGGCTCCGGCCCTGGTCGAGGTGCCGATGAGCACTGTGGGTTGGAAGGCGTCGACAACCTGTGCCAGCGAGGTCTTGTCGGTGACTGAGGCGAACTCGTCCGGCTTGCGGGCATATCGTGTTTGCCCCTCGGTCAGATCATCCTGGCCCTGCTCGATCAGCCCCTGACGATCGAAGAGCAGAACCCTGTTCCGGGCGGTCTCAGGATCCATGCCCTGGCGGATGATCAGGTCGTCCACGATCTGGTCGGCGATGCCCACGCCGGCGGTCCCTGCCCCGAAGACCATGATCCTGGTGTCCTTGGGGTCGGCTCCGGCGATTTTTCTGGCGGCGATCAGAGCGGCCAGTACGGTCACGCCGGTGCCCTGGATATCGTCATTCAGTGTCAGGATCCGGTCCTGGTAGCGCTTGAGAACAGGTGCCGCCTCAGGCCTGCCGAAGTCCTCCCAGTGGATCAGGGCCTCCGGGTAGCGCTGCAGGACCTGCTGGACGAAGTCATCGATGAAGTCGTCGTAGCGCTGGCCCCTGACCCTGGCGAAGTGGTTGCCCACATAATCCGGATTGTCAAGGAGGGCCTGGCGGTTGGTGCCGACATCCACCATCACCGGTAGAACGCGCGAGGGGTCAATGCCGGCAGCTGCAGTGTAGACCGCCAGCTTGCCCGTCAGGATCTCAGCGCCCTGGGCGCCCCAGTCGCCGATGCCGAGAATGCCTTCCGCGTCGGTGCAGACCACCAGATCGATGGGTCGGTCGCCGGCGTACTGGTCCAGGGCGTCGCCGATCCCTTCGGGGTGATCGATGGAGATGTAGGCCACGTCGCTGCCCGAATAGAACTCGTCGTAGCGTTGGATGGACTGGGCCACGGTGGGGGCGTAGACGATGGGCATGTACTCAGTCAGGTGCTTGTCCATGCTCCTGTAGAAGAGGCGACGGTCGGTGCGGCAGATGCTCATCAGGTAGAGCCGCTTGTCCAGATCGGTGGGCTGGGCCAGGAAGCGGCGGTAAACGATGCGCTCGCGCTGTTCGTCATCCTGGACGGCAGCGGGCAGCAGCCCGTCCAGCTTGAGCTCGCGCCGTTGTTCATAGTCGAATCCCAGTCCCCGGTTGGCATAGGAATCGTTGATCGTATCGAATCCTGTCATGGTTTCACTTGTCCTTCACGATTGGGGCCGGCCGCGTTGCCGGACCTCTGCAATCAGCCTAGAAAAGCCCTTGGCAGCCCGGCAAATAAGCATTGCCTATATGCCGCCAAGGGGATCATCTCAGTCTTTGACGGGTCTTTAAGGCCTTCAGCAGCTGCCGGATGCGGCGTCCTTCATATAGGCAGCGCTTATTTGTCGTCCCTGCCGCCTGCCGCATAGCATAAGTCCACACGAGCAAGCCGACGAGGAGGTCGGCGGTTTTCAGGCGGTCATACGCCGGACCATGAGCGAAGGAGCAATGATGGGTGAAACAGTACGAACAGGCGGGGGCGGGGGAGACCCCCAGACAGGGGCCAGGCAGCCGTTCAATACGGGCCAACTGGTCAAGGCTCTGATCTGTGTAGCGGTCGGGTTGGTCATCTTCCTGATTCCGCCTCCCAAGGGACTGACCGCCCAGGGCATGCACATGCTGGGAGTCTTCGTGGGCACCATCCTAGGGTTGATTCTGCAGCCTCTGCCCACTTCGGCGGTAGCCATCATCGGCATGACCGTGGGGATGCTGACCGGGGCATTGGACCCCAAGAAGGCGGCTTTCAACGGACTGGGCAGTGCCTCCATCTGGCTGATCGTGGCGGCCTTCTTCATCGCTCAGGGATTTGTCTCCACTGGACTTGGCCGCAGGATCGCCTTGGTCTTTCTGTCCAAACTGGGCAAGTCCAGCCTGGGCATAGCATACGGGCTCTCGGCCGCCGACCTGGTCCTGGCTCCGGCCACCCCGTCAAACACGGCTCGTCTGGGCGGCATCCTTTTCCCGATCATCACGTCCATCAGCGACGTGCAGGATTCAAAGCCGGACACTGATGAGTCCCGGCGACGCATCGGCGCTTACTTGGCGATCACGGCCAACAACGTCAACGCCATTACATCGGCCATGTTCCTGACGGCTATGGCGGCGGGCCCGGTCGTAGGACAGCTGGCCCAGAAATTCCATGTGGACATCGGGTGGGGCACCTGGGCCCTGGCCGGCATAGTGCCTGGCCTAATCTGCCTGATCCTCATCCCCGCCCTGATCTACCGCATCTTCCCGCCAACCCTGAGGAACGTTCCTCAGGCTCAGGAGGATGCCAAGGATGAGCTCAAGGGTCTTGGCCCGCTGAGCATGCACGAGTGGATCATGGCCGTGACCTTCCTGGTCATGCTGGTCCTCTGGGCGACCGGCTCGGTGATCCATATCAATTCCACCACCGTGGCCTTCCTGGGCGTGGCCGTGCTGCTGTGCACCAAGATCATCACCTGGCAGGACATGGTGGCCAACAAGTCGGCCTGGTCCACACTGATCTTCTTTGGTGTTCTGGTAGGCATGGCGGAACCGCTGAACACCCTGGGCGTCACCACTTGGGCGGGGGAGATCATCGCCGGACTGGTCAAGGGCATGCCCTGGGTGTTGGTCCTGGTCATTCTGACGATCTTCTACTTCTTCATCCACTACATGTTCGCTTCCGAGCTGGCCCAGGTGGCGGCCATCTACACGCTCTTCGTCAGCGTGGCCGTGGCTGCCGGGGTCCCCGCCATGCCTGCAGCGCTGATGCTGGGATGCGCCAGCGGTCTGATCGGCGCCATGACCCATTACGCCTCCGGACCGGCGGCCTTGATTTACGGTGCCGGATATGTCAAGACCTCTGAGTTCCTGCGGATCGGCCTGATCTGCGGACTGGTGACCGTGGCCATCTTCCTGACCGTGGGTCTGGGCTGGTGGCGGCTCATCGGCATCTGGTAAATCCCGATACCGTAGATATAAGTTTGGCCCCGTCCTGTCGACAGTTCGACCTGGCGGGGCCAAATCATATTCAAAGGACGGGGATCATTGACCCTGCTGGCCCAGGTAGTCGGGGATATGCTCGGGATATTCGGGCCAGGCGCCCGGCTGGGTGCAGACGAAGGCAGCGGTGTTGACGGCAGCCCGGTGGGACTGGGTCAGGGAGGCCCCCAGCAGGCGGTTGATGGCGAAGGTGCCGGAGAAGGCATCGCCGGCACCAACAGTGTCGGCCACAGTGATTTCAGGCGTGGGCAGGTGGGAGGACTGGCCGTCTGCCAGATAGATTGTGCTGTAGTCGTTGCCGGCGGTCAGCACGATGGTGTCCAGGTGCCACTGGTCCATGAACCAGCGGCAGAGTTCGTCGTCGGTGGCTCCGGGCACACGGAACATGTCGCGCAGGGTGACCAGCTCCTCGTCGTTGAGCTTGAAGACCGTGGCCATGTCCAGAAGCTCCTGGATCAGGTCCTTGCTGTAGAAGGTGCCGCGCAGGTTGATGTCGAAGAAGCGCATGGCATGGCTTTTGGTGTGGCGCAGCACCTGCAGGCAGGTCTCGCGTGACTGGCTGCTGCGCATGCTCAGCGTGCCATAGCAAACGGCGTCGGCCTTGCTGGCCAACCCGGCCAGGTCATCCGTGTATTCCAGATGATCCCAGGCCACATCGGGCTTGAAGACGTACTGGGGGATGCCCTCGGTCAGCTGGACCTCGACGGTGCTGGTGGGGTGGTCGTTGTGCTGCAGGACGGCATCGACGCCGGCCTTCTGGACCGCCTCCTCAAGCTCCCGGCCCAGGTCGTCGCGTCCCACGGCGCTGATGGCATAGCCTTCCGCCCCGTTCTTCGCGGCGTGATAGCTGAAGTTGACCGGCGCGCCACCGGCCCGCTTGCCTGTTGGCAGGACGTCCCAGAGGATCTCGCCGATGCTGAGGACCACGGGTTTACTGGTCATGGTGTTCCTTTCCTGATGACGGGCGATGCGTCCGCCTTGTGCTTGTTGACTTCACAGCTGGTCGGCCCATACTGGCCGGATGTTCCAAAAATTGGCTGGCAGCCACCGCAGCGGCCCCGGTCAGCGTGGCATCGGCAGGTAGGTTGGAGAGCAGAATCTGCGTGTGCTCCCGTAGGCCAGGCAGGGCGCGTTGGGATACTATGGCCCGAACTCGTTCAAGCAGGCGGGTACCGGCGGCGGCCACCATGTCTCCGATGACGATCTGGGCGGGGTTGTAGGCGTTGACGACGGTCACGCAGCCATATCCCACGTAGTCGGCTATCTGATCCACCAGGGTCTGGGCGGCCTGCTGGCCTGAGCGGGCCTGGTCGAACAGGACCGCGCAGGCCTTGGCATGGGTCATGGCTTCGATTCCAGGGAAGTGATCCCGCATATCCGGCTGGCACATGCGGCGATGGATGGCTACCGCCGAGCAGTAACATTCCAGGCAGCCGCGGTTGCCGCACTCGCAGGGCAGGCCGTTCAGATCGATGCTGACGTGGCCGATTTCGGTGGCCGCTCCCTGGCTGCCGTCCACCAGGGCGCCCCTGTCGATGACTCCCAGTCCAACGCCTTCGCCCACCAGGAAGTAGGCCATGCTGGATGCGCTCACGCCTGGGTCGAACAGACTCTGGGCCAGCGCACCGGCTCGGGCATCCTGCTCGATGAAGGTGGGTACGCGGAAGGCCCGGCCGAATTCGTGGATAAAGTCCACCCCACGCCAGCCGGGCATGCTGGTGACCAGGGCGATGCGGCCGGTATCGCGAAGGTAGGGGCCCGGTACGGCCATGCCCACGGCCACGATGGCGGGGTGCGCCTCCAATCGCGCTTCCACTCGTGTTCTGACCTCGGCGACGGCGCCGGGGATGTCATCGGGGTTGACGGGGGGCAGCTCCTCCGAGTCCAGCAGACGGCCGCTGATGTCGAACAGTCCGATGCTGACCAGGCTGCGGGCGAACTTGACGCCGATGACCTGGTAGCGGTCGGCGTTCAGTGCCAATCCGATGGATCGACGGCCACCCTCTGAGTCCATGCTGCCGGTCTCGCTGATCAGGCCCAGGTCGATCAGGCGGGCCACCAGCTTGCCCACGGCCGCCGGCGTCAGGTTGATGTCCCGGGCCATCTGGGCTCGGGAACTGGTGCCGTGCTGGTGCAGGTACTGGACGATGCGTGACTGGTTGAGCTCGGAGAGGGCCTTTGGTGTGCTGGCGTATGGGCTGCCGCGCATGTCAACCTCCTCCTTGAGTGGTACAGTCACTACATTTTCGTGTACTTTATAAACAACGTTTATATATTAACATCGTTTATTAATCTTGCGCAACCTGTATCAACTCGTTTCAACCTGTTAAAGGTTTCTCGATAGAGGCAATTCCATCGTTGAACGCGTCATCGTTGGCCAGAAAGTTCGCCAGTTTCTGCTTCTTGACCAATGCGACCAATCGTAGATTCTTGCAGGCTTGCCGTCTTGTGCGAATGCTGTTTGTATAACGGATATTTGGCTCTGCCGGTGTCCGCTCGGCCTGAATGCCGGAATCTCTTCTTGTCTCCGGCGTACGGGTAGGCTGAGGAGGTGGCCATCGTTGGCCATGGCTGGAGCATGTCTCTGACGCGGTCGTCAGTGGCATCAGCCTGTTGCAGGAAAGGTATGGAGTATGAGTCTTGATAATGGCATCGATGCCGTCGCCGATCCGTCCAGGGAGCGGCCGTTGGCCCTGATTCCCCGGCCGCTCCACTTGCAAAGGGATCGGGGCCGGTTCTTGTTGCCGGTGGCGGGCAGAATTGTCTGCGGTACAGCAGTTGACCAGGAGCTGGGTTCCGTCCTGAGTGGCCAGTTGACAGATACGATTAAGCAGGCCACGGGGATGGTCTGGGATCATTCGCGCGGGCAGGCTTGGACTGGCGCGGTCAGTCTGGATCTGGACCAGAATCTCGGTCCCCAAGAGTATCTTCTGTCCATCGCTGATCAGGGGGAGCGCCGGCCGATTGTCGATATCCGCGGCGGCGACGGTCAGGGACTGCGATGGGGGGTACAGACCCTTCGCCAGATCATCATGCAATGCGGTCCGGTGCTTCCCGCCCTGCACATCCAGGACCGCCCCGCCTACCCAACACGCATCTACAGTCTGGATGTGACCCGGGGTCGGGTGCCCACCATGGACTGGCTGCGGCACTGGGCGGACACATTGGCCCTGTATAAGTTCAACCAGCTGCAACTCTACATTGAGCACACCATGGCTTTCCCGGGCATGAGCGAGGCCTGGAGGGGCACAAGCCCCCTGGAGCCCGGGCAGATCACCGACTTCGATGACTATTGCGCCCGCCTGGGCATCGAGTTGGTGCCTTCGATCTCCACCTTCGGCCACCATTACACCAGCCTTCGCACTCGCGGATTCAGGGATCTGGGCGAGTTTCCCGAGCAGGCGGACCGGCCATACTCTTTCATAGAGCGTCAGGAGCATCACACCATCAATGTCAACCACCCACAGGCTCTGGCATTCTCTACAGGGCTGATTGACGCCTATGCGCCGCTTATGCGTACGCGAAACTTCAATATCGGCGGAGACGAGACCTTTGATCTGGGCAAGGGGCGTTCGCGGCAGGACGGTTCCAGCAAGGATCCTGCTGACATGTATGCCGACTATCTGATCAGCCTGTGCGGTCACCTGCATGCACAGGGCCGTCATCCCATGTTCTGGGGTGATGTCGCTGTGTCCATGCCCAAGGTCCTGGACAGGTTGCCCAAGGACTGCACGCTGCTCAACTGGCTCTATGACCCGCAGGTAGAGCCGGACAAGGTTGCTCTTGTAGCCTCTACAGGGGCCCGGCAGATAGTCTGCTCGGCCGTTCACGACTGGAATCATCTTCTGCCTGGAATCGACAATGCATGGAACAACATCAGCCGTCTGAGCCGATACGGGATCCAATACGGTGCCGTTGGGGCCATGGTCACGGACTGGGGCGATTACGGGCATATCAACGATCCGCGTATGAGTTTGCCTGGCATGGCCTACGCCGCCCAGTGCTTCTGGAATCCCGATGACGATGATCGGGACCGGGTGGACAGGGATATGGGCCTGCTGGTCTATGGGGATGCGACGGGGGACTATCTGCCGGCGCTGATTCAGGCAGGCTCCAGTGTGGTCTTCGGCTGGGACGATATGGTGCGCTACTGGGAGCTGGACGACCGCCACGGCGGTCTTAATCAGGATGTGGCATCTACAGTGCCAGGCGTGCCTGAACCGGATCCGTCTGCCGATGTCGACGAAGCTCGCCGGAGCCTGCTTATGGTTTTGCGCAATCGTCTTGAGCAGGTGGATCAGCGTGATGCTCTGCTGGTCGACGCGGCTGCACGCATGGGCAGGGCGGCAGCCGAAAGCCAGGCTGATGTGCGCAGAACTCTGCAGGCTCAGTTGGTGGCTGTCCATGGCCAACGCCTCTTCAACGCATTGGGTCGTAGTCTGGCCGTTTGCCATGGCGTTCTGCCTGGAGCTCCGGATGCCGGCGCCGACCGGGGCCTGGCCGATGCTTTGGAGATCTGGTTCGAGTCCTACGCCACGGTTTGGCGTCAGGTCAGTCGCGAATCGGAGTTGGGGCGGATCGCCTCCGTGATTTGGGGCTTCGCCGACATTCTTCGGAAAGGGGCGAACTCCTGATCGGATTGGTTGTGATGGTCATGTCGAAAGGTCGGGAGAGCGCAAGGATGACCATCAATGAGTAGAGCGTCGCTCTGCGGCATTTTGAGCGTTTCTTGCACGGAGTCCCAGGATTGCATAAATCTCGAACCAGGCAAATTGTCATGCCAGGAGGAGCTCGACTTTCGTCGTTGGGTGCTAGTTGAGCGCCGGGTCTTATAGGGCGGAGGAGTTTCTTGAAAACCACTGAGTGGTACCTGGGTTGGCAATACCACATCCATATAATTCAACGAATTGACAAAATCGATCCGTCCCCCTACTCTTGGTGTTCAGGAGGCAGGAACTGGTTTCCTCCCCTGTGAACGCCGTAAAGGCAGATGCAATAGGCAAAGGAGCATTTCGGATGGGTCTGTGGGACGTCGACAAGATCGAGTACGTGGGTCGCCAGGGCGTGAAGGAAGGCCTGGGTTTCCGTTATTACGACAAGAACAAGGTGGTGGCCGGCAAGCCTATGAAGGACTGGCTGCGCTTCGCTGTGGCATGGTGGCACACCTTCAACCAGGGCCTGGTGGATCCCTTCGGAGATCCCACCGCGCAGAGGCCCTACTACCGCTACACCGATCCCATGGATCAGGCGCTGGCCAAGGTGGACTACGCCTTCGAGCTCTTCACCAAGCTTGGGGTCGAGTTCTTCTGCTTCCATGACCGCGACCTGGCTCCCGAGGGCGACACCCTGCGTGAGACCGATGCCAATCTTGACAAGGTGATCGACCGAATCGAGGCCGCCATGAAGGACACCGGGGTCAAGCTGCTCTGGAACACCTCGTCGCTCTTCACCAACCCCCGCTTCGAGGCCGGCGCCGGCACCTCGCCCTTCGCTGACATCTACGCCTACTCGGCAGGACAGCTCAAGCACAGCCTGGAGATCGGCAAGCGGCTGGGTGCCGAGAACTACGTATTCTGGGGCGGCCGCGAGGGCTACGAATCCCTCTGGAACACCCGTATGAAGGAGGAGCAGGACCATATGGCCGCCCTCTTCCACATGTGCGTGGACTACGCCAAGGAGATCGGCTTCGACGCGCAGTTCCTGATCGAGCCCAAGCCCAAGGAGCCCACGCTACACCAGTATGACTACGACGCGGCCACCACCATCAACTTCCTGCGCACCTACGATCTGCAGGATAACTTCAAGCTCAATATCGAGGGCAATCATGCCAACCTGGCCATGCATACATATCAGCATGAGGTCCGCGTGGCCCGCGAGGCCGGATTCCTGGGATCCTTGGATGCCAACCAGGGCGACAAGCTGATCGGCTGGGACATGGACGAGTTCCCCTCGGACCTCTACGATGCCACCGCCGTCATGTGGGAGGTGCTGGCCAACGGGAGCATCGGGCCCCGCGGAGGTCTGAACTTCGACGCCAAGCCGCGCCGTTCCTCCTTCCTGCCTGAGGACCTCTTCAGGACCCACATCGTGGGCATGGACACCTATGCCGCCGGTCTGCTGGTCGCGGCCAAGATGCATGAGGACGGCTACATCGAGCAGCTGCAGCAGGAGCGTTACTCCTCCTTCGAGTCTGGCATCGGCGCCACGGTTGAGGACGGCACGGCCACGCTGGCCTCCCTTGAGGAGTACAGCCTTGACAAGCCGCAGGCCGAACTGATCGCCGCCGACAAGTCCGACCATCTTGAAGTGGTCAAGGCCACCATCAACAACTACATCGTCGAGGCTCTGGCCCAGGCCTGAGCTTTAGCTAAGCATCGCTCAACCCTGTACGACGGAATTCGCCCCGTCGGGCAGGGTTTTCTCGTGCGCTTTCGGCTACCCGGAATTCCTGTATGTCATCGTGAGGAGACACTCGGAAGTGTCTGCGGAAAAACAAAGCGGGGATTTTCTGATCTGAGTAATGCCTAAGGCTTGAGGAATGGCCATTCCTGGAGAACTGCATTTCTGTTCTTCTCAGCAACTTTTCTGTGTTTCCGAGGATTTTTGTGGCTCTTGTGTGGTAAAGGGCTATAATGGAACTAAATCGCTTTAGTAGATCATCGAAGAACTACTGCGAACAACATGGAGGTTGTCGATGTCGAATGAGGCAGAGGGCAGGCCAGACGGTAATCGCGAAAGTGACGAACCAGGACCTATTTTGGCCGGTTATTACCGCGCCTGGCACGATAACTGCGGAAAGCCGAAAAGGGGTTCGATTTCACTTGGCGATGTGCCTGCAGACCTGGATCTTGTGTCAATCATCACCAATGGAGAAGTCGATGATGATTTCTGGGTCGCTCTGCCGGCCTACATTGAAAAACTTCATGCGCAGGGCACAAAGGTGGTCAGAACCTTGTTTTTGGACTGCCTCTATCGGGATGCCTACGAGGATTGCGGCAAAGTCCACACTTTTGCCAGGCTTGGCGCAGAAAACGGCGGACCAGATCGCCGTGCGGACGAGATAATTGCCAACTACCTGGAGCCCTTTGACTACGACGGCCTGGTGATTGATGTCGATCATGAACCTGAGTCCGAGCAAATGGCTGCCGTCGCCGAGGTGTTTCACGCTTTGGCGAGAAAGTGGGGACCGGGTTCAGCGTCCTCACGCCTCATGATCTTCGATCAGGATATTCTTCTGCCTCAGACCAGTCTGATTGCTCAGGTCTATCAGGATTGCTCCTATTACTTTGCCGACACCTATGGCATGGATGTTCGTCGTATTCAGGGACTTTTCGAGCAGGTTCGCGACTTTGTCCCTGCTTCGAAATTCGTCACTGGTTTTTCATTCTATGAAGAAGGAGGCCCTCGATGGGGTGATGTCACGTATCCGATTGAAGGAAGCAGGGTCAAAGATCTCCTATCCTGGCATCCGTTTGATGCGTACCGCACGGGGGGACTGTTCGCCTATGCAATAGATCGCGATGGGGTTGCCCAAGGTGACGATCGGTTGCGGCGAACCGATTTTAAAACCATGCACTATTTGAAAGAAGAATTGGAGAACAAAGGAGTCTCTCATGAATAAACTAGGAAAGATATCAGTCATGTTGCTGGCCGCAGCTACCAGCGTCGGGATTTTATCGTCGTGCGGCTCTTCCGAATCGGATAAGAAAACAGTCAAGTTTGCCTACCAGGCCACCGGAGACACCAGTGCCATAAGCAAGTGGATGAAAGACGTCAAAGCTCAGTTTGAGTCTGAGAATAAAGGCGCTACTTTGAAGCTGGAGCCTATCAAGTCGAACGGGGATGACTACGGCAGCAAGCTGGCCTTGATGAGCAAATCCGAAAAAACCGCTCCAGACCTCATGATCCTTGACACGGAAATGATCCGTCCCTATGTCGCAGCTGGTTACCTGAAGCCCATTGATGACCAACTGAAAGGGTGGAAGGACTGGTCGCAGTATTTTGACAGTTCCAAGAACGCCGGCAAAGCCGATGATGGAAAAATCTATGCGGTGCCTCTGGGTACTGACACCAGGGGCATCTGGTATAACAAGGACATTCTCAAGAAGGCCGGCCTGAGTGACGACTGGCAGCCTAAATCCTGGGATGAGGTGATTGATGCAGCGACGAAGATCAAGAAAACGCAGCCTGATGTAATACCGATGAACCTCTATGCCGGCCGTCCTCTGGGAGAGGTCTCAGTCATGCAGGGCTTCGATATGCTTCTTTACGGAACCAAGGGTGGCACACTATACAACACCAAGACTCAGAAGTGGGTCACTGGTTCCAAGCAATTCAAAGACTCCCTACAGTTCATCAAGGATATTTACAGCAAGGGTCTGGCGCCCACGCCCCAGCAGGCTCTGGATCCTCAGCTTGGTGACAAGGTCGGGCAACAGTGGATGCCTCAGTCCAAACTTGGTATGTCGATCGAGGGCAACTGGCTGGCTTCATCGTGGATGCCCGGCGGCGACAGCGAATGGACCGACTGGCAGAAGCATATAGGCTGGTGTGGATTCCCAACTCAGAACGGGCAGAAGCCTGGTCTGATTTCCATGTCTGGCGGTTGGGGCCTGGCGCTGTCCAGCCATACGCAGAATCCTGATCTTGCTTTCAAGGCACTCAAAGTTTTCCAAAATGAGAAGCATGCTGCCGCGTACGACACAATCTCCGGATCGATCGCGGTGCGCAAGGACGTAGAGCAAGACAAGAAGTACCTGGGATCCAATCCCACTATCAAGTTCTTCACGGATTTGGCCAAGTACAGTCAGTACAGGCCGGCGAACTCCCAGTACAAAGAGGTTTCCGACCAGGTCGCAATAGCCACGGAAAGCGTATTGACCGGCCAGAAGTCAGTCAAGGATGCAGCAGCTGAATACGATTCTGCGATAGCCAAAACCGTAGGTGCCGATCATACGCAAGCCGCGAAGTAACCGAATTCCATTCGCGGGTTTTCTTTCGCGACTGAGAGAAGAAAATGAATAGCAGCACAAGAAAGAAATTGATAAACGCTGGGCACTACACCCCGATTCTGCCAGCAGCGGCGATGATGGTGATTTTCCTGCTTGGCCCAATCATATGGTCCCTGTATGCCTCGCTGACCGACTATTCAATGGTTGGTTCAACGGCTGTCAACCCACACTTTGTTGGTCTGAAGAACTATGTGACGCTCTTTACGGATCCTGTTTTCCCCAAGTCCCTGTGGCTGACCATCCTTCTAATTCTGGCCTCGGCACTAATTGGGCAGAACATACTGGGTATGGTCTTGGCTCTGCTCAGTCAAAAAGCGCCCAGAAGACTGACGAAGGTCGTTGACTCAATAGTTGTTTTGGCTTGGGTCATTCCGGATATAGTCGGGTGCTACTGCGCCTACGCGCTCTTTGCTGGCGGAGGCACTCTTGACGCTTTGGGCAAGGTGGTGGGAGCCGATTGGTCGGCCCTTCTCTACTACCATCCAATGACCATCGTCATCATTGTGAATGTCTGGCGCGGCACCGCCTTTTCAATGCTCATCTATCAAGCTGCTCTGAACGACATCTCCAAGGATGTTATTGAAGCTGCTGAGATAGACGGCGCGAATGCCTGGCAGTCTTTCTTCAGAATCAAGCTACCTATCATGCGGCACTCGATTCTTACCAATCTGATGTTGATCACCCTGCAGACACTCTCTGTCTTCAGCATCATCATTGTGCTGACGGGCGGGGGGCCAGGCACGAATTCGAGCACCCTTCCCGTTCTCGCCTACCTGGAGGCTTTCAACTTCTCGAAGTTGGGATATGGAACCGCCATCTCGGTGATATTGGTCGTTGTGGGTGCCCTATTCTCGGTGCTCTATATCAAGTTGCTAAGGACGAATGATGAAGACTGAAGCCACTCTTGATCCACGGATGAACGCACCACACAGATATGACTGGATGAAACTGGCCGCTGCGGTACTGACAGCCCTGATAGGGTTTCTTTTCGCTGCGCCCATGCTCTGGCTGCTGGTGGCCTCCTTCAACACGCATGCGACCCTGTCTTCGTTCAACTTGGGTTTTTCCTTCCAGAACTTCGTCAAGGTATTCAACATGCAGACCTTCGGGTTGCCTATCGTCAACTCGCTGATCATCAGTATTGGCACATCGGTCCTGGTGGTGACTTTTTCAGTCCTGGCAGCCTACCCTCTATCCAGATTCCGTTCAAAGACCACCAACCGGACCGTCAACGCCATCCTCTTCGCCAGCTGTCTGCCGATTACAGCCATGATGGTCCCTGTATACGGGATATTCGTCCAGCTTCATCTGATTGATTCACTGACCGGGACTGTTCTTTTCATGACTGCCTGCGGATTGCCGCAAGGCATCTTCATGATGAAGAATTTCATGGATTCAGTGCCGGTTACCTTGGAAGAAGCCGCTTGGGTGGATGGAGCCACGAGGATGCAGGCCTTGTTCCATGTGGTCGTGCCTCTGATGGTCCCATCGCTTCTGGTCATCTTTATTTCGGAATTCGCCGGGAACTGGGGGAACTTCTTCGTTCCCTTCATGCTTCTGATGTCTCCGGATAAGGAGCCGGCAGCCGTCAGTATATACACCTTCTTCGGGCAGCATGGCACGGTTGCCTACGGCCAGCTGGCAGCTTTCTCCCTGCTGTATTCAATACCTATTCTGATTATTTACGAAGTCACGAATAGATACATTGGCAACCAAACCCTGCTTGCCGGTGCGGTCAAGGAGTAGAGACGAAGCGTCGATGCCACAGAGAGGAGGAAATCGACATTTTATCTGCTTCAGTTAAAGCAAAGGCAAGTTTGAAAAGAGATCAACCATGAAAATCCGGAGATTGTTAACGGCATCAATGGCCATATTGGCCTTAGCCGGAACGTCTGCGATAGGGGCGGCTACTGCCTGGGCCGAGCCTGCTGTTCAGGGGAAGACCCACGAGATGACCGTCGCCTATTTCAGGGCCTGGAGGGATACGCATTCGGATCCGACTGTCAATTTCAACTCGATGTCGGATCTGCCCAAGCAGGTGGACATAGCCATCGCCTTCCCCAACCCGGAGACCACTCAGGCCTTCTGGGACACTCTTCCTGGGCAGATTGAGTCCCTGCACAAGCAGGGTACAAAAGTGATCAGGAGTCTGGATATCAGCCTCTTCTATAAGGATGATTTCAACGACCCTCATGATCATCAGTCCCTTTCGCCCATGGAGAGCAACGCAGAGGGGTACGCCAAACGCGCCAGCGAGCTCAAGAAGTCCTATCTTTACTTCCCTGGACTGGACGGCTTTGTTGTCAACGCAGAGGCGAGCATGACCTCCACTGACGTTCAACGAGCCACAGGGGTTCTCAGGGCCATGTCGAGTTACTACGGGCCCAAGTCACCTGAGCCGAGTTCCATCTTTGCCTACAACACCAACAAGCCCGGAACCAACAGCCTTTATAGGGGAGTGTCCGACGTAGTCTCTTACGTCTTCGCCGATGCCTACGGGCGTTCGGTCGGAGCCCTCCAGCGGGATTGGGAGACCTACAAGGGCACAATCAAGAGCAGGCAGTACATTCCGGGTTTCTCGTTCTATGAAGAGCGTGGCGGATGGTGGTATGACACCGAAGAGCCGATGTCAACCAGCAGGGCCATGCAGTACGCTCTTTGGGAGCCTGACGGCGGGGCCGATGGCGCACAAAAAGGCGGCATTTTTGAGTATGCCGTCGATAGGGATGGAGTGCGTCGTGGCGACGACAAGCTTCAACCTACGACCTTCGAATGGACCAAGGCCCTTTCGGCAGCCATGAACAAGAAGTGATGACCATCTGAAAATCGAGGGTCCTTCTGCCTTCCGGCACCTGGACCCTCTTGTATTGTTGAGGGCTTTCCCGATTGCTAGTGCCGATTCAACATATTGGGGGAAACGATCTCGGATATATACCCTTGAGAGCTGCCAATTCGCGAACAGTGAACAAGGGCCATTTCCGGGAGCTACAACATAAGGCTGAGGTGTGCTCGGAGGCTGCAAGTCTTGATAGGTCAATGGGTTTTCTCAAAGCAGTTGAAGGTCCCAAAATGTCGTGATACCGCCCTTCGTCAGGTATCCATCCTGGTGGAATCTGGGCTTATACCGACTTTTCGAACTTGTGAATAGAAACGCGCTATTTTGTTGGGGGCCATATCTTTGGATATTGGATAGGGTACAATTGAACTAAACCGCTTTAGTAGAGATGCGAAGCGGACCTACGAGGAGGTTGTGAGGATGCAGCTGAAGATAGAACGCGTGCTTGACAAGTGCGATCGTGTCATGCGTCAACGCGTGCTACCGAAGATTGAGCGGCCCATGGGCAAGGTCCAAGTCCGCTCTTTCGTCATTTCCGGGGAACCGATACCGTCATCGGAGTTCTTCAAGAAAGTACAGAGCAAGAGTGTGGACTTCCGGCCTCTCTCCTTGGGGGATACCTGGGGCACGACCTGGGGGACCACCTGGATGGAGGTGACCGGTCGCGTCGATGCCGACTGGGCGACCAGGGCTCCTATCGAGCTGGTGGTCGACCTGGACTGGCATCCGGATGCGCCGGGCGGTCACTTTGAGGCCCAGGCATATAGGAGTGATGGTTCGATCATCAAGGCCGTCAATCCCCGCAACCGCTGGATTCCGCTTGACGGCACTGACCTGGATGGGAATCCGACACATGACGAAGCTTCGGTCATCGACGCTGATGGAACCTTTACCATCTATCTGGAAGCGGCCTGCAATCCGCTCTTGCTTGGAACCCCCGCATTCGTGGAGACGCAGCTGGGCGAGGGAACCACGGGACGCGCCGATGAACCCAATGTCCTCAAGCAGATGGATGTCTGCCATTTTGACCATGAGGCATGGAACTACTATATGGATCTTGAGGTCACAGCCCAGCTGATCCGTGAATGCAACGAGAGCCAACCTCGGTACTGGCGTCTGGGCAAGGCCCTGCAGCGTTCGCTGAATATCTACGATGAGCGTGACCTGACCACATTAGCACCGGCTCGACAGGCCCTGGCCGGTGTGCTGGCAGTGCCGGCGACCCCCAGCGCCCTGGATCATGCGGCAGTGGGGCACTCCCATATTGACTCCGCCTGGCTCTGGCCCAAGCGGGAGACCAGGCGCAAGGTGGCGCGGACGGTATCGAACATGCTTGCGCTGATGGAGCGCGACCCTCAATTCATCTATGCCATGAGCTCGCCCCAGCAGTATGCATGGCTGGAGGAGGATCATCCTGATCTTTTCGCCCGTGTCAAGCAACGCATCCAGGAAGGTAGGTTCATCCCCGTCGGAGGGATGTGGGTGGAATCCGACGGCATGCTGCCCTCAGGGGAGTCGTTGACCCGTCAGTTCACCTATGGCAAGCGGTACTACCGGGAGCATCTGGGGGTGGATACGACAGTGGTCTGGGAGCCGGACAGCTTCGGCTATACGGGCCAGTTCCCTCAGATTGCCCGCCGTGCAGGAATGACTTCATTCCTCTCGCAGAAGATCTCCTGGAACGATACGACCAAATTCCCGCACCATACCTTTGATTGGCAGGGCATCGACGGCACTGCCATCTTCACGCATTTTCCTCCCATGGATACCTATGCCTCCAACATGACGGCCCGGGAGCTCAATCACTCCGAAGAGAACTACCAGGACAAGGACATCTCGACCAGGGCCCTGGTCCTGTTCGGCTATGGAGATGGCGGCGGCGGCACCACCAGGGAGATGCTGGGACGCTATGACCGTCTGCATGACGTTGAGGGGTCGGCCAAGGTGCGGTATCAGGCCCCTGAAGACTTCTTCCGGCAGTCAGAGGAGGAAATCCGCAAGGAGGCCGGTTCCGAGATGCCCGTCTGGAAGGGCGAGCTCTATCTGGAGCTGCACCGTAAGACTCTGACCTCCCAGCAGGATATGAAGCGGGGCTGCCGGCAGGAGGAGGCCATGCTGCGCACGGTCGAATACCTGTGCGCCTACGCCGGCTTGGTCGATGACTCCTACACCTACCCCCGTCAGGAGCTGGACGAGATCTGGCGCACGCTTCTGCTCAACCAGTTCCATGACATTCTTCCGGGTTCCGCCATTTCCTGGGTGCACAGGCTGGCCAGGGAAGACTACCACAGGGACATCGCCCGTCTGGAGCAGATCGGCGATGAGGCTGCCCGCGTCATAGCCTCCGCACAACCACAGGCTTCCATGGTGTCCGATGCCAAGCTGATACCCATGGAGGGCAAGGGTCAGACGGCCTGGGAGGCTGTTGGACCAGTCCATGCCCAGGAGGGGCCTGAGGGCATCCAGCCTGTCCAGGTCAGTCAAGAGGGCGATGGATTCGTCATGGACAACGGTCTTATCCGTGCCGTCGTCGCTTCGGATGGCGAGGTTCATTCCATTCTTGACAGGACCTCCGGCAGGGATCTGGTTCCGCAGGGCTCCTCGGTGGGCGGATACGAGCTCTTCAAGGACGAGCCCTACATGTGGGATGCCTGGGATCTGGAACGTGATGCCCTGCTGACCGCTGCTCCGGTCGATGACCCAGTCACCATGGAGGCCTTGGAATCCGGTGTTCGGGTATCGCGTCGGCATGGGGAGACCACCATCGTGACCACAATCGGGCTGACCCCGGGCGGCAGGCAGTTGGACTTCACTGCTGACGTGGATTGGCACCAGGATGAGCAGCTGCTCAAGGTGGACATTCCCGTCGCCGTTCAGGCCAGGTACGCGCAATTCGAGTGCCAGTACGGCTTCATCGATAGGCCCATTCAGAAGAACAACGCCGCTGAAGAGGCTCAGTTCGAGAGCTGCACGCACCGATTCGTCAGGATCAGCGACGACGACCTTGCTGTTGGCGTGGTCAACGCTTCGACATACGGCGGCGACACCACACCGATTCACTACGACGAGAAGGCTGGCAAAGAGGCAGGCACCTTGGTCAGGCTGACCCTCCTGTCGGCTCCGGTCTTTCCCGATCCGCATACCGATAGGGGCAAGCACAGCTTTGCCTGGTCCATCGTCCCTGGGGACACCCAGGCTGACATTCTGCAAGCAGCCTATGCCCTCAACGCGCCGGTCTTCCATCATGGACTGCCTGCCGTTGAGCCCCTGGCTGGTGTCGAGGATATTCAGGGCACTACCGTCATCGACTGGATCAAGACGGCTGATGACGACAGCGGCGATGTGATCGTCAGGGTCTACAACCCGGATTCTTCGCCCTCCAAGGCCAGGCTGCGCACAGGATCCGTCCTGCAGGGGACGACTGTGAAAGAGACCAACTCCCTGGAGAATGGTCCTGTGCCCGAGGGTGTGCGGCCAGGCCTGTGCTCCGAACAGGGTGCACAAGCTGATGGGGCCTTGCTGGATCTTGTTCCCTTCCAGTTCACCACATTGAGACTCTCCAGGCGCTGAATCGCCTGACCAAGGGTGTCTGTCCGGCCGGTTCGCTCGTCGTTTTGGACCGGCCGGAAGCTCCACAAAGAAGTGAGTAGTAAAAAAGAAAGGAAGCTCCGATGAGAGCACTGAAGAAGTTAGCAGTATTGATCTGCGCGACTGCCATGGCGGGTTCGTTGGCGGCGTGCGGAGGAAGCAACAGCAGTTCAGGCGGGTCGAAGGACGGCAAGCCGTCAGGCGAGATCTCCTTCCAGACCTGGAACCTGAAGAACGACAAGTACACTCCGTATTTCAAAAACCTGATTTCGGCCTATGAGAAGTCGCATCCCGGCACCACCATCAAGTGGATCGATCAGCCCTCGGACAACTATGAACAGAAGCTGTCCGCCGACGCAGCAGCCAATTCCTTGCCTGACATCATCGATGCAGGTCCCTCACTGATGTACGGTCTGGCCAAGGCCGGAGCCCTGATGAACATCAGCAAGGAAGCTCCCAAGGCCCAGAACAACTACTACAAGAATGCCTGGGATGCAGTCACCTTCAAGGGCAAGGACATCGAGGAGGGAGCCTACGGCTTCCCCTGGTACGTCAACGATGGACCGACCTATTACAACACTGAGCTCATGCAGAAGTGTGGACTGGACCCCAACAAGCTGCCTGTGACCTGGGACGACTACTTCTCTCAGGCGGACACCATGGTCAATAGCGGCTGTGGGGCCTACATGTCCACCATGATGGGAAGCTCCGTCGATGACTATGCATCGGCCGGCATCTCCATCATGAACAAGGACCACACCAAGTACGTCTTCAATTCCCCTGATGCCGTCAAGCACCTGCAGCGCTTCGTCGACCTGTATAACAAGAAGGGAATCCCGCCGGAGGCTCTGAGCGCACAGTGGTCTCAGCAGGGCGAGTTCTTCCAGAAGGGCTCCATCGTGGCCATGGGCGGCAGCGCCTACTCGGCAGCGGACTTCAAGCAGAATTCTCCTGACCTGTACAAGCATTTGGCTGTGGGAACCAAGATCAGCGATCAGGGCAAGTCCGCCAGCCTGGCCTTTGAGATGCTGGCCGTCAACGCCCAGACCAAGAACAAGACGCTCGCTCTGGACTTCGTCCAGTATGTGACCAATGCCAAGAACCAGCTGGAATTCGCCAAGAAGTCCAACACCTTCCCCTCCAGCAAGGGCGGTCTTGATGATCCCTACTATGCCAACATCGACACCAGCGATGTTCAGGGCAAGGCCCTGAAGATCACTCTGAACTCCGTAAAGAATGGATACTCAAGCCGTCCTGCCGAGTTCACCGATGCCAATGGCAACCGTTACCTGCAACAGCAGGCCGCTCTGGCCCTGCAGGGCAAGCAGACAGCCAAGGAGTCCTTGGACAAGGCCGTCAAGTACGCCAACGAGAAGCTGCAGTAACTATGTGCCGCACCGACTCTTCCGCCATCCGGCCGAAGGCTTCCGCCCTCGGCCGGCACGGTGGGTCCCAGGCCGGGGTCCAAGGCGGCAAGGGGACCCACTGGACCACGGCCCTGGCCCCCTACCTGTTTGTCTTCCCGGCCTTTGCCATCGTTTTCATCTTCGTCATCGTAGCTGCGCTGAATACCTGCCGGCTGGCCTTTACTGATTCCACGCTGCTGCGCCCGGGCAAGTTCGTGGGCATCGAGAACTTCGTAAAGATTGTGCATGACGACTATTTCTGGACCGCGTTGCTCAATTCCACCCTCTACGTGGTCTGTGTGGTCCCCTTTATGGTCATCCTTCCCCTGATGCTGGCCAACCTGGTCAAAGGGAACTCCAGAATCATGGGGTTCTTCAGAACCTCCTTCTACACTCCTGTGGTCATGTCAGCAGTGGTGGTGGGAATGATCTGGACCAACCTGTTGGATCCCAAGGGGCTGGTCAATTCGGTTCTGGAGTCCTTGCACATCATCCACAGCCCGATTCCATTCCTCAGCGATCGCTGGCTGATACTGTTCACATCCATGTTCGTCACCATCTGGCTGGGTCTGGGATACTACATGGTCATCTACCTGACCGCGCTGGCCAACATCGATATCTCCCTCTACGAGGCCGCCTCACTGGATGGGGCAGGCCCGATAAGGCAATTCCTGTATGTCACCATCCCAGGAGTGAGATCCACCATCGTGCTGATCATGATGCTGTCCACCATTGCGGCCTTCCGCGTGTTCAACGAGATCTACGTGCTCACCAACGGCACGGCTGGTCCCGGCGGCGAGGACATCACCATGTCCATGCTCATCCAGAGGGAGGGCACGGGCATCCAGGCCAGGACGGGCTATGCCAGCGCTTTGTCACTGATTGTTCTGGTTGTTGTCGGAGCCATGCTGATTCTGCAGCAGATTATCCAGAAGCGGGGGGAGGACTCATGAAAAGCGGTCACTCCAAAGTCACTGTTGGCAAGGTCATTCAGTATCTTGTGCTCATACTGGTCTTCATCCTGCTGGTGGGGCCCTTCGTCTGGGAGCTCTCGCTCTCCTTCAAGGGCAAGGGCGACAATGTCTATGCGGTTCCGCCCTATATCATCCCGAAGACGCCCACCTGGAACAATTATCTATCCGTATTCAGGCAGGTTCCGGTCTTCCGGTACATGCTGAACACGGTGATCGTCGCCATTCTTTCCATCGGTGGCAACGTCATCTTCTCGACCATGGCCGGATACGCGCTGGGCCGGCTCAAGTGGCGCGGGCGCAACATGCTCTTCACTATTTTCATGGGCACCATGGTCATCCCCGTCGAGGGTGTGGTCATCTCCCAGTTCCTGATCGTCAGAAGCGTCGGCCTGCAGAACACCCTGTTGGCCGTCGCCCTTCCAGGCATGGTGGGCGCCGTCAATATTCTGCTCATGACCAATGCCTTCAAGGGCATCCCGGATGAGCTGGAGGAGGCGGCCGAGGTGGACGGAGCCAATCTTTGGCAGCGGTTCTACCGGATATGCGTGCCCCAGGTCAAAGGCACCATGACCGTCGTCGGCATCTTCGCATTCGTGGGCGCCTGGAATGATTTCCTCTGGCCTCTGATTGTCATTTCCGACGAGTCCAACTACACGCTCACACTGGGCATGAACCGACTCAAGGGCATGTTCGTTTCGGATCCCAGATTGATAGCAGCGGGGGCGCTGGTCTCCCTGATACCGATTCTGGTCTTCTTCGCCTGCTTCCAACGCTACTTCTTCCGTGGTCTGGAACAGGGTGGCATCAAGGGATAGCGTCATCATGAAATTTGGAGTCAATTACACCCCCTCCCACAACTGGTTTTATTTCTGGCTGCATCCGGATTGGGATGCCGTCGCCGAAGACCTCGACGACATTGCGTCCATTGGGCTGGACCATATCCGCATCTTCCCGCTGTGGACGATTCTCCAGCCCAACAGGACCTGGATCAACGATGCCGGCCTGGACGACCTGAGGCATATGGCCGCCATGGCGGATGAGCGAGGACTGGATGTCTATTCGGATGTCATCCAAGGGCACATGTCCAGTTTTGACTTCGTGCCCTCCTGGCTGGTCTCATGGCATGAAACCAATATGTTCACGGATCCGGACGCAGTCCAGGCGCAGGCCCGGTTGGTCGCTGCGGTCTATGAGGCCCTGGCGGACCTGCCGCATTTCCGCGGTCTGACCATCGGAAACGAGTGCAACCAGTTTACCGACCGTGTCCATCCGCGCCGGATGCCCTCCACCTCCAAGGAGGCTGAAGGCTGGCTGCTGCAGCTGTTGAACCCGTTGAAGGAGAGGGCGTCCCAGGAAGGCCGCGTGCTTCTGCATTCCGAAAACGACGCGACCTGGTATCAGGATGGCCACGCCTTTCTTCCGCGATATGCGTCCAACATCGGAGATATGACCTGCATTCATTCCTGGGTTTTCAACGGCGCCGCCCAGGAGTGCGGCCCCTTGGCCGAGGAGAGCACGCGGCATGCCGAGTATCTGGTGGAGCTTTCAAAGGCTTTTGCCGATCAGCCCCATCGGCAGGTTTGGGTGCAGGAGATCGGTGCACCGCTCAATGTAATGGGCGCAGAGCAGACCGCTGACTTTTGCAGGTCTTCAGTGGAGCATGCTCTCGACTGCGGCGACATGTTCGGCATCACCTGGTGGTGCTCGCATGACGTCGACCAGCGGTTCGGTGATTTTCCTCCCTTTGAGCATCAGCTGGGTCTGTTCGATCAAGAGAAGCACCTCAAGCCCATAGGCCAGGCCTTCGCCCAGGCGGTGAAGGACTACTCCGGCAAGGAGGATTCTCGGCCCAGGTCCACGGCTTTGGTCGTGGATGTGGACGAGAACGATGATCCCTTGCTCAGATCTGCCTGTGCGCCCGGCGGGTCCATCTTCAACAAGTGGATGGAACTCAGCCGTCAAGGTTCAAGGCCGGCCCTGGTCACCTCCCTGCATGCGGCGGATAGGAGCTGGCTGCAGGACAGGGGCATCAGTGAGTGCATCGCCGTCAAATCTGTTGGCGGAAGCACCTATAGCGCCGTATCCGACCCCTCCCTCCTGCGGAAAAAGTCCTGACCGCGGCATACCCGGCTTCCCGATTCGGCTCCTGCTCTCATCTGAGGCTGGAATGTGAGCGATAACAAGCTCTTCGGCCTCAGACGAGGTTGTGGGCCACGGTTTTGTGCGGATGAGGGTCTAAGTTAGGGTTAAAGGCCGATATTCGTGTGCGCCTCAGGCGTGTGGCAGGCAGTCTGGCTTGCTGAGTCGGCCGAGCCGGATCACGGGTGTCGACGAGGATGGTTGATATGAGGTGGCGCATGGGCGGCGAGTCTGATGGCGGAGAAACAGAAGCCAGAACGGGCTCGTCCGTTCACAGGGAGATGGATGATGCCAGGGTCAGCCTCAAGGACATAGCCAACGAACTGGGGATATCCCAGACCGCTGTCTCCTTCGCCATCAATGACAAGCCCGGAGTCTCCGACCAGACCAAGCGCAGGGTTCGCGAAGCAGCTGCCAGAATGGGTTGGAAACCAGCATATGCCGCCCAGGCTCTGGGCAGTTCCAGGACCATGACAGTGGGCTTTGCCCCAGCCCGTTCCATGGATGCCTTCCAGACCGAAGGCTTCATGCTGCATTTCATGGCCGGCATACATGCCTCCCTGAGCCGGTCGGGCTACGGCCTGCTCTTCCGCCCCTGCGTCACCCTGGATGAGGAGCTGGACACCTACAGGGACTGGGCCAGACGCAAGCGGGTCGATGGGGTGGTACTGGTGGACCTTCTCTCCGATGATCCCAGGCCCCGGCTCCTGCATAATCTGGGCCTGCCCGCTGTGTTGGCCGGGGGGCCCGACTCGGACAACTACCTGCCCTCGTTGTCCATCGACGATTCCCGAACTATGACGACGATCATGGACCATCTGAGTTCGCGTGGACATGTCCGGATCGCCTACTTGTCGGGGGACGCGAACCTCGACTATAGCCGCGCTCGTGTCTCTTCATTCCGGGAATTCGTCCGTCGGAAGAACCTCGGGGAACCGAAGGTGGAGTTCACGGATTTCACGCCTGATAAGGCCGCCGCCCTTACTCTTCGTCTGTCATCGGGGAAGAATCCGTATACGGCTTTTATCTATGAGAACGAGATCATGGCGGCGGCCAGTCTGCGCGTAATGCTGGAACACAGGATGGCATCCGCAACTGTGCCAGGATCTGATAATGTTATTGCGGCCACTGACTCGGTTTATATGAGTCTGCCGGCCATGGTCAGCTTCGAGGACAGCTTCATCTGCCAGAGCACCTATCCCTCCATCACGTCGGTCCATCGTGATGCCGGGCTCTACGGCACCAAGGTGGCCAACCTGCTTCTGAAGATCTTCCGGGGGGAGCAGGTGGGGGGCAACCGCCGTATCCTGACCCCCAAGCTGGTAATCCGCGAGAGCACGGCGCGTCCGGTTCGATGAAACCCGTGACAACTGCCGGGAATGGTGTGCTATGTAACCGGTATCATGGTCGCATGTGAGCGTAAACAGTCATACCTGTGAAACGTCTGCTGCCAAGGCCGCCGAAGAGGATGGAGTCGTCATGTTCATACCACGTTATTACGAGGATCCGGCCACGCTGCATGTGGGGACCGAGCCCAACCGTGCCTACTTCGTGCCGGCCGGCACCCCCATGGACACGCGTGGCGACCTGCGCAGGCGCTCCGACCGGTACCTGGACCTGGATGGGGACTGGGATTTTCGCTATTACGCCAGCATCGACCAGCTGGATGCCGAGGTCCAGTCCGCCACCGAGGCCGAGGATCCGGTCTTCTTCGAAGACGACTACAGCCCTTCCAGGGATGCTGGTCGAGGGGTGTACCAGCCCATCCATGTGCCGGGCGTCTGGCAGACCCAAGGCTATGACAACCCCCAGTACACCAACGTGCGTTATCCCTTCCCCTTCGATCCGCCCAGGGTGCCGGCCGACAATCCCTGCGGCGTCTACCTGCGCGCCTTCGACTACGAGCCTGACCCCTCAGCGCCCCGGGCCCTGCTCAATTTCGAGGGGGTGGACTCCTGCTTCTACCTCTGGGTCAACGGGGACCTGATCGGCTACAGCCAGGTCTCCCACGCCACCAGCGAGTTCGATGTGACCGACCACCTGCGGCCGGGCCACAACCAGCTGGCCGTTCTGGTGCTCAAGTGGTGCGACGGCAGCTATCTGGAGGACCAGGACAAGTTCCGTATGAGTGGCATCTTCCGCGATGTCTACATCCTGCGTCGGCCCAAGGCGCGTCTGCGCGACTGGTTCGTCCACACCGAGCTGGACGAGGACATGGGTCATGCCAGGGTGACCCTGGACCTGGATCCGACCGGCGTATCGGGCCAGGCCGATGCCGCCCTTGACGTCCAGGCTCTGCTCACCGACCCCGATGGGGTGGAGGTGGCCCGGGCCGAGCTGACGGGTTGCAAGGAGCCTGAGCAATTTGTCCTGGAAGTCAGCCATCCTCGTCTCTGGAACGCAGAGGATCCTGAACTCTACCGACTGACCCTATCGACCAGGGCCAGCGCACCCGACGCCGACGATTCCGGCGAGGTCATCACCGAGTACATCGGCCTGCGCACCATCAGCGTGGACGGCCGGGTGGTCAAGGTCAACGGCAGCCCCATCAAGATCCATGGGGTCAACCGGCATGACGGGGATCCGCGCACCGGCTTCGCCATCGATCAGAAGCAGATCATGCGCGACCTGACCCTGATGAAAGAGCATAACGTCAACGCCATCCGCACCTCCCATTACCCCAACAGCCCCCAGTATTACGCCCTCTACGACCAGCTGGGCTTCTATCTGATCGCCGAGGCCGACCTGGAGACCCATGGCATTGAGACCCTCTACCACGGTCCGGACTGGAAGGAACCCGATTACTGGAATGGTCGCATCGCCGACGAGCCGCGCTTCACCAAGGCCATCGTCGACCGGGTCCAGCGCAGCGTGGAGCGGGACAAGAACCATCCTTCGATTCTGATCTGGTCCATGGGCAACGAAAGCGGCTATGGCTGCGGCATCGAGGCGGCTCTGGCCTGGACCAAGTCGCGGGACCCCTCCCGTCTGACCCACTACGAGTCGGCCATCCACGGCTCGCCCCGGCAGGACCTGGACTACAGCAATCTGGACATCACCTCGCGGATGTATCCCAGCATCAAGCAAATCGAGGACTACTTCACGCCGGAGGGTCCTCACGGCATCAGCAGCCACGGGGATGACGGGGATGGGGGCCGGAAGCCTTACTTCCTCTGCGAGTACTGCCATGCCATGGGGTTGGGCCCCGGGGATCTGGAGGACTACTTCCGGGTCATCCAGGCCTATCCAGGGCTTCTGGGCGGCTGCGTCTGGGAGTGGGCCGACCATGCCATCGACCAGGGCAGGGACCGCAAGGGCCGTCGGATCTATACCTACGGTGGCGACCACGGCGAGTACCCCAACGATGCCAATTTCTGCATGGACGGCCTGGTCTACCCCGACCGGCGGCCCCACACCGGCCTCAGGGAGTTCAAGAACGTCTTCCGCCCAGCACGTCTGGTCGGCTACGATCCCCGGACCCGGCTGCTCACCCTGCACAACTATCTGGACTTCACCTTCCTGGATGAATATCTGAGCCTGAAGTGGACCCTTCTGTGTGATGGGGAGCCGGTGGTCTCCGGAACGCCGGAGCTTGGCCGGGGGACCGGCCTGCACATCGCCCCACATGCTGAAGGCACCGTGGGTCTGCCGACCATGGATCCTCCTGAGAAGGGCCGTCTGACCCTGCTTGTGGAGTACGCCTTGGCCAAGGCCGATCCAGTGCTTCCCCAAGGGCATCCGTTGGGCTTCGATCAGCTTGAAGCTGCCGATATGGGTATGTCTGAACGTCCCAACGGCGTGGCCAGGGTCATCAGTGCCAATCCCGGCAGCGGAGTCCGGGGCGCCCACCGGCCGGTGGTCAGGCAGACTGATGCCCGCTTCGATGTGGAGGGGGCCGACTGGCGCTACGTCTTCAACCGCCGCACCGGCATGGTGGAATCCATGAGCATCGACAACCGTTCCCTGCTGACCGCTCCTATGGAGGTCAACCTCTGGCGGGCGCCCACCGACAATGATGCCACCATCAAGAAGGAATGGCGCAAGGCCGAATACGACCGGGCTGGCACCAGGGCCCTATCCTGCCAGCTGCAGACCGACCAGGGCAGGGGATTGACCACAATTGAAGCCGAACTGTCCCTGGTGGCGCCATTCATTCAGCCCATGGGCAGCATCCTCGCCACCTGGACCCTGAGTGACCAGGGTGGGCTGGACCTCAAGATGGAGTTGCATAGGGATCCCGAATTCCCCTATCTGCCCAGGTTCGGCCTGCGGCTCTTCCTGCCCAAGAGCCTGCAGCGGGTCACCTACTGCGGCTATGGGCCCTACGAGAGCTACCGGGACATGCATCATGCCAGCCACTACGGCGTTTTCCATGACACTGCACAAGGCATGGTCGAGCACTACCTGCGTCCTCAGGAGAACGGTTCCCACTATGGCTGCGACTACGTCCTGGTTGAGGATGACCGCTCCCTGCTGCAGGCGGCGGGGGATGGGCCCATCAGCTTCAACTGCTCCCCCTATACTCAGGAGGAGCTGACCGCCAAGGGGCACGACCATGAGCTGGAGGAATGCGGCTCGACCGTGCTCTGCCTGGACTATGCCACAAGCGGCGTAGGTTCCAACAGCTGCGGACCCGAGCTGGCTCCCGCCTACCGCCTGGATGAAACCGATCTGGACTTCGGACTGCATCTGCGGGTCCGTTCCAAGTGACACAGGCTGGCGGGGCCTTTCATCCCCGCCAGCGCAGGTACTGCTGGTAGACCTGCTCGCAGGGGGCTCCCGTCAGCGTGGTCTCGACGTCCACCGGCCAGACGGGTGGCTCCTCATCCCCGGTCAGAGCCCAGGCCGCCTGACGGGCCGCACCGATGGCCACATACTCGTCCGGCCGGGGCAGCTGCACATCCATGCCCAGGATTCCCGGGGCATAGGCTCTGACCGCTGGGGACTTGGCGCCGCCGCCGACCAGGAGGATCCTGGAGACCGTGGTGCCCAGTCGTTTCAGCAGCTCCAGGCAGTCACGCTGGGAGCAGAGCAGGCCTTCCACAAATGCCCTGGCCAGGTTGGTACGGGTGGTGTTGGCCAGGGTCAGCCCCTCCAGCCTGGCGTGGGCATCCGGGCGGTTGGGGGTGCGCTCGCCGTCGAAGTAGGGGATCAGGGTGATCCCTTCGGCACCCGGCGTAGACTTCTCCGCCAGCTCGGCCAGACCGTCATAATCCGTCCCCAGGGCGGCCAGGCCCGCATCCAGGATGCGTGACGCGTTGATGGTGCAGGCCAGGGGCAGCCAGTGGCCGGTGGCATCCGCGAATCCGGTTACCGAGGCGCTCATGTCATAGGCGGGGACCGGACTGACCGCTGCGGCGACACCCGAGGTCCCCAGGGAGATGGAGACGTCGCCCACCTGCATGGCCAGGCCCAGGGCCGTCATGGCGTTGTCGCCTCCGCCCGGTGCGATGATGCAGCCGCCGGGCACATCTCTGCCGGCGATGCGGGGGTCGGCCTTGGCTCCGACCTGGTGGGGGCCGAGAACCTTAGGCAGAATCACACGCTCAGCCATGCCGTCGGGCAGGGCCATGGCCAGCAGGTCACGCCGGTAGCGGTCGGCGGCTGGGTCGTAGTAGCCGGTGCCGGAGGCATCCGAGCGATCGGTGAAGAGATCCTCCAGCCCGGGTTCGGTCCCCGGGTCGGCCATGGGTCCATGACCGGCGATGACCCAGCTCAGCCAGTCGTGGGGGAGGCATATGGCTGCGATGGCCCTGGCATGATTCGGCTCCACCCGGCTGACCCAGGCCACCTTGGTGATGGTCAGCGAAGCTACGGGCGAGGAGCCCACAGCCCGAACCCAGGCTTGCTTGCCCCGCATGGCCAGGTCCTGATTCGGGTCCGGGTCCTTGTTTGGCCCATCGTTTTCCGCCTGAGCGCATCCAGCCTCGCCGGTCCTGGACCTGGCCAGCCAGATGATCAGATCGTCGGCATCAGGAGCCGAACGCGTATCATTCCAGAGCAGGGCATCCCTGATCACCTGCCCCTGGCGGTCCAGCAGCACCATGCCGTGCTGCTGGCCGCCCACGCTGATGGCCGAGACATCATTCAGGCCTCCCGCCTGGGCAGAAGCCTGCTGAAAGGCCTTCCACCAGGCCATGGGATCGACGCTGGTGCCTGCCGGGTGAGGAGCCTTGCCGAAGCGGACCAGCCGACCGGTCCGGGCTTCGGTGACCCTCACCTTGCAGGACTGGGTCGATGTGTCCACTCCCGCCACCAGGATCTCATTCATGTCAGCCTCCTCGCTTTCCGGCTCCGATCAACGGAATATACCATCATAGTATCCTAATTATTAAATCGATAAACTAAATGGCCGTGGTCCGGATGCGTTTCAATGGCTTACCTGCCGTCAGGCTGGAACGTAAGATGTTGAAAGGCCTCAGATTCAGCGGGCCTGTGTTCGTTCATGAAAGGTTGTTGAACCGTGACTGCCCTGCGCTCCATCAATCAGGATGATCTGAGGAACCACAACCTCTCGGTCATTATCGACACCATTCTGCGGTCGCCTACCTTGCTCAGCAGGGCGGATCTGGCCAAGGCCACAGGGCTGACCAAGGCCACCATGTCGCTCCTGGCAGGGCTCCTGCTCAAAAATCGGGTGGTGCGTGAGGAGGAGCCTGAGGCCTCGCAGAGCAGCCACGGCCGACCCAGCACCCCGCTGTCCATCGCACACGGACGCTGGGCCGGTCTTGGCCTGCAGATCAATACCGACGGCTACGGCTGTCTGGCCATGGATCTTGACGGCACCCTGATTGATTCGGCCTGGGTCAAGGACGATATGCACGATGCGGAACCCGACCAGGTCTTCGCCAACCTGGAGAAGCTGACCGAGCCCATCGAACGTAAGCTGTCACGTCGGCACTACCGCACAGTGGGTTCGGGCCTGGCCCTGCCCGGACTGGTCGGCGGCGACACCACCCTGCTTATGGCCCGAAACCTGGGATGGGAGCGTCTGGATCTGCAGGACTTCCCCCTGGTCCGCCGCCTGTCTCCACGAGTGGGCAACGAGGCGCGTCTGGCAGCCCTGGCACAGATTCCCGGCTACGCCGCCCAGCGTCCAGCCGGCGGAGATGAGGGGCCGCTTTCACCCACCGACTCCTTTATCTACATCTCGACTGATATCGGCATCGGCGGGGCTGTGGTGCGGCGCGGGGCCGTCGAGGTCGGGGATCATGGGTTCGCCGGCGAATTGGGCCATGCCTCGGTGGATCTGAATGGACCCACCTGCCGTTGCGGCCGCCGTGGGTGCCTGGAGACCTATGCCGGGCGTAGGGCCCTGGTGGAGGCGGCCGGCATCGCCACCGGAGCCGAGGCGGTCAAGCCCCAGGCCATGGAGGAACTCTACCAGCGCTGGCAGCAGGGTGATACCAAGGCCGTCGATGCCATCGACCGCGGGCTCGATGCCATGATCTCGGTCATCGCCTCCGCCATCAATATTGTTGACGTGGATACGGTCATCCTGGGGGGATTCTGGTCGCACTTCGGGGGGAACCTGGCCCAGCGTCTGCAGGATCGACTCAATCAGCTGACCCTGGGCCGGGATGCCGTGGACATCCGTGTGCTCATCCCTACCCAGGCCGACTATCCGGCCCTCAAAGGGGCGGCACTGGTGGGCCTGCGTCGCTTCATCGACGATCCACTGGATTTCTTCGCGGATTGAACTGTCAAGGACTGATACGTCAAGGACCGGGCAGTCCAAAGGTTCAATGCTCAGCCTGAGACTGGTCGGAATTGGACTGGTCGGAATCTGTAGGCAGCTCCCTGCCGCCGACCCTGAAGAGGGCGTGGGCATCTCCGCCCTGCAGGCGTTTCAGATAGGTTCGCGCCCGGGCCATGCGTTCCACAGTGGTCTGGGCCAGCGGAGCTGGGAGTTGCCCGGGGTCGAACCAGCCGACTGACAGGCTCTCCTCGTCACCCACAAAGGGGTCGGCATTGCCGTTGGGGTCGGGCCGGCAGATGAACAGATGGTCCATGTACATGGTCCGGTCACCGTTGGCATAGGTGACCACCTCCCGGGAGGATGTGACCGCCGCCAGGTCGGTGACGATCACATCCACCCCGGTCTCCTCCTTGACCTCGCGGACCACGGTGTCAGCCGGGTCCTCGCCCGGTTCGTTGATCCCGTAGACCAGGGCCCACTGGCCGGTGTCCGAGCGCCGACCCAGCAGGACGCGGCCCCGGTCGTCACTGACGAAGGCCGTCACGCCGTTCAGCCAGAGCAGGTCATGGCCTATGGACCGGCGCAGTTCGAGCACGAAGTCAGGGGTGGGCATATGTCAGTCCCGGTCCGGGTCGGCCAGCGCAGCCCGCTGCGCCATCCAGGCCTCCACCTCTTCCACGGTCTTGGGAATTCCTGCAGACAGCCACTGGGGTCCCTGCTCGGTCATGAGCACGTCGTCCTCCACGCGTACGCCGAGGCCGCGGAACTCCGGTGGCACCAGCAGGTCGTTCTCCTTGAAGTAGAGTCCGGGCTCGATGGTGAAGATCATCCCAGGGGTGATGGGGGCACCCTGGTAGGACTCGTACCTGGCCTCCGCGCAGTCGTGCACGTCCAGACCCAGGTGGTGGGCGCATCCGCAGGCGTGCCAGCGGCGGTGCTGCTGGCCTTGGGGGGAGAGGGACTCCTCCACGCTGACCTTGAGGATGCCCCACTCGTGCAGTGTTTCGGCCAGCACCCGCATGACGGCATGGTGGATGTCCGAGTAGGTGGCGCCGGGCTTGGCGGCCTCAAAGCCGGCCTGCTGGGCCTTGAGCACGGTCTGGTAGATCCGCTTCTGCAGGGGGCTGAAGGTGCCGCCTACGGGGAAGGTGCGGGTGATGTCGGCCGTGTAGAGGCTGTTGACCTCCACGCCGGCGTCGATCAGGAGCAGGTCGCCCTTCTGGACAGTCCCGTCGTTGCGCATCCAGTGCAGGATGGGGGCGTGCTTGCCCGAGGCGATGATGGACCCGTAGCCCACGTCATTGCCCTTCTCGCGGGCGTTGGCGTTGAAGACGCCCTCCAGCATCCGCTCGGAGCGGGGCTTGCCCACCACCTGGGGCAGGTGGGTCAGGATCCTGTCGAACCCGTCCTTGGTGGCGGCGATGGCCTTGCGCATCTCGCTGACCTCATAGTCGTCCTTGATCATGCGGGCCTCGGAGGTGAACTCCTCGAGCTTGTCGTCGGCTTCCTCATTGCGGTCCGGACCGCCGATGCCGTTGGCCTTGCGGGCGGCCTCCACCTGGTTCAGGACCTCCTGGTCGGCGGTGCGGATCACACGCAGCTTGACCGCACCCTGGTCCGGTCCCAGATCCTTGGCGATGGCATCAGGGAAGGAGGCGATGTCCTTGGTGGGGATGCCGGTCATGACGGCCAGCTCCCGCAGCCCGGCCCGGGGACCCACCCAGTACTCCCCGTACTGTGAGGACCGGTAGTAGTCGCGGGTGGACTGATCGGCCCGGGGATGGACGAAGAGCTCAGGGGTATGGGTCAGGCCCTTGGCGGCCTCGGGACTGTCGGGGTCCACCGGGTTCAGGACCAGGATGGCTCCGGGTTCGTAGTCCTCGCCCAGGCCCGTGTAGTAGGCGAAGGTGGTGTCTGGGCGGAAGGCGTAGTCGTTGTCGTTGTTTCGGGTCTTGTAGGATCCTGCGGGGATGACCAGGCGTTCACCGGGGAAGCGTTGGCCCAGCTCACGCAGGCGGCGCTCGGTGTATTTGCTGGACTCCAGCGGCTCGATCTGCGGCTCCTGGGGCTGCCAGCCAGTGGTCATGAACTCCTGGAATGCGGGGGAGTTGGGGCGCAGGGTGCGGTTGTTCACCCGGTCCTCCATGTTCTGCTCATCCAGGTCCACGTTCTTGGGATCGGCGTCTCCTTGTAGATGCTCATGAGCGGATGCGGTCACGTCCAGCCTCCTTGAAATTCCGGTTCTGACTATGTTGGTTCCATGGTAGTGCGTTCGGCCGATGTGACAGTCGGCTGTTTCGGCCCTCAATCGGGGTCGGTCGCGCATAGAATGGGCGGGAAGCATCCACAGCCAGCAGGAGGCGCAGGCAGAATATGTCATTCGAACACCCCAACAGCAAGGGTCAGGATATTCGCGATGTCGAGCGGGCCATCATGGCGCGTCCCGCCGAGCATGACAGCCCCAATCTGGACTTGGACAGGATGGGGATGATGCTGGACCTGCTGGGCCACCCCGAGCACAGCTTCCGGGTCATCCACGTCACCGGGACCAACGGCAAGGGGTCCACGGCGCGGATGGCCGAGGCTCTGGTGCGGGCCTACGGTCTGCGCACCGGGCTCTATACATCGCCACACCTGGAGCGGATCAACGAGCGGATCGCCATCGACGGCAAGGAGCTTTCAGACGAGGACTTCGTAGACCTTTACCAGCAGATCGAGGATTTCATCGCCATGGTGGACGACCGCTTCGCCCAGCAGGGCAGGGCTCCCATGAGCTTTTTCGAGGTACTTACCGCCATGGCCGTCTGGGCCTTCGCCGACGCCCCCGTGGACGTGGCCATAGTCGAGGTGGGGATGGGCGGCCGCTGGGATGCCACCAACGTCCTCGATGGCGATGCCTCCATCATCGGGCCGGTGGACATGGACCATATGCAGTGGCTGGGGGATACGGTCGAGCAGATAGCAGGGGAGAAGGCCGGGATCATCAAGCCCAAGTCCACGGTCATCGTCGGCGCCCAGCCCCATGAGGATGCCGTCATGCCCATCATCGAGCAGGCCGTGCGTGAGCAGGGCGCCCCCACCCTCTTAAGGGATGGCAACGAGCTGGAGGTGGTCTCCCGCATGCCCGCAGTTGGCGGTCAGGTGGCCACCTTGCGCACGCCCCAGGGACTCTACAAGGATGTGCCCATCGACAAGTTCGGCGAGCACCAGGCCCACAACGCCCTGGCGGCCTTGGCGGCGGCCGAGACCGTCATCCCCGTCAACGGGGCCCTGGACCAGGATCTGGTGGCCGAGGCCTTGAGCCAGGTGCGCATCCCCGGACGGATCGAGCAGGTGCGCACCTCGCCCACCATCATCATCGATGGCGGGCACAACCTGAATGCGGCCCAGTCCCTGCGGGCGGCCATCGAGGAGAATTACGACTTCAAGCAGCTGGTGGGCGTGATCTCCATGATGGCCGACAAGCAGGTGGAGGACTATCTGGGCATACTGGAGCCCGTGCTGGACAGCGTCGTGGTCACCGAGAACTCCTGGAAGGGCCGGGTCATGCCGGCCGAGGATCTGGAGCGGGTCGCCGTCCGGGTCTTCGGGCCAGACCGGGTGGTCCGGCGCGACCGGATGCCCGACGCCATCCAGACCGCCGTCGACATGGTCGACAGCGAGGACCAGACCGGCGTGGGCTATGGCCGGGGGGTGCTGATCTGCGGCAGTTTCGTCACCGCCGGCGACGCCCGCACCCTGCTGGCCGAGCGTCCCAACCCCGATCTGGCCAAGCCTAAGGCGGAGCGCGCCTGATGTATCTCAAGGAGCTGACCCTCAAGGGCTTCAAGTCCTTCGCCTCGGCCACCACCCTGCGCTTCGAGCCGGGCATCACCGCTGTGGTGGGCCCCAACGGATCAGGCAAATCCAATATCGTCGACGCCCTGGCCTGGGTCATGGGCGAGCAGGGGGCCAAGAGCCTGCGTGGCGGATCCATGGAGGACGTCATCTTCGCAGGCACCTCCTCCAGGCCGCCCCTGGGCCGGGCGCAGGTCAGCCTGACCATCGACAACACCGACCGGACCTTGGACATCGACTACACCGAGGTCACCATCAGCCGGACCATCTACCGCAACGGCGGGTCCGAATACGCCATCAACGGGTCAGACTGCCGCCTGCTGGACATCCAGGAGCTGCTCAGCGACACCGGGCTTGGCCAGCAGATGCACGTGATCGTCGGCCAGGGGCGGCTGGATGCCATCCTGCGGGCTGATCCGGCCGGCCATCGGGCCTTCATCGAGGAGGCGGCCGGCATCCTCAAGCATCGCAAGCGCAAGGAGCGGGCCCTGCACAAGCTGGCCAACACCGAGGCCAACCTGTCCCGCCTGGACGACCTGATCGGCGAGATTCATCGGCAGCTGGGGCCGCTGGGCCGCCAGGCCAAGGTCTCCCGCAGGGCCGACATGATCCAGGTCAGCCTGCGGGACGCCCAGGCCCGCATCCATGCCGACGACGCCCTGACCTCGCAGAGGAAGCTGGAGGATCTGCGATCGCGGTTGGTTCAGACCCGGGGGCAGCTGGCCAGGGGGCAGGAGGACCTGACCAGGGTCAAGCTACGCATCGAACAGCTGGAGGGGCTGGACCGAAAGTCCAGTCCGGCCCTGGATGCGGTCAACCAGCAGTGGAACGACCTGACCAAGCTGGGTGAGCGGGCCGGGTCCCTGGCATCCTTGGCCAGGGAGCGCAGCCGTTCGCTGGAGGCCGGCATGGTGGCCGACCAGGGACAGGATCCCGGGGTGCTCAGGCGGCGGGCCGACGAACTCAGGGGGCAGGCCGACCAGGAGGAGGGTCAGGTCGGAGCCGACCGGATCGCCCTGGATGGCTGTGTTCAAGCCCGTGCGGATCTGGAGCGGCGGCTGGCCGCTCACCGGCAGACCATGACCGAGCTGCGGCAGGCGGCCAGAAAGCGGCAGGCTCGGTTGGGCGACCTGGCGCAGCTGGTGGCCAAGGAGGAATCGGCTCTGGAGCTTTCCAGGCAGCGCGAGCGTGACCTGATCCGACAGCAGGATCAGGTCAAGGAGGGTCTGGAGCGTGCCAGAAACCGGGTGCGGAACCTGGACAGCCAGGAGGAGAGCCCTGACCAGGACGGCAGACAGGCCCTGGACCAGGCAGGCCGGGTCAGGGACCAGGCCCGCAGCAGGCTCAACGACTTGCAGGAGCGGGAACGTCGGATTCAGTCCGATGCCATCTCGGCCCAGGCCAAGGCTGATGCCCTGGCGGACACGCTGGACCATCGCGGCGCCGGCGAGGCCCTGTCCCAGGCCGGGGATCCGGCCCTGCTCGGTCAGCTGACCGACTTCGTCCGCGTGGAGGGGGGCTGGGAGGAGCCCCTGGCCCAGGCCCTGAACAACTATGCCTCGGCCCTGGTGGCCAGGGATGGCCAGACGGTCGACCGGACCCTGGAGCGGGCCCGCCGGGACCGTTTGGGACGCGCCGCGCTGATCTCGGCATCAGGCCCGCTCAAGGGGGCAGGCGTAAAGCCCGGTGATGGCCCCTGGCGGTCGGCCGCCGACCTGGTGGTCCTGCGCGAGCATCCTGCCGACCCCGACCGTGCCCAGGGGGTGCTGGAAGCTGTCCGCAGTCTGCTGGCCTCCACAGCTGCCGTCGATGACGCTGATCAGGCCCGACGTGCCCTGAAGGATGGTTGGCAGCAGGCGTTGACCCGCTTGGGCGACCTCTACGACCGGGTGGGTGCTGTGGGCGGTTCCGCCCCGGCCACCAGTGATCTGGCGCTGACCGCACGCAGGGATAAGGCCCTGGCACAGGTGGAGACCCTCCAGGAGGAATCCAAGGCATTGCAGCCGCAGATGGATGCGGCCCGTGCCGCCCTTGAGCAGGCTGAGCAGCAGCTGCAGGAGGCGCGCAACCAGTGCACCGAGGCCCGGGTCAAGGCCGAGCAGGCCGCCCGGGAGTTGGCCGCTGCCAGCAAGGAATCGGATCGGGCACAGGCCGGGGTCAAGGATCTGGATGACCGGCTGGCCCAGGTGCGCGACCAGGTGCGCACCCACGAACTCAAACTGGAGGATCTCAAGTCAGGCCTGGCCCGCGCCCAGGAGGACGGGGGGTCCGACCATGATGACCCGGAGGGCATGGAAGACCGGCAGCATGAATTGGAGACGGCCCTGGACCAGGCCCGCACCGCCGAGATGGAGGCCAAGCTGACCTGGACCGAGAGCGACCGGCGGCATGCCTCCCTGCTGCGGCAGATTGATCTGCTGCGGGATCAGGCCGACCAGGCCGAACGCCATCGTCAGCGGATAGGCGAGGAGAACCGTCGTCGCAAGGCAGGCATGGCCTCCCTGGGGCTTATCGCGCTCAGGGCCGACCTGCTGACCCAGCTGATCAAGGGGAGGATGGATCATGCGGCCCGCCGCCGGGATCAGCTCAGGGCCAAGGCTTCGGCCCATGGCAAGGAGCTGACCGATCTGAGGGCCAGCAGGGATGCTCTGGAACCCAAGGTGGCCGGTCTGCGCCAGGATGAGCACGGTCTGGATCTGGAGCGGGAGCGCCTGGCCGGTGAGGACGGCCGTCTGCGTCAGCGCATCCAGGATGACCTGGGCATGGAACCGGGGGAGTTGATCCGCGAATACGGTCCCGATCGTCCGGTGCCCGTCCTGGACGACGAGGGCAATCCGGTGCCCCTGGACCAGGAGGGGACGGAGGAAGACGGGGATACGCCAGCCTTCAAAACGGTGCCCTACCAGCGTGGTGAGCAGGAGAAGCGGCTGGCCAAGGCCAAGCGGGACCTGGCCGCCCTGGGCAAGGTCAACCCGCTGGCCACCGAGGAATACGAGGCCCTTGAGTCCCGCAACCGCTACCTGCACGAGCAGCGTCAGGACGTGATAGGCTCCCGGGACGATCTGATGGCCCTGGTCAAGGATCTGGATTCGACCATGGTCACGGTCTTCAAGGAGGCCTTCGACGACACCGCCCAGGCCTTCGAGCGCATCTTCGCCACCCTCTTCCCCGGCGGGCGCGGGCGGCTGCGGCTGGAGGACCCGGACGACCTGCTGACCACCGGCGTTCTGGTCGAGGCCAGCCCGGCCGGCAAGAAGGTCCGCAGGCTCTCCCTGCTCTCGGGCGGGGAGCGGTCGCTGACGGCCCTGGCCCTGCTCCTGGCCATCTTCACGGCCCGGCCCAGCCCCTTCTACGTCATGGACGAGGTCGAGGCCGCCCTGGACGACGTCAACCTGACCAGGCTGCTCAAGGCCTTCGAACAGCTGCGGGAGCATGCCCAGCTGATCATCATCACCCACCAGCAGCGGACCATGGGCATCGCCGACGCCCTATACGGGGTCACCATGCGGGGGGACGGGGTGACGGCCGTCATCTCCCAGCGGTTGAAGGATCCGGATCGTTCCGGTTGCGAAGAGCCCGAGCCCGATCAAGGGTGACCTGTGCCAGGACCGCCTGGGAGTCCACGATGGGCAGCTGCGGCATGGGGTAGGCCTCGTTGAGCACCGAGAGCTCGGTGCAGCCCAGCAGGACCGAATCGCAGTGGTAGTCGTTCAGGAAGGCATTGAGGACGCCCAGGTAGCGGTCCCGGTCCAGTCGCCCTTCCTTGACGTCGTCGTAGATCAGCGCGCTCACCCGGTCCTGCAGGGCCTGGTCCGGGTCCACCAGCCGGTAGCCGGCGCTGTCGGCCGGGCCCTGGTAGATGGCGGCATGGCGGGATCCCTCGGTGCCCATGTACCCCATGCGCGGATGGGATTTCGCGGGATAGTGCCGATCGGCCCAGTCGATGGTGGCCTGGGGCATGCTCAAAATGGGCACCGGGGTCAGGGCCTGGAGCCTGGGCAGAATCTGATGGGCGGTGTTGCAGGCCATGACCATGAAGGAGGCCCCTATGGCTGTGGCCTGGCGCACGTCCTCGGCCAGATAGGGGAAGGGGTCATCCTTGCTGCGGCCCAGGATGAAGTCGGTGCGGTCGGGCACGGTGGCGTGGTTGAAGACCACGTAGTCCAGAAAGTCCTGGTCCCGGTGCGCCCCGGTCAACCGGTCCAGCACCCGTACGAAACTCTCGGTGGCCAGCGTGCCCATGCCGCCCAGGACGACGAAGAAGTTCCTCATGCCAGTGTCCTTTTGTCACGGAAGTAGCGCCGGTAACGACGCCGATAGATCGCAAACATGTGTCGAATCAGCAGCCAGCGCCTGAAATTGCGGTCCTTGCTGTACTCCAGGGTGGTGCCCCAGTCCCCGCGGCGAATCATGGCCATGGCCTGTCGCTTGTCTTCGGATTCGGCGCAGTATTTGCGGAAGATGTCCTTGGGGATCTCCATCCAGAGGCGGTGCCCCCGGCCGAAGACGGTGCGTCCGTTGAAGGGGGTGTCCAGGACCAGGTCGTCCACGAAGTAGCGGGCCAGGTTGAAACCGTTCAGGGTGACCACGTAGCTGCTGCGGCCCTGACGCAGATTGATCTCGAAGAGCTTGTAGACCCCGTCGCGCGGGTCGTATTTCATGTCGAAGTTGGCCATACCGCTGTATTTGATGTCCTCGAGGAAGGCCTTGATCCGGTCGAAGATGTCCTGGTTGTAGTCGGGGATGATTGCCGCGTAGTTGCCCACGGCCTCGGGCGCGGGATCCTCCAGCAGGGGATGGCCCAGGAACATCATGCGCACCCGGTGGTGACGGTCCACATAGGCATTGAGCACCCTCATATTGTCATCGCCCCCGGGCACGAAGTCCTGGATGACCATCTGAGAGGTGTACCCGGCCTGGTAGGACCTGCGGATCATGGTGTCCAGCTCATCCGGGTTGCTGAAGATGAAGGCCTTCTTCCTGCCGGGAAAGTCGATGCCCAGCCACTCGTCGCTGTCCGCGGGTTTCATGGCCACCGGGTAGTCGAAGGGCAGGTTGCGGTGGCGGCCGGCTTTGACGTCATCTGCATCCACCGAAATAGTCTTCGGGTGGGGCAGGTCATAGCGGTCGCAGAGCTCATAGAATGAGGATTTCAGGGAGAGGGACCGGTTCAGTTCCTTGTCGATGGCGTTGAAGACGAACCGCTCGCGCAGGGGCTCGCCGAATTCGTCCAGCAGGTTGGCGTAGGTGTCCCCGCAGGGCAGCAGGAGCAGGGTGGCCCCTGGGTGGTCCCGATGATAAGCGTCGGCCCACTCGTTCAGGGTGGACACGAAGACCTCGGGATTGGTGAAGTCGTGGACCAGATGCAGGTCCAGGATCCTGCTGTACTTGGTGGGGGAGAGCTGGTAGTGGCCGAATGCGGTGGAGACCAGGCCGTAGACCTCGTGGAAGGCTCGCGCCATCCCGTAGGTGTTGATGTCGGTACCCAGTATGACCGGTTGGAATTCTTTCATGTTTTTGAAACCACCTACCATGTGCTCGTGCGCCCCACCCTGCCGTGGGGCATTCGGCTTTCCATCTTAGAACCTGCCGGGATCGTCAGACCTTGGCTGCGCCGGTGGCTCCCAGGTCGTAGCTTTTCGTGCCCAGCAGACGGGCCACCACGTGGTCGTCGCCCTCGTAGGGCACGTGGCGGCCTTTGTTCTTGAACCAACGTTCCTCGCCCTTGCCCGTGACCAGAATGATCCGCAGACGATCTCCGGGTTGGCCCGGTTGGCCAAGGCCCTGTTCGATGGCCTTAGTCCTGTCCAGTACGATGCTGGTCTCCAGGTTGGCGTTGGTGACGAAACTCAGCATCTCCTGGTCCACATGTTCCGAGCTTTCCTCGTTTTCGTCGTCAGCGGTCAGAATGAGCCGATCGACACGGTCCTGGGATGCCTGGACGATGCCCTTTCGGCGGTCGATTCCCCTGCCGCCGGTTGCTCCGCAGACCAGGGTGATCTCAGGTTTGCGCTCGCCGTAGCGCTCATCCACAAAGTCCAGCAGGGCCTTCATGGAGGCGTAATTATGGGCGTAATCGACATAGGCAATCCGGTTGTCGGCCTGGAAGCATTCCATCCTGCCGGCGATGCGGATCTTCTCCATGGCGTGGAGCGCATCGGCATCGGGTTCTAGCCCCAGCCTGTTCAGCATGGCAAAGGCGGCTATGGCGTTCAAGGCGTTGAAATCACCGGCTATGGACAGGCTGACCGGGGTCATGGGACCACTGGCAGGGCCGATCAGATAGTCGTTGCCCTTGCCCGGGGCCTTACGTGCCACGAAATCGGCCTCTTGGGTACCGAAACCGAAGGTGGTCACTGGAATGCCGGCGGCGCTCGCATCCTGGCGGATCAGGTCGGCCCTCCGGATGTCGGCTCCCATGACCAGCTGCCTGCTGTTGTAGGCTATGCGGCGCTTGCAGTAGAGGTAGTCCTCGAAGGTGGGGTGCTCCATGGGGCTGACGTGGTCGGGTGAGATGTTCAGGAAAGCCCCCAGGTCGAAGGTCAGTCCGTAGACGCGATCCACCTTGTAGGCCTGGGAGGAGACCTCCATGACCAGGTAGCGCATGCCGGCATCCACCGCCTGGCGCATCATGCGGAAGAGGTCCAGCGACTCGGGCGTGGTCAGCTGGGATTCCACGTAATGGCGGCCGTCCAGGCAGTTGTCCACAGAGGAGAAGAGGGCCGCGCGACCTCCGGAGAGTTCGCCCAGCATGGCGTGCAGATAGTAGGCGGTGGTGGTCTTGCCCTTGGTGCCGGTGATCCCCACCAGGGTCAGCTGGTTCTGCGGATAGCCGTAGAAGGCGGCCGAGAGCAGGCTCATGGACTTGCGCACGTCATTGACGATGATTCCCGGGGCGCTGGTGTGAGCGGACAGGTCCTGCTGGGCCACGTAGGCCGCCGGACCTTCGGGACCACAGGCATCCATGTACTCGGGCAGGAAATGCCCCTTGCAGAAGAGCAGGCTGCCGGGTCCCGCCTGGCGGGTGTCGTAGGTGACGTCGGTGAAGGGCTTGAGCAAATGGTGATCCGCGGGCTGATCCAAGGTCCATCGATCACCCTGAATCACCTCGCGCAGCTGATCGTGTTTGCGCAGCAGCTCCAGGGCCGAAGCCATCGTCAGCGCCATGCCGTCTTCCTCCTCGTCTGATGGGATTCTTTCAGCCCGACTGCAATCCGGTCAAGGCCAGGTCCAAGTCTATAGTCCCGGCCAGGCAGGCACAGAGGAGTCCTGCCACCCCTTGACCGAAAATATACATATGCCTCGGGTCCCATACAGGAAGTGACCGGGTCCGGTGATGAAAGGTCAGAGCCAGGAGTCGGTGACCGGGCGGCGGCCCTGGGAGATCAGGTGCTGGTTGAACTGTTCCCGCCACTTGGCCTGTGCCTGCCGCTGCCAGTCCATAAGGGAGTCCATGGTGATTCGGGCCACCTGGGGGAACAGGGTGGTCATGGGCTTGATCAGGTCCACGGCCGCCACAGTATCCGCCGTGGCATTGTGGAAGTTGCCGTGGGGGATGACGCCGTAGTACTCGCTGGTCATTCCCAAGTTGCGGCGGCCGGACCGATGGGAGATCTCCCTGTCCAGGACCAGAGGGTCCACCACCAGCAGATCGCCCTCGCTCAGGGGCTTGACCGAACCCGCGCACCAGCGGGCGATGTCCCCGTCCAGCATCTGCACGTCGAAGGGGGCGTTGTAGGCCAGCAGGGGAATGCGCTTGTCCTGGGCGCGGGCGATGAATCCGGCCATCTGTGCTGTGGCCTGCTCAGGCTCCATGCCTTCGGCGGCCAGCTGCTGATCGGTGAACCCGTTGACCCGACTGGCCCCCTTGCTGATATGCCGGTGCGGATTGATTATCCAGGTGGCTACCGCATCCCCTGAGTAGCCCTTGGCCGGGTCGCGCAGAACCAGGCTGGCCGAAACAATGCCGTCCTTGCCCGGTCTGGTGCCCGTGGTCTCGGTGTCGAACCCCAGAAGCCAGGAGTCCCCCAGGCGTGTCGACCCCTCCTGCTGCGGGGCGGACGCAAGCGCCTGCTCCATGCTTGTGTGCTCGGTGTTTTCCATAAGCGATTTCTCCTCTGCCATTATGGTAACCGAGGAGCGACCTGCCCGCGACCGGGTCGGAACCGCAACGGGCGAGGGGGGATGGCACAATGGGGGTGTGGCAGATACCAGCGAACTCGAAAGCAGAAAACGTCAATTCGAGGCCCTGGCCATGCCTGCGGTGGACGTGCTTTACCGACAGGCCATGCGCCTGACCAACAACCCCGACGACGCCCAGGATCTGGTCCAGGACACTTTCGAACGCGGATTCAAGGCCTTCGACCGTTTCCAGCCCGGCAGCAACTTCGAGGCCTGGATGACCACCATCGAGCGCAATGCCTACTTCAACCAGTACCACAAGGCCAAGCGGCGCCCGCAGAGGGCCAACGACTCGACCGGCGAGTACAACGACTGGGACATCTATTCGGCCTCGGAACATGGGTCCGAGGGGCTCAAATCCGCCGAGCAGGAATACATGGAGACCTTCGCCCCCGAGGAGATCATGGCAGCCCTGAACCGGCTCAGTCCGGAACGCCGACGGGTCTTCATCGACGCTGCCATTGACGGCAAGAGCTATCAGCAGGTGGCCGATGAGGAGGGTATCAAGATCGGCACGGTCATGAGCCGGCTGAACCGTGCGCGCTCGCAGCTGCGCCAGGAGCTGGAGCGGTATGCCCAGGAGCGCGGCTACCAGCAGGGGCGCGGTGCTGCAGGCAAGCCCTCAGCGGAACAACATGGTGCCGGTGCTGCCAGGCCTAGTATAAAAAAAGAGATCAGCAGCAAGGGGCACTGAGGGCCCCCGAAGATCGGGTATCAGGAAGCGGGCAGGAGCATGGACGGACGCGTGGAGATGAGTCACTACGCCTACGATGACGGTGGCTCCGTCAGGGTGTCCCATACCAGCCTGCGCATCTACCAGGATGCCTCCTGCGTGGACCCCAGTGACTGCTTCGACCCGGAATCCTGTTGCGACGAGCGGGAGCGCATGGTCATCGAGGAGCTGCGCCGGTATCTGCGTCCCGAATGCGCGCCGGACTGTCTGCTGGATCGGCTCAGGCACATGTTCGATCAGATGGATGAACTGGAGCAGGGGACACCGGATCGCGCCACGGACAAGTAGATACAGCCAAGCAGGCCCGGTCGGCTTCTTGGCAGAAGAGCGGGTCTGTCCGGCTGTCTCGGTAGTTGCAGGAACCATGGTCATGCCTATGCAGCCATGGTTTTTATGTATATATGCAAAACCCCGGCACCGTTGGTGCCGGGGCAGACGATCAGGTGTTCGGCCTCTTGCCGTGATTGGCGGCCTTCTTGCGGCGATCCCTGCGCTTGCGTCCGCGCATGCCCATGATTGGACTCCTTTGCTACTGATGAACCTATAAGCCTTGCCGATTATCGCACACCGGGCTGACCTTTGTCGACCAGCCAGGCTGCTCAGACCTCTTGCGCCCGGTATCCCACCTGGGTGGTGTAGACGGCGGCAGGCTGCAGAATGACCAGGTTCCGACCAGTTCTGAAGGCGTTGGCATAGGCGGTCATGGGTTCCACGGCAACGCCGGCCGGACGCATGCCTGCGTCGAAGCCGGTCCCGGTGCAGACCTGCCAGGAGGTGATGGTCTCATCGCCCCAGAGCTGAATGCGGATGCCGTCCGGCCGGGTGAACCAGGCCGAGCAGGTGCCGTCATCGTCCCGCTCCACATCGGTCCAGGCATCGTCGAATTTCGCATCCTCGCCCAGCACAGGGCCCTGGCGCAGATCGGTCCGTCCCTGGACGGGTTCGGTGCCGGTGGGCAGCAGCCTGTCCGGATCGACCACCACGTGGGTGCGGCAGGGGATGGACAGGGTGCAGGGGGCGTTGTCCTTCTGGATCTGGTCACCGACGCCCTGCTTGCCATTGGCCAGCCAGGGGTGGATGCCGAAGGCCCACGGTGCGGCCTCGTCGCCCAGGTTCAGGGCCCGTGTGGTCATGGTCAGCCCCTGGTCGTCCAGGGTGTAGGTGACGGTGACCACCACGTCGAAGGGGTATCCGCCCATGTCCGGTACCCGCCAGGAGAGGCTGACGGAGTCCTCGGTCAGGGCCTGCAGCCCCCAGTAGGCCCGGTATCCGTAGCCGTGGATGGCGGTGTTCCGGTCGTGCTCGTCGATGGGCAGGGTGTAGGTGTGGCCCTGGAAGTCGTAGGTGCCGTCCTCGATCCGGTTGGGGAAGGGGACCAGCACGTTCCCGTTGCTGCAGGGTACGGTTCCATCCGGGTTGAATGAGGCCAGCAGGTCCTTTCCCCGGTATTTCAGGACGCGCAGGATGGCTCCCAGCTCGGTCACCACCGCCTCGTAATCCCCGTGACGGATGCTGTACTGCTGTCCTGTCCGGGGCACGGCCCCGCCCATCATCTCGTTCGTATGCATGCTCCCACTTCCATAGTGCCGTTGATGCTTGGTACGTCACCATCCTAGCGCCTGGACGGTCTTGGCTTCTTGGTGAAAGAGTGGCGGATGGACTACCGGGGGCCACTCCGGCTTTCTACCATGGACTTGCATCGTCCGGGATTGTCCGGATTGACATCGATAAGGAGCGGCAGTGGCAGGATTTCGGACCACCGTGTGCGAACAGCCGACCCCGCAGGGGCATGGGCGGGTCATCCTGGCTGATCCACGCGGGTTCTGCGCGGGGGTGGACCGAGCCATCCAGACCGTGCAGACCATCCTGGATGCGGACAACCCCCACCAGGATCAGGGTCTGCCACCGGTCTATGTGCGCCGGCAGATAGTCCACAACCGGCATGTGGTCGAGGACCTGTCCCGGCGGGGGGCCGTCTTTGTGGACGAACTGGAGCAGATTCCTGACCAGGCCGTCCGTGCCGGGGTGCCCGTGGTCTTCTCGGCCCATGGAATCGCCCCCTCGGTCGTCAAGGAGGCCCAGCGGCGGGGGATGCGCGTGGTCGATGCCTCATGCCCACTGGTCAGCAAGGTCCACCGGGAGGTCCAGCGCTTCGTTCGCGACGGCTACTCGATTATCTACATAGGCCACCGTGGGCACGACGAGGCTGTGGGAGTCATGGGGGAGGCACCGGACCGGGTTCACCTGGTGGAGCACGAGGCCGATATCGAGGCCCTGGACTTCGGGCCCGACACCCCGCTGGTCATGCTGACCCAGACCACTCTGAGCCTTGATGAGACCGCCGACCTGGCCGCGGCCCTGCGCCGACGCTTCCCCTGGATTCAGGAGCCACCGGGCTCGGACATCTGCTACGCCACCCAGAACAGGCAGCAGGCGGTCAAGCTGGTGGCCGGCCAGGCGGACTGCATGATTGTGGTGGGGTCGGCCAACTCCTCCAACTCGGTGCGCCTGGTCGAGGTGGCCCGTCAGGCCCTGGATATCCGGTTTCCCGGTCAGGGCGAGCAGAGGGCCCATCGGGTCGACGATGCCGGTGAGCTGGACCCGACCTGGCTGCAGGGCATGGACTCGGTAGGGCTCACCTCGGGTGCCTCGGTTCCTGAAAACCTGGTTCAGGGGGTGCTGGAGACCCTGGCCGCCCGAGGGTTCACCCAGGTGACCCGGGCCCGGGCGGTCGACGAGCACATGCACTTCGTCCTGCCTGCCGCACTGCGCCCCGCACGGGCATCCAGGAAGGTTCCACAGCCGCAGGGCTAGACCCCAACGCTAAAATCTCTCAGTCGGTGGCCAGAGGGGCGGTCTTGGCCTTGAGAACGCGGATCAGATCCCGAGGGTCCAGGCCCAGGCTGATGCCGCGCTTGCCGCCGGAGACCATGATGGTGTCGAATTCCAGGGCGCCCTGGTCCAGCACGGTGATATGTGCGGTGCGTTGGCCGAAGGGCGATATGCCGCCCAGGACGTACCCGCTCTCACGCTCGGCCTGGGCCTTGTCGGCCATGCGGGCCTTCTTGGCGCCCACGGCCGCCGCCAGGTGTTTGAGGTTCAGGTGGCCGGTCACCGGCACAATGCCGATGACCCGCTCCTTGCCCGTGTCGGCCATCAGGGTCTTGTAGACCGTGCGCGGGTCCAGGCCCAGCTTTTTGGCTGCCTCGATACCGTACCCCTGATCCATATGGTCCGCGTTGTGATGATACTCGTGGATGGTGAAAGGAACCCCCAGACGCTCCAGCTGGGCCATGGCCGGAGTCGCGGCATCCGAATCCGCACGCTTCTTCTTGCTCATGACTCCATGCTAAGGTACTGACCGTTTAGGGAGGCTGAGGGGTGTCTTTGGCGCGATCGCGCGGAAAGGGTGGTCCATGACCGCTGTCAATGCCTGGCTGCTCGATGCGGTGACGGGCGGCTGGGGGCTGGCCGTGCTGTTCCTGGCCGCCTTTCTGGATGCCCTGATCATCCCCATACCCACGGAGCTGATGGTCCTGGCCACGGCTTCGGCCTTCCGGGCTACGGGAAGACCCCTTCCCGTCCTGGTCTTTCTGGTATGCGCCCTGGCCTTCGCAGGCGGCGATGCCTGCACCTATGGACTGGGACGGCTGGTCCCGCTGAATCGTCTGGCCGTCTTCCGAGGTGCCGCAGGCAAGGCTGTGACCTCGTGGGCCCACCGGGCCCTGCTGCAGGGGGGTGGCTTCTTCACACTGGCCTCGCGCTTCGTGCCCTCGGGCCGGACCGTGGTCAATCTGACGGCCGGCGCGGCGCGGTATCCGCTGAACCGTTATCTGCCCCTGGCTGCCCTGGCCGGCCTGCTTTGGTCGATTTATATGTGGACCCTGGGGTATCTGGCCGCCTCATGGCTGGAAAACAATCCTCTGGCCGTCATGGCCTTTGGCTTTCTGGCGGGGATGGTCGTCGGCCTGGTCTGCGACCTGGCCATGCGGGCGCTCACCCGGAGGCGCTGATTATCAACAAGGGGCCCGCCCCCCGTAGGGAACGGACCCCGAAATCGTTATGGCCGGAGGTGCCGGCCGGATGCTCAGTCGCCTAGCTTGGCGAAGTAGAGCAGGGTGCGGATCATGTTGCTGGTGAAGCCATACTCGTTGTCGTAGAAGGCAACGGTGCGGACCAGCTGGTCGTCACCGTGGGTGTTGACATCGGTCTGGGTGGGATCGAAGATGCCGCCGTGGGTGTCGCCGATCACGTCGGAGGAGACGATGCCCTCGTCGTTGTAGCCGTAGTAGTCCTTGCCCTCGAAGGCCTTCTTGGCGGCGTCGTTGATCTCGTCGACGGTGACCTTCTTGTCCAGGACGCAGGTCAGCTCGGTGACGGAGCCGGAGGGAACGGCCACGCGCTGTGCATGGCCCTGAAGCTTGCCGTCGACGGAGGGAACGACCTTGCCGATGGCCTTGGCGGCACCGGTGGAGTGCTCGATGGTGTTGATGGCGGCGGCGCGGGTGTTGCGCGGCTTGTTGCCCTTGGGGCCGTCCAGCAGCATCTGGGAGCCGGTGTAGGCGTGGATGGTGGTCATGTAGCCGATGCGGATGCCGAAGTTGTCATCCAGCATCTTGACCATGGCGGCCAGGGAGCCGGTGGTGCAGGATCCGGCGGAGATGATCTTGTCGGAGGACTTCAGGGTCTCCTCGTTGACGCCGTAGACCACGGTGGGCGTGGTGTCGTCCTTGGCGGGGGCGGAGATCAGAACCTTCTTGGCTCCGGCGTTCAGGTGGGCCTGGGACTTCTCGGCCGAGGTGTAGAAGCCGGTGCACTCCAGCACATAGTCCACGCCGTCGTTCTTGACCCAGGGGATGTTGTTGGCGTCCTTCTCAGCATAGACCGGGTACTCCTTGCCGTCCACCACGATGGCGGTGTCGGTGGAGGTGACCGAGACAGGGGTGCCGTCGTCGTGACGGAAGGTGCCCTGGGTGCTGTCGTACTTGAGCAGATAGGCCAGAATGGCCGGGGTGGTCAGATCGTTGATGGCGGCAACCTCGATGTTGGAGGCGTCGCCGCCACGGGCCTGGAGCTCAAAGATGCGCCGGAAGGCCAGACGACCGATACGTCCGAATCCGTTGATGCCAATCTTTACTGTCATTCAATTCTCCCTTGGAGATTGGCCGTATACAGCACAAAAAATACCGGACCGTATATGGCCGATTACTGATAACATCTCATAGTTTATAGAACCCTGTGTACTTATAGCAAGCGACTACGCGGGTTCTGCCAAGGAAAAAACGAACAAAAAAATTGGTAGGTTTTGTTGTTTGTTTGCGCAACAAAACGATCAAGAATTGTGAGTATTTTCGTTCGTATCAGCCAGCCAATCCTCCCACTGCTGCTGACGGAATCCGACCAGGACACGCCGACCATCCAGCAGGATGGGGCGCTTGACCAGCATGCCGTCGGTGGACAGCAGCTGCAGAGCCTGCTCCGTGTCCATCTGCGGCAGGCGTTTGCTTAAGCCCTGGCTGCGATAGGCCTGACCCGAGGTGTTGAAGAATCGCCGCACGGGCAGGCCGCTCATGTCCAGCCATTCGGTCAGTTCCTCCTGGGTGGGTCGGTCCTCTTTGATGTCTCTCTCGATGAAGTCCACATTGTGGTCACGCAGCCAGGTGCGGGCCTTGGCGCAGGTGGAGCAGCGGCTATAGCAGATGAAGAGCGGGTGCCGGACTGTCGGGGTCGCTGACTGGGTGGTAGATGATGCTGTCATGGTTTTTCCTTTCCAAGTGGAGTTTCAAGTCAAGAGGAGGCTCAGGCCAGCCGCCGGGAGGGATGGGTCTCCAGGGAGCCCAGGTCCGCCTTGGGCTCCAGGCTGGTGCTCCAGACCGGCTGGGGCGCCGAGGTGGGGTAGGTGACGAACACGGTTCCCTGCTCCAAGGCTATGTGTGCAGGCCTGCCGGGCAGAAACTCGTTGCTGACACCGGTCACCTGCTGGTTGGTCATGGTCATGCCGTCCGTCTGGTATTTGAGGCCCTGTTCGACCACGCCCAGAGCCTGGTCGCCAGCCGCCAGGACCGAGACCATGGACCTGGGCGGGCAGTCCCAGGCGGGGAAGTCCAGGCTTCCAGGGCCAAGGGCCGTGACCAGCATTCCCTGTCCCCAGAGTTCGGCCCGGCCCCCGCTGGCGGCGATCAGATGGATCAGGTTCAGGTTGGCCAGCGTGTGGTCCATGCGCCCGCCCAGGCCACCATATATAAGGAATCGTCGACAGCCCCGCTGCCAGCCCACTTTGACTGCAGCCAGCAGGTCCGTATCGTCCTTCTCGGCAGGCAGGACCCGGCGGGGGATGTCTGTTCGTAGTCTTCGGCTACCAACGGGCAGGGAATCGAAGTCGCCCACGACCAGGTCGGGCTCGTCACCATGCTCCAGGGCTGGCTCCAGTCCTCCGTCCGCCGCGATGACCAGGGCCTGTCCTCCGCGTGCCACCTCTTCGCCAAAGTATTGTCCGGCGCCCCAGATCCGGCAGAGCGGTGCCTGACTCGCCTGGCTCGTATGGTCCGACTGACCGTCATCCTGCATGGGATTCTTCTTTCTGCGCTCGCCCATCGGACGCGCCCCCATCATCCCAGACCAACCAGACCGACCAGGAAGGCCAGCCAACCCTGCACCAGGGCCATGTAGGTCAGGGTCCCGCAGGCGATGCTGACCATCATGTTCCGCCAACGCAGGTGAACCAGGGCCGTGACCAGCAGGGCCAGGGCCTCGTAGAGCCCATGGTCGCCCCCCATCAGGTTGGTGTGCCTCAAGGAATAGACCACCAGCAGTCCCATGACGGCGGCGGGCAGCAGACGTCCCAGCCGGGTCACCAGTGCCGGCGGTCGACGCCCCTCCGGCCAGATTATGAAGGGCAGGAATCTGGTGGCCATGGTTCCCAGGACCACAATGCCTATGGTGATCAGTTGCTGTGCAGTGGTCATGAGGCCTCCCTCTGGTTGTGGAAGTCCAGGAGGATGAAGATGGCCAGGATGACCACCATGGACGGGATGATGAACCGGTCGGGTCCGAAGACCAGCAGGCAGGCCAGGGAGGCCAGCAGACCGATAAGGGCCGGCACGCGGGCTTCGGCCTGCCGCCACTGCTCCAGGAAGAGGACCAGGAACATGGCGGTCAGCACGAAATCCAACCCCTTGGTGTCGAAGTTCGCCAGGTTGCCCAGCACAGCGCCCAGGGTGGCGCCGCCTACCCAGTAGATCTGGTTGAGCAGGGTGACGAAGAAGAGATACCAGCCCTTGTCGGTCCCGGCCGGGTGGGGGTCGGCGGACTCCAGGGCGAAGGTCTCATCGCACATGCCGAAGATCAGGTAGGGCTTCTTCCGGCCCGTCCCTCGGAAGACCGGCAGCATGGCCAGGCCGTAGAAGAGGTGCCGCGCATTGACCATCAGGGTCAGCATCAGCGCGCCCCAGGGATTGAAGGTGGACATGAGCAGGTCCACGGTCACGAACTCCATGGACCCGGCATAGATCAGGGCACTCATGGCCAGCGGATAGATCACCGGGAATCCGCGGCTGGTCATCAGAAAGCCGTAGGAGATCCCCAGCACAAGGAATCCGGCCATGATGGGCAGGGTCCTCGGGAAGGCCGCAGCCAGGGAGCCCAGGATGATCCCGGAGGACCCCGCATCTTCGTCCACCTCTTCCTGCGCTCGCTGCATGACCCGCCTCCTGGCCTCGTTTTGGAGATGGTCATATGATAATCGCCGCTTGCGCCGCATGGGCAAGCCGGTCGACAATGTGAGAAGGCTGTCAAGAGGCGAGGGAGGTGGAATAGCTGCTCTCCGGCTCCTGTTGAACCTATCGATAGGCACCGGCATGTGAGGAGGAATCATGGACAAGAACAAGATTTCAACCAACAACCCGGCCACGGTCGTCCTGGCGGGGGGTTGCTTCTGGGGCATTGAGCGGTTCTTCCAGGAGGTGGACGGGATCATCGACACCCAGGTGGGATACGCCCAGTCCACAGTGCCCAACCCCAGCTATGAACAGGTCTGCAGCGGTGTCACCGATGCCGTGGAGAGCGTGCGGCTGACCTATGATCCCCAGACGGTCAGTCTGCGGACCCTGACCCTGCTTCTGCTGGATGTGATCGACCCCTTCTCGGTGGATCGGCAGGGCAACGACCGGGGCAGGCAGTATCGCAGCGGCCTCTACTGGGATCCCGAGCATCGCGAGCAGGAGGAGCCCGTCTTCCGGCGCGCCCTGGAGGAGCTGGAGCGCAGGACAGGCCGTCATCCCGCTGTGCAGGTGGAGGCCCTGATCAACTTCTATCCGGCGGAGGAGTCCCACCAGGACTACCTGCTCAAGAACCCCGGCGGTTACTGCCACATCCCGCTGGAGGCCATCGCCAACGCCGCCTCCCGCCAGCGCTACATCGAACGCATCTGGTCCTTGGACCCCGAAAGCTACGAGGTCACCCAGCATTCGGCCACCGAACGGCCCTTCACCAACGCCTACGACGGCGAGTTCCGCCCGGGCATCTATGTGGACGTGGTCAGCGGGCAGCCGCTCTTCTCCTCGGCGGACAAGTACGACTCGGGCTGCGGCTGGCCCGCATTCACCAAGCCCATCGATCCCCGACTGCTGGTCAACCGCAAGGACTACAAGCTGCTGGGTCGGCCCCGGATCGAGGTGCGGACGGCACAGACCGGCATCCATCTGGGACACGTCTTCGACGACGGACCAGCCGACCGTGGCGGGCAGCGCTACTGCATGAACTCCGCAGCCCTGCGGTTCGTACCGCGGGATCGGATGGAGGAGGAGGGCTACGGCGACTACCTGCACCTGGTGGACGGCGCGACCTCCTGACGGGGCATGGTCCTGAGGGCTGTGCTATACTGCTACTCGGCTTGAGAAATCAAGAAAGCGGATGATCCCACCTGGGAGCCTTCCATGGCTTCGGGTTCGACCTGCACCGGTGACGGTTGGCCGTCATCATATACGGTGCAAGCATTGGTTGTTGCGTTGCCATACGGCTGCGACGGTCATGTTCGAAACCTATGGGTTCTTCGCCGGGCAGTGGATGTTGTGGTATTTGAGAAGGAGTCATCATTAGCGACGAACCAAGGATTAACGACGATATACGAGTGTCTCAGGTACGCCTGATCGGGCCCAACGGCGAGCAGGTGGGAATCATTGCGACCTCCGTCGCCCTCAACCTGGCCAAGGAGGCCAACCTTGACCTGGTCGAGGTTGCACCCAAGGCCAAGCCTCCGGTCGCCAAGCTCATTGATTACGGCAAGTTCAAATACAACGAGAAGATCAAGGCTCGTGAGGCGCGCCGCAACCAGAGCATGTCGGAGATCAAGGAGATTCGCTTCAGATTGAAGATCGACGACCACGACTTCGAGGTCAAGGAGGGGCACGTGCGCCGCTTCCTGTCCGCCGGAGACAAGGTCAAGGTCACCATCATGCTGCGTGGGCGCGAGCAGTCCCGGCCCATCGGTGGCGTGGAGCTCCTGCGCAAGCTGGCTGACGACGTCGCGGATCTGGGCTCCATCGAGTTCGCCCCCAAGCAGGAGGGGCGCAACATCATCATGACCCTGTCGCCCAAGGGCAAGAAGGTCCACACCCAGTCCGAGCAGCGTCGGCGGGGTGGCCAGGCCCGTGCCGAGCGCAAGGCCCGCCAGGCGGCCCATCTGGCTGCCAAGGCCGACAACAATACTTCTCCCAAGCAGATGAAATCCAAGGAGGGCAGCAATGCCGAAGATGAAAAGTAACTCCGCCGCATCCAAGCGCGTCCGGACCACGGGTTCGGGCAAGCTCATGCACGCCGGGACCGGTATGCGCCACAATCTGGAGCACAAGTCGGCCAAGAAGCGTCGTCACCTGTCCACTGACGAGGTGCTCGCTCCGACCCAGTCCAAGAACATGAAGAGGATGCTGGCCCGCTGAGCGGGTGCTGTCGCGTCGAGTGAGATTTTAGAAAGCTGAGGAATATCTATGGCACGAGTCAAGCGGGCAGTCAACGCGCATAAGAAGCGTCGGGTCGTCCTGGAGCGGGCGTCAGGCTACCGTGGCCAGCGCTCCCGTCTCTACCGCAAGGCCAAGGAGCAGCTGCTCCATTCATATACATACAACTTCCGGGACCGCAAGGCCCGCAAGGGTGACTTCCGCAAGCTGTGGATCCAGCGCATCAACGCCGGATGCCGCGCCCAGGGAATCACCTACAACCGCTTCATCCAGGGTCTGCGCCTGGCCGGGATCGAGCTGGACCGTCGTGCCCTGGCCGATCTGGTCGTCAACGACATCGACACCTTCAACGCCATCGTGGCCGAGGCCAAGAAGGCCCTGCCTGCCGATGTGAACGCCCCGGTCGCTGCCTGATCCACTGACCTGAACACTGTATTGCAGGAACCCCGCCTTTCGCGGGGTTCTTTGCATATTTGACCATTCCTCGGCGGGACGGTAAGTTGATTGACGACAACGATGCCGGGAGCCGCCATGAACGATGATCACAGCGTAGACGCATGGGCTGTCTCGGCAGAATCGGCGGATCAGGTCAGTCCATCACCGGGCAGCGGCACTGCCAAGCGGGCCGGATTCAGTCAGCCGCGCCCTATTTTGCGGTCGCGGGTTTTTCTCTATGTGACGGAGTTCTTCTCGGGTATGGCCGTCATGGCCGCCGAGCTGGGGGCCTCCCGCCTGCTGGCTCCTTACTTCTCTTCCTCCCAGATCGTGTGGACCATCATCATCGGGACCATCATGATCGCCCTGGCCCTGGGTGCCGTGGTCGGCGGCCGCTGGGCCGACAGGAATCCAGACCCGGACAGGCTCTACCTGTGCATCATGGCCGCGGCCGTCTGGATCGCCCTGATTCCCCTGGTCGGCAAGTATCTGATCATCCTGATCTCGGGACTGCTGATCGTGGCCGTCTCGACCAACTTCCTGGTCCTGGCGGCCTTCATCTCCTGCCTGATCATCTTTGTTCCGCCCCTCTTCCTCCTGGGGACCATCACCCCCGGCCTGGTCAAGAGCGCCACCGATTCCCTGGACGACAACGCTTCGGTGGTCGGTCGGCTCAGCGCCTGCAACACCGTGGGGTCCATCCTGGGCACTTTCCTGCCCACCTTTGTGACCATCCCGGCCGTGGGGACCTTCGTCACCTTCCTGATCTTCTCCGGGATACTGCTCCTGGTGGCCTTGGTCTACTTCCTTTCCTCCCATGCGCACCGCCTGGCCTGCCTGATCGCCACGGTGGCCTTTGTGGTCTCGGCCGCCCTGTCACCGATGACGGGGTTCGCCTTCTGGGAGAAGGGCCTGGCCTACGAGGGCGAGTCCATCTACAACTACCTGCAGGTCAAAATCCTGGCGGACAGAACCATCCTTTCCACCAACGTCCTCTTCGGCGTTCAGTCGGTGACCATGAAACATCCCGGGATGACCGGCATGTACTACGACACGGCCCTGGCGGCGCCGCTCATGGCCGATCAGGCCCGCTCGGCCCTGATCCTGGGCATGGGGACGGGGACCTACGCCCGGCAGCTGAGGCGGTACTATCCCCGGATGGCCATCCAGGGGGTGGAGATCGACCGGACCATCAGCGACCTGGCCACCAAGTATTTTGATCAGCCCGCCGATATTCCGGTTTCCACCTACGACGGCCGAGCCTGGCTGGCAGCCAGTGGCCAGCGCTTCGACCTGATCATGGTCGATGCCTATCAGGACATCACCATCCCCTTCCAGATGAGCTCCACCGAGTTCTTCAGTCTGGTCAGGAAGCACCTGAATCCGGGCGGGGTCATGGTGGTCAATATGAACATGATCGACGACGGTCAGGGGTCCATCAATGCAGCCCTGACCAATACCATCACCAGGGTCTTCGGATCCGATGCCATTTTGACGGCCGACGTGCCACAGACCACCAACCGCGAGCTCTTTGCGCGTCGCCCCGCTTCCGATGATTTTCCGCAAACAAAAGGTGTCAGGAAGGCTGCGATGGGGGATTACCCGGGTTCCGGCCTGCTGGCGGAGGCGGCCACCAGGGTCAGCCCTGATCCGGACCTGTCCCGGATGATGGATCAGGTCAGCTCCCGCCTGAGCACGGTCGGGGATGCAGAGGGGAGGGTATTGACCGATGACAATGCGCCGGTGGAGCTGCTGGGCATGCACGCCATCGACGGCATCATCAGCAGGGAGGCCGGCCCCTACCGACGGATTCTTGAGCACGAGGGGATTCAAGGGCTGATCCGGGAGGTCTCCTGAGCGCACCTCGATCCCAAGCGCGTTGGATGCATGGAAACAGGGGAGCGGGGCGTTAGAATATGGCCTAAAACCAGCACTGATGAAGAGAACCGGAGGTTAAGCGGTAGTGGACGGTGATCATCGGAAGGGGCTGATTACATTGTTGGATCAGTTCCTGGCCTACACCGGTCTGGAACGGGGTCTTGCCCCCGCAACGGTCAAGGCCTACAAGTCCGATCTGAGTATGTACATCAATTGGTTGTCCGGTCGAGGCATCACCAGCCTGGAGCAGATCCAGACCGCCGATGTGGAGGGTTTTCTGGCCCATCTGGCCGATGAGAGTCCAGCCAGTCGCTCACGGAGGATGGCCGCCGTCCATGAGTGGCACCGCTTCGCCCTCAAGCAGGGGGTGACCGACCAGGATGTCTCCCGTACCGTCAAGGCTCCCAAGGGCACCTCGGCCCTGCCCGATGTGCTGGACGTGGACCAGGTGACCCGGCTGTTGGATGTGGCCGCCATGGGCGGGTCCAAGGATCCTGTGGTCCTGCGGGACAAGGCCCTGCTGGAATTCATGTACGCCACCGGCTGCCGGGTCTCGGAGGCTGTGGGGACCGATCTGGAGGACATGGACCTTAACGAGCGGGTGGTCCGTCTGACCGGCAAGGGCGACAAGCAGCGTCTGGTACCCATGGGCTCCTACGCCTGCCAGGCCATGCAGGCCTATCTGAATCTGGGACGGGCCAGCCTTTGCGATCGGGCCACCAAGGGCAAAGAGCTGCGGGCCGTCTTCCTCAACAAGCGGGGCAAGCGGCTGACCAGGCAGACGGTCTGGCAGGTGGTCAGGGATGCCGGACGCCGGGCGGGACTGAACAGACCCCTGCACCCCCACACCCTGCGGCACTCCTTCGCCACTCATCTGCTGGAGGGAGGCGCCGATGTGCGTTCCGTCCAGGAGCTGCTGGGCCATGCATCGGTCACCACGACACAGATCTACACACACGTCAGCCCCCAGGCCCTGATGGAGACCTACCAGACGGCCCATCCCCGCGCTCGCTGACCCGCCAACCCGCGAATGCGGTCGGAAACTTGATAGGGTAGAGGCATGCCTACGGATTTGTTAGGGCGCGAGTATGAGACGTTCGCTGCCCCGGAGCCTTTGAAACAGCACGGCCCGGCCCGTGTCCTCGCCATGTGCAACCAGAAGGGCGGCGTGGGCAAGACCACATCATCCATCAACATCGCCGGGGCCATGTGCCAGTATGGGCGACGGGTGCTGATTGTGGACTTCGACCCTCAGGGTGCGGCCACCGTGGGTCTGGGCATCAATGCCAACAGCGTGGACAACACCATTTACACCGCCATGTTCGACACCTCCCTGGATGTTCACGAGGTGGTCAGGCACACCCGTTTTGACGGTCTGGACATCATCCCGGCCAACATCGATCTGTCGGCCGCCGAGATCCAACTGGTCACCGAGGTCGGCCGGGAGCAGGCCCTGGCGGCAACCATCCGGCCCCTGCGGCAGGAGTATGACGCCATCATCATCGACTGCCAGCCCTCGCTCGGTCTGCTGACCGTCAACGCCCTGACTGCCGCGGACGGGGTCATCATCCCTGTGGCGGCCGAGTTCTTCGCCCTGCGCGGCGTGGCCCTGCTCATGCAATCCATAGAGAAGGTCCGCAGCCGCATCAACCCCGACCTGCAGATCTACGGGGTGCTGGTCACCATGTACACCAAGACCCTGCATTCGGACGAGGTGCTTCAGCGCATCTACGAGGCCTTCAAGGGCAAGGTCCTGCACTCAATCATCAGCCGGTCCATCAAGCTGCCCGACGCCACGGTGGCCGGTGAGCCCATCACCATGTTCGCCCCCGAGCACAAGACCGCCAAGGAGTATCGGGAGGTCGCCCGGGAGCTGATCGCCCGCGGCATCGTGGCGTGAGCGGATCAGCGGACGGCTTCGCCGTCGATCTGGATGTCTACCAGGGACCCTTCGACCTGCTGCTGGGCATGCTGGCCAACCGAAAGCTCTCGCTGACGGAGGTATCCCTGGCCTCCATCACCGGGGAATTTCTGGACTATGTGCGCACCCTGGACTTCAGCCAGGGCCTGGATCAGGCCAGTGCCTTCCTGGATGTGGCCTCGGTTCTGGTGGAGGCCAAGAGCGCTGCCCTCCTGCCTGTGGAGGACGAGTCCATGCGCGACCAGGCCTCCATGGACGCCCTTCGGGAGCGTGATTTGCTCTTCGCCAGGCTGTTGCAGTACCGGGCCTTCAAGCAGGCGGGGCAGGACTTTCGAGCCAGGTTGGCCGCCAACTCGGGCCGCTACGCGCATCCCGGCCATCTGGAGCCCCAGCTGACCCACCTGCTGCCTGATCTGGTCTGGACCCTGAAGCCGGAGGATCTGGCCCTGCTCTGCGCCAATGCCCTGGTCAACGCTCCGGCCTCAGAGGTACGTCTGGACCAGTTGCACGTGCCCCTGGTCGACCTGAACAAGGAGGCTGACCAGGTTCGCCAGGCCCTGCTGGAACAGCCCGGTCAGCCGGTGGCCTTCGCCGATCTGGTCGCTTCCTCCAAAGGCCGGGCGCAGGTGGTGGCCCGATTCCTGGCCGTACTGATCTTCTTCAGGCAGGAACTGATCCAGTACCGTCAGGATGGCCCCTACCAGCCGCTTTACCTGCGCTGGATTGGACCGACACAGGAGCCGGAAACGGCCTTGATCAGTGAGGGGGACTTCGCATGAGCCAATCCTCGGCTCCCGACACCCGTCCCGAATATGTGGACTTCGATGTGCAGGACTTTCCCGGCGGGCTGGCCGCCTGTCTGGAGGCCATTTTGGTGGCCACGGACCGGCCGCTTACCGCAGAGGACTTCTCCCGGGTGCTGGCCGTGGACCCGGCACCGGTCAATGCCGCCCTGGAATCGCTGGCCGAGTCCTACAGCGACCGAGGATTCGAACTGCGTCGGACCGCCCGGGGCTGGCAACTGGCCAGCCGGGCCGCCTACCAGCCCGTTGTGGCGGCCTTCGTCAAGGACGGTCAGACGGCACGTCTCTCCCAGGCGGCCCTGGAGGCCCTGGCCATCGTGGCCTACCGCCAGCCCATGACCCGTGCCCAGGTGGGTCAGATCCGCGGGGTCAACTCGGACGGGGTCATCCGGGCCCTGCTGGTGCGCGGCCTGGTTCGTGAGGAGGGCCTGGATGAGCAGACCCATGCCGCCCTGCTGGTCACCACTGACCTTTTCCTTGAGCGGATGGGTCTGCAATCCTTGGAGGATCTGCCCTCCCTGGCCCCCTTCCTGCCCGACGAGGATTCGGCCCTGGCCCAGGCCCGCCAGGAGCTGTCCGGGCAGCTACAGTCCCCGGATCCGGTCCAGGGTTCGCATCATGATTCGCCCCAGGGCAAGGAGCGGTGATCGCCTGTCACACAAGGCGGTTACACTTGTCTCTGTTTGTCCAATTCCTGGACCACGCCAACCGGCAGACAGGCCGGTGGGGGCATGGATAGCATTCACGAGAATGAGGTTTTGATGGCGGTACGCGGCGATATACGAAATGTGGCGATTGTGGCACACGTTGACCACGGCAAGACCACCCTGGTCAACGCCATGCTGCAGCAGTCGCACGTCTTCTCCGAGCGGGAGGAGGTGCCCGACCGGGTCATGGACTCCAACGACCTGGAGAAGGAGAAGGGCATCACCATCCTGGCCAAGAACACCGCCGTCAAGTACACCGGCCCCCTGGCAGCCAAACTGGGCCAGCCCGACGGCATTACCATCAACGTGGTGGACACCCCCGGCCACGCCGACTTCGGCGGCGAGGTGGAACGCGGCATCTCCATGGTCGACGGGGTGGTCCTGCTGGTGGACGCCTCCGAGGGGCCCCTGCCCCAGACCCGCTTCGTCCTGCGCAAGGCCCTGGAGGCCAAACTGCCCGTCATCCTGGTCATCAACAAGACCGATCGGCCCGATGCCCGCATCTCCGAGGTGGTCTCCGAGTCCACCGATCTGCTCCTGGGTCTGGCCCAGGACGTGAGCGAGGAGGGAGTGGACCTGGACCTGGATTCCCTCCTGGACCTGCCGGTGATTTACTGTGCAGCCAAGGCCGGCAAGGCCTCCGTCAATCAGCCCGCCGACGGCGCTGTGCCCGACAACGACGATCTGGAGCCCCTCTTCGAGGCCATCCTGAACAACATCCCCGCCCCGGAGTACGAGGAGGGCGCTCCCCTGCAGGCCCACGTGACCAACATCGACGCCTCCGACTACCTGGGCCGTCTGGGCCTGGTGCGCATCTACAACGGCACCCTGATCAAGGGCCGCCAGTACGGCCTGTCGCGCGTGGACGGATCCATCGAGAACTTCAAGCTGACCGAGATTCTGCGCACCAAGGGCCTGCAGCGTTCCCCGGTGGACGAAGCCGGCCCCGGCGACATCGTGGCTGTGGCCGGTGTGGAGGACATCATGATCGGCGAGACCATCGTCGACCAGGACGATCCACGCCCCTTGCCTCTGATCCACGTGGACGACCCGGCCGTCTCCATGACCTTCGGCACCAACGATTCGCCCCTGGCCGGCACCGAGGGCAAGGACCACAAGCTGACCGCCCGCATGCTCAAGGACCGCCTGGACCGCGAGCTGATCGGCAACGTCTCCATCAAGGTGCTGCCCACCGACCGGCCCGACGCCTGGGAGGTTCAGGGCCGTGGCGAGCTGGCCCTGGCCATCCTGGCCGAGCAGATGCGCCGCGAGGGCTACGAGCTGACCGTGGGCCGCCCCCAGGTGGTCACCAAGACCGTGGACGGCAAGCTTCAGGAGCCCATGGAGTCCGATACCATCGACGTGCCCGAGGAGTACATGGGCGCGGTCACCCAGCTCATGGCCGATCGAAAGGGCCGCATGGAGACCATGACCAACCATGGCTCCGGCTGGGTCAGGATGCAGTTCACCGTGCCCTCCCGTGGCCTCCTGGGCTTCCGCACCGCCCTGCTGACCGCAACCCGCGGCACCGGCATCTCCTCGTCGATCTCCGCAGGCTATGCCCCCTGGGCGGGCGACATCAAGACACGGCAGAACGGATCCATGGTCTCCGACCGCTCGGGCAAGGCCAGCCCCTACGCCATGCAGAAGCTCCAGGCCCGCGGCGAGTTCTTCGTCAAGCCCCAGTCGCCCGTCTACGAGGGGCAGATCGTGGGCATCAACAACAAGCCCGGCGACCTGGACATCAACATCACCCTGGAGAAGCACATGACCAACATGCGTTCCTCCACCGCCGACGTGCTGGAGACCCTGACCCCGCCCATCGACATGAGTCTGGAGGAGTCCCTGGACTTCGCCAACGATGACGAGTGCGTGGAGGTGACCCCCGAGTCCATCCGCGTGCGCAAGATCATCCTGGACAGGGATGCCTGGTACAAGTGGAACGCCCGTCAGCGCAGGGCCAACAAGAAGTAAGCCTTCTCTCACAATCAGCCTTGGTCCGACCCGGCCGCCCCACGGTGACCGGGTCGGACTAGTCTTGAACCCATGAAGTCTCAGATTTCCAAATCCAAGGACCAGACCGCCTCCCGTTCGATGGGGGAGTCCGGCAAGGTGAGTCCCTTCCGCTGCCTGCTGGGTCTGCCCATCGGCCTGGCGGTGGGCGTGCTGGGAACCCTGGTCCAGCGCTCCGGGGCCGCCCAGGGTCTGCCCTGGGGGATGGTCCTGGCCTATCTGCTGGTGGCACTGGCCTCCTGGTGGGTCCGCTGCGACAGCGGCACCATGGGTCTGGCCCTGCATCTGGTGGCCTCGACGGTCACGGTCTGGCTGCTCTCCATGAGGGGGCCGGGCGGCGATGTGCTCATGCCCTATGCCAACTTCCCTACATTCTTTGCCAAGTATGCGGTCTTCCTCTGGATGGGCGGGCTGGTCCTGATACAGACCCTGGCCATCTGCCTGCCAGCCTCCTGGTTTGCTGACGGCCCCCTGCGTCGTCAGGGGCGATCGGCATGAGCCGGGTTCCGTCAGAAGCACCGGCGACTCCGCCCGACCGTATTCCCCTGCACTTCCTGGGTCCCGAGGGGACCTTCACCCACCAGGCCGCCCTTGAGGCCGCCAACCTCATGGCAACAAGGCTGGGTTGCCAGACGGATCTTAAGCCCTGCACGGATGCGGCTGCCATTGTGGAGGCCGTGGAGGAGGGCCGAGGCTGGGGGGTGCTGGCCTGGGAGAACAACGTGGAGGGCCATGTGGTGCCCAACATGGACGCCCTGATCGACGCTCAATCGGTAGCGGGCTTCGGCATGGTCCGTCTGCCCATCGTCTTCGATGCCTTCGTCCGGTCCGACCATGCCCCCCTGCGCCAGGTCGGCGCCCACCCCCACGGACTGGCCCAGTGCAAGGGCTTCATCAAAGAGACCGGCCTCAATCCAGTGCCGACCAACTCCAACGCCGCTGCCTGCCGTGATCTGGGCCCCGATCAGGTGGCTCTGGGGCCGCGCATCTGCGGGAGCCTCTACGGGCTGGAGACCTACCGGCGCGAGGTGCAGGACTATCAGGGGGCCCGCACCGACTTTCTTGTGCTGGCACCCCGGGATCAGGCAGCCGGGCTGGCGCGCCGCCTGGCGCCGGGCGGGGATTTCGAGTCCATCGTCACTTTTATCCCCCTGAATACCGGGCCGGGCGTGCTGGCCAACCTGCTGGACCGTCTGCGTGATGCGGGCCTTAACATGACCTCTTTCATGTCCCGGCCCATCAAGGGGCACGACGGGACCTACAGCTTCGTAGCCAGCATCGACGCCGCACCGTGGCAGAAGGGTCTGCATCAGGTGCTGGCCGACCTGCTGGAAAGGGGGGACTGGCTCAAGACCCTGGCGGTCCATCCGCGCACCCCGCATCCAGCGCCCCCCATCCGTGAATGGATGCTGCCCAGGGCGGGGGCCTTCCGGGGTGAGGACCCCGATTCCGAGACAATCAGCAAGGAGTTGTTATGGTAGATGAATCCGCGCCCTTCCCACACATGGACCTGTCCGGGCCCGAGCACATGCACCCGATAGCGGGCATGGCCGCCTCACCGGTGCTGACCTCGGCCCACAAGATCGCCGTTGCGGGACTGGGTCTGATCGGGGGATCGTTGGCCCGCCGCCTGGCCGCTCGGGGTCGGTTCGTGATCGCCTGGAACCATAACGACCGTCCCTATGAGCAGGCCCGCAGCCAGGGAATCCATTGCGTGGACACCCTGGAGGAGCTGGCCAAGGGCAAAGCGGACGTGCTGGTGCTGGCCACCCCCTTGCGGGCCATGCCCGACGTGCTCCAGGCCCTGGCCCCGGTGCTGACCCGTGGCACCACCCTGACGGACGTGGGCAGTGTCAAGGGTCCGGTCCGCAGGCAGGTCGAACAGGCCGGTCTGGCCGATCGTTATGTAGGTGCCCATCCCATGGCCGGCAGCGAGGGCTCCGGCTATGAGGACTCGGACCCGGCCCTCTTGGAAGATGCCCTTTGGGCACTCTGTGTCGATGAGCATACGGATTACAGCCGTTTTCTGACCGTGGCCGATATGGTCACCCAGGGGCTGGGCAACCGGCTGATCGCCCTGGACGATGCCACCCACGACCGGGCTGCGGCACTGATTTCGCACATGCCCCATGTGGTGGCCACCGCCCTGGCCAATATGCTGACGAGGTCGCCCGACCGTCGTGTGGCCTCGGCTTTGGCGGCCGGGTCCTGGCGGGACATGACCCGTGTGGCCCTGACCGATCCGGAAAGGACCCGGGCCATGGTGGAGGAGAACGCCGACCAGGTGGCCGACCTTCTGGATGCCTTGGTCGAGAATCTGCAGGGCATGGCTTCACTTCTGCGGGACCTGGGGCCGGAGGCCGACGAAAAGCGTCGGAGCTTCTTTCTCCAGGCGGACCCCTTCCGACGCTACAAGGCTGCCCTGGGCGACCGGGAGCAGATGCCCACAACTGATCTGGAACTGGATCCGCAGGGGGGCAACTGGCGGCAGGAGCTGCTGGATTCAGCCCTGCGCGGCGAGCAGGTCTCGGCCTTCCTGACCACCAGCCGGGCCCGGGTGCTGCACCCGCCGGTCATCGACTGAAATTCGGAGGGTCCGGTCTGGGCGAGCGGCGTTCCGGGACCGGCTTCAGCGCCACCATGTCTGCCGCCTTAAGGGTCACGCGCTCCCCGGGACGCGACCCATTGGCCGCCGGATCCCTGTCCAGGATCAGCCGATGCCCGTCCCAGTCGACCACATGCCCTACGTAGTCGCGGAACTTGGGCCTTCCGTCTTGCGGGTCCGACCCCAGGGCAATCCTGACCACCAGCCGTGCCCCGGCCGGTATGGTTGCTGGCAAACGCATGGCCATCCACCTCCTGGGTCAGTATCGCCTGCGGCTGCGACGAGGGTGTAAGCGCCTAGACTGTATTGTACAGCCAAGTGAAGGGAGCGCCCGTAGTGGACCAGGATCTGCAGGACTTCACCGACTATCTTTCCCGGGTGGCAGGCAAGAGTCCCAACACCGTGCGTTCCTACCGGGCCGATCTGGCGGGCTTTCTGCACCTGATGCACCTGCATGGCATCGATGACCCAGCGCAGATCGACCTGGCCACCATCAGGTCCTGGCTGGCTCACGAGGCAGCCACTCACGCCCGCTCGACCATGGCCCGGAAGACGGCCGCACTGAGATCCTTCTTCGGTTGGCTGAGCAGACATGGCCGGATTGAGACCGACCCCACCCTGGCCCTGAGCAGTCCCAAGCAGTCCGAGCACCTTCCACGGATCCTGACTCACGACCAGGCCCGCACCCTGATGGATACTGTCGACCAGGATCCGGTCGAGCACCGGGAGGACGAGAAAGTTCAGGCGGCCCTGCAGGTGCGGGACGCGGCCATGCTGGAGCTGCTGTACGCCACGGGCATGCGTGTGGCCGAGCTGTGCGGGCTGGACCTGGATGACGTGAACAGGCGCAGCCGTACTGTAAAGGTCCTGGGCAAGGGTTCCAAGGAGCGGGTCCTGCCCTATGGCCTGCCCGCCGAACGAGCCCTGGATCGCTGGCTGGGGGAGGGGCGGCCGGTCCTGGCGGGCGTAAGGGCCAAATCGGCCCGCAAGGCAGGTCAGGCCCTCTTCCTGGGTCAGCTGGGCGGCAGGGTTGGCCAGCGCCAGGTCCGCAAGGTGGTCCACCAGGCGGCCGGTCAGGCCGGTGTGCCCGACATCGCCCCCCACGCCCTGCGGCACTCGGCCGCCACGCATATGCTGGATGGGGGAGCCGACCTGCGCGAGGTTCAGGAGATGCTGGGCCACTCCTCCCTGCGAACCACCCAGCGCTACACCCATGTCTCCATCGAGCAGCTGCGGGCCCGGTACAGGCAGGCGTTTCCCCGGGCCTGAGATTCGGCAAGTGAGACGAGACCTGTCCTGTGAAACATACTGGTATCAGAATGTGGCGTATCGCAGCCTACACGTCGGTCAAGAACCTTCCAAGTGTATGCGCGAGAATGAGAGTCGGCTAAGGGGGGAGCAGCAGCAATGAAAAAGGGATCACAGCTTACGCTCGTATCCGCAACCATCTGTGCCTTGGCGCTTTTGGCCAGCGGCTGCGGCAGTGGCAGCGGCACCAACACCGAGGGTGCCGAACAGTCGTCCGGCAGCCAGGCCAGCAACAACGCCGTGGTCTCGGTCCACGGATGTGAGCCCGCCCAGCCGCTCATTCCCAGCAGTACGGCGGAGAGCTGCGGCGGGCAGGTCGTAAACGCCATCAACTCCAGACTGGTACGCTTTGACGACCAGGGCAAGGCCCGCAACGATCTGGCTTCGGAGATCAAGGGCAACGACGACATGTCCCAATACAAGATCACTTTGGCTGATGGGCGCAAGTTCTCGGACGGCACCCCCATCACGGCCAAGTCCTTCACCAAGGCCTGGTCCTGGAGCGCCAACGTGACCAACGGTCAGCTGAACGCCAGCTTCTTCGCCAACATCAAGGGCTTTGAGAACCTGCAAAGGCAGGGCGTGCCTGCGGATGCCCAGTTCTCCGGATCGAAGGTCATCGATGAAAAGACCTTCACCGTGGACCTCAGCTCGCCCTCATCCACCTTCCCCATCCAGGTGGGCTACATGGCCTTTGCGCCCCTGCCCGAGTCCTTCTACAGGGATCCCAAGGCCTTCGGGGAGAACCCGGTCAGCTCGGGTCCCTACAAGTTTGAGTCCTGGCAGCACAACGCCCTGATCAAGCTTGGCAGGAACAGCGACTACGACGGGGAGGTCAAGGTCCAGAACGGTGGCATCGACTACAAGGTCTACACCGACCTTGGTTCCGCCTATTCGGATGTGCAGGCGGGCAACCTGGACGTGATCGACAGGATCCCCACCTCTGCTGTCAAGACCTTCATGACCGACAGCATGGTGCAGAGCTACAACAAGCCCGGATCCGGTCTGCAGATGTTCACCATCCCCACCGCCATGGAGCACTTCGGCCAGGATCAGGAGGGTCATCTGCGCCGCCAGGCCATCTCCATGGCCATTGACCGCAAGATGCTGATCGACAAGGTTCTGGGCGGCCTGGGCGTGCAGCCCACCGACTTCACTGCACCTACCATCCCGGGCTATGCCAAGAGCCTCAAGGGTTCGGACAACATCAGGTACAGCTCCAAGAAGGCCAAGGAGTACTGGGCCAAGGCCGATGCCATCAGCCAGTGGCCGGTCGACAGGACTTTCAGGATGCTCTACAATGCAGACGGCGGCGCCAAGGACTTCTATGACGGCATGGCCAATTCCATCAAGAACACGCTTGGAATCAAGGCCGAGGCCACACCTGTACCCACCTTCAGCGAGTTCCGAGGCAACATCAAAAAGCGCCTCTACAAGGATGCGGCCTTCAGGTCATCCTGGTCACCTGACTATCCATCGCCTGAGACCTACCTGATGAGCAACTTCGCAAGCTCTGCGGCCGACGGCAACGGGTCCAACGACGGCGACTACAAGAATCCCAGGTTCGACGCCTTGCTGCAGCAGGCAGCCAAGGCCCAGGACACCAATGAGGCCAACAAGTTCTTCCAGCAGTCGGAGGAGATCCTCCTGAAGGACATGCCGGCGGTGCCGCTCTACTACGCCAACAACACCGGCGCCTCCGCCAAGAGGGTCCACGGTATGCGTCTGGGCTGGGACGGCTTCCCGATCTTCGCGGAGCTTTCCAAGGACCAGTGATGTCAAGCAGCTGCGGGTCTGAGACCGGCAAATGAGATGAGACTTGCTTTACGAAACATCTTCGTACCAGAATATGGCGTATTGTGGCTTACACGTCGGTCAGGGATCCTTGAGGTTCGGTCATCCCGGTGTCCTTGGTTGCAGACGTGATGTTGACACTCGGTAAATATATAAACATAGGAGCAGCAGCAATGAAGAAGGGTTCACAGCTTACGCTTGTATCCGCGACCATCTGCGCCTTGGCGCTTTTGGCCAGCGGCTGCGGCGGTGGTTCAGACACCAAGGGCGCTCAGCAATCGTCCAGCAGCCAGTCGAGCAACAATACCGTCGTTTCGGCCCATGGGTGTGAGCCGGCCAAGCCGCTCATCCCCAGCAACACAGTCGAGAGCTGTGGCGGGCAGGTGGTGGACGCCATCAACTCGAAGCTGGTCCGCTTCGACAACCATGGCAAGGCCCACAATGATCTGGCTTCGGAGATCAAGGGCAACGACGACATGGATCAGTACAAGGTCACCCTGGTCGATGGGCGCAAGTTCTCGGACGGCACCCCCATCACGGCCAAGTCCTTCACCAAGGCCTGGTCCTGGGCGGCCAATGTGAACAATGGCCAGCTGGGATCCAGCTTCTTCGCCAACATCAAGGGTTATGACGATCTGCAGAAGCAGGGCGTGCCTGCGGATGCCCAGCTGTCCGGCCTGAAGGTCATCGATGACAAGACCTTCACCGTGGATCTGAGCTCGCCCTCGTCCACCTTCCCCATCCAGGTGGGCTACACCTCCTTTGCGCCGCTGCCCGAGTCCTTCTACAAGGACACCAAGGCCTTCGGGGAGAACCCGGTCAGCTCGGGTCCCTACAAGTTCGATTCCTGGCAGCACAACACCATGATCAAGCTTCGCAAGAACACCACCTACAAGGGTGATGTCAAGATTCAGAACGGCGGCATCGACTACAAGGTCTACACGGATGTCGCCTCGGCCTACGCCGATGTGCAGGCAGGCAATCTGGATGCAATCGATACCGTCCCCACCTCGGCCCAGAAGACCTTCATGAAAGACAGTCTGGTCAAGGGCTACAACGAGCCCGGCTCCGTCCTGCAGATGTTCACCATCCCCACCACCATGGAGCACTTCGGCCAGGACGAGGAGGGCCACCTGCGCCGTCAGGCCATCTCCATGGCTCTGGATCGCAAGATGCTGATCGACAAGGTTCTGGGCGGTCTGGGCGTGCAGCCCACCGACTTCACCGCACCGACCATCCCTGGCTACTCCAAGAATCTCAAGGGGTCCGATAACCTGAAGTACGATGCCAAGAAGGCCAAGGATGCTTGGGCCAAGGCCGATGCCATCAGCAAGTGGCCCGCTGACAAGAGCTTCCAAATGGTCTACAACGCCGATGGTGGTGCCAAGGACTTCTATGACGGCATGGCCAACTCCATCAAGAATACACTGGGGATCAAGGCCGTGGCCACCCCTGTGCCCACCTTCAGCGAGTTCCGTGGCAACGTCAACAAGCGTGCCTATAAGGATGCGGCCTTCCGGTCGGCCTGGTCGCCCGACTACCCCTCTCCCGAGAGCTACCTGCTGAGCAACTTCGCCAGCTCGGCGGCCGACGGCAACGGGTCCAACGACGGCGATTACAAGAACCCGAAGTTCGACGATCTGCTGAAGCAGGCTGCCAAGGCCAAGAACACCGACGAAGCCAACAAGCTTTTCCAGCAGGCCGAGGAGATCCTCCTGCAGGACATGCCGGCTGTGCCGCTCTACTACGCCAACAACAAGGGTGCGTCAGCCAAGAATGTGCAGGGATTGACTCTGCGCTGGAACAGCTACCCGAACTTTGCGGAGTTGTCCAAGAAGCAGTGATGATCGTGCCGGAAACGGCATAATCCGTCGTCGCTGACCCGGCCGGATCCGCACCAAAGCGGATCCGCGCCCGGGTCTTATGCACTGGCGGCGGATTCGGGAAACCAACCAAAGGAAAGAGCAGTATATATGAAGAAGCAATCGGCCCTGACCATTGCTGGCGCCGGACTGTGCGTCATGGCGCTCACGCTGGGCGCCTGCGGGGGATCCGGCGGATCCGACTCCTCCTCTGCAAAGGGGACCGACAGCGGCAGCTCGGATGCCGTCATCTCGGTCTTCAACCCTGAGCCGGCCAATCCGCTCATCCCCAGCATGACCAACGAGGTGGGCGGTGGCAACCCCATCGACATCATGTTCTCCAAGCTCGTCCGCTTCGACGACAAGGGCAAGCCGGCCAACGAGATCGCCAAACAGATCAAGGCCAACGAGGACAACACCCAGTACACCGTGACCATCAACGACGGCTGGAAGTTCTCGGATGGCACCCCGGTCACCGCACAGTCCTTCACCAAGGCCTGGTCCTGGGCGTCCAACATCGCCAACAAGCAGCTGGGTTCCAGCTTCTTCGCCAACATCAAGGGCTATGACGACCTGCAGAAGGAAGGCACCCCTGGCGATGCGCAGCTGTCCGGCCTGAAGGTCATCGACGACAAGACCTTCACCGTGGATCTGACCTCGCCATCCTCCACCTTCCCCATCCAGGTCGGCTACACCGCCTTTGCCCCGCTGCCCGAATCCTTCTACAAGGACACCAAGGCCTTCGGCGAGAAGCCGGTGACCGTGGGACCCTACAAGTTCCAGTCCTGGGAGCACAACAAGGCCATCAAGCTGGTCAAGGATCCTTCTTACAAGGGCGGCATCAAGGTCAAGAACGGCGGCATTGAGTTCCGCGCCTACACCGATGCCACCGCAGCCTACCGTGATGTGCAGGCCGGCAACCTGGATGTGCTGGACACCCTGCCTGCCTCGGCCCGCAAGACCTTCCAGACCGACAACACCGTCCAGGCCATCAACGACCCGGGCTCGGTCATCCAGATGTTCACCATCCCCACCTACATGAAGCACTTCGGCCAGGATCAGGAGGGCAAGCTGCGTCGCCAGGCCATCTCCATGGCCATCGACCGGCCGACCATCATCAAGAAGGTGCTGTCCGGAACCGCCAAGGAGGTCCACGACTTCACGGCCCCTGTCATCCCCGGCTATTCAGCCAGCATCAAGGGATCCGACGTGCTCAAGTACAACCCGTCCAAGGCCAAGGAGCTCTGGGCCGAGGCCAACAAGATCTCCCCCTGGGGTGAGGGCGACACCTTCAAGATCGCCTTCAACGCCGATGGCGCCCACAAGGAGATCTACGACGCGGTCACCAACTCCATCAAGAACGCCCTGGGCATCCAGGCTGCGGGCAACCCTCTGCCCACCTTCAGCGAGTTCCGCTCCAACGTGCAGAACCGCAAGTTCACCGACTCGGCCTTCCGCTCCGGTTGGCAGCCTGACTACCCCTCGCCCGAGAGCTACCTGTCCAGCAATTTCGCCAGCTCGGCAGCCAACGGCAATGGGTCCAACGACGGTGACTATAAGAACCCCGAGTTCGATGAGCTGATGGACAAGGCGGCCTCCGCCAAGAGCATCGACGAGGCCAACAAGATCTACCAGCAGTCCGAGGAGATGCTCTTCCGCGACCTGCCCGCAGTCCCGCTCTACTATCAGAACTCCAACGGCGTGGCGGCCAAGAACATCAAGGGATTCTCCTTCACTTGGAAGGGAACCCCCGCCTACTACAACCTCAGCAAGTGAGGTGACGGGAGTCTGAATCCCGCACCTTGAAACTGACACCGCCCGGGCCGGCGCGGAAGGATCCACTCCGCGCCGGCCTTGGTGTTCCTGCACCCCTGTTGAGGTGTGCTGGTAGACTCAAACAAGAATTTTTGCGGCGGCCCCGATCCCCATGCCGATCCCGGTCGCGGATGACAAAGGAGAATAGCCGATGGGAAAATATCTTCTGCGACGTATTCTGCAGATGATCCCCGTCGTTCTCGGTACGACACTGCTGATATACGCGCTGGTCTTCGCGCTTCCAGGCGACCCCGTGGCCGCCATGTTCGGGGACAAGCCGGTCAACCAGGCCGTTGCCGCACAGATACGCTCGGAATACAATCTCGACAAGCCCTTCATCGTGCAGTACGTGCTCTTCCTGAAGAACGCCCTGACCTTGAACTTCGGTAACACCTTCGCCGGCCAGCCCGTCATCAGCGTGATCGGCAGGGCCTTCCCGGTGACCATCAAGCTGGCCCTGATGGCCTTCGTCTTCGAGGGCGTCTTCGGCGTGATCTTCGGCATCATCGGCGGCCTGACCAAGGGCAAGTGGTCGGACAACATCATCCTGGTCCTCTCCCTGCTGCTGATTTCGGTGCCCACCTTCGTCACCGGCTTCATCCTGCAGTACCTGTTCGGTGTCAAATGGCATCTGCTGCCAGCCACGGCCGGGGCCAATCCGGGCTTCATTGACCTGCTCATGCCGGCCATCGTGCTGGGGTCGGTTTCCATGGCCTCCATCATCCGTCTGACCAGGACGGAGATCACCTCCAACATTTCCGAGGACTACGTGCGCACGGCCCGGGCCAAGGGCATGAGCAACCGTTCCGTCATCGTGCGGCATGTGCTGCGCAACTCCCTGATCCCCGTGGTCACCTACCTGGGCGCCGACATCGGCGGACTGATGGGCGGGGCCATGATCACCGAGCGCATCTTCAACATCCAGGGTGTGGGCAACACCCTCTACCAGGCCATCCTCAGGGGCGAAGGCACCCTGGTGGTCTCCATCGTGACCATTCTGGTCCTGATCTTCGTCATCACCAGCCTCCTGGTCGACCTGCTCTACGCAGTGCTCGATCCGCGGATCCGGTATGCGTGAGGAAGAGGGACCGACTATGAGTGAAACGGCAATGAACGAGTCAAGCGAACAGAACGAAAGCCAGGCCCGCGTCTACTTCCCCGACCCCTTGCCGGGGCAGGAGCGGTTCGTGGCCCCCATCGACGAGACGCCCCTGCGCGAGGTGGACTCGGTGGATGAGGACGTGCCGCCCACCAGCATGTGGGCCGATGCCTGGAAGACCCTGAGGCGCAACCCGCTCTTCATCATCTCCGCAATCCTGGCGATTGTGGTCATCCTGGTGGCCCTCTTCCCCAACTTCTTCGCCAAGCAGGACCCCATGGCCTGCAGCCTGTCCAACTCCCTGGAACCGGGCAGGGCCGGTCACCCCTTCGGCTTCGACCTGCAGGGCTGCGATGTCTACAGCCGCGTCATCCACGGGGCCCGGACCTCGGTGGCCATCGGCATCATGACCACCATCCTGGTCACCGTCTTGGGCGGCCTCGTCGGCGCAATCGCCGGATTCTTCGGGGGCTGGGTCGACGCAGTGCTCAGCCGCATCACCGACATCTTCTTCGCCATCCCCATGATCCTGGGCGCCATCGTGCTCCTGCAGATGTTCCGTACCTCCACCTCACTGTGGAAGATCATCCTGACCCTGACCCTCTTCGGCTGGGTCAACATGGCACGTATCACCCGAAGCGCCGTCCTGGAGGCCAAGAACCTGGAGTTCAACACCGCATCTACGGCCCTGGGCTCCACGCCCCTGCGCAACCTCTTCCGGCACATCATCCCCAACTCCCTGGCCCCGGTCATCGTCATGGCCACCATGTCGCTGGGCACCTACATCGTCTCTGAAGCCACGCTGAGCTTCCTAGGCATCGGACTGCCCTCCACCGTGGTCTCCTGGGGCGGGGACATCTCGACGGCCCAGAATCTCCTGACCACCAACCCCTCGGTCCTCTTCTATCCCTCCGCAGCCCTGGCCATCACCGTGCTGGCCTTCATCATGATGGGCGACGCGGTCAAGGATGCATTGGATCCCAAGAGCAGAACGGCCTGAGTGGAGGAAGCATGACTGAAGCAGACAAGAACATGACCACCAATCAGGAGAATCAACCCCTGCTCGACGTTCGGGACCTGCAGGTGGATTTCACCGCCGATGGGCGCACCGTCCACGCGGTTCGCGACGCCTCCTTCAACGTCTACCCCGGCCAGTGGGTGGCCATCGTGGGGGAGTCCGGCTCGGGCAAGTCCACCTCGGCCATGGCTGTGCTGGGTCTTCTGCCCGGTACCGGCAAGGTGACCGGTGGCAGCATCCGGCTCAAGGGCCGCGAGCTGGTGGGCCTGGACCGCAAGGACTATGAGGCGCTGCGAGGCTCCCAGGTGGGCCTGGTCCCGCAGGACCCCATGAGCAATCTGAACCCGGTCTGGCGCATCGGCTCCCAGGTCAAGGAGGCGCTGACCGCCAACCACATGGACGTCTCCCGGGAGAAGCGCTCCCGGCTGGCCAAGGCCCTGGCCGGCGACGAAGAGGTGAAGGTAAAGAAGTCCGACGACGAGCTCTTCATCTCTTCCAAGGACCTGCCCGGTCTACTCGAGGCCGCCCGTCAGGCCCTGAGCGATGCCGGGGTCGCCGACGTGGACAAGACCATGGAGGCCATGAAGGCCGAGTGGGATGTGGGCTCCGAGACCCGCTGGGGCGTGGCCAAGTCCCTGATCGACGCCGGTGTGGATGACGACGCGGCCTGGGCGCTGGCCAAGGAGCATGTGACCGGCTCGGATATGGACGACCGTATTGCCGGCCTGCTGTCGGAGGCCGGGCTGCCCGAGGCCGCCACCAGGGCCCGGCAGTATCCGCATGAGTTCTCCGGCGGCATGCGCCAGCGCGCCCTGATCGCCATCGGCCTGGCCTCCCGGCCCGACCTGCTGATTGCGGACGAGCCCACCAGCGCCCTGGATGTGACCGTCCAGAAGCGGATTCTGGACCACCTGCGCAGCCTGACCGAATCCCTGGGTACCGCCGTGCTTTTCATCACCCACGACCTGGGTCTGGCGGCCGAGCGCGCCCAGCACATCGTGGTCATGTACCGGGGCCAGGTGGTGGAGTCCGGGCCCAGCCTGGAGGTCCTGCAGCACCCCCAGCACCCCTACACCAAGCGGCTGGTCCAGGCCGCGCCCTCGCTGGCCTCCCAGCGCATCATCTCCGCCAAGCAGCGAGGTCAGGATGCCGAGGGCCTGCTGGAGCACCATGTCAAGGGCGAGGGCACCCTGGAGCGCAGCGAGCATGTCATCACCGTGGAGCACCTGACCCGCGAGTTCAGGCTGCCCCGGCGCAAGGAGATGTTCAAGGCCGTGGACGATGTCTCCTTCTCGGTCAAGCGGGGGACCACCCTGGCCATCGTGGGGGAGTCCGGCTCGGGCAAGTCCACCGTGGCCAACATGGTCCTGCACCTGCTCAAGCCCACCTCGGGCCGGGTGACCTACGAGGGCCAGGACATCGCCGGTTTCGGCAGCCGTCAGCTCATGGAGTTCCGCCGGCACGTGCAGCCGGTCTTCCAGAACCCATACGGTTCCCTGGACCCCATGTACTCCATCTACCGCTCCATTGAGGAGCCCCTGCGCATCCACAAGATCGGCAACGCCAAGTCCAGGCAGAAGCGGGTCAAGGAGCTGCTGGACATGGTGGAGATGCCCGAGTCGGTCATGGGGCGCTACCCCAACGAGCTCTCCGGCGGACAGCGTCAGCGCATCGCCATCGCCCGGGCCATGGCCCTGAATCCGGATGTGATCATCTGCGACGAGGCCGTCTCCGCCCTGGACGTGCTGGTCCAGGACCAGGTGCTGCGGCTGCTCAACGACCTGCAGGCCGAGCAAGGGCTCAGCTACCTGTTCATCACCCACGATCTGGCCGTGGTCAGGCAGATTGCGGACGAGGTGGTGGTCATGCAGCACGGCAGGCTGGTGGAGCATGCCACCACCGACGAGGTCTTCGACCACCCCCAGCGCCAGTACACCAAGGATCTGCTGGACGCCATTCCCGGCGGTAAGCTGCGCCTGGGTCTTGACTAGTCATCCTTTGCACAGACTCACAAGGAAATGAGGCATCATGGGATTGTTCGGTTTCGGCAGGAAACGCGCCAAGCAGCGGGCCGAGGAGGACCTCGAGGATCAGAAGGACCAGTCCAAGGAGCTCGACAAGTCCGAGGGCGCTGAGAAATCCGACCAGACTTCGCAGACCTCTCAGGAGGACCGCGATGAGACGGCTGGGGAGCAGGACGAGGCCGAGCAGAGCGGGAAGGGCCCCTGGGACAGCACGGATCCCGAGGCCCCCGACACCGATGAGTACCTGGACATCGGCGCCCTGATGCTGCCCTTCCTTGAGGGCAGCGAGCTGAGGCTCAAGGCCAATTCGCAGACCGGCGACGTGCTGGGAGCCACCATCACCTACAAGTCCTCCAGTCTGGAGCTGGAGCCCTTCGCGGCCCCCAAGTCCCTGGGCCTGTGGGACGAGGTCCGGGCCGATCTGCTCAAGGCTAACCCCTCCTGCAAGGAGGTGGACGGCGTCTTCGGCAAGGAGCTGACCCTGCCCGTCAAGGTCAAGGGCAAGAACCTGCTGACCCGGGTGGTGGGCATCGACGGACCCAGGTGGATGCTGCGAGGCATCTTCTCCGGCCCGGCAGCCAAGGGCGGCAAGGAGAAGGATGTGCTCGACGGCTATCTGGCCGACCTGGTGGTTGTCCGTGGCGATGAGCCCCTGGCCCCTCGTGACCTGGTTCCCATGCATGCGCCCGTCACCCCCAATCAGCGCCGGGGAGAAGCCGAAGACGCGGAGTCCAAGGACGACCAGAGCGCGCAGATTCCCGGCAAGCCGGAGGGCCCCTTCGACTCGGACCAGCAGACCGAGGTGAAGACCACCCTGTCGCGCGGACCCATGTTCTCGGAGGTCCGCTAAGGCTGTGAAGCAGAAGCATTCCGGGCTGGCGGCGCTGGCCGACGACGATTTCTCCGTCATGGAGGCCATCGGCGGATGGCGGGGGATCGTCGAGTCCCTGCTGCCGGGGCTGGTATTTCTGGTTTTCTTCCTGGCCACCGGCCGTCTGGGGCTGACCGTGGCGGTTTCGGCGGCCCTGGCCCTGGTGCAGCTGATAGTTCGTCTGGTCCAGCGGCAGTCCTTTCTGGGGGCGCTGACCGGTCTGCTTTCGGTGGGCATCTGCCTGGTGGCCGCATGGCTGACCCGGGATGCCCGCAACTATTATCTGCCAGGATTCCTGACCAACGGATTCTGGATCATCGTTCTTGGGGCATCTTTGCTGGCACGGATGCCCGGTATCGGCCTGCTGGTGGAGTACCTGCGCCGGCCTGTGGTCTCCGGGTGGAGACAGTGGCTGGACTCCTGGCGCAGTGAACCGGACCTGGTCCGGGCCTATACCCAGGCCACCCTGGTCTGGATCGCCGTCTTCGCGCTGCGCCTGCTGGTCCAGGTGCCGCTCTACCTGGCCGGTTCCGTAGGGTTTCTGGGCGCCGCACGCCTGATTCTGGGCCTGCCCCTGTTTGCCCTGGGCATCTGGGTCAGCTGGCTGCTGATCGGCGGGCCCTACCATCGTCGCCAGGCCGACCAGGTTCAGACAGACCAGGAGGTTCATGCCGATCATGACTGAAACCAGGGCTCGTCTGCGCATCGAACGCTATGCCGACCAGGGCCGTTGCGTAAGCCACCTGGAGGACGGCCGGGTGGTCTTCGTCCGCTTTGCCCTGCCAGGGGAGCTGGTTGAGGTCCTCCTGGACGAGCCTCACGGTCGGGCCGGCAGATTCGCCACGGGCGAGGTCACTCAGGTGTTGGAGGCCAGCCCTGACCGACGCGAACCCGTCTGGCCCCTGGCTGGACCCTTGGCCTGGGGAGGCGGCCTGGGTGGTGCCGATCTGATTCACGTCAGCCTGCCCGGTCAGCTGGTCTGGAAGGCTGATCTGATCGGTCAGCAGATGTCCCGTCTGGGCGGGGTGGACGTCCAGGTGCCGGTGGCCCGGGTTCCGGGCGATGAGGAGCTGGGTGGCCTGCACTGGAGGACCCGAATCGAGCTGGTGGCCGACGACCAGGGGCGCCCTTCCATGCGTCGGCGGGGATCGCATGACCGGTTGCCGATTCAGACCATGCCCCTGGCCACCCAGGAGCTGCTGGATCAGGCTGACGAACTGGGCATCTGGGAGGGCGGCCTGCCCGCCGGTGCCCGCATACGCCTGGCCGTGCCCCAGCCGCGCGACGGGGGACCGGTCGGCGACAACTACGCCCTGCTGGTGGACGGTCGCCTGAGTAAGGGGAGCCGCCTGCTGACAGAGCGGCTGGGGGCCGGGGCAGGACCTGCCTACCAGGTCCGGGCCGACGGATTCTGGCAGGTCCACCGTCAGGCACCGATTGTGCTGACCAAGGCGGTCCTGGACCAGGCCAGGCAGGCCCTGGATGGGGTCGCCGAACCGGTCGTCTGGGATCTCTACTGCGGATCAGGACTCTTCACCCTGCCCCTGGCCGCTCTGGCCGAAGGACGGGCCCGGCTCCTGGCCGTGGAGGGGTCCGCCAGAGCCATTGCCAGCGCGAAACACAACGTGAAGCAGGCCGGACTGGACCGGGTAGCCCTGCGTCGGGGGGACGTGGCCAAGATCCTGGCTGGCGGTGCGCCCAAGGGGCTGGGACATCCCGACCTGATCCTGCTGGATCCGCCCAGGGCCGGCGCCAAGGCTCAGGTCTGCCGGCTACTGGCCGCCAGCGGGGCTGGGACCATCATCTATGTGGCCTGCGATCCGACCAGCCTGGCCAGGGATACGGCCACCCTGATCTCCCTGGGCTACAGCCCCAAGCATCTTGAGGCCTTTGACATCTACCCGATGACCCACCACGTGGAGACTGTGGCGGTCTTCACCCGCACGGCGGGAAGGCGGCGCTGACATGAGCCGCGCCGGGCAAGTCTTGGCAGCGGTCAGGCGGCTGGCGGGTCTGCTGCTGGCGGTCGCTCTGCTGGCAGGCCTGCCCATGCTGACCGGCTGCGCCCCCAAGGACAGGGCCGTGGGCGACTCCTGGCATGAGGGCACCGTGCCCCACGACGGCGTGGATCGCTCCGACACGCTCGTGGCTTTGATCGGCTGCCCGCAGAAGGGCGGCAAGGACCCGGATGCCGGTCTTGACAGCCGTATTCTGGCATCATTGAAGGCGGAGAGGATGAAGGGCTATTTCTCCTCAGCACAGTCCACCGGCGATCAGCAGGATGGCGTGCAGGATGCCATCAACCGCGGGGTCAGTCTGATTCTGATCCGCCGGCCCGGAGCCGGCGACTGGACCCCAGCCCTCAAGGCAGCCCGGAAGGCGGGCATCCCTGTGGTAGAGTTCGCTCAAAGCGCCAAGGCTTGGACCCCTGACCCGGGTAGGCTCTACTATGCGGCTACTGTCCACCCGGTGGATCCTTCCGGGCATCCACGCGCGCCCTTGCTGGCCGACGCCCTGCAGACCATTGTGGACGACGGACCGCATGCCAGGATCATGGCCGTGCGCCTGAGCGCTGAGTGAGAGGGGGCCGAGGATGAGCACAGGAAGTGATCAAGAGCCGACTATGGGCACAGCAGCGGACACAGGCTTTCCGGAAACCGGCCGGCCGGGGCTGAGCTCCCAGGAGGTGGAGCGGCTGAAGGCCCAGGGCCTGGTCAACGTCTCCCAGGACCAAACCTCCCGCAGTCTGGGCCAGATCATCCGCGACAACGTCTTCACCCTCTTCAACGGGATCATCCTGACCGCCATGGTGGTGGTCCTGCTGACCGGGCAGTGGAAGGACGCGGTCTTCGGCCTGATCATCATCATCAACACCGGCATCGGCGTGGCCACCGAGCTCAAGGCCAAGCACACCCTGGACGGGCTGTCCATCCTGGTGGCCTCTGACTATACGGTGCGCAGGGATGGGCGCAACCTGACCGTGCCCCACGATGCCATCGTCAAGGGGGATCTGCTCTGGATCCGCTCCGGGGACCAGGTGCCCGCCGACGCGCAGATCATCGACACCTACGGCCTGGAGCTGGACGAGTCCATGCTGACCGGCGAATCGCGCACGGTCAAGCACAAGCCAGGGGACCAGGTCTACTCGGGCTCCACGGCCGTCTCGGGCATGGCCCTGGCCCAGGTGACCGCCGTGGGCGCCGACTCCTACGCCGCCACGCTGACGGCCAAGGCCAAGGTCTACAAGAAGGTCCACTCCGACCTGAACGAGGGCATCAACACCATCCTCAAGGTCATGACCATAGTGGTCATTCCCCTCTGCCTGCTGCTCATCTTCACCCAGATGCGGACCGTGGGCGGTTTCCAGACGGCCCTGGCCACCGGAGCCTGGCGGCAGGCCGTGGTGTCCGCCGTGGCCGGGGTCGTGGGCATGATCCCCGAGGGGCTGGTCCTGCTGACCTCCCTGAACTTCGCCCTGGCCGCCATCCGCCTGGCCCGCCACCAGACCCTGGTCCAGCAGATGGAATCCGTGGAGACCCTGGCCCGGGTGGATGCCCTGAATCTGGACAAGACCGGCACCATCACCGACGGGGGCATCGTCTACGACGACCTGCACCCGCTGGCCGAGGATCTGCCGGCCCGGCAGTTGCGGCAGGCCCTGGTGGACGTCTGCGCGGAGGAGAGCCCCAACGCCACCGGACGGGCCATCCTCAAGGGGATGGACGACCTGCGCCCGGGCAGGGCCGTCAGCCGCCTGCCATTCTCTTCGGCCCGCAAGTGGAGCGCCGTGGCCGACCAGTCCGGCAGAATCTGGTACTTCGGCGCCCCGGAGGTGCTCCTGGCATCCCAGGCGGGCAGCTGGCCCCGGGTGGACCGGCAGGTGGCCGACCTGGCCGACCGCGGCTACCGGGTGCTGATGCTGGCCGCCCCCGGCGGGTACCCGGGCACCGACCAGCCTGACTACTTCACCGGCAGCCCCGACCTGCCCGGGAACCTGAAGCCCCTGGCCCTGATCACCTGCTCGGAGCACATCCGCGACGACGCTGCCGAGACCCTGGCCTGGTTCCGCCAGCAGGGCGTGCGCTGCCGGGTCATCTCGGGCGACAACCCGGCCACGGTGGCGGCCATCGCCAACAAGGTGGGCCTGACCGGCGACCGGGCGCCCCGGGCCATGGATGCCCGCCAGCTGCCCGAGGACACGGCAGCCCTGGCCGAGGTCCTGGAGGACGTGGACGTGCTGGGCCGGGTCCTGCCCGACCAGAAGAAGGCCATCGTCCAGGCCCTGCACCTGAAGGGCCACACGGTGGCCATGACCGGCGACGGGGTCAACGACTCCCTGGCCCTGAAGGAGGCTGACCTGGGCATCGCCATGGGTAATGCGGCGGCCGCCACCAAGGCCGTGGCCCAGCTGGTCCTGGTGGATTCGCGCTTCTCCCACCTGCCCGACGTGGTGGCCCGGGGCCGGCAGGTCATGGCCAACATGGAGCGTGTGGCCGGCCTCTTCCTGGTCAAGACCGTCTACTCGGCCCTGATCTCCCTGGGCGTGGTCCTGACCGGCATCCCCTTCCCCTACCTGCCCCGGCACATCACCTACATCGGCGCCCTGACCATCGGCACGCCGGCCTTCTTCCTGGCCCTGGCCCCCAACACCAGGCGCTACCGGCCCGGCTTCCTGAAGCGTGTGGTCACCTTCGCCCTGCCCTCGGGCATCGCCACGGCTTTCATTGTGCTGGCGGCGGCCTGGAGCCTGCCCGGCCTGCTGGGACTGGACCTGGCCCGGCCCGGCGACCTGGGGCGCTGGCGTTCGGTCTGCGCCATCGTCCTCTTCTGCATGGGCGTGCTGGTCCTGACCCAGGTGGCCCGGCCCCTGCGCTCCTGGAGGGGCCTGCTGGTCCTCTTCTTCGGCGCAGCCGGGGTGATCGGGGCCCTGATCCCCGTTGTGGCGCGGTTCTTCGCCATCAGCCTGCCCACCGGTCCGGCCCTGGCCGCCACCGTGGCCTTCGCCCTGGCGGGTGCCCTGCTCATGGTCCTGGCCGTCCTGGGCTATCCGGCATGCGCACGTTACATCCGTCAGGTAACACATAGGCGCTAAGAATGAACCTCACAAGCACAGATAAGCGTCACTGACGGCCTGGGGTCCTCCCGCCGCCGGTCCACATGGGCGCAAGGGCAGTGCCTGAGCGTCCAAGGAAGGGGTGGTGCATGTCAGAATCCGCACAAGATGCCGGTCGTTCCAAGCTCAAGGTGGGCTCCGAGGAGTTCGAATACTACCGGATCAGCGACCTGCCGGGTATCGACCACCTGCCCTACAGCCTGCGCATCCTGGCCGAGAATCTGCTGCGGCATCAGAACGGGACCACGGTGACCCGGGACCAGCTGGACCAGCTTCTGGACTGGGACCCCAAGGCCCAGCCCGACAGGGAGATCCAGTACAGTCCCGCCCGGGTGCTCATGCAGGACTTCACCGGCGTGCCCTGCATGGTCGACCTGGCCACCATGCGCGATGCCGTCAAGGCCCTGGGCGACGACCCCTCCCTGGTCAACCCGCTCATCCCCGCGCAGATGGTCATCGACCACTCCGTCCAGGTGGACAGCTCCGGCGTGCCCGGCGCCCTGGAACACAACATGGACATGGAATACCAGCGCAACAGTGAGCGCTACCGCTTCCTGCGCTGGAGCCAGCAGGCCTTCCGGAACTTCCGCGTGGTGCCCCCGGGCACCGGCATCATCCACCAGGTCAACCTGGAGTACCTGGCCCAGGTGGTCATGCGCAGGGACAGGACCAAGGGGGAGGGGCCGGCCCTGGTCTACCCGGACTCCTGTGTGGGCACCGACTCCCACACCACCATGGTCAACGGCCTGGGCGTGCTGGGCTGGGGCGTGGGCGGCATCGAGGCCGAGGCGGCCATGCTGGGCCAGCCCATCTCCATGCTGGTGCCCCAGGTCCTGGGCTTCAAGCTGACCGGATCCATCCCCGAGGGGGTCACCGCCACCGACGTGGTGCTGACCGTGACCCAGATGCTGCGCGAGGTGGGCGTGGTGGGCCGGTTCGTGGAGTTCCACGGCAAGGGCCTGGCCCAGGTCCCCCTGGCCAACCGGGCCACCCTGGGCAATATGAGCCCCGAGTTCGGCTCCACCTGCGCCATCTTCCCCATCGACCGAATCACCTTGGACTATCTGCGTCTGACCGGCCGCAGCGACGAGCATGTGCGCCTGGTGGAGGCCTATGCCAAGGCCAACGGGCTGTGGATGGATCCGGAGGATGCCGACTGCCCCGAGCCCGAGTATTCCCAGGTGCTGGAGCTGGACCTGTCCACGGTGCGGCCATCCATCGCCGGCCCCCGGCGGCCCCAGGACCGCATCCTGCTGGACCAGGCCCAGCAGACCTTCCATCGGGACCTGAAGGATTACAGCGACCAAGGCAGGGACGGCGACGGCCAGGCTGTGCCGGTCAGGAAGTCCGACGGCAGCGAGTTCAGCCTGCGGGACGGGGATGTGGTCATCGCGGCCATCACCTCATGCACCAACACCTCCAATCCCTCGGTCATGGTGGCCGCCGGTCTGCTGGCCCGCCAGGCCCGGGCCCGGGGCCTCAAGCCCAAGCCCTGGGTCAAGACCTCGCTGGCTCCCGGCTCCCAGGTGGTGACGGACTATCTGAACCGGACCGGCCTGAGCAAGGACCTGGACGCCCTGGGCTTCGAGCTGGTCGGCTACGGCTGCACCACCTGCATCGGCAACTCCGGCCCCCTGGACCCGGCCATCCACCAGGCCATCGCCGACCATGACCTGACGGTGACGGCCGTGCTCTCGGGCAACAGGAACTTCGAGGGCCGCATCAGCCCGGATGTGAAGATGAACTACCTGGCCTCGCCGCCCCTGGTGGTGGCCTACGCCCTGGCCGGCACCATGGACTTCGACCCCTGGAGCGACCCCCTGGGCCAGGACAGCCAGGGCAAGCCGGTCATGCTGGCGGACATCTGGCCCTCCCAGGAGGCCATCGAGTCCGTGGTGGGCACCGCCCTGGACCGGGACATGTACCTGCGCGACTATGCGGACGTCTTCGGCGGGGACGAGCGCTGGCAGAAGCTGGAGGTGCCGGAGGGCGAGCTCTTCCACTGGGATCAGGATTCCACCTACATCCGCCGCCAGACCTTCTTCGATGGCATGAAGGCCCAGCCCGACCCCCTGGAGGATATCCACGGGGCCCGGGTGCTGGCCCTGCTGGGGGATTCGGTCACCACCGACCACATCTCGCCCGCAGGGGCCATCAAGGCCGACGCCCCGGCCGGCCGCTACCTGCAGGAGCATGGCATAGCCCCCAGGGACTTCAACTCCTACGGCTCCCGGCGCGGCAACCACGAGGTCATGGTCCGGGGCACCTTCGGCAACATCCGCCTGCGCAACCAGCTGCTGGCCTCGGCGGGGCTGGATGTGCGCCCGGGAGGGTTCACCTACGACTTCCTGAACGGCCAGGAGACGACCATCTTCGAGGCGGCGCAGGACTACGCAAGGAAGGGCACGCCCCTGGTGGTGCTGGCCGGCAGCGAGTACGGCACGGGCTCCTCCAGGGACTGGGCGGCCAAGGGCACCCGGATGCTGGGCGTGCGGGCCGTCATCGCCAGGTCCTTCGAGCGCATCCACCGCAGCAACCTGATCGGCATGGGCGTGCTGCCGCTGGAGTTCCCAGCGGGTCAGTCGGCCCAGAGCCTGGGGCTGGACGGCCAGGAGACCTATGACCTGATCGGCGTCGACGCCTTGAACAGCTCCCTGTCCGAGCAGGTCCAGGTGCGGGCCCAGCGGCCCGACGGCAGCACGGTTGAGTTTGCGGCCAAGGTGCGCATCGACACCCCTGGCGAGGCCGAGTACTACCGCAACGGCGGCATCCTGCAGTACGTGCTGCGTGGGCTGCTGTCAAAGGCCGACCAGGAGGCCTGAAGATACAAAAATCCCCGCCCCTCGATGCCAGGGGCGGGGATTTCTTATATCAGTTGCGGTCGCCGACCAGATTCAGGATGTAGAGGAAGAGGTTGACGAAGTCCAGGTAGAGGTTGAGGGCGCAGAGGATGGAGACCCGCTTGATGGCCTCCGGCCCCTGGCTGCGGTAGGTGGCGAAGATGACCCTGGTCTGCTGGGCGTCATACATGGTCAGCCCGGCGAAGAGGATGATGCCGATGGCCGAGACCACGCGCAGGGCCGTGTCGGAGGGGGCCAGGAAGAGCATGACCACCTGGACCAGGATCAGCATGAGCAGGCCGGCCATGAAGATGGACCCCATGCCCAGCATGTTGCGCCGTGTGGTCAGCCCCAGCATACTGAGGACGAAGAAGAAGCCCGCGCTGATCACCAGTGTCAGCATGATGGAAGGCAGTGAGTAGGTTATGAAGATGGTGCTCAGGGTGAAGCCCATCAGGGCCGCATAGAGGTAGAACATGACCCGGGCGGTGGAGGTGCGCATGCGCATGACCCGGACGCTCAGAATCATGGCGAAGGCCACCTGGACCACGGCCATGCCGATCCAGCCCAGGGCGCCCGTGGCCTGCATAAAGGCCAGGAGCAGTCCGGTCCGGGCGGTCAGGTAGGCCGTCAGGGCGGTGACCAGCAGGCCTACGGCCATCTCCGCATAGGCGCGGGACATGGAGACCCGCTCCGCCTTTTCAAAGCTGTATGCTGCGTTGGTGTCGATGGGCGAACCCATGCCGTAGGGCTCACCGCCCTGCATGGTCGGCATCGGCTGCTGCGCATACTGACCGTATGGGGCCTGCGGCCGCGGATTCCCGTTGAAAGCCATCTGCTCCTCCTTGTCTTCCCACCTGTGGCGGGATGGTCGTCTTGTTCAATTCTACATGGCCGGTTTGGCGGTATAAAGGGTGTTTGCTCTGGCTGGAATCAGGCGGGGGTGGGCCGCCATGGCGGGGTGGTTGCATGCCCACATCCCGCCGTGGCGGTTGCCCCCCCCCCTGATGTGCCGTCCATCCCTTGGGAGGGTGAGCGGAGTGTGGTGGGGGCGCGGGAGGGAAGTGTCGGCTCTCTTGGGTTTTGAGCCTTGATTGACACGTTCCCTCCCTGCTCCCCCTATGTAGGCCGGAGGCGGGGGGATTGATACGCCGCCCGGCCGCTCTTACTCGTGCGAAGCATGAAGCAGCTGGTGTAGTTCCCTCCGGTGGCGGCGTGAGGCCAGGACCCCGCCCATGCCGGTCATGCCAGTGGCCAGGGCGAGCAGGATGCCCTCCCCTCCGGCCTTGGGGAGCACGCCTGCAGGCAGGTATGTGTATCTGAGGGAGGTGTCGGTCAGGATGCGTCCTGCGCCGCCCATTGCATAGTCGACGCTGACTGTGACCGTACCTGGCTGGTGTGCGGGTGTGAGCACGGTCACGCCGTTACCGTTGCTGACAGGAGCCAGGTTCGTGCCTGGGCTGGTGTCGAACCTGGCTGCAGTGATCACCGGCTGCAGGTTGAACAACACCGACACAGGAACGTTTGAGTCGTCGGTAGTGCCGTCGCCGAGCTGACCATAGCTGTTTTCTCCCCAGGCGTATGCGTATCCGTTGCTGCCCACGGCCAGCGAATGATGGTCTCCGACGCTGAACCGTGTGGCTTGTAGCCCTTTGCTAGCGTCGGCTGGACTGGTGGGGTCGCGTACTGGCACAGGAACACTTGAGTTGCTGGTAGTGCCGTCGCCGAGCTGGCGATACAGGTTCCATCCCCAGGCGTATGCGTATCCGTTGTTGCCCACAGCTAGTGAGTGCTCGCCTCCAGCGTTGATCGCTGTGGCTTTGAGCCCTTTGCTCGCGTCCTTGGGGCTGGTGGGGTCGCGTACGCGCACAGGAACTGTCGAATCTACTGTGTTGCTGTTGCCGAGTTGGCCATAGTTGTTCAATCCCCAGGCGTAGGTGTATCCGTCGCTGCCCACGGCCAGCGAATGAGAGTATCCGGCGCTGACCTGCACGGCTTTCAGTCCTTTGTTTGCGTCATTGGGGCTGGCGAAGTCTCGCACGCGCACAGGAAAAGACGAAGAGCTTTTGTTGCTGTTGCCGAGTTGGCCATAGTTGTTTAATCCCCAGGCGTAGGTGTATCCGTCGCTGCCTACGGCCAGCGAATGGTGCCATCCGGCGCTGACCTGTATGGCTTTGAGCCCTTTGTTCGGGTCAGTGGGGCTGGCGGGGTCGCGTACGCGCACGGGGAAAGATGAATCTGCTGTGCTGTTGTTGCCGAGTCGGCCATTGTCGTTCCATCCCCAGGCGTAGACGTATCCGTTGCTGTCCAAGGCCAGTGAATGCTCGTCTCCGGCGCTGACCTGTATGGCTTTGAGTCCTTTGTTCGGGTCATTGGGGCTGGCGGGGTCGCGTACGCGCACAGGAACAGAGGAATACGTTGTGGTGTTGTTGCCGAGCTGACCATGCTGGTTGCTGCCCCAGGCGTATACGTATCCGTCGCTACCCACGGCCAGCGAATGCCATTTTCCTGCGCTGACCTGCACATAGGTGAAGTCGGTCGGCACGCCTGCAGGTTTCCTCACTATGTTCGGCGTACTCCGGCTGTTAGTCGTTGCGTCGCCGAGCTGACCATAGGTGTTGTCTCCCCATGCGTAGGCTTTCCCGTCGCTGCCCACCGCCAAGGAAAAAACATAGGTATAGTATTTTGCTCCGCCGACCTGGTTGAATCTGATGCCGCTGGTGCTGTCTGGCGGGGTGATGGTGGTGGTTTCGTGGCCGAGCTGGCTGCCTGTGTCTGGGCTGATTCTCCAGGAGGTGTTGGGGGTTTTGCTGGTCCATTTGGCGGTGAGGGTGAGATTCTCGGTGACGGGCTTGCTGAAGTCGTAGGCGACTTCGTTGATGAACCATCCGTCGAACTGGTAGCCGCTGCGGGTCGGGTCGGGTGAGGGCCGTTGGACTCTCCCGTAGGGATAGGTGACCTGCTGGTCTCCGGGTTTGGGGCTTCCTCCGTCCGTCTTGAAAGTGACCGTGTAGGTGGAACTCTGTCGGATGTCCTTCAGAAGCGTCTGGTCGACCGTGTAGTTGAGGCTCCGGGTGAAGGGCTGGCCGTCCTGCCTTCCGGCGAGTGTGATGGTGACTGGTCCGGGCTGGCTTGCTGGCATTTCCGTCTGCCAGGAGCCGTCGGTCTTGTTAAGTGTCAGCGACTGGCTGTCCAGGCTGGCTGATTCCAGGGTGGGCGCTGTGGTGGTGTTGACTTTTGCTGGCTTGCCTGGCTGGTTCTGGGTGTTGATGCTCCACTGGTATAGGCTGCCCTGCCTGTCTAGGGCGGTGATCCTGCCGCCGATGCGGACTGCTTGCAGGTAGTGCTGGTTCCCGTTGTCCGCGCGCGTGGGTGTCTCGCCTGGCTTCCAGGTCCAGATGTGGCCGTCCGTGCCGGTGATGACGGCCTGGTTCTTGTTGGCGGTGATCCGGCTGGCTTTCATGTTTTCCGACAGGCCGGTGGTTGCGAGGCTTGTCTTGCCGTCGGCCAGGTAACAGGCCTGCCCGTTTGCGCCCAGGAGGAGGAACCCCTGGCTGAGGGCTTGGGCTTGGGTGATGCGCATGCCCTGGTCTTGTCTGATGCGTTCGGGCTTGACGTTGGCGGTCCTGCTTGTGTTCCAGGTCCAGGCTTGCCCGTCCGCGTCCAGGGCGAGGGTCCGGCTGGGGGAGGCGACGGCCAGTGTCGCCTGGGCCTGCCCGGGCAGAACGGTCGTGGCTTGTTCTGTCAATTTTTCGTTCTGACCGTCGGTTTGGTCGGCTTGGAAGGCGTGGACCTGTCCCTGCCGGTCCACCGCCAGCAGCAGGTCGTCGTTCATGCTGATGCTGGTGAACCTGGTGTTCTGCTTGGTGTCGAGGATGGTGGGCGTTGTTTGTCCGTTGGGCCAGGTGTAGATCTGCTGGTCGGATCCTATTGCGGCCTGCCATTGGCTGCCGGCTGCGGCCTGCAGGTAGCGAAACCCGTCGGCAGCCTGGGTGGGGAGAGGAACCTGCTTGGGTGTGCCGTCCTGCGCCCAGGTGTAGATGCGGCCGTCGCCGGTCAGGCCGACAAACTGGCTGCCTGCCGTGTGGATGCTCGTGTAATAGGACTCTTGCAGGCTGGGTGGGCTGATGGTCAGCTGTGTACCGGAGGTGGGCCCATGGTCCGGGCTCAGTGTCCAGTCCGTGGCTTTGGCCCATTTTGCGGTCAGAGTTGTGTCCTGGAGGATGGGAACCTGGAAGTCGAAGGGCTGGCCGTCGCGTGTCCACCCGTCGAACCGGTAGCCTTCGCGCACGGGGTTGTTTTCCGGAGGGAATGCGAGGGTGCCGGCTTTCACGGTCGCCTGGGTAGGAGTGTTGCCGTCGTCTGGGTCGAAGCGCACCGTGTGCGAAGCTTGACCGTCCGTCTTGCCGGATGGCTTGGCTGTAGAAGGACCTGTGCTTTTGGTGGCGTCCTTCGACGTTGACGGGACTGAGCTTGATGTCGTGGCGTTCAGGGGTGATGCGGTTTGCAGCGGCGAGGGTGAAGGCAGGGGAGTGCTGGTTGCGCTGTTGGGGAGTGTGACGGGGGTTTGCTCAGCTACGCGAGGGGTCTGACGACCCCCCCCCCCCGCTAAATACAGGAGTGTCCGCCGGACTGGCGGACACGACATCGTCCGCGTTGGCGGACGCGACACCCAGGCCTGCCAGCAGGCCCAGCAGGACGATCGCCGTCGCCGATGCGCGACGCAGACGGGTACCCAGATGCATGAAATCAATCCCCTTCACCAATGCCAAGCGGTATCAAGGCCTCCTGCCTATCAGCATTAACGTCTTTCAAAGTCGATGAACCGTCGCTACTGTGGGCGTTAATGGCCCATAAAGTAGAAGCCAGCTATCTCCCAACATCCCCACTTTTCACTTTACCACCAAGCCAACAGAGAACGCACGAAATGCAGAAGCGCGACGGTAGGCCTTAAACAAGAGCTGATCCCATCTTGCCTGGCAGATAGAATGAACACACAACACGTCACGGCCGCTGATCGGCCGATAAGGAGCATGCCTATATGACCGGAAACGTCACCGACACCGTCATCACCCTCAACAATGGGGTCACCATCCCCCAGCTGGGTCTCGGGGTCTTCCAAACGCCTGATGGCGAGGCCACCAGTCAGGCCGTCACCTGGGCTCTGCAGGCGGGCTATCGCCACATCGACACCGCCATGATCTACGGCAACGAGCAGTCCGTGGGGGAGGGTCTGCGTCGCTCCGGTGTCGACCGGCGGGATGTCTTCTTGACCACCAAGCTCTGGAATGACGACATCCGCGCTGGGCGGGCCAAGGAGGCCTTCAAGGAGAGCCTGGACCGGCTGGGCGTGGACTACCTGGACCTCTACCTGATCCACTGGCCCGCCAAGGGCTGGCAGCAGGCCTGGGAGGACATGGAAGAGCTCTACACCCAGCGGCGGGTGCGGGCCATCGGGGTCTGCAACTTCCAGAAGCACCACCTGGATGAGCTGCACACCATCAGCGACACCAAGCCGGCTGTCGACCAGATCGAGTCCTCGCCACAGTTCGTCAACGGCGACCTGATCGACTACTGCCACGGCACCCTGCGCGTGGATGTGGAGGCCTACAGCCCCCTGGGCGGCACCGGCGGCAGCCTGCTGGCCGACCCCAGGCTCAAGGCCATGGCCGAACGCTACGACCGCTCCCCGGCACAGATCGTGCTGCGCTGGCACCTGCAGCGCGGGGTCATCGTCATCCCCAAGTCCACCCACAAGGAGCGGATCGAGCAGAATGCGCAGGTCTTCGACTTCGAGCTGAGCGATGAGGATATGAAGGCCATCACCGCCATGAACAGGGACGAGCGCACCGGCGCGGATCCCGACAACTTCAACTTCTGAGAGATGGTGGTACAGGAGGAGACCCGATCTTGCAGGCGGGGCCTCCTCCCGGGACCCGGCGGAAGCCCCAACCCTTCCACCTGGCCTGGCTTCTATGGTAAAGGATTTGTGAGGATTCAGCTAATCGTTATTGCTGCTGATGGCCTCGTCGTCGGAGTCCTGCTCCTGGGGCGAACCTGAGATGTCGCGGTGGATGGACTGCATCTGCACCTCGATGTTCTGCAGGGAGCGGGCACAGTCCAGCAGGGTCTGCGAGTGCTCGGCCAGGCGGGCGTCGGGCAGGTCGGACTTGTAACGCAACTGGTGCTCCAGGGAGGCCCAGTAGTCCATGGCGATGGTGCGGAACTGCACCTCGACCGGCGTGTAGTGGGGGCCCGAGGTCAGGAAGACCGGCACGGCGTAGATGACGTGCAGGCTGCGGTAGCCGTTCATCTTGGGGTTGCGGATGTAGTCCTTGACCCTCAGCACCTGGATGTCCGACTGGTCGGAGAGGTAGCGGGAGACCGAGTAGACGTCATCCCGGTAGTTGCAGATGACGCGCACGCCGGCCACGTCGAAGATGTGATCGCGCACCGAGGGGATGGTGACGGGCAGGTTCTTGCGGTGCAGCTTGCCGATCAGGGAGTCCACGCTCTTGAGCCGGCGCTCCATGTGGTGGATGGGGTTGTGGCTGAACCGGACCTGGAATTCGGTGTCCAGCACGTCCAGTTTGGTCGAAATCTCGTACATGGCCCCCTCGTAGGTCTGCATGAGATTGACGAACTCCGTTATCTCGTCGATGTCCAGCTTGGGACGGTCCTTTTCGTCCAGGTCGGACAGTCGCTGCTTCATTTCGGATGCGCTCATGGCACTGTTACGCTCGAGTATCACATGAACCTCCCATGCCGCCGTTCGTAACCATGACTCATGGTACGCACAGGCCCCGATGGCCGTGGGACCCGACCTGCGCATACAATCGTGGCTTATGGAAGCAGGCAAGGGCATGAGCGTGACCGCTCAGCGTAAGGACAGCAGGGGCGTCTACTATGTGCGGACGCTGGGCTGCCAGATGAACGAGCATGATTCCGAGCGGATCGCCGGGGTGCTCCGGGCCCAGGGCTACCAGCAGGCCACGCCCGAGCAGGTCCGCGCGCGCGAGGTGGACGTGATGGTGCTCAACACCTGCGCCGTGCGCGACAACGCCACCCAGCGTATGTACGGGACCATCGGGCGCTGGCACAGGTTCAAGCAGCACAAGCCCGACACGCGGATCGCCGTGGGCGGTTGCATGGCCCAGAAGGACCGGGAGCGGATCGTGAAGGCGGCGCCCTGGGTGGATGCGGTCTTCGGCACCAGGGACATCGGCTCGCTGCCCGGGCTTTTGGACAAGGCCCGCAAGGACGGGCGGCCCCAGGTGGGGGTGTCGCAGGAGCTGCGGGATCTGCCCGGGCGGCTGCCGGCGGTCAGGGCCTCGCGCTCGCAGGCCTGGGTGTCCATATCGGTCGGCTGCAACAACACCTGCACCTTCTGCATCGTGCCCTCGGTGCGCGGGCGGGAGCGGGACCGGTCCATGGACGACATCCTCCAGGAGGTTGAGGACTGCGTGCGCTCCGGTGCCCGCCAGGTGACCCTGCTGGGGCAGAACGTCAACTCCTACGGCTGGTCTACGGGGGACCGCTACGCCTTCGCCCGGCTCCTGCGGGCCTGCGGCCGTGTGCCTGGGTTGGAACGGATCCGCTTCACCTCGCCCCATCCGGCGGCCTTCACCGACGACGTGATCGCGGCCATGGCCGAGACGCCCACGGTCATGCACCAGCTGCACATGCCCCTGCAGTCGGGCTCCGACCGGATTCTGCGGGCCATGCGGCGCTCCTACCGGTCCCAGCGCTTTCTGCAGATACTGGACAAGGTTCGGGCCGCCATGCCCGATGCCCTGATCACCACCGACATCATCGTGGGCTTCCCGGGGGAGACCGAGGAGGACTTCCAAGCCACCATGGACGTGGTGCGCCGGGCGCGCTTCTCGTCCGCCTTTATCTTCGAGTATTCGCCGCGTCCGGGCACGCCTGCCGCGCGCATGCCACAGCTGCCCAAGGCCGTGGTCCAGGACCGGTTCGAGCGGCTGCAGGCCCTGCAGGAGTCCATCACCCTGGAGCACATGCAGGCCTTCCTGGGCAAAGAGGTGGAGGTGCTGATCGGCGACGGGCACGGCCGACACGACGGCAGCACCCATCGCGTGACCGGGCACGAGCGCACCGGGGTGCTGGTCCACGTCGGCGTGCCCCAGGGGATGCCTGCGCCAAAGCCCGGGGATCTGGTCACCTGCACCGTCACCCAGGCCGGGCCCCACTATCTGATCGCCGACCCGGATCCCCGGGCGGGGCAGGTCTATGGCATCCGCTGAACCCCGCATCATCTCCATCGTGGGTCCCACAGCCTCGGGCAAGACCGCCCTGGGCGTGGCCCTGGCACAGGCTCTCCAGGCCCGCGGGCAGACGGCCCATATCGTCAATGCCGATGCCTACCAGATGTACCGGGGGATGGATGTGGGCACGGCCAAGCCTTCGGTAGGTGAGCGGCAGGCGGTGGTCCACCACCTGATCGACATCATCGAGCCGGAGGAGGCCATGAGCGTGGCCCGCTTCCAGACCATGGCCCGGTCCCTGATAGCCGACCTGCGGGCCCAGGGAATCCGGCCGATCTTGGTCGGTGGCTCAGGGCTCTATACCCGGGCTGTCATCGACGATCTGTCCTTCCCCGGCACCGACCCGGCGGTCAGGGCCAGGCTGGAGGAGCGGGCCCAGGAGGAGGGACCCGGGCTGATCTTCCGCGAGCTGCAGGAGCGGGACCCGGAGGCTGCGGCGCGAATGGACCCTCGGAATGTGCGGCGGACCGTGCGGGCTCTGGAGGTCATGGAGATCACCGGACGGCCCTATTCGGCCAGCCTGCCCCGGTACCGCTACCTGCTGCCCGCCCTGCAGCTGGGGCTGGACCTGCCCCGGGAGGAGCTGGACCGCAGGATCGACCAGCGCACCCAGGCCATGCGCGACCAGGGGCTGGTCGACGAGGTGAGCGGGCTGCGGAACCGCCTGGGGACCACGGCCTCACGCGCCCTGGGCTACCAGCAGATTCTGGACTACCTGGACGGCCGCACCGACCTGGATGCCGCCTTCGGTCTGATAGCGCAGAAGACCAAGCGCCTGGCCCGCAAGCAGATGGGCTGGTTCGGCCGGGATCCGCGCATCCACTGGCTGAATGCCCTGGCCCCGGACCTGGCCCGGCAGGCCCTGGATCTGGTGGACCGGGCCGACCAAGGCCGCTTCGACCAGGCGGATGCCCAGGCCGACCAGTCGGACCAGGGGAGGGTGACCAGACACCATCTGGGCGCGCTTTGACTTCAAGTACTTGAAGTTCCTAGGCTGGACGGGTATGACCACCATCATGCAGCCCCAGGCTGAAACCCAGACCGCCCGAACCCAGAACGCCCAAACCCAGATCGCCCAGGGATCCGGGCCCTGGTACACCATCCGCCAGGCCTCGCTCATGTCGGGGATGCCGGAGACCACCCTGCGCTACTACGAGACCATCGGCATCATTCCGCCCATTGCCAGGGACCCCTCAAGCGGCCACCGTTGTTACAACCAGGAGGATCTGGACCTGCTGGAGACCATCTCCTGCCTGAGCGCTACGGGCATGTCCCTGGAGCACATGCGGGAGTATCTTGGCAACCGTGCGGCGGGGGCCGAGGCCGCCGGACGGCAGATCGAGCTCCTGGCCGAGCAGGGGCGACGACTGGACCAGCGGATGGCCGACCTACGGGCACGGAAGCGGTATGTGCAGCTCAAAATACGATACTGGGGGCGCGTCCGCGACCACGACCAGGCCGGGGCGACAGAACTGATCAATCGGAGTGCCCAGATCATCGAGGCCGCCAAGCGCAGCGGCAACGAGCGGCTGCCAAGCTGAGGTTGCCGGGCTGAGGCTGCCAACTCAGTGGGCCGGACCCTGGTCCCAGCCGGCGATCAGAAATATTCGGGTTGGGTTGACCGGGCGGACCATGCCCGCAACCAGGGCCTGCAGGTCATCGGTGCTGCCCCGGAGCGCTCGTTGGATGGCCCGGCGGTGGGCGGTCGGATCAGCCCGTCCCCAGTCCAGGTCCCAGCCGGCATCGTGCGACAGGCGCGAGAGGAAGATGCGCAGGGTCATGCCGTCACAGTCGGCGAAGGGGTGCAGGTAGGAAAGCTCGTCATAGTAATGGGCCAGGCGCTCCACGAAGACCGGACGGTCCAGGCTGGCCAGGTTGCGTTCGGCCGCCAGCTCCTGGCCGATGGCTGCCGCTCCCTGCTCCAACATGGCCGCCGGGTACAGACTGGCGCCGTCCTCCGGTTGAGGTCGGCGCAGCGCTCGCTCTTCCGGCTGGCCGGGCAGCAGTCGGCGGTGGATGGCCCGCAGCTCTGCAAGATCGCCCTCGGTCGCCCAGGGTCGCTGACAGACCAGGATGGTCCGCAGAAAGAGGGTATCCGTCGGGGCATCCGCCTTGGCCTCCAAGCGTCGGGCCTGGTCGGCCAGCGCCTCGGCCTGCCTTCTGCCCGCCATAAAGTCGCTGGCTGCCTGAAGGGCCCAAGGACCGGGCTGACGGTCATCCAGAAGCAGGTTGCGCAGGGCGAAGGCCACGGCGCTCTGACGTTCGGCTGGTGTCATGCCAACGATGCTAGCCCTGGCGGCCCCCGTCTGAAAGAGTTGTGCACACTGACCCGGCGGGCCCGATGCAGACCGGGGTTCTGGGTAGGCTGAAAGGGTTATGACACGTAAGCAGCAAGCAGACGCACGCGGTCGCGGCCGGACCGCATCCAAGGAAAGCCAAGACCCGGAACCCTTCTGGCACAAGGCCTTGCTGGCCCTGCCCCGGGGCTTTGGATCCCTGGTGCGTGCCGTGGCCGGCAAAAACGGTGACAACTCCGCCTACCGCAAGGACGGGCTCTGCTTCGTACTGGTCATTCTGGCCGTGCTTTTTTGCGCCAGCGAATGGTTCCGTGTGGACGGCTTCCTGGGGCGAGGACTGCACGCCCTGGCTGCGGGCGTTCTGGGGCTCTGCAGCATCATCCTGCCGGTGGTTCTGCTCTTTGCGGCCTTCCGGCTGGTCTGCTACACCGGGCGCGAGGCCGGCAACCTGCCTGTGGTGGGCGGCCTTATGGTGGTGCTCTGGTCGGTCTGCTCCATTCTGGACGTGCTCATGGCCTCGGATTATCGCGGCTTCGACATGAGGGCCATCAGCGATTCAGGCGGCCTTCTGGGCTTCTTCCTGGGGTCGCCCCTGGCCTGGGGGCTGTCCAAGGTCTTTGCCGTCATCATCTTCGTCCTCGTGGCCATTTTCGGCTTCTTCATTACCTTTAGATTCCATATGAGCGACCTCATGGCCTGGCTGCGCGGGAAGAGGACCCATGCCTCCAGCTCGGCTCCGGCGCAGACAGCCCCCAACGAGGTCAGGCTGGGGGATGACACCCTGCCCCTGGCGCCCGGCGTGCCCACCCATCAGGAGTCGGACCAGAAGGATGCCCAGAACCCCGGCAAGGGCGGGGTGGCCGGCTGGTTCAGTCGGCTGCTGCATGGCCGCATCCGCAAGGATACGGACACCCATCTTGAGCGTTACGAGGCTGACGAGCCCTTCTCCCAGGCGGCCTCGCTGGAGGAAGCCGACCAGGGTGACCAGGTGTCCACGCAGAGCATGCCCGCGGTGGAGGCCCCGGCCACGGCTGCGCTCCTGGATGCCAGGGAGAAGGGGCATCCCAAGGTGGATCCGGCCGCGCTGTCCGGCGTAGGGGCCTCGGATCCCTGGGCTGCTGCCGCCGCCGCGGCCGACACCGTGCAGATGGACGCCCAGCCCGCTCCGGAAGCAGGCGATCATACGGCCGAAGCCCAGGCTGCAGACGCGTCAGGTGCATCCGACGACCGACAGGTGGACGAGAGCCGACCCTATGTGCTGCCCAGCACGGACCTGCTGGTCAAGGGCAAGCCCCACGCGGTCAGGACCTCGGCCAACGACGCGGTCATCAAGGCCCTGCAATCGACTTTCCAGCAGTTCGATGTGGACGCCAAGGTGGTCGGCTTCCTGCGCGGCCCCTCGGTCACCCAGTACGAGGTGGAGCTGGGCCCGGGCGTCAAGGTGGAGAAGGTCACCAACCTTCAGCGCAACATCGCCTACGCGGTGGCCAGCTCGGACGTGCGCATCCTGTCCCCCATCCCCGGCAAGTCGGCCATCGGCATCGAGATTCCCAACGTCGACCGCGAGATCGTCCACCTGGGCGACGTGCTGCGCTCCGACAAGGCCCAGCAGGACGACAACCCCATGATGACCGCCGTGGGCAAGGACGTGGAAGGCCACTATGTGACCGCCGACCTGACCAAGATGCCCCACCTGCTGGTGGCCGGCGCCACGGGTTCGGGCAAGTCCAGCTTCATCAACTCCATGCTGGTTTCGCTGATCATGCGGGCCACGCCGGAGCAGGTCCGCCTGATCATGGTGGACCCCAAGCGCGTGGAGCTGAGCGCCTACGCCGGCATTCCCCACCTGCTCACACCCATCATCACCGAACCAAAGAAGGCCGCCCAGGCCCTGGAGTGGGTGGTCAAGGAGATGGACGCCCGCTACGACGATCTGCAGTTCTTCGGATTCCGGCACATCAAGGACTTCAACAAGGCCGTGCGCGAGGGCAAGGTCCATGCTCCCGCCGGCTCCAACCGCAAGGTGGCCCCTTATCCCTACCTGGTCGTGGTGGTCGACGAGATGGCCGATCTGATGATGGTGGCCAAGAACGATGTCGAAAGCTCCATCCAGCGGATCACCCAGCTGGCGCGTGCCGCCGGCGTCCACCTGGTCCTGGCCACCCAGCGGCCCTCGGTGGACGTGGTCACCGGTCTGATCAAGGCCAACATCCCCTCCAGGTTGGCATTCGCCACATCGTCCTCAACGGATTCCCGGGTCATTCTGGATGCCACCGGCGCCGAGACCCTGATCGGCCAGGGCGATGCCCTCTTCCTGCCCATGGGCCAGGCCAAACCCACCCGCGTTCAGGGGGCATGGGTCTCAGAGTCCGAGATTCGCAAGGCGGTGGATTATGTGCGCACCCAGCGCAAGCCCCACTACCGCGAGGACATCGAGCAGATGGCCGACAAGGCCGACCACAAGAACGAGATCCAGGAGGAGATTGGCGACGACATGGACGAGCTGCTCCAGGCGGCCGAGCTGGTGGTGACCACCCAGTTCGGGTCCACCTCCATGCTCCAGCGCAAGCTGCGTGTGGGCTTCGCCAGGGCGGGGAGACTGATGGACCTGCTGGAGTCGAGGGGAATCGTAGGGCCATCGGAGGGTTCCAAGGCCCGCGAGGTGCTCATCCAACCGCCGCAGCTGCAGCAGGCCCTGGCATTCATCAGAGGTGACGCCACCTCCATGGATCCCGCCCCGGATGAGCAAGCGCAGGGCTGAACATCGGCCCAAAAAGCTGGGTCTGGTCTACCGTTATGATGAAACTGCCGCCCGGCATGTGTTGTTGGACGGCCCGAGCGCACGAGTATCGCGTATAAGGAGTGGCAATGCAGGAGCATGCCGAGTCAGAGACCGGTCGTGAGAGGCGCAGGCTTCTCGAAGGATGGAATTCACCCCCAAACCTGGTCACCTACACCCGTATCCTCCTGGTCCTGGTCTTCATCGTCCTGGATCTGATGGCCGGTCCCTGGGGCGAGCGCAGGCCTGGCATGCGGTGGACCGCCGCCGTGCTCTTCATCCTCGCCGCTTCGACCGACAAGCTGGACGGGTGGCTGGCCCGCCGGTACAACCAGGTGACCGAGCTGGGCAAACTCATGGATCCCATTGCCGACAAGCTGCTGATCTGCTCGGCGCTGATCGTGGCCTCCGCCTTCGGCGAGCTCTGGTGGTGGGTCACCCTGCTCTTCCTGGTGCGGGAACTGGGCATCACCCTGCTGCGGGTCCTGGTCATCAACAAGCAGGGCCGGGTCATCGCCGCCTCCCAGGCCGGCAAGTACAAGACCTTGTTTGAATGCATCGGCCTGGGCATGCTCATGGTGCCCCTGTCGGCCGTCTGGCCCTGGTACCTGGTGGCCACCCGTGTGGTCATCCTGGTGGCCCTGGCCCTCTGCCTCTACTCGGGCGCGGAATACGTGATAGGGATGCGGCGATGATCGGCAAGAGCGTGCAGGGCCGTTGCGACGACCTGGCTGGACGGATCATCGACACCTGCCGTGATTCGGGCCTGCTGCTGGCCGCCGCCGAATCGCTGACCGGAGGGCTGCTGGCCGATGCCTTCGTCAGGATCCCCGGGGCCTCAGACGTCTTCCTTGGATCGGCCGTCACCTACGACATCGCCGCCAAGGCCGCGATCCTCAAGGTGGACCAGGATCTGCTGGCCACCCAGGGCGCGGTCCATCCACGGGTCGCCCAGGAGATGGCCGAGGGCACGGCCAGGCTCTACACCAGGCCAGGGCACGAGGACACGGTCATCGGCATGGCCACTACGGGTGTGGCCGGTCCGGGCCCTGACGGGGACGATCCTGCCGGGCTGGTCTACATCGGTCTGGCCCTGCCCGTCCGTGTGATGGGTCGACGTATAGAGACCGGCCTTCAGTCCCACGCCTACCGGACCTATGCCTACGAGCTGCATCTGGACGGCGACCGCGAACAGGTGCGCCGGGGTACGGTCATGCGGATTCTGGACCAGCTGGATCGGGCCCTGCACTCGCTCGGCTGACGGCCTGATATCCACAAGGCGATACCGGACCTTGCGCATACGTGACCTTGGTCACAAAGCAGGCCTTTCGGGTTCCTCCCCTGGAATAATCCAGCGGCTGGTCTGTTGGTCAGTGTGTAAGAAGTTGAACACGATAATGGCGAAAGGGGCTGCTATGGCCAGCACCGAGACCGTGATGACTCGAACCAACGAAACCTATGATGTCAAGCCGGCCGCACCCGGAGTGGAGCGCAACGCGCGGGTTCGTGATCTGACACCCGCCCAGCGTCGTGCCGTCGTCTTCGCCCAGCAGCAGGTGATCCGTGCCAAGGCCGCCAAGAAGGCCAAGGAGGAGCGCCAGGCCAACCTGAACAAGATGTGGATGGAGGAGGACGGCATGGAAGCCAGCCGTCAGCGGGCAGCCTCCGCCAATGACGGCCGGGCCGTCACCCATACCGTCTCCCTGCGCGAGGCCCTGGGCCACGTGCTGCGCGAGCTGAGGACCAACGATCACAAGACCCTGCGTGAGGTCAGCGAGAAGGCGGGCGTGTCCTTGGGCTACCTGTCAGAGGTGGAACGCGGCCAGAAGGAGGCCAGCTCCGAACTGCTGAGCTCCATCGCCGACGCGCTGGGCCTGGGGGTGCCGCAGACCCTGCGGATGGTGGCGGACTATCTGGAGTCCACTCAGGAGTAAGCATGTCAGGTCCGGTCGGCTGACCCGGCGGACCGTTCTCGAGGGCGTCCGGTTCTGAGGAACCAGGCGCCCTCTTCTGCTGACTGTCGGTTGCTACCGTAGAAGGGGTGTGACAGGGTGGGTCTTGGACGAAAGGTGATGTCGGGTGCGTGAACGGGAATTCTGGCAGCTGCTGGAGGAGGTCTTCGGGCGGGTCTACGGACGCAGTCTGGCCCGTGACCAAAGGCTGACCGCCCTGGATGCCATGACCGTAATAGAGGCACTGGATGCGGGCGTGGAGCCGCGCGTGGTCTGGAACGTGCTCTGCGATCAGATGGAGATTCCCGACTCCAGGCGCTGGGGGAAGGACCACAATGCGCCGCCCTTGCCGGCAGCCTGATCGGCGGATTTTATCCTCTGCGAATTTATTTCCCGCTCCAGGCGATTTTCGAACATTTGTTCGCATGGTCGGGTATACTGATACCCATGGTCCGGTGACCATCGGCACGTTCGACCACATCGGGCGCCGGGACCGCAGACGGGTTCCGACGGCGGATAGGCTGTCAATCGTGAGGTCGTCAATCAGGATGTCGTCATCGTGAGGTCGGTTACTAAGAAGGAGAGCCATATGGCACGTCAGAGCAACAGTGGCAAGGCGAAGAAGGAAGAGGAGGGCGGGATCGATCCCCGTCGCCAGGCAGCCTTGAACACGGCCCTCGCGCAGGTGGAGAAGAGCTTCGGCAAGGGTTCGGCCATGCGTCTGGGCGACAAGCCTGCCCAGGATGTGGAGGTCATTCCCACCGGGTCCCTGGCCTTGGATATGGCCCTGGGCATCGGCGGACTGCCCCGCGGCCGCATCGTCGAGATCTATGGTCCGGAATCCTCGGGCAAGACCACCCTGGCTCTGCATGCGGTGGCCAATGCGCAGGCCGGCGGTGGAGTGGCCGCCTTCATCGATGCCGAGCACGCTCTGGATCCCGAGTACGCCAAGAAGCTGGGCGTGGACACGGACTCCCTGATCGTCTCCCAGCCGGACAACGGCGAGCAGGCGCTGGAGATCGCCGACATGCTGATCCGGTCGGGCGCACTGGACGTCATCGTCATCGACTCGGTGGCCGCCCTGGTGCCCAAGGCCGAGATCGAGGGCGATATGGGCGATAGCCACGTGGGTCTGCAGGCCCGTCTGATGAGCCAGGCCCTGCGCAAGATGACCGGTGCCCTGTCCCAGGCCAACACCACAGCCATCTTCATCAACCAGCTCAGGGAGAAGATCGGTGTCTTCTTCGGCAGCCCGGAGACCACCACCGGCGGCAAGGCCCTGAAGTTCTATGCCTCGGTCCGTCTGGACATCCGCCGTATCCAGACCCTGAAGAACGGCGACGAGGCAGTGGGCAACCGCACCAAGGTCAAGGTGGTCAAGAACAAGATGGCCCCGCCTTTCAAGGTGGCTGAATTCGACATCCTCTATGGAGAGGGCATCTCCAAGGAGGGTTCGGTTCTGGACATGGCCCTGCAGACCAACATCGTCAAGAAGTCGGGCTCCTGGTTCACCTACGAGGGCGATCAGCTGGGTCAGGGCAGGGAGAACGTCCGTCAGTTCCTCAAGGACAACCCCGGCCTGACCAAGGAAATCGAGGATAAGGTCAAGGTGGCCTTCGGCCTTATTCCTGCCCCCTCTGAGGACGACAAGGCCGATCAGGCCGATGCTGACCAGGGCAGCAAGGAAGACGACTCGGCTCCTGTCGACGTCAACAGCACTGTGCCCACGGCCCAGGCTGCATGATCCGATGATTTCGGCCGAGGACTTCCTCAAGGAAAATCCTGTCCGACTGACTCAGACCGAGGATTCTGCCGACTCCAGTGCAGAGTCGGTGGATTCTCGGTCGGACCAGTTGCAGCCAGACTCTGCGGGCGCGCCTGCTCCAGCAGGTCCGGCAGGGTCAGCAGATATTGGGACAGTCCTTGATTCCGCTACCGATTCGCGGTCTGATTCGGGCCCTCTGCATACCTTAAAGTCCCTGCTCACTGCGGATGTTCGCCCCGTTGCTATCCGGCAGAATGACAGTGACAAGGACAAGGAAGACAGCCGCCCAGTGCAGCCCCCTGTCCTCGGTCTGGGGCGTGGCGCCCAGTTCGGAGGCAGTCTTGAAGATATTGACAGTGCTGCCAATGTTGATATGGGTGATGAATCCCTGGCAGGTCACCATTCCCCTGGGCGCCGTTCTGCCCGGGGTTCCGACAGAAGGACTCGCCGCCGTGGCCGTCGCCCACGTGCCGGCGGCTTTGGCGGAGGCTCAGCACCTGCAGCTCCGCGAGCAGATGCTGTTGATGCGGATGCTTGCCGGGAGGCTGCACTGACCCTGCTTGATGCGGCGGCCCGTTCCAGCGGGGCGCTGGCCCGTCGTCTGGTCGACAAGGGGTTCGACACGAACGTGGTCGATCAGGTGGTCGACCGGTTGACCAGGCTGGGTCTTGTGGATGACCAGGCCTATGCCCAGGATCTGCTGCGTTCCTGCCTGCATCGCACCATGGGGGAGCGGGGTGTGCTCTCGGAGATGACCCGCAAGGGTCTGGATCCGGGACTGGCTGCGCAGGTGGTGGCCCAGGCCTCTCGTGAGGGACTCTTCGTCGACTCCGCCTACGAGCTTGGCCGCAAGGTTGCCCGCAAGACGGCCGGACTCGATCTCAAGGTCCGAAAACGCCGATTCTGGAGTGCCGGATCACGCAAGGGCCACAGCCCCGGCCTCCTCAACCAGGTGGCAGCCGACCTTTTCGTCTCCGACGACTCTCTTGATTGAATTGAGCTGATTGCTGCCAAGGCATCACACAGTGAAAGAGAAGATGAGACCTCTCATATACCCCGGGTTCTGTCATCGACCGGATGAAAATCCGGACGACGGATGGCCATCCATCTCGACCTGACGTCGCCGCCAGGCTCTAGCGGCCTACCCGAAGGCGGGACGAGCAGCCCCTGAATGCCTTCTGCTTGGCCTTGCTCCCGATGAGGCTTGCCATGCGGTCGGCGTTACCGTCGACCCGGTGGTCTCTTACACCGCCGTTTCACCCTTGCCCGCCTTTACCAGGCGAGCGGTCTGTTCTCTGTTGCGCTATCTCTCAGGTCACCCTGGGCGGACGTTATCCGCCATCGTGCTCTGTGGAGCCCGGAAGTTCCTCAGCCCTTCCCAGGAGGAGGGACCGCGGCCATCCGAGAGGTCTCGGGGATACAGCATAGCGGAACTGAACGACCGAACCATCGGTCATGATCCCGCTCTGGCCTCAAGCTCAATCAGTGAGTCAGCCCCGCTCTTCGGATACAATCGGAAGCACAGTCGATGGTGACTAAGTCCGCCATCGCACCAGCGGTTCGTCCGCTCACAAGTGCAAGGAGATTCCCATGGAGATCGTCATTACCGGTCGACATACCCAAATCAAGCAGCGGTTCCGCGACGTTGTGGACAGCAAGATGAACAGGGTGACGGCCATCGCCCCCGATGCCCAGCGCATCCAGGTCGTTCTGACACATGAAGGCAATCCCCGCCAGGCTGACAGCGCCAAGAGGGTGGAGCTCACGGTCCAGGCCGGCAAGACCGTGATTCGCGCCGAGGCTTCCAGCGCCGACGAGTTCAGCGCACTGGACATGGCCTTGGACAAGCTGACCCAGCGTCTGCGCCGGGTCCGCGACCGCCGCAAGGACCATCGCCGCGGACTGGAGCATCCGCCACTGCCCGCCGATCTGCCCGTGGATGACCAGGCAGGTGATGAGGGCGATCAGGGCCAGGAGTCCAATCCAGACAACAGCGCCCAGAGCGCCGTGGCCTCGGACCTGGCACCGGGTCAGTCGGTCGAGGTGCAGGTGGGGGACACTCCCATCGTCATCCGCCGCAAGCTGCACATCGCCGAGCCCATGAGCATCGACGAGGCCCTCTACGAGATGGAGCTGATCGGCCACGACTTCTTCCTCTTCGTCAACAAGGAGACCCGGCGGCCGTCGGTGGTCTACCGTCGGCACGGTTGGAGCTACGGTGTCTTCGAAATCGATACGCCTGAGCATGTAGGCCAGAAGAAGTAAGAGCAAAACGGATATTGAACAGTGGGGCGATTCCCCGGCGGCAGGTTGGCCCGGCCTCCGGAGAATTGCCCTCTTCAATGCCCGGTCCGGCTGCCAAGGCCGCAGCCGGGTTTGCGGAACCATCGGTTTCGAGAAAATCGGTGCATTCGCGTAAGATAATCAAGGTCTGGGCCTACGTCAGCTGAGGGCGTGCGAAGGCCATAAAAGAACGGTAGGGAGCGCAACGTGGTAGCAGTCTTGGACAAGGTCCTCCGTATGGGCGAGGGTCGTCAGATTCGCAAGCTTCAGGGGGTGGCCAAGGCGACCAACGCCTTCGAGGATCAGATCTCGGCCATGAGCGACGAGGAGCTCAAGGGTCAGACGCCAAAGTTCAAGCAGCGACTTGAGAACGGCGAATCCCTCGATTCCCTGATGCCTGAAGCCTTCGCCACGGTTCGCGAGGTTTCCAAGCGCACCCTGGGCCAGCGGCACTTCGACGTCCAGCTGATGGGCGGAGCGGCCCTGCACTGGGGCAACATCGCCGAGATGAAGACCGGCGAGGGCAAGACCCTGGTGGCCACCCTGCCCAGCTATCTGAATGCCTTGGAAGGCAAGGGCGTGCACGTGGTCACGGTCAACGACTACCTGGCCTCCTACCAGAGCGAGCTCATGGGGCGCATCTTCCGCTTCCTGGGCATGAGCGTGGGTTGCATCATCACCGACCAGCGTCCCGCCGAGCGCCGCAAGCAGTACCAGGCGGACATCACCTATGGCACCAACAACGAATTCGGCTTCGACTACCTGCGTGACAACATGGCCTGGGACAAGGACGAGCTGGTCCAGCGCGGCCACCATTTCGCCATCGTGGATGAGGTGGACTCCATCCTGATAGACGAGGCTCGAACTCCTCTGATCATCTCCGGACCCGCCGAGGGCGATGTGACCCGATGGTACCGGCAGTTCGCCAAGCTGGTCCCCAAGCTCACCAGGGATGAGGACTACGAGGTCGACGAGAAGAAGAAGGTCGTCGGCATCCTGGACCCCGGCATCACCAAGGTGGAGGACTACCTGGGCATCGACAACCTCTACGAGCCCGCCAACACCGCCCTGATCGGGTACCTGAACAACGCCATCAAGGCCAAGGAGCTCTTCCTGCGCGACCGCGACTACGTGGTCCAGAACGGTGAGGTCCTGATTGTGGACGAGCATACAGGCCGTCTGCTCAAGGGCCGCCGCTACAACGAGGGCCTCCACCAGGCCATCGAGGCCAAGGAGGGCGTGGAGGTCAAGGCCGAGAACCAGACCTTCGCCACCATCACCCTGCAGAACTACTTCCGCATGTACGACAAGCTGGCGGGCATGACCGGAACGGCCGAGACCGAGGCCGCCGAGTTCATGAACACCTACAAGCTGGGCGTGCTGCCCATCCCCACCAACAAGCCCATGATCCGCAAGGATCAGCCGGATCTGATCTACCGCACCAAGAAGGAGAAGCTGACCGCCATCGTCCGCGATGTGGCCAAGCGGCATGCCAAGGGCCAGCCCATCCTACTGGGCACCGCATCCGTGGAGTCCTCCGAGGTGGTCTCCTCCCTGCTGGACGTGGCCGGCATCGACCATCAGGTCCTCAACGCCAAGCAGCATGCGCGCGAGGCTGCGGTCGTGGCTGTGGCAGGGCGCAAGGGGGCTGTGACCGTGGCCACCAACATGGCAGGGCGTGGCACCGACATAATGCTGGGCGGAAACGTGGAGTTCCTTGCCGATCAGAAGCTCAAGGAGCAGGGTTACTCCTCCGACGACACTCCTGAGGAGTATGAGAAGCGCTGGCCCAAGATGCTGGACTCCGTCAAGGAGCAGGTCAAGGACGAGCATGAGGAGGTCGTCAAGCTGGGTGGCCTGTACGTACTGGGCACCGAGCGGCACGAGTCCCGCCGTATCGACAACCAGCTGCGCGGCCGCTCAGGCCGTCAGGGCGATCCTGGCGAGTCCAGGTTCTACCTGAGCCTGGAAGACGATCTGATGCGCCTGTTCAATACCGGGATGGTGGCTCAGCTCATGTCCAAGAGCCTGCCCGAGGGCCAGCCCATCGACAAAAAGAGCGTCTCCAAGGGTGTGCGCAACGCACAGAAGTCCGTGGAATCCCGCAACTACGAGATCCGCAAGAACGTGTTGAAGTACGACGATGTGATGAACAAGCAGCGTCAGGTCATCTATGGCGAGCGTCAGGCGGTGCTCAAGGGCGAGGACATCCACGAGGACATTCTCCGCTTCATCAGCGAGACCATCACCTCATACATCCGGGGTGCACAGAAGGGCTCGGACAAGCCCGAGGACTGGGATGCCGACGGGCTCTGGAAGGCGCTGGCCTCCGTCTACCCGGTCAGTCTTGACCAGGATGAGACCATGGACTCCCTGGAGGGTCTGAAGGGTGACAAGGCCGTCAAGGCTCTGGCGGACAAGTTGGTGGAGGATGCCGATTCCATCTACCAGCAGCGTGAGGACGAGCTGGGCGAGAAGGGCTCCAGGCAGCTGGAGCGCCAGGTGGTCCTCTCCGTCCTGGACAGCAAGTGGCGTGAGCACCTCTACGAGATGGACTACCTGAAGGACGGCATCGGCCTGCGCGGCATGGGTCAGCGTGACCCCCTGGTCGAGTACCAGCGCGAGGGCTACCAGATGTACAACTCCATGATCGACGCCATCAAGGAGCAGACCGTGCAGCTGCTCTTCAACGTGGACCTCAAGCAGATCGCGGCCAGCCAGGAGAACGAGCGGCGGGCCCGCGAGGAGCGTAAGGAGAACGAGGAGAGCCAGTCCGAGCCGGTCAACTACCAGGCGCCTGAAGAGCCTGATGCCGAGGACGAGACCACCGACATTGACGAGACTGCCGAGGAGCATGACGAGGGTGCTCCGGCTGGCAGCATCCAGGAGGATTCAGAGGAGGATGCCTCTGAGGATGCCGCTGACGAGGGTGCTCCGGCCCCGGTCGGACCTGCCCCTATCAGCCATGCCGAGGGCAAGGTCCCTGCCAACAAGAGGCCCAAGGCCGTAGAGGATCACTCGCCTTGGTCTGATGGCCGCACCTTCCCGGGCACGCCCCGCAACGCCCCCTGCCCCTGTGGTTCCGGACGCAAGTACAAGATGTGCCACGGCCAGAACGAGAAGAAATGACAGGTTCGCATAATCACTAGCGGCTTCTGCAGATAAGGTTGCCGATCTGACTGACGGCCATCGCTCACAAGGGCGGTGGCCGTTTCCATATATTGGATTGCCTACTTTCATATATTGGTAGCAAAGTGACCAGAATATGGGATTGCCTTGTGCAGGGGAGGGGCAGGGCAGTAAACCTAGAGCAAACAGCGGGGCATCCAGCCCCGCTTCTTCAAAGGAAAAGAGTCATCATGCGGCCACTTAGCTGGAAATCCGTCCTGAACTCCTTGGTGTCCGGTCGGCACCTGAGCGCGGATGAGGCCGAGTGGTGCATGAACGATTTGATGGACGGGCATGCCGACCCTGTCCAGGTGGGAGCCGCCCTGTCCATGCAGTCCGCCCTGGGACTGACCAGCCCGGAGGTCGAGGGGGCTGCCAAGGCCATGGTGGGCCATGCGGTGCCGCTGAAGGTCAGCGGCGACGTGACCGACATCGTCGGCACCGGCGGCGATGGGGCGGCGACGGTCAACCTGTCTACGATGGGTGCCATCGTGGCTGCGGCTGCGGGGGTCAGGATCGTCAAGCACGGCAACCGGGCCGCATCCAGCAAGAGCGGCACTGCCGACTGTCTGGAACAGCTGGGTCTTCCCCTGGATCTGCCGCCCAAGGAGGTGGCTGCCATGGCGGATCGTTACGGCATCACCTTCGTCTTCGCCAAGACCTTCCACCCCGCCATGCGGTTTGCAGGGCCTGTCCGCTCGTCGCTGGGTATTCCGACCGTCTTCAACCTGCTGGGACCCCTGACCAACCCGGTCAACCCGCGCTATGTGGCCATAGGATGCGCCCAGCGCCAACTGAGCCCCATGATGGCCCAGGTCTATGCCTCTCGCGGTCAGGAGGGCATGGTCTACACCTCGGTCGAAGGCCTTGACGAGATGGCCCCGACCGGCCCGGTCTCCATCTGGGAGATTCACCAGGGCAAGGTGGAGGAACGCTCCTTTGACCCGACTCGCGAACTGGGTCTCGACCCGGTCAATCCGGAAGACCTACGCGGTGGCGATCCCGCCTTCAACGCCAGCGTCGTCAGGGACTTCCTGGCCGGCAAGTCGGTTCCTTCGCGTTCCACGGCCCTGCTCAATGCGGCCTCGGCCATCGTGGCCGACGGCACACAGATCGATGCCGGTCCCGAGGCCGACCTGAGCGTGCGGTTTGCCCAGGCCTACCAACTGGCTACCCAGGTTGTGGACCAGGGGAGGGCGGCCGACCTGCTGGCAGCCTGGATCCACGGAGCCCAGGAAGCGCAGTCCCGCTGCCGGCAAGAGGAACGGACACGCCGTCCTGTCCTGGTCTAGGTTCGCGGTTGCAAAACCTGTTCGGACCCCGTTGGCTGATGTTCCTGCCAGTGGGGTCCGAACGTATTGGTGGCCTGGATATGCTGGATATGGCGGCACTCGGCATTATCGCCGGTAGTGCCGTTCGTCGTCATCGAAGAGCCCGCTTGAATCGTCGCGGAAGTTCTTCCGGTCGATGATCAGTCCTGCGATGCCTATCAGCAGGAGCAGTCCCGCCAGCAGGCCGGTCAAGCCGGACCAGCGGGGGATCAATATGGTCAGGAAGAAGCAGATCAGGCCCAGCACCGTCATGATCATGAAGGCCGCATGCCTTCTGCCCAGGTCGCTCAGATCGGGGTTGGGCGGCACAAAGTTCGACGACTGGTCCATGACCTCGTCGGTGTCCAGCCAGCTGCTGCCTTGGAAATCGCGCGGTCCGGAGCCGCCGACGAAGGAGTCGCGCTTCAGGTCCTCGGCCCTCAGCGCCGCCTTCTTCTCGGACTTTCGGGCCTTCTTTTCGAACTCCTTGGCCGTCCTGGACGATTCCAGGGAACCCAGCTCGTCAGCGTGCGAATTCAGGAAGTCCGCCCACTCCTCGTCCCCCTGTGAGGGCCCGGTTCCCGCCTCGCTGTTATACTGATTCCCGGCGTCGTTATGCTTGTGCTCGGTCATAGAACCATCGTAACCTCGGCCGCACGCATTCGCTACCAAGGAGTCTCTGTGCTGTACTGGTTCTTCGTCAAACTGCTCGGTCCGTTGGCGCGTATCTGGTTCAAACCGACCGTTGAAGGCACGGGGAACATTCCCAAGCAGGGGGCTGCCATCATCGCCTCCAACCATCTGGCCGTCATCGACGACGCCCTTCTGCCCATCACCTGCCCCAGGATGATCCACTTCATGGGCAAGGCCGAATACTTCAACGGCAAGGGGATAAAGGGCAAGTTCAAGAAGTGGTGGTTCAGCTCGGTCGGAGTCTTCCCCGTCGACAGGTCGGGCGGCTCCAAGTCGCTGGGAGCCATGGAAACGGCACGTTCCATCCTTGAACACGGGCATATCTTCGGCATCCATCCGGAGGGTACGCGCAGCCCGGACGGCAGACTTTACCGTGGACACACCGGGGCGGCGCGGCTGGCCTTCGAGACCGGAACGACAGTGGTGCCCACCGCCATCATCGGCACCCGGCAGCTTCAGGAGCCTGGCCACGTGCTTCCGCATAAGGGCAGGACCAAGGTCATCTTCGGCAAGCCCATCACCGTGCCCTACGTGCCGGTCAACAGCCTCACCCACGAGGAGATCCGCAACCTGACCGACCGCATCATGCAGGAGATTCAGGAGATGAGCGGGCAGCGCTACGTGGATGTGTATGCCCAGGTCATCAAGGCGCATGAAAACAAGGAAGAGCTGCCTGACGACTGACCGCAGAGACAGGGTGGTCAGACCACAGTCAGGGTCACGACGGCCGGCGAACCGTCATCATTGACCACCTTGACCTGGGTGCCGGGGTTGGGGTCCTGGATTCGCACCGTGTGGGTCAGATTGCCCAGTGGCGCGGAGATGTTGACCTTGAGCCCGTATCCCTGCAGGATCTGTGTGGCCTCATCCTGGCTCTTGCCTTTCACGTCGGGCATGCTGATGAATTGCGGCCCCTTGGAGACCACCACGTTGACCGCATCGCCCCAGTGCAGCTGTTCCTGGGCCTGGTGGGAGGCGGAGATCACCTGGTTGCGGGGCACCGTGTCTGACCAGTCCTCGCTGTAGTTGACCTTGAGCCGGAGGGCTTCCAAGGCCGCCTTGGCATCATCCCTGGCCTTGCCGATGATGTCGGGCATGGCCACCGGCATCCGCCCCTTGGACAGGACCAGACTGACCTTGGTATCATGCCGGGTCCTGGTTCCCGGGGCCGGTTCCACCGAAATCGCCGCTCCCTCGGGAATATCCATGGAGTACTGGTCCTTGGAGGAGTCATGGTCGATCTTGTCGAACCCAGCCGCCTTCAGGGCTTGCAGGGGGTCCTTGCCGTTGGAGGTGTCCGGCATGAGGATGTCCTTGGGCACTGTGGCCTGGCGAATCCCCTTGGAGACCGTCAGGCTGAGGATGCCGCCCCGCTTGCTGATATGGGCTCCGACGGTATCGGGATCCGCAGCCATGATGGCCCCTTTGGGCACCTGGTCGCTGAAGTCGTAGTCGGTGTCGACATCGATGCCTGCGACCTTGAGTGTGCTGGCGTACCTGGCGTAGTCGGCGCCGATGACCTTGCACTCCTGATTCTCGGGGCAGGAGATATCGTCCGGCTTGGGCAGGGCGACATAGCTGCCCGGACCCAGGTAGTACCACCAGGCGCCACCGCCGCCTCCGGCCAGGGCCAGCACCAGCAGAACCACCAGCGCGATGATCAGGCCCCGATGCCGGTGCTTGGGTTTGGCCGTTTCGGCACCTTGCTGCATGGTCTGGACGGAAGCCGGAACGAGGCCTGTATCGGCGGGGGATGCTGTCGGGTCCTGAGGCTGCAGGACGGTTGTGGTTTCTGCCCGTGAGGGGGTGTCCACGTCGTTGAGCCGATAGCGCCTGGTCGCTGCGTCCGCATCATCGGTTTCGGGCGGGGCGGGCACATTCAGGACCGTGTCCGAATCCTCCGGGTCGGTTGCTGCAGCAATGGTCTGTGTGGCTGCGTCTTCGGAATCGTCGCTGGGTGCCGTGGCTGCCTGCCTTGGCGGTTCGGTCATCTCAGGGTTGGCGGACCCGGGCTGTCCGCTGGCTGCGGCTGCTGCGGCCGCTGGGGCTGTCGCAGGCAGCACGTAGTCCATGGCCTGCCGGTCCAGTCCCCTGACCACCTTCCTCAGGCCTTCCAGGGCCTTGCCTGCGTCGTCCGGGCGGTTTTCCGGTGAGCGGTCGGTAAGTCCGGAGACCAATGCGGCCACGGATGGGTCGATTCCCGGGCAGGCCTGGGCCAGGGAGGGGACGTCCTCGTGGACGTGCTTGAAGACGATGGTCACCGGGTTGTCGCTGGCGAAGGGGACCGTGCCGGTCAGCATCTCGTAGGCGATGATGCCCACGGCATAGAGGTCGCTCTGGGGGGAGGCCTCATTGTTCTCGATGGTTTCGGGGGCCAGGTAGGCGGCCGTGCCCATGAGCATGCCCGTGGAGGACAGGGTGGCCTGGGCGGCGGCGCGGGCCAGGCCGAAGTCGGTGATCTCCACGTGGCCGCGGTCGTTGATGAGGATGTTTTCCGGCTTGATGTCGCGGTGGATGACGCCGGCTCGGTGGGCGGAGGCCAGGCCGTCCAGTATTTCGCCCAGGATGCGCAGGGTCTCCTTCAGGGGATAGATGCCCTGCCGGGCCATGTCCCGCCGCAGGCTGATGCCGTGGACATACTCCATGACCAGGTAGTCCAGCCCCTGATCGACGCCCGTGTCGTAGACCTGGACGATGTGGGGGTTGGCGATGGCGGCCGCCGACCTGGCCTCCCGGCGGAAACGCTCCTCGAACTGGGCCCTGTGCGGGCCCTGGGCCAGCATGGTGTGCATGATCTTGACCGCCACATGCCTGGACAGCCGCAGATCCAGAGCCTCGTAGACCGTGGCCATGCCACCTTGCGCAATCTCGCGCAGAATGCGGTAGCGCCCGTCTATGATCCGGTCGCTGGTCCTCTCGTCCGCTTCACTCATGCTCGTCTTGTCCGGCCCTCTGCACCTCGGAGGCCTGACCGGCCTCGGCATCAATGGAAGATACATGTTCATGATACCCGGCGGTGGTGGCAAGCGGCAGGAAGCGTCGGCAGGCCTTGAGGAAGATCGCTCGGCCCTCTGCTGACAGCTGCAGAGCATCGGCCAGGGCCTGGGCTCGGGCCTGGGCTCGGGAGGACAGGCCGGCAATGCGTCGACGACTGGCTTCCACGGCCCCGCAGGAGCGCATCAGGTCACGGACCATATCCACCTGGGCATCCTTGCGGCGTTCGGTCGGTGAATTGTAGAGTCGGCGGACCTCCTTGGCCTGACCAGGGCCGGCCATGGCCAGGGTGTCGGCCAGGAGGACGGTCCGCTTGCCCTCACGGATGTCGCCGCCCACGGGTTTGCCGGTGCGGCGGTCGTCGCCTGCCACATCCAGCAGATCGTCCGCCAGTTGGAAGGCCAGACCCAGATCCAGGCCCAGGGCGCGTACCGAATCTTTGTGCCCTTCCAGGTCTATTCCGGCAGCCAGCAGGCCCAGGGCCAGGGGGGCCATGGTGGTGTAGGAGGCGGTCTTCCAGGCCATGGTGTGCAGGGCCTGACTGCGCAGGCGTTCCGGATCGTCCAGTGGAGCCTCTTCCATACCCATGTCCAGGATCTGGCCGGTGACCACGGCCGTCTGCATGGCTTGGAAGGCTCTGCCGATGGCCGATTCCTGAGGCAGGTCGGCAGCCGCCTGGAGGGCCATGGTTGTGCTCAGTGATGCCAGCAGGTCGCCAAGGAGGATGCCCAGGCCGGTGCCACGGGCATCGGGGCCTGCGGGGAGCCGGTCGCTTGGATCGTTTCCGGCGGCCGACCGGCTCAGGGCCAGATGGGCGGCAGGACGGCCCCGACGACGGGGGGAGCCGTCGATGATGTCGTCGTGGACCAGGGCGCTGGTCTGATAGACCTCCAAGGCGCAGGCAAGGTCCACTGCCGCCTGTTCACGGTCCGGATTCTGCTCGGATTCCAGAGCCCGCCAGACATCGCAGAGCAGGAGGGCGCGCAGTCGTTTGCCGCCACGGCCTGCCTCGATTGCCTGGTGGATGACCTCCTGCAAAGCCCCCTGTGAGGGGTTCTGATCCAGGGGATGGTCCAGTCCGGGCTCTGGAGCAGTCAGGTGGTCGCATTGGCTCCGGAGCAGTTCCTCCATGCGTTGTTCGACCCGTGCTGCAGTCACGCTCTTCATGCCTTAGAGCCTATCCGCATATCTGCCCAGCAGGCAGGCTGCAAGGCCCATGGCTGCAAGGACCATGGTGGATGGATGACCCCACTTGACCACATGATCGGCTGTGGCCTTCCTAACGGTTCCAGCTGGTTCAGGATGGTGCCCAGGCTCCCCGGACCACAGACCGGGAGCGGATGGGAGGCGATGACGGCATGAACGATTCATATGAACACGGCATGACAAAACTGGTGGAGAACTATCGAGAGGGTCGACGACGATGGGGCGTGGAAGATGCTGACAGGCGATGGCTCCAGCAACCCTTGACAGACTGGACTGCCGGCTTGAGGGGGCGGCAGCAGGCGCACCCGCCTCTGGACTCCGACTCGGCGGACCGTCTGGCTGTGGCCATCAAGGAAACCCTGGCCATACGCGACGGGCTGATTCTGTCAATCCTGGCGCCTGAGCCTGGTCTGCATGCTGACCGGCTGCTGGACCTGTGTGTGCGTCCCAACGATGCGTCCAATGTGACGGTGCTCTGCAACATTCTGGATGCGGTCTTCAAGGACCCTGCCACGCGGCCGGACCATCCGCGTTGCCGGGCCGGGCTGGCCATGCTTCAAGCCATAACTGATCAGGTTCCGCCGGGGTTTCGGTCCCAGCCCCTGGCGGTCGCGGCCTACGTCGACTGGTGGAATGGGGGATCCCGGGCATCCGGGTTCGCCGAGGAAGCTCTTTCCGACGACCGCTCATGCAGTCTGGCCGCCATCGTCCTGGCTTTGATCGGCCGCGGCATCGAACCGGCCTGGAGGCAATCGGGCTGAATCGGGAATAATCGTCCCCCTGGGGTGGTTCACTTAGTGAGTCTAAGATTTGACCTTGCCATAGCTGTGCCTTGAAAGCAGTGTCGGCGGGTGGGATGATCCAGGAGGAGAATTTGGCCACGAAGGACACCAAGTCAGCCAAGACAGCCGCAGTGGATACCGGGAAGGGCCGGACCAGTTCAACCGCCGGCAAGACCAAGACCGCCACCAGGTCCAAGACCAGCAGCAGCAAGGCGTCCCGCAAGACCGCAGCCCGCAAGACCGCCACTGCCAGCACTTCGACGGCCAAGACCAACCGTCGCCCGGCCTCCAAGACCAAGAAGAAGGTCGAAGAGGAGCCCATCCTGCAGCCGGAGGAGCAGGAGCCCGACGAGGACCTGCTCGAGGACCAGGAGGACGACGACCAGCTGGACAAGAGCGAGGATCAGCTGGAGGACGAGCCCGACGAGGACGATCAGGAGGAGGACGAGGCCCACCAGGTCGAGGATGAGGCCGAGGAGGACCGCAAGGCCGCCCATGCCCTCGCCGCCAAGGTCAAGGGCGCCTTCGTCGTCGACGATTCCGATGACGATGAGAATGTCACTCCCTCAGGCAACCCCAAGCGTCGTGTGGTCACCGCCGGCGCCACTGCCGATCCCGTCAAGGACTACCTCAAGCAGATCGGCCGCGTCAGCCTGCTGAACGCCGAACAGGAGGTGGACCTCTCAGAGCGTATCGAGGCCGGCCTCTATGCCCAGCATCTGCTGGACACCGAAGGCGATGGCATGGACTTCAAGCGCCGCCGCGAGCTCAAGTGGGCCGCCAACGACGGGAAGAAGGCCAAGGACCATCTGCTGGAGGCCAACCTGCGACTGGTGGTCTCCCTGGCCAAGCGATACACCGGCAGAGGCATGCTCTTCCTGGACCTGATCCAGGAAGGTAACCTGGGTCTGATCCGTGCGGTGGAGAAGTTCGACTACACCAAGGGCTACAAGTTCTCCACCTACGCCACCTGGTGGATTCGTCAGGCCATCACCCGTGCCATGGCCGACCAGGCCCGCACCATCCGTGTGCCCGTTCACATGGTCGAGGTCATCAACAAGCTCTCCCGCGTCCAGCGTCAGATGCTGCAGGACCTGGGTCGCGAGCCCACCCCCGACGAGCTGGCCCGTGAGCTGGACATGCCCGTCGAGAAGGTCCAGGAGGTCCAGAAGTACGGGCGCGAGCCCATCTCCCTGCACACCCCTCTGGGCGAGGACGGTGACTCGGAGTTCGGCGATCTGATCGAGGACACCGACGCCATCGCCCCCTCGGATGCTGTGGCCTTCTCCCTGCTGCAGGAGCAGTTCCAGCAGGTGCTTGAGACCCTGAGCCCCCGCGAGGCCGGCGTCATCAAGATGCGTTACGGCCTGGAGGATGGGCAGCCCAAGACCCTGGACGACATCGGCCGCGTATACGGGGTCACCCGTGAGCGCATCCGCCAGATCGAGTCCAAGACCATGTCCAAGCTGCGGCATCCTTCGCGCTCGCAGACCCTGCGTGACTTCCTGGATCAGTGACCTCTGCGCCCGGCGGGGAGGTCCGGATGCTGTCGAGGCCTCCTTGCTAGAAATGGTCATCGGTGCGTAAGCGACCGCCCATGCGAGGACCCGTGTCCCCTGGGCGCCAAGAGGTGAACGGCGAGGTAAATGGTGGCGAAAAAGCCTGAAAAGGGAAAGTCCTATGGTGCCGGCAGTCTGACGGTCCTGGATGGCCTGGACGCAGTGCGCAAACGTCCAGGCATGTACATCGGGACCACGGACAGCCAGGGGCTCATGCACTGCCTTTGGGAGATCATCGACAACGCCGTGGACGAGGCCCTAGCCGGCCAGTGCGACCACATCAAGGTCATTCTGCACAAGGACGGCTCCATCGAGGTGGACGACAACGGCCGAGGCATCCCCGTCGATATTGAGCCTCGAACCGGGCTGACCGGCGTGGAGGTGGTCCTGACCAAGCTTCACGCGGGCGCCAAGTTCGGCAACTCCTCCTACACGGCCGTGGGCGGCCTGCACGGCGTGGGCTCTTCGGTGGTCAACGCCCTGAGCTCCCGACTGGACGTGGAGGTGGACAGGGACGGCAAGACCCACCGGATGCGCTTCCACCAGGGCCATCCAGGCACCTACCAGGACCCAGATCCGGAGCGGCCCTCGCCTGACTCGCCCTTCAAGCGCACCAGGAAAAACCGGCCTACACCCCTGGAAGTAGTGGGCAGCGTGCCCAAGTCCCGGACCGGGACCAGGGTGCGCTACTGGGCCGACCCGGAAATCTTCAACCCCACGGCCCGGTTCAGCTACGCCCAGCTGATCGACCGGGTGCGCCAGACCAGTTTCCTGGTGCCCGGCCTCAAGATCACCGTGATTGACGACCGCATCCCCGCCACAGGAAGCGCCGAACAGGACCTGCGCCTGGAGGTTGACGGCGAATCCGCTGCGGAGCCGGACAATCAGAACGTCCAGGACGATCAGGAAAACCTTCATGGATCTTCCAACAGGGACGATCTCTCTGAAGAAGGCACCGAAGGCGAACGTGCCGAGGACGCGCAGCCGGATGATGCCGACCTTTCGGCCACCGAGCGGGCCGACCGGGCCATGCTGCAGCCGGAGGACGAGTCCGGCCATCAGCGCGTGGAGGAGTTCCTGCACACCGGCGGGGTGACGGACTTCGTGGACTTCCTGTCCAAGGGCGAGCCGGTCAGCGACATCTGGCGGATCAGCGGCCAGGACACCTACCAGGAGGAGACCCAGCGGGTGGGCTCGGACGGTGAGTTGCACGCCGAGCAGGTGGAACGCGTCTGCGGGGTGGATATCGCCCTGCGCTGGGTCAACGATTACGATTCAGTCGTTCGCAGCTTTGTCAATGTGGTGGAGACGCCCGGCGGAGGCATGCATGTGGACGGGTTCATGAACGCCATGACCCGCCAGGTGCGCAAGGCCGTGGAGGCCAACGCCCGCCGCCTCAAGGTCAACCTCAAGGATTCCCACACCAAGGTGGAGCGAGACGATGTCCTGGCCGGGCTGGTGGCCGTGGTCACCGTGCGTATCGCCGAGCCGCAGTTCCAGGGCCAGACCAAGGACGTGTTGGGTACGGCCCAGGTCAAGCCCATCGTCACCCGGATGACCGACGACCAGTTCGGCCAGATGATCAGCGGCTCCAAGCGCGGCTTCAAGGAGCAGTCCGGCCAGGTGCTGGAGAAGATCGTCGGCGAGATGCACGCCCGCGTCCAGGCACGCAAGACCAAGGAGGTCACCAGGCGCAAGAACGCCCTGGAGTCGGCCTCCATGCCCTCCAAGCTCTCGGATTCCATGCCCGGCAACGACGACATCGCCGAGCTGTTCATCGTCGAGGGCGACTCCGCCCTGGGTACGGCCAAGGCAGCCCGAAACTCCACGTTCCAGGCCCTGCTGCCCATCCGAGGCAAGATCCTCAACGTGCAGAAGGCCTCCCTGTCCCAGATGCTGACCAACAAGGAGTGCGCCTCCATCATCCAGGTGGTCGGCGCCGGCTCGGGGGCCAGCTTCGACATCGACCAGGCCCGCTACAACAAGGTCATCATGATGACCGATGCCGACGTGGACGGTGCCCACATCCGCATCCTGCTGCTGACCCTCTTCTACCGCTACATGCGGCCCTTGATCGAGAACGGGCGGGTCTACGCTGCCGTGCCGCCCCTGCATCGAATCGCGCTTGCAGGCAAGAACAAGGGGAAGTTCATCTACACCTATTCGGACGATGAGCTGGAGGGCAAGCTGGCCGACCTGCGGGCCAAGCACATCGACTACAATCCCGATGTGCAGCGCTACAAGGGTCTGGGCGAGATGGACGCCGACCAGCTGGCCGACACCACCATGGATCCCCGGACCCGCATGTTGCGCCGCATCCGCATGGAGGATGCCGCTCAGGCGGCCGGCATCTTTCCCCTGCTCATGGGCGACGACGTGCCGCCCCGCAAGCAGTTCATCGTGGACAATGCCGACGACTTCGACCGGAGCAAGATCGACACCTGATCGACCTTCAGCAAGGCCCAAAGGGACGGGGAGAGGAGTGTGACGCATATGGGCGATCCCTTAGATAATTTCTCCCCGCAGACGGCCGGCTGGTTCCGCCAGGCCTTTCCCGACGGGCCCACGCCGACCCAGATGCAGGCCTGGCCGGCCATCCGCTCAGGCGGTGATGCACTGATCATTTCGCCCACCGGGTCAGGCAAGACCCTGGCTGCCTTTCTTTGGGCCATCGACGAGCTCATGACCATGCCTCGGCGCTCCCGGAAGCCTGGGGTCGCCGTGCTTTACATTTCGCCCATGAAGGCCCTGGGGACGGATGTGGCCCGCAACCTGCAGGCTCCGCTGGACGGTATAGCCGAGCGATTCGAACAGCAGGGACGCAAAGCGCCCAAGGTCCGGACCGGCATCCGTACCGGGGACACCGACGCCCGCGGCCGCAGGGTCCTGGCCGCCCATCCCCCGGATATTCTGGTCACCACCCCTGAATCCCTCTATCTGATGCTGACCTCCAAGGCAGCCAGCACGTTGAAGAATGTGCAGACCGTTATTGTGGACGAAATCCACGTTCTGGCGGGCAACAAGCGCGGGGCTCATCTGGCCCTGAGCCTGGAGCGGCTGGACGATCTGGTTGGACAGCCCGTGCAGCGGATCGGCCTGTCGGCCACGGTACGGCCGCCCGAACAGGTGGCACGTTTTCTAGGCGGCAGCCGTCCGGTCAGCCTGATCCAGCCCAAGTCGTCCACGGCCATGGACCTGCGGCTGATCGAGCCCTTGGAGGACATGGGCGATCTGGCTGCACCGCCCGGCGAATCCGGCCAGAAGGGTCAGGAGGGCGACCAAAGAAGCGGATCCATCTGGCCAGCCGTCGAACGGGCCATTCTGGACCAGGTCCTGTCCCACCACACCACCCTGGTCTTCGTCAACTCGAGAGGTCTTGCCGAGCGTCTGACCGCCCGGCTGAATGACCTGCACCAGTCCGATCTGCAAGCGCCCAACCACCGTAGGCGAGGCAGCAGTGGGCAGGACCAGCCAGGTCTGTGCCCTGAAACAGACCGGACCACGGGCAGGGTTGTGCAGGCCTGGGAGCCAGCCCACTACGATTCGGCCACCGGGTCCACCTCCGAGAGAACATCCGGCCAGCCTGTCGACCAACCCATTGCCATGGCCCACCATGGTTCGGTGTCCAAGGGGCGCCGCCGCCAGGTGGAGGACGACCTCAAGGCCGGCAGACTGCGGTGCGTGGTGGCCACCTCCAGCCTTGAGCTGGGCATCGATATGGGTTCGGTCGATCTGGTCATCCAGGTCAACGCCCCGCTGTCGACCGCCTCAGGGCTGCAGCGGGTGGGCAGAGCCGACCATCAAGTGGGACGGGTATCGCAGGCCAGGCTTTTTCCCCTGACCCGCGGGCAGATCCTGGAGTGCACGGCCAGCATGGAAAGCATGGTCCAGGGCGACATCGAACCCACCGTCATGCCCGGTAACCCCTTGGATGTTCTGGCCCAGCAGACGGTGGCCGCGGCCGCCATGGGGCCACTCAAGGAGGGGGACTGGCTGGCCACGGTCAGACGGGCCGCGCCCTTCGCCCACCTGGACCAGCAGGTCTACCGGGCGGTGCTGGGCATGCTCAGCGGGGCCTACACCTCCCAGGACTTCACCGCCTTCCGCCCCATCCTGGTCTGGGACCACCAGACCGGCACCCTGACGGCCCGCCCTGGTGCACAACGACTGGCAGTGACCTCAGGAGGCACTATCCCCGACCGTGGCTCCTACAGTGTGGTCATGCCCTCCGAGGCCGCCGGCGGCAAGCCCCGCCGAGTGGGGGAGCTGGACGAGGAGATGGTCTACGAGTCCCGCAAGGGGGACGTGATCACCCTGGGCACCACCTCTTGGAGAATCCAGCAGATCACCCGCGACCGTGTGGTGGTGGTGCCCGCCCCGGGACGCTCGGCCAGGCTGCCCTTCTGGCACGGGGAGGGCAACGGCCGTGACCCCGCCTTCAGCCGTCGTCTGGGCAGGCTCGCCAGGGAACTGTCACAGGGCCTTATACCGGCGGTCCAGACTGCCTCCGGTCGACCAGGCTTCACTCGACCCGTCTGTTCTCGTCTGTTGGAGGACGGCCTGGACCGTCCTGCCATCAACAATCTGGCCACCTTTCTGGCCGAGCAGCAGGCCTCCACCGGCCGGGTGCCCGACGACCGGCATCTGGTGGTCGAGCGCTGCCCCAACGAGGAGGGCGACCTGAGGCTGATCCTCCATTCGCCGTATGGTCGCAGGGTCAACGAGCCCTGGGCCCTGGCCATAGCCGCCCGGCTCTCCCGCGAGCGCGGCTACGACGGTTCCGTCTGGGCTGGGGAGGATGGCATCGTCGTGCAGATCCCGGGCACCGATGCCTTCCTGGAAGATCAGCGGATATTCGGATTCACCCCCGATCAGGTGGAGCGCGAGGTCCGACGGCATCTGGTTGGCTCTGCGCTCTTCCAGGCCCGTTTCCGCCAGTGCGCAGCCCGCTCGCTCTACATGCCCAGGATGGAGCCGGGCCGCAGGGTTCCGCTCTGGCAGCAGCGTCTGCGGGCCTCCCGTCTGCTGGACGCGGCCCTGAAGGAGGATGACTTTCCCCTGGTTCTGGAGACCATGCGCGAGTGCCTGCAGGATGTCTACGACATGCCTGCCCTGCGCGAGCTCATGGCCGACCTGGAGCAGGGGAGCGTCCGTCTGGTCCCGGCCTCCACCAAGACCCCCTCACCCATGGCCTCAGGACTGCTCTTCGGCTACCTGGGCACCTTCATGTACCAGTACGACATGCCCAAGGCCGAGCGCGACGCCGCCATGCTGGCCATCGACTCCGACCTGCTGGAGCAGATGGTCGGCCAGGTGGACATGGCTGACCTTCTGGACCAGGAGACCGTCGACCAGGTGACCGCGGATTTGCAGCGGCTTTCGCCCAGGACCCGGGCCAGGGGTGCCGAAGGACTGGCCGACCTCTTGCGCACCCTGGGCCCCATGGACCTGGCCGGGATTCGTCGGCGCATGCGCGGTCAGGAGGACGAATCGGTGACGGAGGCACAGGTCCGGGCCATGCTGGATGAGCTGCAGGCCCAGTCCAGGGTGGTCCAGGTCAGACTGGGCGCTCGTGACTGCTGGGTATGGGCCGGTCAGGCGGGGCGGCTGACGGCGGTCCTGGGGCCCGGCATCATCCATCCATCCGCCCAGCCGACAAAGCAATCTGAATCGGACAGCGAGGCCTTCGACCAGCTGGTCAGGCAATATGCTGCAGTCCATGGGCCGTTCACCACCCAGGACCTGGCCGGCCGCCTGGGTCTGGGCAGTGCGCTCTTGGAGGACAGACTGCGTTCCCTGGTCGCACGCGAGCTGCTCATGACCGGTGTCTTCCCCCGTCCTGACCTGAGTGCCTATGGCGAGCCCGGATGGGAGGGAGGCGAACCCTGCCGAGGATGGCTGGATCCAGGGGTCTTCCGTCGGCTGCGCTCGCGGTCCCTGGCCAAGGCCAGCAAGGCCGCCAGCCCCGTTCCCGGCCATGTCTACAGCGACTTTCTCCTTCACCGGCAGGGTCTGGCACCCCTTGGCCAGGAGCCGTTGATGGGCACCGAGGGACTGCTGGAGGTGGTTGCGCAGCTGGAAGGACTGAATCTGCCGCCCGCGCTCTGGGAGTCGGCCATCTTCCCGGCCAGGGTGCGTGATTACGGTCCCGCATTGATGGACGATCTGCTGGCCTCGGGCCAGGTGGTCTGGGTGGGGTCCGACCAGGGGGAGGGTCCGCTGGGCGCCATGACCTTTTATCTTGCCGAGGACCTGGATGGGGAGCTTCCGACACAATCCAGCGGTTCTCCGTCGGTCACGGATGAGGCCGGCAAATCGAGCAACCCGGGCAACGGGGGCGATATGGAAGAGACCCTGCTGGATGTTCTGGCTGATGGGGGAGCCTACCGCTTCGATCGCCTTCTGCGTGCCTGTGCCGGCCGGGGCGGGGATGACATTGGGTCCCCTGATTCCCAGGCCCCCGATCAGGAGGCCATGGCCCGGTCGCTCTGGGTGCTGGTTAGACGTGGACTGGTCACCAACGCCTCCCTGGCTCCGGTCCGGCGGCTGGTCCGAGGATCGGAACCGCAACGCTCGGGTAGGACCCGCCGTTTACCCCATGGACTGCGTGGACGCGGCAGGCCCTTGGGTCGCGCAGCCTTGACGCGTGTGGCCGGCTCATCAGCGCTGTCAGCGGCGATGGAGGGGTTCTGGACTCTGGTTGCGGATGAGGGCGGAGCGGCAGAAGTTGCAGCGGGAACTGGCATGACCGATTCGAGCGACAGATCCAGAGGCGGCCAGGACGATGACCGGCAGCGGACCGTCCGCCTGGTCCACGAGGAGCGAGCCGTCCTGGACCGCTATGGGCTCCTGGCCCCGGTCCTGCCCGAAGTGCGGACCCTGCCCGGCGGATTCTCGGCCCTCTATCAGGTCTGCAGACGCATGGAGGAGGCCGGCCAGCTGACGCGTGGGGTCATCGTCGACGGTTTCGGCGGCGCCCAGTTCGCCCCGCGGGAGGTGATCGACCAGCTCAGGGGCTTCCAAGAGGATGATCGCAATGATGACGGTGAAGGCGGATCGGGGCAGCGAACTGCCGAACCTGTGGTCATGGACGTGACCGATCCAGCCAACCTCTATGGCACGGCCCTTGCCTGGCCGACCACATCAGGGGATGCCGGCGGCCGGCCCGTTCGGCGGATGGGGAACCTCCTGGTGCAGAATCGAGGCCGCGCCCTGGTCTATGCGGCACCCAAGGGTCATCATCTCCTGGTCTTCGGTCATCCCGAGCGTGGATTGCTGGAGGCCGCCTTCGCCCAGCTGGCCTCATGGCTGAGGCGGGGCGGGCAGGGACGCATCCTCTTCAGTGATGCCAATGGCCGGCCCCTGACCATGCGCGAATCGGTGGGCATGGCCCTGGCCGCCGCCGGATTCACGGCCGGGCCGGGCGGCATGGCCCTCTACTGAGTCTGTGCCGAGCGCCCTCAGGCCACGAAGGCGATGGGCGCTGCCAGCTCCTGGCCGGAGGCATCCCGGCGCATGTCCACGTCGGGCAGTTCGACCGGAGAACCGGCGGCGGTGCTGGCGTGCAGGGGCCAAGCACCTACCCGTGCCAGCAGGAGGGTGTCCTGACCCTTGAGGAAGCGTTGGGAGCGCACGCCACCCGTGCCGCGGCCCTTGACCGGATACATCTCCAACGGGGTCAGCTTGCCCGACCCGTTCTCGGTGCCTGGAAGGGCCTCGGAGTCGCCGGCCACGGTCAGAACCACGGCCCCGGCCTGGGTGCTCATGCCATCCTCGCCGGTCTCCTGGTAGGTCCAGCCGATCTCCCCGGCCGGCACGACCGCGAAGGTGGCGACCTGGCAGCCCTGGGCCAGACGGATGCCGGCCATGCCTGCCGCATTGCGGCCCTGGGGTCGGACCTTGTCCCCGGTGAAGGTCAACAGGCTGGCATCCGAGGAGATGAACACCATGCGGTCCCCGTCCTGGCAGGGGGCTGCGAAGACCACTTGGTCGCCATCCTTCAGATCGATGACCGACCAGGAGTCCATGGTGGTAGGGGATTCGCGGTTCCAGCGCTTGACCGTGCCCAGTCGGGTGCCCAGGGCCAGGGGCCGGGAGTCGGCCATGTCGATGACGGTGACGGCGTGCTCGTCGGCCTGTGGCTCGGTGCTGGTGGTCCCGCCCAGGAGTTCGTCGGCCACGATGCCACCGCTCAGGTTGGGGTTGGCGGTGGCCGGGATCAGCGGCAGGTCGGCCACTGGGGCCGTGATCAGCCGTCCAGCCGTGGTGACCAGGCCATAGGTGGCCAGGGTGGTGGTGGCGAATATGGCGAGGATCTGGTCGTCATGCCCCCGGTCCTGGTTGCGCGGCCGGGACCGCCAGGCATCCAAGGCGCCCGGGGTGCTTCGTGCCAAGAGCCCTGTGGCGCTCATCATGACCGTACAGGGTTTGTCCTCCATGTGCAGGTCGCCCCCGTCACCGCCACGGCTGGTTCCTCCGCTGGCCAGCAGTGCACCCTGGGAGCCAGCACCGATCTTTCCGGAGGTCTGCCGAGCGGTCTGCCGATCGCCGGCTGCCGACTGCACGGGGGCCAGGTCGCCGGAAGGCTCCTGGTCCAGGATGACCGTGCGTCTGGGCGTGCCCCACTGGGCCACCGCCTGATCCATCTCCTGGATGACCACCCGGTCCAGCTCGGCCGAAGAGCCCAGAATCCGCTCCAGCTCCTCCAGCTGCTTGTTGAGGTCGTCTCGCTCGCCCTCCAGCTCGATCCGGCTCATCTTGGTCAGCCGCCGCAGCCGCAGGTCAAGAATGTACTGGGCCTGGGTCTGATCCAGGTCGAAGACCGCCATCAGCCTGGTCTTGGCCGCATCCGCGTCGTCCGAGCTGCGGATGACCTGGATGACCTCGTCGATGTCGACCAGGGCCAGCAGGAGCCCCTCGACCAGGTGCAGACGCTCCAGGGCCTTCTTGCGGCGGAACTCGCTGCGCCGATGGATGACCGTGCGCCGGTGCTCCACCCAGACCTCCAGCAGCTCCTTGAGCCCCATGGTTCTGGGCCGTCCGTGGACCAGGGCCACGTTGTTGATGGTGAAGGAGTCCTCCAGCGGCGTGTACTTGAAGAGCTTGCCCAGGACCTTAGCCGGGTCGAATCCCGTCTTGATCTCGATGACCAGGCGGGTCCCGTTGTGCCGGTCGGTCAGGTCGATGGCGCTGGAGATGCCCTCCAGCTTGTGGTTGCGCACCCCCTCGGAGATGCGTTCCAGAACCCGCTCGGGGCCCACCATGAAGGGCAGCTCGGTGACCACGATGGCCTTCTTGCGGGCGGTCACGTTCTCCAGGTGGGTGACGGACCTGGTCACGAAGGCCCCCCGGCCGTGCTCGTAGGCCTTGCGGATACCGTCCCTTCCCACGATGATTCCGCCGCCGGGCAGATCCGGACCGGGCACGTAGCGCATGAGCTCGTCCAGGCTTGCGTCCGGGTGGGCCATCAGATACTTGGCCGCGGCCACCACCTCGCCCAGGTTGTGGGTGATCATGTTGGTGGCCATGCCCACGGCGATGCCCGAGGCCCCGTTGACCAGCAGGTTGGGGATGGCCGAGGGCAGGACCTGGGGTTCCTTGAGCTTGTTGTCGTAGTTGGGGGAGAAGTCCACCGTGTCCTGGTCGATGTCGGCGTTCATGCCCAGGGCCGCCGGGGCCAGCCTGGCCTCGGTGTAGCGGGAGGCCGCCGGTCCGTCGTCCAGGGATCCGAAGTTGCCGTGGCCGTCGACCAGGGGAAGGCGCATGGCGAAGGGCTGGGCCAGGCGGACCATGGCCTCGTAGATGGATGAGTCGCCATGGGGGTGCAGCTTGCCCATGACCTCGCCCACGGCCCTGGCCGATTTCATGTAGGGGCGGTCGGGATTGAGGTTCATCTGGCCCATCTGGTAGATGATCCGCCGCTGGACCGGTTTGAGTCCGTCGCGGGCGTCGGGCAGGGCCCTGGCGTAGATAACCGAGTAGGCGTATTCCAGGAAGGACTTGCTCATCTCCTCGTTCAGGGGGGTTTCGACGATGTGCTCCTTGACCTGCCGGGGGTCGTACCCCGCCGCCTTGCTCCTGCGATGAGTTGCCATGCTCCAGCTCCTGCTCCTTCACGTTCCGCCTTATGATAACCGGACGGCTTGCCAAAGCATCCGCGGCGGGGATGCAGTGTCGGCCTGGGGTCTGACCGTGCTTGAATGGAAGGCATGGGTCTGGATACACCTGACATGAAGGAACTGCTGGAGCCGAGTCCGCCTATCCGATACGGGGACCGGACGGGGGCCAATTACGTTGGCGGACCCCGGCATCTGTCTGCCGTCCTGCCCGCCCTGAGCGCCTGCCTGGGAGCGCCCGTGGCCACTGATGTCCACCCGTCCGCCAAAGCCCTCCAGGAGGCCCTGGGACTGCCTGACGCCCGGTCGGTGGTCGTCGTCCTGGTGGACGGTCTGGGATTCTGGAACCTGGTCAGCCGCCAGGGTCATGTGCCCTACCTGCGCTCGCTGCTGTCCGAACCCATCAACCAGCGTCCCCTCTACACCAGCCTGCCTTCGACGACCGTGGCTGCCATGGGGGTCTTCGGCACCGGAACCAGCCCTGGACTGACCGGCATGACCGGTTACACCCAGCTGAATCCGGACACCGGCCAGCTGGGCCAGATGATCCAGTTCAGGGGGGCCCAGGACCCCGAGCGCCTGCAGCGCCGCCCCACGGTCTTCGAGACCCTCCAGGCGCAGGGGGTCCGGGTGACCTCGTCAGGTCTGCCTCGTTTCCGCAACTCCGCCCTGACCCGTGCAGCCCTGCGCGGCGGGGACTACCTGGCCCACAACCACTCCCGTCAGCGTCTCCTGGCCGCCTGCCAGGCCGCCCGCCAGTCGGGGCTGACCTACCTCTATATCCGCGATGTGGACAAGGTGGGCCACCACAGCGGTTGGGAGGGCGAGGAGTGGGTGGCCGCCCTCGAAGCGACCGATGCCCAGCTGGCCGAGCTTCATCGCCGCCTGCCCGCCGGGACGCTGACGGTGATCGTAGCCGATCACGGCATGGTGGAGGCTGATCCGGACCAGCGCATTGACATAGCCCAGGACCCGGAGCTGAGCCAGGATGTGCGACTGGTGGGCGGCGAGCCCAGGGCGGTCATGCTCTACCTGGACCAGGGGGCGGATCCACAGGTCGTTTCTGCACGCTGGCATGATCGTCTGGGGGAGCGGGCCTGGGTGCTGACCCGGGACCAGGCCATCCAACAGGGCATCTTCGGCCCTGTGGACCCCCGGATTCGACCCATGATCGGCGACCTCCTGATTCTGGCCGGTGACCGGGTCACCCTGGTGAATTCTGCAGGTCAGACGGATGCCGCGACCAGACTGCCTGGCGTGCATGGCTCATGGACCCGTCTGGAGACGCAGATTCCCTGCCTGATCGATCTGGTCTGACTGCCTGGGATCGACTGCCTGGGATGACGAACTCAGCTACTTGCCGAAGAGGATCTCATCCCAGCTGGGCACGGCCGACCGCCCGGAGTGTTTTTTGGCCCGCTTGCTGCGGCGACCCTCCTTTGGCTCGTCCTTCTGCTCATCCTGACTGGCATCGTCGCCTTGTTCCGGCTGCTGGCTCTGCCCATGGTTCTGTACGGGCAGGACCATGGTGGATTCATTGTCCCGGATGGGAGGATGCTCGGCCGTGTCGGGGTCCTCGTTCAGTTCTGCGCTGGGGTGGCCGGGCTCTCGCTCGGCTGTCCGCTCCTGGCCTTCCTTGGGCTTGCCATAGAGCCAGGCCGTGAGTGCCGCCTGACGCTCGCCGTCCTCCTGGCCGTCCGAATCACGGTCCTCTTCCTCGATCTGGGCAAGGGCATCTTCCTGGTTTGGAGGCCGTCTGTCGGTCTGGTCGTCGATCTCTTCGGCGGGGCCCTGGTCCCAGGCAGGCCGCTCCTGTCCATGGTCGTCTGTGGAATCGTCCAGCAGCATCCTTGCCGCCCCGTTCAGGCAGGTCACGGTGTTGTCATGCATGTTCCAGGCCCAGCGGGCGTTGAATATCCGCTTATCCAGCGTAAACACGCCGTTGATGTTCCAGGGTTCGTACCCTCGTCTGGTGGCCTGCCAGGAAACCTGTGACAGGCTGACCCCCGCACGGGCCAGCACCTTGCCGATCAGCTCCTGGTAGTTTCGCCCGCCCGACCCCTTGGGCGCCGGCATGGTCAGGAACTGCTCGATGGCGTACTTCTTCTCGGTCTCCACCGGGGCCGCGAAACGCCGTACCAGCGCTTCGTTGACAGCGTATTGCTGAGCCACCTGCTCGGGGCGGGCGCCGGCGCGCACAGCCGCCTGGATGGCAGAGACGGGCAGTGGCTTGGACTTGCCGGTCTGGGGGTCCACATCCTCTTCCTCCTTGACCTGCTTGGCCTCAAGAATGGCGCGATCAAGCGCATCGTCGACCCTTACGGCGAAGTGCCGGTGGTCACAGACGAAGACCAGATCGCCCCTGTCGTCGACATGGTCAAAGCTGGCCACCCTGGTCCCATTCTCAGACATGCACGCCCCTATCCTCTTACGGTTCCTTTACACGGCCTTAGGTATTTCCATTGTGCCCTACGGTTGGTATTTTACGTGCTTTTGAAATCGTGTATCCTATGCGCAGTACATATCGTGCGAAATGACCGGCATACGAGGTGGCTGGTCGAACAAGGAAAGGGTACACGATGGCACAGGATTACGATACCCCGCGCGACAAGGACGAGGACGAGGAATCCCTGCAGGAGCTTGGCAAAAGCGGTCAGGATACCGGGGCTGACCTTGACGACGACGAGAACGCCATCGCCGAAGATTACGAGCTGCCTGGCGCCGACCTGAGCAATGAGGACTCTTCAGTGACTGTCATCCCCATGCAGGGCGATGAATTCATCTGCTCCAACTGCTTCCTGGTCAAGCACCGGAGCCAGCTGGCCTACACCACCCCCGACGGCAAACCCGTCTGCAAGGAGTGCGCCGCCTGATGGCCTATGACGAGTCCTACAACGAGCCTGAAACGGTCGAGGTCCTGTTCAAGTCCTTGGATGGGGCCGAGGTGCCGGAATACGCCATGCCCGGCGATGCAGGGGCCGATCTGCGGGCCAGGGTGGCTGTGGATCTGGCCCCCTTCCAGCGGGCGTTGGTGCCCACGGGAGTGGCCCTGGCCCTGCCCAACGGCTACGTCGGCCTGGTTCATCCGCGCTCGGGACTGGCGGTCAAAATGGGGGTGACCGTGCTCAACGCGCCCGGGACCATCGATGCCGGGTACCGGGGTGAAATCAAGGTGCCGCTGATCAACCTGGATCCGCATGAGTCGGTCCACTTCGAGCCGGGGGAGCGCATCGCCCAGCTGGTCATCCAGCGCTACGTGCAGGCACGCTTCGTGCCCGCCGAACGCCTGCCTGGCTCAGTGCGTTCGGATGGCGGATTCGGCTCGACCGGCCGCTGAGGCACCCTTGGACACGGGCGGCCTGAATGGGCCAGGCGCAAGTGTAGGATTGGTGCATTATATCTGGACATTGGAGGCTTGAATGGTCACTCAGGAGGGCAGCGTCTGCAGCAATGATGTCGGCGATCAGGTCCCTTCCGGCCTGTCCTCCAGAGCCTTGGGCTGCGAGGTCAGCGACGATCCGCTCAACCCCCTGATGCCCATCTGGGAGATTTGCTCCGTCCATCATCCCGGTGAGGATCTGTCCATGCTTAAGCGCGCCTATGACCGGGCCGTGGTTCAGCATGCCGACCAGAGGCGCAAGTCCGGCGAGCCCTACATCATCCATCCACTGGCTGTGGCCCAGATTCTGGCAGACCTGGGCATGGGGCCCACGGTGGTCTCGGCCGGTCTGCTGCATGACACGGTGGAGGACACCGATTACACCCTGGAGCAGTGCAGGGACGAGTTCGGCGACACAGTGGCCGGCCTGGTGGACGGGGTCACCAAAATATCCAAGATGGACTACGGTGATTCGGCCCAGGCCGAGACCATCCGCAAGATGATCGTGGCCATGAGCCGGGATGTGCGCGTCCTGGTCGTCAAGCTTGCCGACCGGGTCCACAACGCCCGCACCTGGCGCTACGTCAAGGCTTCATCGGCCCAGCGCAAGGCCCGCGAGACCCTGGACGTCTATGCGCCCCTTGCCAACCGTCTGGGCATGAACGCCATCAAGACCGAGCTGGAGGAGCTCAGCTTCAAGACCCTCTATCCCAAGATCTACAACGAGATCGTGGTCCTGGTCTCCCGCAGGGCCGGCCAGCGGGAGGTCTACCTGAAGCAGATCCTGGACGAGATCCACGAGGATCTGGACGCCCAGGGCATCAAGGCCCAGGTGACCGGGCGGCCCAAGGACTACTTCAGCATCTACCAGAAGATGATTGTGCGCGGGCACGATTTCGCCAACATCTACGACCTGGTCGGGGTGCGCATCATCGTGGACACCATCCGTGACTGCTATGCGGCCCTGGGCGCCGTCCATGCCCGCTGGAGCCCGGTGCCCGGGCGGTTCAAGGACTACATCGCCATGCCCAAGACCAACCGCTACCAGTCCCTGCACACCACGGTGGTGGGCCCGGGCGGCAAGCCGGTCGAGATTCAGATCCGCACCTGGCAGATGCACCGTCGTGCCGAATTCGGGATCGCCGCCCACTGGAAGTACAAGGAGAACGGTTCCGCCGGCCGCGAGCTCTCCCAGCCCGACAAGTCCGATGTCAAGCGTGAGCGCCAGGAGGGGGAGCTGAGCCAGGAGGACAACCTGACCTGGATCCAGCAGCTGGCCGACTGGACCAGCGAGACCCCGGACTCCAATGAGTTCCTGGGCTCCCTGAAGGACGATCTGGGTTCGGCCGAGGTCTACGTATTCACGCCCAAGGGCAAGATCATCTCCCTGCCGGCCGATTCCACGCCGGTGGACTTCGCCTATGCCGTCCACACCGAGGTGGGCCACAGAACCATGGGCGCGCGTGTCAACGGCCGTCTGGTCCCCTTGGACACCAAGCTGCGCAACGGGGACACGGTGGAGATCCTGACCAGCAAGTCGGACACCGATGGACCCTCGCGCGACTGGCTGAGCTTCGCCAAGAGCCCCCGTGCCCGCAGTAAGATCCGTCAGTGGTTCAGCAAGGAACGCCGTTCGGAGACCATCGAGGAGGGCAAGGACGAGCTGATCCGCGCCATGCGCAAACGGAACCTGCCCGTGGCCACCCTGCTGACCCCCGAAGCCATGGTGGGAGCCGCCGACGAACTCAACTATCCCAACGAGAAGGCGGTCTACGCCGCCATCGGCGACGGACAGGTCTCCACCCAGAACGTGATCTCGCGCCTGGTCCATGACGCCGGCCGGTCAGCCCTTGAGGACGAGGTTGAGCAGGAGGCCATTCCCCTGCAGCGGGTGGCCAAGTCCAGTCGGCCGGAGACCTCCCAGGGGATCTCGGTCAAGGGCGTGGACGATGTCTGGGTCAAGCTGGCCCGTTGCTGCACCCCAGTGCCGGGAGACCCCATCACCGGGTTCATCACCCGCAACCAGGGCGTTTCGGTCCACCGGTCCGACTGCCAGAACCTTCTGGAGCTGCGCAAGAAGCAGCCTGAACGGATCATCGAGGTCTCCTGGACGGGCAAACAGGGCACCTTCATGGTCCAGATCCAGGTGGAGGCCCTGGACCGGCCCCATCTGCTCTCGGACATCACCCAGGTGCTGTCCGACCACGGCGTCAATATCCTGTCGGGCAGCCAGTCCACAGGCCGGGACCGGGTGGCGGTCAGCCAGTTCGTCTTCGAGATGGGCGACCCCCAGCATCTGAATACCCTCCTGTCGGCCGTCAGGAAGATCGATGGGGTCTTCGACGCCTACCGGCTGACAGGAGCCAAGGGCTCGGCCAGTCCCCATATGCGGGCCATCTGACCTTCCCTCTCAGCCACCAATATGTCCGCTTACCCTCTGCACTCTTTCGACGGCATTCTTCCTGTTGTGCTGTCGAAGTGATCATTTGCTTCCAGCCTTGAAAATTCACTGGGCCACAGTCTGAAAGACTGCTGTGAACGGTGGTTACAGAAGGACCCCCGGTGGTCAATGACCAGGCCGGGGGCCCTGACGGAAACGGGTGCGATCAGCGCACGGCGTTCATCCATTGTTCCTTGGTGGCCTTCTCGGCCTCCAGTTCCTGCTTCTTGGCTGGATCCTGCTCGGCGGCGATCCGACGATCCAGGTCCTCAAGCTGGGCGGCCAGCTGCTGCTCGAAGCTGGAGACTCGGGCATCGGCCTCGGGGTCGGACTGGTTCCAGGCCGCATCCTCCACGGCCTTGATCTGCCGATCCACGGCATCCATCCTGCCCTCGATCCGGCGCACGTCGTCACGGGGGACGAAGCCGATGGCATCCCATTCCTCCTGGATCCTGGCCAGTTCCTGCCGGGCCTGTTTGGCGGCCTTGGTGTCCTTGACGGGCAGCAGGGCCTCGGCCTTGGCCACCAGGGCCTCCTTCTTGGTCAGGTTCTCGCGCTCGTTGACCGAGGTCTTGTCACGGTCGGCCTGACGGGCGTTGAAGAAGACATCCGCGGCCTGACGGAACCGAGCCCAGAGGGCGTCGTCATCCTGACGCCCCGCCCGTCCGGCCTGCTTCCAGCGGTCCATGAGCTCGTTGAACTGGCGAGAGGTGGGTCCCCAGTCGGTGGAGTCCTTGATCTGGTCGGCCTCGGCGATGATCTCCTCCTTGATCCGCTTGGTCTCGGACCGCTGGGCGTCACGCTGCTGGGCCCACTTGCGGTGTGCCTGGTTGAAGGTGGTGCGGGCGGAGGAGAAGCGCTTCCAGAGCGCGTCCGCGTCGGCCTTGTCGATGCGGATGGTGGTCCGCTGGTGGTGCTGCCACTGCTCGAAAAGTGAACGGAACTTGTCCGAGGTGGAACGCCAGTTAGTGGAGTCGCCCAGGGATGCGGCCAGTTCCTCGGCCTTCTCCACGATGGCGGTCCGCTCCTTGATGGCCTTGGCCATGGCGTCCTTGCGGGCCTGCGCCAGCTCAGCCTTGCGGGCCTGGCCCTGTTCGGCCAGCTGGTTCAGCTGCGTGCGCAGGGCGGCCAGGTCGCCCACGGCCTCAGGCTGGCTGGTCTCCTCCTTGAGTGAGGCTATGGACTCGTCGATCTCGTGGGCCTTGATCTTGGGGCTGCGCAGCCGGGTTGCGAAGAGGTTCAGCTTCTCCTTGAGGTCCAGGTATCGGCGGGCGTAGAGGTTCAGGGCCTCCTTGGCATCAGCGTTGGGGAACTGGCCTACCTGGCGCTCCTGGTCGCCCTCGTGGACGAAGACGTTGCCCTGCTCGTCCACCCGGCCAAAGGCTTCCGCCTTGTCGATCTCCTCCTGGCTGTAGGTGGGAGCGGCCGGAGCGGCCTTGACGTGAGGGGCCTTGTGGGCCAGAGCCGCAGGGGAGGGAACCGCCTTGGGCTTGGGCGCGGCAGGCGCTTCGGCAGTTGCAGGCTTTGGCTCAGCCGGTACCGGTGTGCTCTGTGTCTGCGCGTCCTCGGTTGAAGCGGTCTGTCCGGGGGCAGCCTGTTCCTGTCCGGCTTCGGGTGTCGTCGCAGCGGCGACCTGGCCCTCCGCGTCCGCGGTGTGTTCCTCCTGCGGTGTCGAGGTGTTCTCGGGTGTGATGGCGGTGTTGTCGGCCATGGCCAGCTCCTTAGGCTTGTGTGTTGGAGAGATCGCAAAATATGGCAATACCATTTTCCTTGACCTCCTATAGTATAGGTTCTTATGGCAAAAGGCACATCTCTATCCGGTTTCCCTGAATGGCTTCCTTCACAAAGAGTGGTGGAGCAGCGCATCATTGACACGCTTCGCAAGGTCTTTGAATTGAACGGCTACATCGGCATTGAGACCAGGGCCGTGGAAGAGGGCTCCAGCCTGCTCAAGAAGGGGGAGACCAGCAAGGAGATCTACCTGCTCTCCCGACTGCAGGACCTGGGGCAGGAGAAGGATGTGCCAGTCGAGCGCCGGCTGGGCCTGCATTTTGACCTGACCGTGCCGCTGAGCCGCTATGTGGTGGAGCACAGCAACGACTTGACCTTCCCCTTCAAGCGCTGGCAGATCCAGAAGGTCTGGCGGGGGGAGCGCCCCCAGGAGGGTCGGTTCAGGGAGTTCGTCCAGGCTGATATTGATGTGATCGGCAACGGGGAGCTGCCCGACCACTACGAGGTCGAGGTGCCCCTGGTCATGCTGAGCGCCTTGGAGCAGCTGCGGGCCTTCGGCCTGCCCAAGCCCACCGTGCACGCCAACAACCGCAAGCTCTCCGAGGGATTCTACCGGGGTCTGGGCTTGGAGGACGTGGAGGGTGTCCTGCGCGAGATCGACAAGCTGGACAAGATCGGCCCTGATGAGGTGGCCAACCTGCTGGTCGGTGAGTGCGGCGCCAACCAGGACCAGGCCAGGGCCTGCCTGGATCTGGCCGAGCTGACCGCCGACGATGGCAAGCAGCTGCGCCGGCGGTTCGACGCCCTGGTCGACAAGGTTGGCATCGACAAGCAGTCTCCTTCCTACGCTCTGGCCATCGAGGGGCTGGAGACGCTGGCCATGATCATCGACGAGGCCGCCCGCATCCGGCCAGGCTCGGTCATCGCCGACCTGAAGATCGCCCGCGGTCTGGATTACTACACCGGCTCGGTCTACGAGACCTTCCTGGAGGGGGCGCAGTCCCTGGGCTCCATCTGCTCCGGCGGTCGCTATGACAACCTGGCCAGCCAGGGCAACCGCACCTATCCCGGTGTGGGGCTGTCCATCGGGCTTTCACGCCTGCTCTCCTACCTGCTGGCCCAGGGGGTCCAGGCCTCCCGTGTCTCCCCGGCGGCGGTCATGGTCGCTGTCTGGGACGAGGAGGATCGCACCGCCAGCAACCACATCGCCCAGGACCTTCGGGCCAGGGGGATCGCCGCCGACGTGGCTCCCACCGCAGCCAAGATCGGCAAGCAGATCCGCTATGCCGACCACCTGGGGATCCCCTACGTCTGGTTCCCGGCCAAGGAGGGCCAGCAGGAGGGCGACCAGGTCAAGAACATCATTACCGGCGAGCAGATTCCGGCTGATCTGGTGTCGTGGACGCCGGATAGCCTGTATGCCCGGCAGAGTGTGGAATACCAGGCCTGACGCAGGGGCAGGCCGAGCATTATGGAGGTACAGGAAAGCATGGGCCAGTCGGCTTACAGAACGAGCTACGCCACGGATGTCACGCAGGATATGGTCGGTCGCCAGGTGACGGTGGCCGGATGGGTGGATCGCCGCCGGGATCACGGAGGCGTGGCCTTCATCGATCTGCGTGACCGCTCCGGTCTGGTCCAGATCGTCATCTACGACGAGGAAGAGGCCCGGCCCCTGCGCAGTGAGTACGTGATCCAGGTCACCGGCAAGGTTCGCGAACGCCCCGAGGGCAATGACAACGAGCACCTGTCCACCGGACACATCGAGATCGTGGCCGACAAGATCGAGGTTCTGGCCAAGTCGGCCGCCCTGCCCTTCCAGGTGTCCACTGCCCTGGAGAACGAGGCCGAGAACAAGCTGCCAGGCGAGGATGTACGGCTGCGCTACCGTTATCTGGACCTGCGTCGCCCCTCCATGCAGCACAACATCCGCCTGAGGGCCGCCATGAACAGGGCCGCCCGTGCCGCCCTGGACAAGATGGACTTCTGCGAGATCGAGACGCCGACCCTGATCAAGTCCACCCCCGAGGGCGCCCGCGACTTCCTGGTGCCTGCCCGCCTGGTGCCCGGATCCTGGTACGCCCTGCCGCAGTCCCCCCAGCTGCTCAAGCAGCTGCTGATGGTGGGCGGTTTCGAGCGTTACTACCAGATCGCCCGCTGCTACCGCGACGAGGACTTCCGTGCCGACAGGCAGCCCGAGTTCACCCAGCTGGACATCGAGATGAGCTTCGCCTCCCAGGAGGACGTCATGGCCATGGCCGAGCAGGTCATCGCCGAGGTCTGGAAGGCTGCGGGATTCGAGGTCACCCTGCCCATCCCCAGGATCAGCTGGCAGGAGGCCATGGACAAGTACGGCTCCGACAAGCCCGACCTGCGCTTCGGCAACCCCATCGTCGAGCTGACCGACTACTTCAAGGACACCCCCTTCCGGGTCTTCCAGGCCCCCTACGTGGGTGCCGTGGTCTACCAGGGCGCGGCCAACCTGCCCCGCCGGCAGTTCGATGCCTGGCAGGAGTGGGCCCGCCAGCGGGGTGCCAAGGGTCTGGCTTACGTCCAGTTCACCGGCGACGGCACCCTCAAGGGACCCGTGGCCAAGAACCTGTCCGATGCCGAACGCCAGGGCCTCAAGGAGGCTGTGGGCGCCTCGGACGGGGATGCCGTCTTCTTCGCAGCCGGACCCCGCGAGGCCTCGCAGACCCTGCTGGGTGCGGCCCGTGTGGAGATCGCCCGCCGCCAGGGGCTGCTCAAGCCCGACGAATTCGCCCTGACCTGGGTGGTGGACTTCCCGCTCTTCAAGCCCACCGACGACCCGGACGACGACGATGTGGCCGTGGGCCATTCCAAGTGGACCTCCATGCACCACCCCTTCACCATGCCCTCGGCCGACTGGATCGACCGCTTCGACAAGGATCCCGAGCACGCCATGAGCGACTCCTACGACATCGTCTGCAACGGCGAGGAGATGGGCGGCGGCTCGGTGCGTATCCACCGTGACGACATCCAGGACAGGATCTTCAAGGTGCTGGGCATCGGCCCCGAGGAGGCCCAGGAGAAGTTCGGCTTCCTGCTCGATGCCTTCAAGTACGGCGCTCCGCCCCACGCGGGCATTGCCTTCGGCTGGGACAGGACCGCACAGATCCTGACGGGGGCGGACTCCATCCGAGATGTCATCGCCTTCCCCAAGTCCGGCGGCGGCCAGGATCCCATGACCGGTGCTCCGGCTCCCATCTCCGACCAGCAACGCGCCGAGACCGGCGTGGACTGGGAGCCGGATCAGGAGGATGCCGACTGAGCGCATTCCGTCACTGATCGGCGAGAGACTACAAGGGCTGGAATCCTGCGGGGTTCCGGCCCTGATTGTTTAGGACCGTTTGTGCGTTTGGCCAGGCTCGGCTTTCCAAGAGAACCGTTTCTATGACCGTTCCGCAACAAAGGATGAGTAAACTGCCCAATATGAGCGAAACAACCAAGCATCCGTCGGAGCGGATTCTGCCGGAGAAACCGGCCTCGGATCGCCCCGTCAAGGACAAGTCCGGGCCGCTGGTCGAGCTGGCCCACGTCGAGAAGCATTTTGGCAGCCTGCACGTCCTCAAGGACATCAACCTGCAGGTCGACACCGGTGAGGTGCTGGTGGTGGTCGGACCCTCAGGCTCGGGCAAGTCCACCATGTGCCGGACCATCAATCGTCTGGAGTCCATCGACTCGGGTGTCATCAGGATCGAGGGGGAGCCCCTGCCCCAGGAGGGACGCGACCTGGCCCGGCTCAGGGCCGAGGTGGGCATGGTCTTCCAGTCCTTCAACCTGTTCGCCAACAAGACCATCCTGGAGAACATGACCCTGGCGCCCATCAAGGTGCGCCACATGCCCAAGAAGGATGCCGAGGACCTGGCCATGGACCTCCTGGCCCGGGTGGGCGTGGAATCCCAGGCCTCCAAGATGCCCTCCCAGCTCTCAGGCGGCCAGCAGCAGCGTGTGGCCATCGCCCGCGCCCTGGCCATGCAGCCCAAGGTCATGCTCTTCGACGAGCCCACTTCAGCGCTGGACCCGGAGATGGTCAACGAGGTGCTGGACGTCATGATCCAGCTGGCCCAGGAAGGCATGACCATGATCTGCGTGACCCACGAGATGGGCTTTGCCCGTCAGGCCGCCGACCATATCGTCTTCATGGCCGATGGGCGCATCCTGGAGAAGGACGACCCCGACGACTTCTTCGACCATCCCCAGACCCAGCGGGCCGCCGACTTCCTGTCCAAGATTCTGACCCACTGAAGCAGGAGGGAAGCATATCCGCATGAATGCAAGCATGCATGGCATGGGCCGGCCGCTGAAACGGCTGGCCAGGAATCTGACTGCAATCCTGTGTGCCCTGGGTTGCCTGGTCTCCCTGGCGGCCTGCGGTTCCGACAAGGAGGCAGGCAAGATCCGCGTGGGCATCAAGTTCGACCAGCCCGGCCTGGGCTTCAAAAAGGCCGGGACCTATGTGGGCTTCGACGTGGATGTGGCCACATACATCGCAGGAAAGCTGGGCTACAGCGCCGACGACATCGTCTGGAAGGAGGCCCCCTCCAAACAGCGTGAGGCCATGCTCCAGAACGGCGACGTGGACATGATCCTGGCCTCTTATTCAATAACCGACGAGCGCAAGCGGGCCGTCTCCTTCGCCGGACCCTACATTGTGGCCGGCCAGGACCTGCTGGTGCGCAAGGAGGACGATCATATCCGCGGGCCCGAGGACCTCAACGGCAAGCGGCTGTGCTCGGTGACCGGATCCACCTCGGCCGTCACCGTCAAGAAACGGTTCGCCAAGGAGGTCCAGCTGATGGAGCAGCCGGGCTATGCCGAATGCGCCACCGCCCTCTTCTCCGGCATCGTCGATGCAGTCACCACTGACGACATCATCCTGGCGGGGCTGGCCTCCGCCTCCCGTGGAAGGCTGCGGCTGGTGGGCAAGCCCTTCACCCAGGAGTACTACGGCGTGGGCATCAAGAAGGGCGATACCGAGTTGGCCCACAAGATCAACGCTGCTCTGGCTGAGATGGAAGCCAACGGCTCCTGGCAGCGGGCGTTGGAGAACAACACCCGGGGCACCCACTACAAACCCGATCCGCGCTACAACCCGCCCAAGCCCAAGGAAGGGGAGTGAGATGTCAACCATCATCGAACTGTTTTCCGACTACGACATCCCGGCGGCCTTCTGGGTCAATATCCAGCTGACCCTCTGGTCGGCCCTCTTCTCGCTGATCCTGGGCATCATCCTGGTGATCATGCGCATCTCGCCCATCTCCTCCCTGCGGGCCGTCGGCCGGGGGTATGTGGAGTTCTTCCAGAACATGCCTTTGACCATCATCATGGTCTTCATGGTCCTGGGGGCCTTCGCCCAGCTCAAGATCAGCTTCTCGCCGGAATTCTCCGTCAACTTCTTCTGGCTGGCGGTGACGGGCCTGTCCCTGTATACGGCGGCTTTCGTCTGTGAGTCCCTGCGCTCGGGCATCAACACAGTGCCTCTGGGCCAGGCCGAGGCGGCCCGTGCCCTGGGGTTGAGCTTCTTCCAGTCGGCCTCGCAGATCATTCTGCCCCAGGCCTTCCGTGGGTCGGTGGCGCCCCTGGGCAACACCTTCATCGCACTGCTGAAGAACTCCACCGTGGCTGCAGCGGCCTCCGTGGCCTCGGAGAGCTCCTCCCTGATGAGCGAGATGATCGAGTTCCACGCCAACGCCATCGTGGCCATCTTCCTGATCTTCGCCCTGGGATACGTGATCCTGGTGCTGCCCATCGGGGCGCTGACCACGTACCTGTCCAACAAGCTGGCAGTGAGGAGGTGAGCGGCCATGGCACAGGACAATGAGAGCTCGCTGCTCTTCGATCAGCCCGGTCCCAAGGGCCGGCGCACCATACGAATCGTCAACTGGATAGCCGCTGTCGTCTTCGCCATAGTGGTCATCCTGGTGCTGATGCGACTGCACAACCCCCCGGACGGTGAGAACCAGCTGAGCTGGGAGCTCTGGCGCCCGGCCCTGGACTATGAAGCCTGGTCGGACTTCTACCTGCCCGGACTATGGCTGACCATCAAGGCATCTGTGGTTGCTGTGATCGGCTCGGTCGTCTTTGGGTTCATCTTCGGCATAGGCCGTCTGTTGCCCAACGGGCTGGTCAGGGCGGTCTCAGGCGTCATCGTGGAGTTCTGCCGGGCCGTCCCGGTGCTGATGATGATGATCTTCTTCTGGCGCTGGTTCGCCTTTGCCGGAGTCAGTCAGGCCTCCTACTGGGCCGTCGTGCTGGGCCTGATCCTCTACAACGGCTCCGTGGTGGCCGAGCTGATACGTTCGGGCGTGGGCAACCTGCCCAATGGCCAGCGCGAGGCCTCCCTGGCCCTGGGACTGACCAGGACCCAATCGCTGATGCAGATCGAGGTTCCCCAGGCCGTCTATGCCATGTTGCCGGCGGCCGTGACCCAGCTGGTCGTGGTCCTCAAGGACACGGCCCTGGGCTCCATCATCATGTACACGGATCTGCTGCAGGAGTCCCGTCGTCTGGGCTCCATGTACTTCAACATCCTGCAGACCCTGGTGGTGGCCTCGGTGGTCTACTTCTTCGTCTGCTTCCTGCTGTCCCACTTCGCCCGCTGGCTGCCCAAGAAGATGCAGGAGCGCACCGCCGCCCCCGCCGACTTCGTGGAGCCGGCCGCGCCCGTGGCCATCATGGATCCCTCCAATGTCAACCAGATAGCCGTGGCCAAGGAGGTGGACGAGGACCGGTACGGCGGCGCGCCGTTGCAGTACCATGCACATCACCGTGGATCCAACGCCTCCATCCAGCACTGGAGGAAGACCCGCTACATCCAGGGCTATGACAGGACCCAGCCCGACACGCTGGTCGATCCACACAAGGCGAGCCTGGAGATTCCGGACTTCCTCAAGCCCGGCCGTGGCAGCCGCTCCGCTGGCGATCAGAAGGCCGAGGGCAAGAAGCAAGAGGGCAAAGACCAGGACTGACCGGTCCTCAGCTCCCATGATTCCAAGCCAGTCTCCGGCCGGACTTGTGTGCCTGGCTGGATAGACTGGTGGACATGGTCCAAGAACATGCTGATTCCTCAACCGCCTCAACCGACCGGCCTCCCTCCCTGGGCGACTTGGTCCCCGAGGCGGGAGGCCCCCGCAACCTGACCGAGGATCAGATCTACGACCGCTTCTTCTCCTGGGTGGCTTCCCGGGGCATCACCCCCTGGCCGCACCAGGAGGAGGCTGTCCTCTCCCTGGTTTCAGGCGACCATGTGATCCTGTCGACCCCGACCGGCTCGGGCAAGTCCATGGTGGCCCTGGCCATGCATTTCATCGCCCTGTGCACAGGGCGGCGCTCCTATTACACGGCTCCCATCAAGGCCCTGGTCTCCGAGAAGTTCTTCGACCTGGTCTCGGTTCTGGGTCGCGACCGTGTTGGCATGATCACCGGCGACACCCATATCAACACGGATGCCCCGGTCATCTGTTGCACGGCCGAGATCCTGGCCAACCAGGCGCTCAGAGAGGGTCGCCATGCCGATATCGGCTGTGTGGCCATGGATGAGTTCCACTATTACGGGGACCCGGATCGCGGCTGGGCCTGGCAGGTGCCCCTGCTGACCCTGCCCGATGTGCAGTTCCTGCTCATGTCGGCCACCCTGGGCGACGTGGATCAGATCGCCGTGGACCTGGAGCGCAAAACCGGGGTGGGTGTGGACATCGTCGCCGACGCCCCACGACCGGTGCCTCTGGATTACCGCTATGTGGACACCCCATTGCCCAACACTGTGGAGTCCTTGCTGGCCGATGGGGATTCGCCGGTCTACATTGTTCACTTCTCCCAGGATGCCGCCCTGGAGACGGCCCAGGCCCTGTCCAGCACTGGGGTCTCCGACCGGGGCCAGCGGGACCGGATCAAGGAGGCCATGGCCGGCACCCGCTTCACCACGGCCTTCGGTAGGATTCTGCAGCGGCTGTTGCGCACCGGGGTCGGGGTCCACCATGCGGGCATGCTGCCCAGGTATCGGCGTCTGGTGGAGCAGCTGGCCCAGGATGGCCTTCTGCCGGTCATCTGTGGCACGGACACCCTGGGGGTCGGCATCAATGTGCCCATCCACACGGTCCTGCTGACCGGGCTGACCAAGTTCGACGGCTACAGGATGCGTCGCCTGCGGGCTCGGGAATTCCACCAGATTGCTGGCAGGGCCGGGCGCATGGGTTTCGATACCAGCGGGCTGGTCGTGGCCGAGGCACCCGAATACGAGATTGAGAACGCCAGGGCCGTGGCCAAGGCGGGCAACGACCCCAAGAAGCTCAAGCGAATCAAACGCAAGAAGCCCCAGGAGGGGTTCGTCACCTGGGGCAAGGGGACCTTCGACAAGCTGATCGAGGCCCGTCCCGAGACCCTGACGCCGCACCTGAAGATCTCCCATGCTATGGTGCTCAACGAGGTCGACCAGGGCGGGGATGCCAGGAGGCGGGTCGAGGACCTGATCGAGGACTCCCGTCAGACCCCGCAGCAGAAGGAGCATCTGCAGGACCGGGCCGACGAGATATTCCAGACCCTGACCGACACCGGGGTCATCGAGACCGAACGGAACCCTGACGGCGGCCTGGACTACTTCACGACCGTGGACCTGCCCGAGGATTTCGCCCTGGACCAGCCCCTCTCGCCCTTCCTGCTGGCCGCCCTGGAGCTGCTGGATCCCGAGGACCCCGACTACGACATGAATCTGCTCTCCATGGTCGAGGCCACCCTGGAGGATCCCCGGCAGATTCTCAAGGCCCAGCAGCGGCAGGCCCGTGACGCGGCCATCCAGCAGATGAAGGAGGATGGCCTGGAGTACGAGGAACGGATGGAGCGTCTGCAGGAGGTGACCTGGCCCAAGCCCCTGGAGGAGCTGCTGGGGGAGGCCTTCGACCGCTACCGTCGGGATGTTCCCTGGGCCAACGACTATGAGATCCACCCCAAGTCCGTTCTGCGGGACATGATCGAGACGGCCTCGGACTTCAATGGCTACATCGCCCGCTACGGAATATCCCGGTCGGAGGGGACCCTGCTGCGATACCTGTCCGATGCCTATCGGGCGCTCAGCAGGACGGTCCCCGAAGAGTTCATGGATGAGCGGCTGGAGGACATCCTGGCCTGGTTGGGACTGATTGTGCGCTCGGTGGACTCCAGCCTGGTGGATGAGTGGGAGGCTGCGGGCAGGGCTGAAAATGGTGAAGTCGCAAGCGGCCTGGATGCCGCCCCGCCCAAGGTGGAGAACCAGGTGGTGACGGACCGGCGGGGACTGACCCTGCTGGTGCGCAACGCCATGTTCCAGCGGGTGGAGCTGGTTGCCGCCGACCGTCCGGAGGCCCTGGCCGACCTGGATGCGGACTGGGGCTACGGCCTGCGGGCCTGGAGCGACGCGCTGGATGACCTCTACGAGGACCATGAGCAGATTCTGACCGATGCCCAGGCCAGGTCCTCGGACTTCTTCAGCCTGGATGACCGGGACGAGCGCCAGGGGCACACCTGGTGGGTCCAACAGATCTTCGACGATGTCGAGGGCGAACGCGACTGGGGCATCGCAGGCATCGTGAATCTGGATGCCACCCAGGAGAGCGGCCAGGTGGTCTTCAAGGAATACCGGGTGGGTCCCATCGAGGAACTGATGGACCTCTAGCCCCGAGGCGTTACAGGACCTTGGAGAGGAAGGACTGCAGCCGAGGGCTCTGCGGGTGGCCGAAGATCTGCTCGGGCGTGCCCTCCTCCTCGATGATTCCGGCATCGGTGAAGATCACCCTGGAGGAGACCTCCCGGGCGAAGGCCATCTCGTGGGTGACCAGAATCATGGTCATGCCGCCCTCTGCCAGGGAGCGGATGACTTCAAGCACGTCGCCCACCATCTCCGGATCCAGGGCCGAGGTGGCCTCGTCGAAGAGCATGATATCCGGGTGCATGGCCAGTGCGCGGGCGATGGCCACACGCTGCTGCTGCCCGCCTGACAGGTCCGTGGGCCGTGCGTCAGCCTTCTCCTGAAGCCCTACGGTCTCCAGCAGGTCCAGGGCCTGTTGCCGTGCATCCTCCTTGGGTGTCTTGTGCAACATGTGGGGGGCCAGCATGATGTTGTCGGCCACGCTCATGTTGGGGAAGAGGTTGAAGTGCTGGAAGACCATGCCCACGTGCTCGCGGAGCTTGTCGATGTTGGTCTTTGGGTCGGAAATGTCGATTCCATAGACGCTGATGGTGCCCGAGGTCGGCATCTCCAGGGCGTTGATGCAGCGCAGCAGGGTGGACTTGCCCGCGCCCGAGGGGCCGATGATGGAGATGACCTCGCCCGGCTTGACCTCCATGTCGATCCCCTTGAGGACCTCGGTGTCGCCGTAGCGCTTGTGCAGGTCGCGGATGGATACGGCCATCTGGGACTCTCCCTGGTTGAGGCGACTTTGGTTCTGGCGGATGCGACGGGTCAGTCGTCCGGTGTCCATGTCCGGGTCCTCGAAGTTCATCGATGCAGCCTCCTATCGAGCATATTGGCCATCCAGGTCAGGGCGCTGATGGCGACGAAGTAGATGACGCCCACCATGAAGAGGGTTTCGGTCACGCGGAAGTTGGCCGCGTAGATCTGCTGGGCCTGGTAGAGCAGTTCGCCGAAGCCGATGGCCAGCAGCAGGGAGGAATCCTTGAGCATGATGACCAGCTGGTTGATGATGGAGGGCGTGGCGAACCTGACGGCCTGGGGCAGGATGACCCGGCGCAGGGCCATGCGACGTGTCAGGCCCAGACTGCGGGCTCCCTCCATCTGCCCGACGTCCACCGAGTCGATGGCCCCGCGCACGATTTCGACCAGGTAGGCTCCGGAGTTCAGGGACAGTGTCAGCGCGCCGGCCAGCCAGATGCTGATGCGGTGGCCGATCAGCTGGGGGACACCCAGGTAGAAGAAGAAGGCCCAGACCAGAACGGGTGTGCCCCTGAAGACCGCCACGTAGATGCGGGCGATCCAGGACAGGATCCGGTTGGGGCTGATCCTCCACAGTCCCAGGATGACGCCGATGGCCAGGGCGATGACGAAGGATATTGCCGTGATGGCCAGGGTGTTGCGCAGGCCCAGCATCAGGGAGGGGAATGCCTGGCGGACCAGTTCGAAGAATCCGGGCCGTGATGCGGGGGCACTCTTGCTGGAGTGGCCGCTGCCTACATAGGAATCGACCAGCTTCTTATAGCTGCCGTCAGCCTTCATCCTGGCCAGACCCTCGTTGAAGGCGGCCACGAACTCCTTGTTCTCGCCCTTGCGGACGGCCGCCCCGTAGGAGGCGCCAGGCTCCTTCTTGGTCACGGTCTTCAGTCCGTTGCCCTGGGCGATGCCGTAAGCCAGGACCGGGTAGTCGTCGATGACCGCCTGGGCATTGCCGGACTTGACCATCTCATACATGGTGGAGGACTGGTCCACCGCCTTGACCGTGAAGCCGTACTGGGCCGCACGCTGCTTGGCGAAAGCCTCGCCCTCGCTGCCCGTCTTGACGGCCACCACCGTGCCTTGCAGATCCTTGTAGCTGTGGATCTGGTCGTTGTCCTTGGCGATGGCCATCTGCACGCCGGAGTCGAAATAGGGGTCGGTGAAGTCGTAGACCTGCTTGCGCTGGTCGGTGATGGTCATGCCGGCTATGACCACATCGGCCTGCTGGGAGTTCAAGGCTTGAAGGGCGGCGTTGAAGCCCAGGGACTGGATCTGCACCGAGAACCCCTCGATGTCGGCGATCTTGCGGATCAGATCCATATCGATGCCGACCAGCTTGCCGGAGGAGTCCCTGAATTCAAAGGGGGCGAAGGTGGTATCGGTGGCGACACGGAAGGTGCGTCCTTGGACCGCTTGGGCGGCGGGAGAGTCCTCGGCCGCCTGCGCTGGCGTGGCCAGGGGGGCGACGATCAGGGCTGAGAGCCCCAGGACCAGGGCGAGCAGGCCGATGGCCCACCTGCCTGGACCCGATGTCCATCCCTGGCGAACATGCTTGGCGATCACTGGCGATTCTCCTTATTGTTCCGACTGTGCCGGTCCCGGGTTTTTCAGGCGGCAGGCCTTGCAGCCGTCCATGGGCCAACCTGAAGATATATTCAGGCGGATGACCAGTAAACTGTACACACACCGTGTTTCCGGGACCCAACTACGCGCTGGGCGATACGGCCATATAGGTTCCCAGTCTAGCGCGTTCGTCCTGCTGTTTGTGGCAGGCACAGGCCTATGCTGGTGAGGGCGGGAAGCCACAGGGGCCCCGAGGAATGAGGTAGTGCATATGGTTGATGATCTCTTCCAGGCGGCGGATCCCCCCGAGGAGCACACCCTGCCTCTGGCGGTCAGGATGCGGCCCAGGAGCCTGGACGAGGTGGTCGGCCAGGACAAGGTCACGGCTCCTGGAACCCCCTTGGAGCGGCTGGCCCGCTCGGATCCGAACAACCGTCTGACCGCTCCCAGTTCGGTCATTCTTTTCGGTCCTCCCGGGGTGGGCAAGACCACCCTGGCCTATATTGTGGCCCGACAGTCCGGGCGGCATTTCGAGGAGCTTTCGGCCGTCACCTCGGGGGTCAAGGAGGTGCGGCAGGTCCTAGCCCAGGCCCGGGAGCGGCTGGTCAGCCAGGGGCGGGAGACGGTCCTCTTTATCGATGAGGTCCACCGCTTCTCCAAGTCCCAGCAGGATGCCCTGTTGCCCAGCGTGGAGAACCGGGATGTGACGTTTATCGCAGCCACCACGGAGAATCCCAGCTTTTCGGTCATCTCGCCCCTGCTTTCGCGCTCGGTGGTGGTCAAGCTGGAGGCCCTGGACGACCAGGACCTGGCCAAGCTGGTCCGCAGGGCCGTCAAGGACCAGCGTGGGCTTAAGGACCAGGTGCGGCTGGCTCCAGAGGCCCTGGACCAAATTGTGCGCTTTGCCGGAGGTGACGCCCGTCGGGCCCTGACCATTCTGGAGGCTGCGGCCGGGGCGGTCACCGAGGACGGGTCTCGCGCCAAGGGTGCGCGTCGCCCGCTGATCAACGCCAAGGTGGTCTCCTCGGTCATGGACGTGGCCACCGTCCGCTATGACAAGAAGGGCGACGATCACTACGATGTGGCATCTGCCTTCATCAAATCCATGCGGGGGTCCGACGTGGATGCGGCCCTGCACTACCTGGCTCGGATGATCCGGGCCGGCGAGGATCCGCGCTTCATCGCCCGACGCATCATGATCGCCTCCGCCGAGGAGGTGGGCATGGCCTCTCCTGAGGTGCTGGAGATCACGGTCGCGGCTGCCCAGGCCGTGGCCATGGTGGGCATGCCTGAGGCCCGTCTGATTCTGGCCGAGGCGGTCATCGCCGTGGCCACCGCACCCAAGTCCAACGCCTCCTATCTGGCCATCAACCAGGCCCTGGAGGACGTGGACGCCGGGCATATCGGTCAGGTTCCCCTGCATCTACGCAACGCTCCCACCAAGCTGATGAAGGCCTGGGGCAACCACGAGGGCTATCAGTATGCCCACGATGCGCCGGATGCAGTGGCACCCCAGCAGTATATGCCGGACGAACTGGTCGGACGGCGCTACTATCACCCCAATGATCGGGGCTATGAGCGTCAGCTGGGCCCACGTCTGGAGGCGATCAGGGCCATCCTGGACAGGGCCGTCGGGCCGGATGGAAACGCCGGGTCTGGGCAATGACCGTCCGGACTCCTATACTGGTCACCCAATAGACGTTGAGTAGCCACACAATGACCGAAACGCCGCAGGGTCCAGGCCTTCCATATTGACGGTCGCCATGCTCCCAGAAGGAGCCTGTCGCCGTCGGCAGGTCTGGCATGGACGCATGGGGCATGCCTGCCTCATGCACGGGCGCGAGGGTGACGATGTCGACAGCGGTCATTGACAATGCAGACATATCCGAACAATCCAAGAATCTCGGCATGGCCGAGGACGACCTGGCGGTCCGAGAGATTACCCGGCGAGTAGACAATGCTCGTGAATCGGCTACTTTTTATAAGATCGTGGCCCTGGTGGCCGCGGGAATGCTCATGGACAGCATCGATGTCTATGTGGGCAGCGCAGTAGCCAGTTCGGCATTGAGCACGGGATGGTCCACGGTCGCCCAGAATTCCCTCTTCCTGTCGGCCGGTTTCCTGGGGCTCCTGGTGGGCTCGCTGCTGGCCGGTTTCATCGGAGACCTGCGGGGGCGCAAGACTGCCTATCAGATCAACCTGCTGCTCTTCGGAGGCTTTACCCTGCTGGGCGCTCTGGCGCCGAACATGGCTGTCCTTTCGGTCTGCCGGCTGGGGGCCGGCCTGGGGCTGGGCGCCGAGATTGTCACCGGATTCTCCATGGTCAACGAATTCGCTCCCATCAGGCACCGCGGCCGCTGGAGCGCCATCGTCTCACTGGTGGCCAACACCGGAGTGCCCCTGGCCATGCTCCTGTGCGCCTGGATCATTCCGCGCTGGTCCTGGCGGCCGCTCTTTGTCGGCATTGGCCTGGCAGCGGCGCTGATCTGGTATCTGCGGCGTGACATCCCCGAGTCCCCTCGCTGGCTGGCCCTGCATGGGCGGATGGACGAGGCCATCCAGGTGGTTGAGCTTCTGGAGGCCGGCAATGGTCGAGGAGGGTCAAGCTCCGATTCTGTCAGCGGTTCCGCACTTGCTGGCAAGGATGAGGGCCTTGAGGCACCCGCCAAGGCATCGGGTAGCGTGGTTCACGGACTGATTGTGGCCACCGTGGCGGTATCGGCCACTAACGTCTGCTCCTACGCCTTCACCTCCTGGGTGCCCACCATCCTGCTCAAGCGGGGCATAAATCTGAGCGGATCCCTGTGGATCAGCACCCTGATGATGCTGGGCGCCCCACTGGGCTGCCTGATCGGATCCCTGCTCCTCGACCGGATCGGCCGCAAGCGGATCATCGTCACGGCCTTCCTGCTGACGGCGGTCTTCGGCCTGCTCTACGCAGCGCAGACCAGCCAGGTCACGGCCATTCTGGTGGGCATCCTGCTCATGGCCAGCCTCTATGTCCTCATGTCTTCGGTGGTTGCCGTCTACGCGCCCGAGCTCTTCCCGACCACGGTCCGCTTCCGCTGCGTGGGCATCGCCAATGCCGTCGCCAAGCTCTGCAACGTGCTCATGCCAGTGTTGATTGGCGCCATGCTCAGCCAGTGGGGGAGCACTTCGATCTTCGTCACCATCAGCCTGGTGGCCCTGGCCTCCATGCTGGTCGTGGGCCTGATGGGCTGGGAGACCTCCGGTCGTTCGGTGGGCTGATGGAGGCCGGTCCAAGGTCGCAAGGAATCTGAAAATCAAGGGGCCTGGCCTGAGCCTGGAGCCGTCCAAGGGCGGCGAAAGGTTCGGCCAGGCCCCTTTCTCAGTAAGAGATATCAGAGCTGGTTGGCCAGCAGCCGGTTGTAGACGCAGCGCAGTTCGCTCTGGAAGGTCTCGGGGTCGATATCGGGATTCTGCTTGAACAGATCGATCCACCAGTTGTTGACCGACCTGATTCTCCTGCGGGCTATGTCCGCGCCCGACCTGGTCAGGGCGATGATGTTGACCCGGTGATCGGCGGGGTTCTGTTCACGGCTGACCAGACCCTGGGCCTTCAAAGCCTTGAGATCCCGGGCCAGCAGACTGGGGTCTACGCATAGGTCCCGGGCTATCTGGCGCTGGCTGAGGCCGGGATGGTCATAGAGGTATATAATCAGATCACCCTGGGTGCCTCGTAAGGTGGTTTCGCCTGTGTACCGGCTGGCATCGTTGCGTGCATGCCGGTAGATTCCGGCTATACAGCTGCTCAGGTTGTGGTAGTGGCTCTTCTTCAACATCGCTGCTGCCCCCTAGCTGGTAAGGAAGATCAAAGAGTTCGGCGGGCATGATTGACCGCATGGACCCCTTCGGCGCCGTTCCCCTTCCAGGCCTGTTTCCGGCAACTCCCTAGCCTCGGCCCGGCACGGACGACGCATTTTTCATCATATCAATACCGTCGACACCATGGGTATCGTCCACGATCCAGACATGGGCCGGGCAAGCCATGATTTCTCTGGTGCCGATTCGGCTCGAAGCCTTTCATCGTCGATTGTGCAGGGATTCTCTGCCTACTTCAGGCCTGTGCTCAGGCTTATGGGCTTAAGGGAATTGCCTTGTTGCCCTGCCAAGGTCGGGGACTATCACCGTCATTGCTCCACGGTATGCTAAGATGTTCCCTTTTCGTGACGGGACCTGGAAAGGATTGGCATGCGGGTACTGGACTTCGACGGCACCATCTACGATGGCGAGAGCCTGCTTGACTTCTACCTGTTCACTGTCCGCAAGGATCCGCGAGTGCTGCACTACCTGCCGGTTGCCCTCTTCTATGCCGTCCGCTACCGTCTGGGCCGGGTCACCCTGGAGCAGCTGGATTCGGCCATGCGTCGGGTGGGCTCGCGCTACCTGCGTCGACTGACCTCGCGTCCCGGCTTTGACATGGATCGCCTGGTCAGCCAATTCTGGGATGCCAACATGCACAAGATCATGGATTGGTACACCCCCCAGGCCGACGACGTGGTGGTGACCGCCTCCTTCGATCTGGTGGCGGGGGAGGCCTGCCGGCGACTGGGCATCACCCGCTGCATCGGCTCCACCCTGGATTTGGAGTCCCTGACTGTGGGCTACCTCAACTTCGGACCCGACAAGCCCCTGCATTTTCAGCGGATCCTGGGCCGGGAGACGGCCATCGACGCCTTCTACACCGATTCGGCCTTCGACCGGCCCATGATTGATCTTGCCCGGCGGGCCTACCTGGTCGAGCATGGCAGGGTCCGCCGCATCAAATAGGCAGGGCGGTCACCGTGGCTTTTATCTACAGCTTTTATCTGCTGGTTCTCGATTCGAAGGGAAAGACCAACCCCCACTGGCGGCGCAGGGAGTCCATGAGCTCCATGATGCGCATGGTGTCCTTGTGGGGCATCTGGGCGCACTCGGTCTTGCCGTCCAGGATGGCCTGTGCGGCGCTGGCCACCTCGTACTCATAACCGGTCAGCTGGTCGGGGATGGGGTAGCTCTTCCTCAATTTATGGTCCCCGTCGTACAGGTCTATGGACTCCACGTTGTTGATATTGATGCACTGCAGGTAACCCTGGTCTCCCCAGATGCTGCCGGTCCGGTCGCTGTCCGAAACCATGGAGCTGGTCGCTTCCCCCACGGATCCATCCTTGTAGAAAATGGCTGTGGAGTTCTGGCTGTCCACGCCCTCCGGGCTGCGGACCCAATCCGTGCAGACCCGTTCAATGGGCTTGGGTCCCATGACCATGTCGATGAAGTTGAGAGGGTAGACGCCCACGTCGAGCAGGGCGCCGCCGGCCAGGGCCGGGTCGGTCATCCTGGCCTTGCCCACGGTTACGTATCCCAGGTTGGCGGTCACGGTCCTGACGGTGCCGATTGCCCCCGAGGAGATGATGCCGTCGATGATGGAGCGCGAGGGCATGTACCTGGTCCAGATGGCCTCGGTGCAGAGCAGGCCGGTGTTCTCGGATGTCTCCATGACCTGCCTGGCCTGATCGGCGTTGGCGGCGAAGGACTTCTCGACCAGCACGTTCTTTCCGGCCTTCATGCAGGCGATGGCCTGCTCGGCGTGGAGGCTGTGAGGCGTGGCGATGTAGACCAGATCCACTTGCGGATCATCCAGGAGCTCCTGGTAGGAGCCATAGGAATGTGCGAACCCATATTTTTCGGCGAAGGCGGCTGCACGTTCCCCGTCCCTGGCGGCCACGGCGTAGGGGGCAATCAGATGGCTGTACTGCGGGTCCTGGGCCATCATGACCACCGTCTTTGCCAGGGCGTTGGCTATCCTTCCGGCACCGAGAATGGCGAAGTTGACCCGCATGCCCTTCTGCTCAGCCTCTTGCCGTTTGCCGTTCAATCTGCTCATCCTTGACTCCTTCGTTTGGATCGCCATCTGCTGTGATGGCCTCATACAATCTCTGCAGGGTTTCCTGGGCGTGGCGGGCATCCAGCTGACACTCCCAGACTGTAAAAACCCGCCAGCCCATGGCTTTCAGCTTTTCCCCCTGCTCCTGATCCCGCAGACGGTTCCTTGTCAGCTTTGTGGTCCAAAACTCCACATTGGATTTGGGAAGGGAGAATTTGGCACAGCCCTGATGCATGTGCCAGAAACAGCCATTGACGAACACCATGGCCCGCCACTTGGGCAGAACCACATCAGGATGGCCCGGATACCTCTTGTCATTTTTGCGAAAACGCAGACCTCGCGAAAAGAGGTAGGACCGGACCTGGCGTTCTATTGATGTTTCCGTGCCCCTGATCCGGGACATGGTGTAGCTGCGTGTGCCGGGCTGGAATCTGCTGGGTGTCTTTTTCGAAACCATCCCCGGCACGGCTCAGAGGACTTCGATGCTGTTGATGAAGACCGGCTCAAGGGGACGGTCGCCCGAGTCGGTGGCCACGGCATCCAGCTTGTCGACCACCTTCCGGGAATCCTCATCGACAACCTGGCCGAAGATGGTGTGGTGCCCATTCAGCCAGGGGGTGGGCACGGTGGTGATGAAGAACTGTGATCCGTTGGTGCCGTGGGTCTTCCCGGTGGCGGGGTCGCGGCGCAGCCCTGCATTGGCCATGGCCAGCTTGTAGGGTTCCTCGAAGGTCAGGGAGGGGTCGATCTCATCGTCGAACTCGTAGCCGGGGCCGCCTGTGCCGGTGCCCAGCGGGCAGCCGCCCTGGATCATGAAGTCCTTGATGATCCGGTGGAAGGTCAGCCCGTCATAGAAAGGATCCTGTCGCTTCTGACCCGTCTCGGGATCGGTCCATTCCTTGCGGCCGGCGGCCAGGTCCAGGAAGTTGGCCACGGTTTCGGGGGCCTTGTCGTCAAAGAGGTCCAGGCGAATGTCGCCTTCTGAGGTATGCATGATGACTGTGCTCATATCCCAATCCTTTCATAAGACGGCGACGCGCACCGAGGATCCGAAGGGCATCAGGGCCAGGCGGGCCATCTTGAAGGCCTGCAGACCGAAGGGTATGCCCACCACGGTCAGCATGGTGACCAGTCCGGCCGCCAGATAGGCCAGAGCCAGCCACCAGCCGCCCAGGATGATCCAGAGCAGGTTGGCCAGCCAGGAACCCAGTCCGCCTCCATAGATGACCTGTCGGCCGAATGGTGTCAGGGTCAGTCTTGCCATCTTGAGGGCCTGGACGCCCAGGGGTATGCCCACCACGGTCAGGCAGAGCACGATGCCAACAAGGGTCCAGGCCAGGGCGATGGCCAGTCCCCCCAGCAGCAGCCAGCAGATGTTGCCAATCAGGCGCATGTGGGTCCTTCCGTCAGGGTGGCGGTGACGGCCTTGGCACAGGCGGTCACTTTCTCGATGATGATGGTCAGTCGTTGCTGTCGTTGTTCGGGGGCAAGCCCCTGGTCCAGGGCATCGATCAGTCGCATGCCGGATTGGACGATGCCCCGCGTCACCTCCACGCCCATGGCCGGATCTGCTGGCCGCAGGGCTGTCCAGGCCTGGATCAGCGGCTGGTTGACCTGTCGGTGGAAGTCCAGCAGGGCTTGGATTTGCCGGGCTGTGGACCGATCGCTCCCTGGGGCGGGCTCGTGGGGATTCGAAGGGCTGCCGTAGATCAGGGCCTGACGTAACTGCTCGTCGTGCTGCTCGGCGTAGAGGTTCATCAGCCAGCCGTGTCCGTGCAGTCCGGCCTGCTCCAGATTGGTGCGGGTCCAGACCTCGATTGTTCGGCTCGGGTCGTCTGTCGTACCCAGGGCCTGGTCCAGGGCCTGACCCCAGTCGGGCAGGTGTCGCTCCATGACCATGTCGCAGAGCTGGTCGGCATCCCGGGCGTAGCGGTAGAGGGAGTTCCGGGCCATCTTGGTGCGTCGGGCCACCTCGGCCATGGTCAGCTGGTCGCGTCCGCCGGTGCGCAGGATGGCCTCGGCGGCGGCGATGATCTGGTCCAGGGTTTTGGCGCGGTGCTCCTGGAGCGTGGATTCGCGGATCCTGGGCATGGTCCTCCTTGGTCCGGCCGCCTAAGTGCAGCCCTGGTGAATCGAGCCCGACCGGTCATGGGGCATATGATATGGCCTATTCGCAGCAGAGCCAAGCCGCGAGGGCCTCTTTAGCCCGCGGCTTGTCCGCGCAGAGTGAACTTGCCTGACGGGTTTTCGCGACGTATAGTCGCAAAAAATTCGCAGACCAGGGTGAGGGGGAATCCGATGACCGGATCGACAAGTATGGATGTGAAGAAGGGCAGCCAGACAGGCAGCCAGGGGTCTCAGGAGGCTGCGCCGCCCTGGCGTGCCCTCTGGGTGCTGGCCCTGGGTCTGGCCATGATTGTGCTGGATTCGTCCATCGTCAACGTCTCCATACCCTCCATCATCGCTGCCATCCATATCAACCTGGCTCAAGCCCAGTGGGTGACCGCCCTCTACAGCATCGTCCTGGCGGCTCTGCTCCTGCCCTCCGGCCGTCTGGGGGACATGATCGGACGCAAGTGGATCCTGCAGGTGGGCACGGTCATCTTTGTGCTGGGTTCCGTCTTTGCCGCATCGGCCTCCTCCGGCACACTGCTGCTTCTGGCCCGGCTTGTTCAGGGAATCGGCGGCTCCCTGGTCATGCCATCCACCCTGTCCACCGTGTCCGCCACCTTCCGGGGTCGGCACCGGGCCACTGCATTCGGCATCTGGGGGGCCGTCATGTCGTCCGCTGCGGCGGTCGGCCCCTTCCTGGGAGGGGTTTTCACCAGCACCATCGGATGGCGGTGGATCTTCCTGGTCAATCTGCCCCTGGGATTGATCGTCCTTGTGACCAGTGCGGTCTTTGTGCCCGAGACCAAGTCAGCGCCCCGGCAGGCCGGCGACCGGTGGGGGATGCTTGCCGACTGGAAGGGCATACTCCTTTCGGCCCTGGGGTCGGCCCTGGTGGTCTTTGCGCTGATCGAGGGGCAGACCTATGGCTGGTGGCATCCCCGCGCCGCACTTGAACTAGGCCCACTGCACTGGTCCGTATCGGCGCCCCTGTCGCCGGTTCCGGTCAGTCTGATCCTGGGGCTGGCCCTGCTGGCCGCCTTTGCGCTGACCGAGCTGGTCAGGGCGCGCAGGGGCAGGCTGGTCATCCTGGACGTGTCCATGTTCGCCATCGGCACCTTCGGCTGGGGCAACCTCACGGCCGCCATCGTCAACGCCGGTCAGTTCGCGGTCATGTTCATCCTGCCTCTCTATCTGATCAACGCCAGAGGCCTGAGTCCCCTTGGGGCCGGATCCATCCTGGGCGTCATGGCCCTGGGATCGGTCGTGTCCGGCGGTTTGGCCCGGGTGGTTTCAGCCCGTCTGGGGGCCGGCGGCACGGTGCAGACGGGTCTCTTGATGGAGATTGTCGGCGTGGCCCTGTCCATTCTGCTCATGCGTGGGTCGGTGCCGGTCTGGCCCATGGCCCTGACTCTGATTATTTACGGTGCTGGTCTGGGCTTTGCCTCGGCACAGCTGACCAGTCTGGTGCTCTCCGGTGTCCCGGTGGCACAGTCCGGCCAGGCTTCGGCCACCCAGTCCACCATCCGTCAGTGGGGGACCGCCCTGGGCGCCGCAGTCTCCGGTTCCGTCCTCTCCCTTGCTCTGAGCCTGGTGCTGCCAAGACATCTGACGGCCCTCAAGGGGATCTCGGCGCGGATGGCCGATGGCCTGGTCAGATCGGTTCAGTCCTCTGCCGGAAACGCTATAGTCGGTCTGCGTGCTGAGGGTACCCGAGGTCGGCTGGGAGCACTGGGTCCTCAGGTGACCAAGGCCCTGACCGCGGGATTCACCCAAGGCGCCCAGTGGGCCATGGGTTTCGCGGTTCTGCTACTCCTCCTGGGTCTGGTCGCCTCGGTGCTGGTACGCCGGGCCGCCAGCAAGGCTGGTGCTGATAAGGTCTGAGGCATCCGCAATCCAGTCTTCTCTGTAGCGGTCCCCACTCGGGACTGTCTGCCCGTGGGCCGACCCTGGCACGGTTTAGAATCATGGGTATGGGCATACAAGAGGAACAGCCGCGGCGGGATGGCGATCTGCTGGTGGCTCTGGCTCAGATCGACACTTGTGTGGGCGATCTTGACGGCAACGCCGACATCATTATGGACTACTCCCGAAAGGCGGCTGAGCAGGGGGCCACGCTGGTCGTCTTCCCGGAGATGAGTCTGACCGGTTACCCGATTGAGGATCTGGCATTTCGTGCCAGCTTCCGTCGGGCCGCCTGGTCTCGGGCCGACCGTCTGGCCGGGGAGCTGGAGGAGCAGGGTCTGGGCCATCTCTATGTGATCGTGGGAACCGTCGGTACCGATACGGATCAGGACAGGCCCCGCAACCGGCTGGTGGTCCTGCACCAGGGTCGGGTCGAGGCCGGCTACGACAAGCACTTCCTGCCCAACTACGGGGTCTTCGATGAGTACAGGATTTTCACCCCGGGGGATAGGACCGTCGTCCTGGAGGTGCAGGGGCACCGGATAGGGCTGGCCATCTGCGAGGACATCTGGCAGGAAGGTGATCCCATCAGCGACCTGGCTGGCCGGGACATCGACCTCCTGGTGACCATCAACGGCTCCCCATTCGAGGAAGGCAAGGGGCACGTCCGTTACGAGCTGGCAACCCGCCGGGCCAAGCAGGTCGGTGCGCCCCTGCTCTACCTGAATCAGGTGGGTGGCCAGGATGATCTGGTCTTTGACGGCGGCAGTTTCGTGGTGGACCAGGATGGCACCCTGCTGGAGCGCTCGCCCAGGTTCGTCCAGGATCTGTCCACGTGGACCCTGCCTGCACGAGGGAAGCGCCCGCTGCCCAGCGAGTCCTGCATGGCCGAAGAGATGCCTGGGGACGAGGAGGTCTATCGGGCCTGCGTGCTGGGGCTCAAGGACTATATGGCCAAGAACCACTTCACGGGCGTCTGCCTGGGGCTCTCAGGAGGGATCGACTCGGCCCTGGTGGCCACCATGGCCGCCGACGCCTGCGGGGGAGAGCATGTGCGCGGCATCTCCATGCCCAGCCGCTACTCCTCGGAAGGCTCCAAGGATGATGCCGCCGATCTGGCCCAGCGTCTGGGAGTGCGTTATGTGGTCCAAGCCATAGGCCCTGAGTTCGACGCCTTCCAAGGGCAGTTGCATCTGGAGGGGGTCGCCGAAGAGAACCTGCAGGCCCGGATACGCGGGGTCATCGTCATGGCCTATGCCAATGCCGAGGGGCTTCTGGCACTGGCAACCGGCAACAAGTCCGAGCTGGCCTGCGGCTATTCAACGATCTATGGCGATGCGGTCGGTGGCTACGCGCCCATCAAGGATCTGCTCAAGACCCGGGTCTGGCAGCTGGCCCGCTGGCGCAACGCCCAGGCCCAGGCACGGGGTGAACGTGAGCCCATCCCGGTCAGTTCCATCGTCAAGCCGCCCTCGGCCGAGCTGCGCCAAGGGCAGAAGGACTCTGATTCCCTGCCTGACTACAGCCTGCTTGACAAGGTCCTGGAGGCATACATCGAGCATGCGCATGGTCGGGCCGACCTTCTGGCCGACGGTTTCGATCCCGACACGGTCGACACGGTCATGCGGCTGGTGGATCGGGCCGAGTGGAAGCGGCGCCAGTACCCGCTGGGGCCCAAGGTCACCTCCCTGGCCTTCGGCCGTGACCGCCGGCTGCCCGTCACCAACGCCTTCAAAGAGTGATTGCCATGGATCCCCAAGAGGAGCAACCGGCCTGGTACTTCAACACCGTCACCGGCAGGCCCGAGCAGGGCAAGCTGTCTCCGCAGGACAGGCGGATGGGCCCCTACCGCAGCAGGCAGGAGGCCCTTGATGCCTGGAAGATCGCCAAGCGCCGCAACAAGGAATGGGATGAAGAAGACCGCCGTTGGCGGCAGGCCTGGGAGGGTGATCCCAGGCAGGGACAGTCATCAGCTGACAGATGAAGCTCCCGCTGGATCGCCCACTATCTTTGGCGATCAGTCGGCCATACCGTCAGAACGGATCGGGACTCAGGCGGTGTGCCGGGTCTGCTCGCAAGATATTGTTGTGACGCCTATTGCGGGTCTTCGTGCAGTGTGATATAGCTCACGTCGCGATTCGGTTTCCCGTGGTAACGCGCCCCCTATACTTGAAAGTGACAGTGGTGTGAGGAAGCGCCATTGACCATATCAACAAGGAGTTGACTATGACAGCAGTTGAGACCAATACCGTCTCTCCCGCAGAGCTGCAAGCCAAGGCTTGGAAGGGCTTCAAGGGCGAGGACTGGAAGAAAGACATCGACGTTCGCGACTTCATCCAAAAGAATTACACTCCGTACACCGGTGACGAATCCTTCCTGGCACCGGCCACTGAGAAGACCAAGTTCCTGTGGAACTACCTGGATGACAATTTCCTTGCCGTAGAGCGCAAGCAGCGCGTCTACGACGTGGACACCCACACTCCGGCGGGCATTGACGCCTTCCCGGCCGGATACATCGACGGCAAGCCTGCCGGCGAGACCCAAGACGACGTGATTGTCGGCATACAGACCGACGTTCCCTGCAAGCGTGCGATGATGCCCTACGGCGGCTGGCGCATGGTTGAGCAGGCCCTCAAGGAGGCCGGCAAGGAGCCCGATCCCGAGGTTAAGAAGATCTTCACCCGGTATCGCAAGACCCACAACGATGGCGTCTTCGACGTTTACACCAAGAGGATCAAGCTGGCCCGCCACAACAAGATTCTGACCGGTCTGCCCGATGCTTACGGCCGTGGCCGCATCATTGGCGATTACCGTCGTGTGGCCCTCTACGGGATCGATGAGCTGATCGCCCGCAAGAAGGCCGACAAGGATTCGATTCCTTACCGCAACGACTTCACCGAGGAAGAGATCGAGCACTGGATTCGCTTCCGCGAGGAGCACGCCGAGCAGATCAAGGCTCTGAAGCAGCTGCTGAACCTGGGCAAGGAGTACGGCCTGGATCTGAGCCGTCCTGCCATGAACGCCAAGGAAGCCGTCCAGTGGACCTACATGGCCTACCTGGCCTCGGTCAAGAGCCAGGACGGCGCCGCCATGTCCATCGGTCGTCTGTCCGCCTTCTTCGACGTCTACTTCGAGCGTGATCTGGCCGCTGGCCTGATTGACGAGACCGATGCCCAGGAGATCATCGACAACATCGTGATGAAGCTGCGCATCGTGCGCTTCCTGCGGACCAAGGACTACGACAACATCTTCTCGGGCGACCCCTACTGGGCCACCTGGTCCGACGCTGGCTTCGGCGACGACGGCAGGCCCATGGTCACCAAGACCTCCTTCCGTCTGCTGGCAACCCTGACCCTGGAGCACCTTGGACCCGGCCCCGAGCCCAACATCACCATCTTCTGGGATCCGAAGCTGCCTGAGGGTTACAAGCGCTTCTGCGCCCGTATCTCCATCGACACCTCCGCCATCCAGTACGAGTCCGACAAGGACATTCGCGCCCACTGGGGCGATGACGCCGCCATCGCATGCTGCGTGTCCCCCATGAGGGTCGGCAAGCAGATGCAGTTCTTCGGCGCCCGTGTCAACTCCGCCAAGGCCCTGCTCTACGCCATGAACGGCGGCCGTGACGAGATGACCGGCATGCAGGTCATCGACAAGGACGTAATCAAGCCTGTCAGCCCCAAGGAAGACGGTTCTCTGGACTTCCAGGAGGTCAAGGACAACTACGAGAAGGCCCTGCAGTGGCTGAGCGAGACGTACGTCGAGGCTCTGAACATCATCCACTACATGCACGATAAGTACGACTACGAGTCCATTGAGATGGCCCTGCACGACAAGGAGGTCTACCGCACCCTGGGTTGCGGCATGTCCGGCCTGTCCATCGCCGCTGACTCCCTGTCGGCTATCAAGTACGCCAAGGTCTACCCGATCTACAACAAGGATGCCAAGGGCACCCCTGAGTATGTCGAGGGCGCTGACAACGATCTGATCGTCAACTACAAGACCGTTGGCGAGTTCCCGATCTACGGCAACGACGATGATCGCGCCGACGATCTGGCCAAGTGGACCGTGTCCACCGTCATGGGCCAGATCAAGCGCCTGCCTGTCTACCGCGGCGCTGTGCCGACCCAGTCCATTCTGACCATCACCTCCAACGTGGAGTATGGCAAGAACACCGGGTCCTTCCCCTCCGGCCACAAGAAGGGCACCCCGTACGCTCCCGGTGCCAACCCCGAGAACGGCATGGATTCGCACGGCATGCTGCCCTCCATGTTCTCCGTGGGCAAGATCGACTACAACGATGCCCTGGACGGCATCTCGCTGACCAACACGATCACCCCCGACGGCCTGGGCCGCGACGAGGATGAGCGCATCAACAACCTGGTGGGCATCCTGGACGCCGGCAACGGCCACGGGCTCTACCACGCCAACATCAACGTCCTGCGCAAGGAGCAGTTGGAGGATGCCGTCGAGCACCCCGAGAAGTACCCGCACCTGACCGTGCGCGTCTCGGGCTACGCCGTCAACTTCGTCAAGCTGACCCGCGAGCAGCAGCTCGACGTGATCTCCCGCACCTTCCACCAGGGCGCGGTAACCGACTGATCGCCCTCGTGCGATAGTCAACCGTTGATGAGACGGTGAATCATGGGGCGGGGCGCACCAAGGCCCTGCCCCCTTTTCGTCTTTTTCAGGAGGATCCGATGACGGAGACCACCACCTTCCATACCACACAGCCGCACATGCTCAAGGAATCCAAGGTCTACCAGAGCCAGACCCTGATGGGCGGCCTTTCGGGGTTCGAATCGCCCATTGGACTGGACCGGCACGACCGTATGAATGCCCTGCGCACGGGCGACATCGGATTTGTTCACTCCTGGGACATCAACACCTCAGTGGACGGGCCGGGCACAAGGATGACCGTCTTCATGAGCGGATGCCCCCTGCGTTGCCAGTACTGCCAGAACCCCGACACCTGGAAGATGCGCGATGGCCAGCCCGTATATCTGCAGGCCATGATCGACAAGGTGGCCCGCTACCAGGACCTCTTCAAGAGCACGGGCGGAGGAATCACCTTCAGCGGCGGCGAGTCCATGATGCAGGCAGCCTTTGTCTCACGCGTCTTTCGCGCTGCCAAGGAGATGGGAGTTCACACCTGCCTGGACACCTCGGGCTTCCTCAATCGCAACTACACCGATGCCATGATTGACGATATCGACCTGTGCTTGCTGGATGTCAAGTCCGGCGACGAGGCCACCTACAAGAAGGTGACCGGCGGCACGCTGGCCCCCACAATCGAATTCGGCAAGCGTCTGGCAGCCCGTGGCAGCAAGATATGGGTTCGCTTTGTGCTGGTGCCAGGGCTGACCGACTCCGAGGAGAACGTCGAGAATGTAGCTCGGGTGTGCGAACAGTTCAAGGATGCCATCGAGCACATTGATGTGCTTCCCTTCCATCAGCTTGGACGGCCCAAGTGGCATGAGCTGCGCATCCCCTACCCGCTGGAGGATGCCAAAGGCCCCTCTGCGGCCCTGAAGGATCGGGTCAAGAAGCAGCTGGAGGCCCACGGCTTCGTGGTCTACTGAGGCGTGGAACCCAATTTGGTTCCAGGGCGGATCCAGGAGAAACCCGAATAATTCTCTTGTGACTCCCCACGGCAGATGTCGTGGGGAGTTTTGTTTGCTCGGGCGCAGGCCAGCCGGCCAATCAGCAAGTGACCGACTCACTGAATGACAGAATCATCAGATGAATGGCACGCCGAATGACCGGCTTAATGATTGGCAGGTTCAATGATTGGCAGATTTAATGATTGGCAGATTTAATGATTGGCAGATTCAATGGGTGACGGATTCAATGGATGACCGACACTGAAAAATCGATAAATTCCCGACATGGCATTCACAGTGAGAAATCGTCGGTGGGTTGAGGCCATGGACTATGCTTTCAGGCGTGTGTTTTCCGGGCCGGTAGGTCCGGTGGAGTTTTGGAAGACAAACTAAAAAAGAGGTTGAGCGCAGGTGACCACGGAACCTAAGACGCAGCTGCTTTCAGAGCCCGCCCAGGGTGTGCCGTCGGTCATCGACGATATGGCCGGATACCGCCGGGCCTGCCGGCTACTGTCCCAGGGGAGCGGTGCGCTGGCTGCTGATGCTGAACGCGCCTCTGGCTTCCGCTATGGCCACGACGACTACCTGGTCCAGTTCAAGCGCCAGGGGGCGGGGATATTCCTGCTGGACCCACCGGCTCTGAGGCAGGCGGGCTGTGACTGGTCGGAATTCAATAAGGCTGTTGATGGAGCCCAGTGGATCATTCACGACTCCCCTCAGGATCTGCCCGGCTTCCATGCATTGGGTATGAGGCCCTCATTACTCTTCGACACCGAGCTGGCGGCCAGGATGCTCAACCTGGGTCATTACGGCCTGTCTGCAGTGACTGCGCACTACCTGGGGCTGACGCTGGCCAAGGAGCATTCTGCTGCAGACTGGTCCTACCGCCCGCTGCCCCGTGATTGGCGCAATTACGCCGCCTTGGATGTGGAGCTGCTGGATCAGGTGCGATCGTGTGAGCTGGAGGATCTGCGCCGTCACGGCAAGGATGAGTGGGCCAGGCAGGAATTCACCTGGCTGCTGCAGCAGGGCAAAATCCCCAAGCAGGAGCCTGAGCAGCCCTGGCGGCATATCTCGCATATCAACGCCCTGCGCAATGACCGTCGAGGCCTGGCTGTGGCCCGTTCCCTGTGGACCACCCGTGACAAGCTGGCACGACGCAATGACATTGCTCCGACGCTCCTCCTGCCTGACAAGGCCATCATCGAGGCCGGCAGGCTCAAGCCGCACAACAACGCCCAATTCCGCTCCATCCGATCCTTGAATGAGCGGGTCAGGATCCACACCGGCGGCGAGCAGGACCGGATGTTCGAGCGCTATGCGCCCATCCAGCGCCGGGTCAGGCCCTCGGTCTGGAAACAGGCCATCCTGGAAGCGCTGAGTCTGCCCACCGAAGAACTGCCGGTGCCTCCCAAGCCGCGGTGTGAGGAGACCAACGCCCCCAAGTCCATGCAGGTCTGGCGGCACCGCCACCCGGACCGATATGCCAGGCTGGAGGCAGCGCGCAAGGCGGTGACTGAGGTGGGACGCCGGACCAACACCCCCGACGAGATTCTGATCAAGCCCCGCTACCTGCGCAACCTCTGCTGGACCGACGAACCGGAGAAGCGGGATGTGGCTGACTTCCTACGTCAGGAGGGCGCCCGCCCCTGGCAGGTTTCGCTCCTGTCAGAGTCCCTGACTCGCGCTATTATGTAACGGTTGCCTTACTGGCAGATCAAACGGTTTGGATGAATTGGAGCGCAGCGTGAAAATCAGCGTCAGAAACCTCGAGCCCACCAAGGTCAGGCTCACCATCACCGTCGATCCCGATGAGCTGAACCCCTACCTGGATCAGGCCCGTAAGGAGATCGGCAAGCAGGTGACCATCCCCGGCTTCCGAAAGGGCCATGTGCCCGGGCCCATCATCGATCAGCGCGTGGGCTTTGCCAGCGTGGCGGGCGAGGCCGTCAACGCCGGCGTGCCCGAGCTCTACTCCAAGGCCCTGGAGGAGAAGCAGCTGCACGCCATGGCACAGCCGCAGATCGATGTCAAGGACATTCCTTCCTCGGCCAAGGACGACACCAAGCTCAAGTTCACCGCAGAGGTGGAGATTCGTCCCAAGTTCGACCTGCCCGACATCGAGGGCATGGAGATTGAGGTCCCCAAGCCCGCCGTCACCGACGAGGACGTGGACAAGCGTCTGGACAACCTGCGTCAGCGCTTCGGCACCCTGGTCAGCGTGGATCGCCCCGCCACCAAGGGTGACTATGCCAACATCGACCTGGACGCCGTCATCGACGGCGAGTCCGTGGACTCCCAGCAGGGGGTCAGCTACGAGCTGGGCTCCAACACCATGCTGGACGGCCTGGATGAGGCCCTGGACGGGCTGTCCGCCGGGGAAGAGACCACTTTCGAGGGCACCCTGGAGGCCGGTGAGCATCAGGGCGAGAAGGCCCAGATCAAGGTCAAGGTCAACTCGGTCAAGGCCGAGGAGCTGCCCGACCTGGACGACGAGTTCGCCAAGGAGGCCTCGGAGTTCGAGACCCTGAAGGAGCTGCGCGAGGATGTACGCAAGCAGTGCCAGGTGGATGCCGAGGGTCGGCAGGCCACTGACGCCCGCGACGCCTTCATTGCCAAGCTCCAGGACGGCCTGGACATCCCGGTGCCCAAGGGCATCAAGCAGTCCATGGTGACCGATCAGCTCAAGAACAGCGGCAAGGATCCCGACAAGGCCAGCAAGGACGAGAAGGCCGAGGCCGAGCAGACCGTGGAGAAGGAACTGCGCGACCAGATGACCCTGGACGCCCTGGCCGAGAAGCTGGGCATCACGGTCAGCCAGGCCGACGTGACCAACTTCCTGGCCTCCATCGCCCAGCAGTACGGCATGGATCCCAGCGCCTTCATCAACGGCATCGTCCGCAACGGCCAGCTGGGTTCGGCCGTGCAGGAGGTCGGCCGCTCCAAGGGTATGCTGGCCGGCATGAGGGCTGTCACCTTCAAGGATCCCGATGGCCAGGAGGTGGACCTGAGCCGCTTCCTGGGCGAGGATGAGCCCCAGGCCCAGGAGGAGCAGGACGAAAGCGTCCAGGCTGCTTCTGCCGCAGCTGAAGTGGCCGACCAGCTCTCCCAGGATCAGGAGTAGCTTCCAAAGCAGCAAACAGGGCCGCACCCAATGGCGAAACAGCCTGGGTGCGGCCCTGTCGTAGCGGTTGCGCAAAGAGCGGAAAGACCGTGGCCGCGTCGATTGTGGGGGCTACTCTCAATACAGATACGTTTATCGAAGGAGACAGGGTGAACAACTCATTGGCAACCAGTCCCGTGATGGAGGAGGGGGAGGCCCCTACGCCGACCGATCCCATCTTCAACCGACTGCTCAAGGACAGGATCATCTGGCTGGGGGACGAGGTCAAGGACGCCAACGCCAACGTCATCTGCGCACAGATGCTGATGCTGGCGGCCGAGGATCCCAAGAAGGATATCTGGCTCTACATCAATTCGCCTGGTGGCTCCATTACGGCGGGCATGGCCATCTATGACACCATGCAGCTGATCGAGCCCGACGTGGCCACGGTCGCGGTCGGGATGGCTGCCTCCATGGGCCAGTTCCTGCTCTCCAGCGGAGCCAAGGGCAAGCGCTTCGTCACCTCCCACGCACGGGTGCTCATGCATCAGCCCTCGGGTGGCGTCGGAGGCACGGCCACCGATGTCAGGATCAACGCCGAGCTGATCATGGACATGAAGCGCACGCTCTCCCAGCTGACGGCCGAGCAGACCGGCCACACCCTGGAAGAAATCTACCGGGACAATGAATACGATCACTGGTTCACGGCCCAGCAGGCCCTGGAGTACGGCTTTGTCGACCGGATCGTGACCACCCACGGCACTATGACCGCGGATCAAGGGAAGTGAGCACTCCACATGGCATCTGAAGAAGCGCAATTCGTAGCACGGGCCCGTCGATTGGCTGGCCCTCGTGGCCTGGCCGCCATGCCCACCGACCGTTATGTGCTGCCGCAGTTCGAGGAGCGCACCCCCTACGGCTACAAGCGCCAGGACCCATACACCAGGCTCTTCGACGACAGGATCATCTTCATGGGCGTCCAGGTGGATGACACGTCCTCGGACGACATCATGGCCCAGCTCCTGGTTCTGGAGAGCCAGGATCCCAACCGCGACGTGATCATCTACATCAACTCGCCGGGGGGATCCATGACGGCCATGACCGCCATCTATGACACCATGCAGTACATCAAGCCCGATGTGCAGACCGTCTGCCTTGGCCAGGCTGCCTCGGCTGCCGCCGTTCTTCTGGCCGCCGGGACCAAGGGCAAGCGTCTGATCCTGCCCAACGCCCGTGTGCTCATTCACCAGCCGGCCATGGAGCAGGACTTCGGCAAGGCCACCGAGATTGAGATCCAGGCCAAGGAGATGCTGCGCATGCGCACCTGGCTGGAGGAGACCCTGGCCAAGCACACCGGTCAGGATGTGGAGAAGATCCGCAAGGACATCGAAGTGGACACCATTCTGACCGCCCAGCAGGCCAAGGATTACGGGATGGTGGACGAGGTCCTGGATCACCGCAATTAGCTCCGGTGGCTGCGCGCATGATTGATTGTCCGGATGGCGGTGGGCCCCAGGGACCCACGGCCTCCGGACGTTTTGGCATCATGGCCGATGCCAGTCAGAATTTGATTTCGGCGATCCTCGCGGATTCTCCAGGAAGGGAGAGCCATGGGCCGTGTGGTCAGCTACAATGACGGACTGAATCGCTGCGAGTTCTGCGGCAAGGACGAGCACCAGGTGCGTCGTCTGGTCAAGGGGCCTTCCTGCGCAATCTGCGACGAATGCATACGCCTATGCGCCCAGATCATCCAGGAGGACATGGCCAAGGATGCCGCCGATCAGCGGGTGTCCCTGCCTGCGCCCTCAAAGATATTCGCCTATCTGAACCATTATGTCATCGGCCAGGAGGCTGCCAAGCGCACCTTGTCGGTGGCTGTCTACAACCACTACAAGCGCGTCAATATGGACCTGGGCGACCGTGGAGGTATTGCTGACACTGCGTTTGAGCGAAAGGACGCGGCCCCACGCGTCCAGGTGGACAAGTCCAACATCCTGCTCATGGGTCCCACCGGCGTGGGCAAGACCTACCTGGCGCGAACCCTGGCCACCATCATGAACGTCCCCTTCGTCATTGTGGATGCCACCAGCCTGACCGAGGCTGGGTATGTGGGCGAGGACGTGGAATCCGTCCTGCAGGGGCTGCTCCAGGCTGCCGACGGCAACATGGACCTGGCCCAGCGCGGGATCATCTACATCGACGAGATCGACAAGATCGCCAGGAAATCCGGGGAGAACACCTCAATCACCCGGGACGTGTCAGGCGAGGGGGTCCAGCAGGCCCTGCTCAAGATCATCGAGGGCACCCAGGCCCGTGTGCCGGTCCAGGGTTCGCGGCGGCATGGGGATGTCCGCACGGTCGTCATGGACACGGCCAACATCCTCTTCATCTGCGGCGGCGCCTTCGTCGGTCTTGAGGAGATCGTCCGCCGACGGCTGGGCCTGCGGGAGAGCGGATTCTCGGCAACCCAGGGGAGCGATAGGGTGCCCGGCGACCGGGTCATGAGCCAGGTCAGGGCCGAGGACCTGGAACAGTTTGGCCTGCTTCCCGAGTTCGTGGGGCGGTTGCCGGTCATATCCACCCTGGAGCCGCTGGGCGCCCGTGAGCTGCGGCGGGTGCTGACCGAACCGGACAATGCCCTGGTCGACCAGTACCGGCGCATGTTCCTGGATGACGGGGCCGAGCTGGTCTTCACCGATGCCGCCCTGGACCGTGTTGCTGCCATCGCCCTGGAGCGCAAGGTGGGTGCCCGGGGGTTGCGGGGGATTATCGAGCGCACCCTTGAGGCGACCATGTTCGAGTTGCCGGACAGGACTGATGTCTCCCGTGTCGTGGTGGATGCCGATGCCGTGGACGGGACCGGATCGCCCCGGTATGAGACCGGGCAGGGCATGGCCGCAGCCGCTGGTCGTCGTTTGGCCTGACCCCGCCATGATGAGCACCGCTGTTGGCCGGGCCCGATAGGATGATCATTGTTGCCGGAAGGGAGGCTCCATGGGTGCTCGTAGCGCTGTCGTGGTCACGCACAGTCGGGTCCGGGCAAGCGGCCACCTGGTGGATGAGGTCGAGGAGCAGCTACGCCGAGACGGATTTAGCGTCTCGATTGTCGACAACATTGCCGCCCCGGAATTCGGCAGCCCCAGCCAGAAGGTGGCCGACGACACCGAGATCGTCATCGTCCTGGGCGGCGACGGGACCATTCTGCGGGCTGCAGAGCTGGTCAAGGGCACCCAGGTGCCCATCCTGGGGGTCAATCTGGGTCATGTGGGGTTCCTGGCGGAGTTCGAGAGTTTCCAGATAGGGGAGGCCATCCGTCGGGTGGCCGATCATGACTACTCCATCGACGAGCGCATGGTGGCCCATGTGGACCTGTGGATACCCGGAGCCGATCGACCACTGAGCGACTGGGCCCTTAATGACATGACCCTGGAACGATATGATCGGGGCAAGATGATCGAGGTATCGGTCCGAGTGGACGATGTGGAGATGAGCTCCTTCGGCTGCGACGGCATGATTGTGGCCACCCCGACCGGATCGACGGCCTATGCCTTTTCGGTGGGCGGACCCATCGTCTGGCCGGATGCGCAGTCGCTGCAGATGGTGCCCATAGCGGCCCATGCCCTCTTTGCCCGATCCCTGATCATCGGCCCGAAGTCGCAGTTCACCCTGGACATTCTGGGTGATTCCCAGTCGGCCGGCTGGATCTGCAATGACGGGCGCCGTCAACGGCCTGTGCCCAAGCGGTCCCGCATTGTGGTGCGGCAGTCCCACGACATCCTGAGGCTGGCCAGGCTGTCGGGGGTGCCCTTCACAAGACGGCTGGTCTCCAAGTTCGACCTGCCGGTGGTCGGCTGGAGGGAGCAGCATCGCCCATCGGCGGCCACGAACGGGCAGGACCAGGGGGAGCCGCCGGAGTCGAACAAGGAGCACTGATGCTGGAAGAGCTGGAAGTACGAGACCTGGGTCCCATCCACCATGCCCTGCTGCGGCCTGCCGCCGGCATGACGGCCATCACCGGGGAGACAGGGGCAGGCAAGTCCATGCTGCTCAACGCCATCAGGCTGATCTCGGGGTCCACTGCCCGTCCGCAACTCGTGTCGCCTGGAGCACATGAGTCCTGGGTCCAGGGGATTTTCGACGCCGGAAGGGCAGGAGCCGAGAATCCAGTGACCGCTGCCATAAGCGAGGCTGGCCTGCCCTTGGAGGATGAAGGACAGATCTTCCTGGCGAGGACCATGCCCGTCAAGGGGCGTTCCCGTGCCGCTCTGAACGGTAGGACGGCCCCACGTGGCCTGCTGGAGGAGGTGGCTGGAATGCTGGTCACCGTCCATGGACAGGCAGATCAGATGCGTATGGCCAGCCCGGCCCGGCAGCGCGAATTTCTGGATGCCTATGCCGGTGACGGCCCGCAGCTGGAGGCTTTTTCCAAGGCCTTCAGGCAGTACCGGCAGGCCCAGGACCATCTTGAGGAGCTGCGCAACCAGCAGTCCGGCGCTATGGCCCAGGCTGATTATCTCCGTGAATCCATCGCCCGGATAGACCGGGTCGACCCCCATTCCGGCGAGGATCGTGAACTCAAGGCCCAACGGGACCGGATCGAGCACGCGGCTCAGATCAGTCAGGGCGTCATGTCCGCGTTGTCCGCCTTGGACTCCGGCCAGATCGACCCGGATGCCGACGCACCATCGGCCACGGCCCTGGTGGAACGAGCCATCGCCGCCCTGGAAGGCATCGGTGTGGAGGGGGTCTTTCAGGAGTCGGCCCAGCGGTTGCGGTCGCTGAATGCCGATCTGTCCGACCTGGTCTTCACCCTGAGCAGTCAGCTGGATGACGAAGGCCAGGAGGGCGATCTGGACAAGATCAACGCCCGCATCCACGATCTGGATGAGCTGACCCGACGCTGGGGGCCGGACATCGACGACGTTCTGGCCTGGCGCAAGAAGGCTGCGTTTGAGCTTGAGGACATGGATGCCTCACCCGAGAAGCTTGAGGAGCTTCAGGGTCAGGTTGAGCAGCTTCGCGGGAGCGCCCTGAAAGCCGCACGGACTCTGTCAGCGTCACGGGCCAAGGCTGCACGAAGGTTGAGCGATCTTGTCGACGGTGAATTGCACTCCCTGGCCATGGCGGGCGCTGGGCTGGAGATCCGTGTCAGACCACGCCAGGACCAGGACATGGACGGGCATGGTCTGGATCAGATCGACTTTCTCTTCAGACCGTATCCGGGTTCGGACCTTCTGCCCATGGGCAAGAGCGCCTCGGGCGGCGAACTCAGCAGACTCATGCTGGCCCTGGAGCTGGTGGCCGCCGAAGGCCGGACATCATCGGGCCCCGACAGGTCTGGTCATGGACATGCTGGCCGTGATTCCCAGGTCGGTGACCCGACGATGACCTTCATCTTCGACGAGGTGGATGCGGGCGTCGGCGGTCGGGCAGCTGTAGAACTAGGTCGCCGTCTGGCCCGGCTGGCCGTCACCGCCCAGGTGATCGTGGTCACCCACCTGCCGCAGGTGGCTTCCTGGGCCGATCGACAGTTCGTCGTGGCCAAGGGCCGGGAGGGCGGCGATGCCGTAGAGACCCTGGTCCACCAGGTAGAAGGCAAAGACAGGGAGCGGGAGATCGCCCGGATGCTGGCCGGCAGCGAGTCCACGACCTCCCTGAAGCATGCGCGAGAGCTTCTGTCCTCCAGCAGGCTCCAGGCCTGATGGGTCTGGTTGTAGCCTCAACCTTGCCATGTTCAGGTCCGTTGATTCAGCGAATCCGACAAGTTTTGACGACTTTGTTGCTGGCGACTTTGCTGCCTTTTGTGGCTGTGCCGCCGCGTGCTCGACATCAGCCATTCTGTTCCTTTTTATTTCTGATGCTTTGACCAGTAGGTATCCGGCTGTTGATGGACCTGTGATAACACCCATACGGGATTTTCGTAAAAGACACCGCATCCGTCCTCGGCATGAGCGATGCGGCGACGACCTGGTCCCACATGGATTCTGTCCGAAGTTGTGATCGGCTGGGATTTCAGCACTATTAAGTCGTATCTATTGATTCCTGAACCCCGTCCTTAGAAGATCAGGGTCGGAGGTTGTCTCCATGATTGAACTGTTATAGTGTATATATGAACACAGGTACAGCTCAGCCAGGGTCGTGCCGACAATCAACGAAAGGGGCTTGGATGAAGCTGATCATCTCATCCCTGTCCGGACAGCCGATTTATCGGCAGATCGAGGACCAGATACGTTCGGCCATCCTGACCGGAGACCTGAAAGCGGGGGAGGGACTGCCTTCCCTGCGACATCTCTCACAGGAGCTCAGGGTGTCCGTGCTGACCGTGACCCGCGCCTATACCGAACTCGCTCAAGAGGGCTTGGTGGAGAACATCCAAGGCAAGGGGACCTTCGTGGCTGACAGTGGCGACCAGGTCATGCGGCGGCATCTGGAGGACCGCGTGCAGTCCCTGCTGGGCGAGGCGGTCGATACGGCTCGTCGGGCCGGCATGGAGCCGGACCGTATTCGCGGCCTGCTCGACGGCCTGCTGGGCGACAAGGGTTCTGCACCCGCGTCCGAAGAAGGAAAGGAATAGCAGCATGTGCGCATCACCGGCGATGACAACCTCTGGCGAAGATGTCGACTATGCCCTGCGCGTCAGTGACCTGGGGAAAAGCTACGCCAAGGCCGACGGCACGGGTTTCCGCCTGCACCAGGTCACCATGGACCTGCCCATGGGCTACATCATGGGATTGATAGGCCCCAACGGCGCAGGCAAATCCACCCTGATCCGGCTCTTGCTCAATATGACCCGCCGAGACAGCGGAGAAATCAGCATTCTGGGCCGTGATCCCTTGAGCCGGGAGGAGGAGGTCAAAGCAGACCTGGGTGTGGTCTTCGATTCCATTTATTTCCCGGAGGCATGGAAGGTCAAGGCCGTCGAGCCAGTGATGGCACCCATGTATCCCTCTTGGGACAGTGATCGCTACCACGACTATCTGCGTCGGTTCGGTCTGCAGGAAAACCGCAAAATCGGCAAGCTCTCGCGTGGCATGCAGATGAAGCTGATGCTGGCCGTCGCCCTCAGCCACGATGCAAGGCTCTTGATTCTGGATGAGCCCACCAGTGGTCTGGATGTCCTGGCCAGGGACGAGCTCATGGATATTCTGCTGGACTACATCGGCGACGGCCGTCACTCGGTGCTTTTCTCCACCCATATCACCACGGATCTCGAACGGGTGGCTGACTTCGTTACCTATATCAATCGGGGGTCTGTCTTCTACACCGGCCCCAAGGACGAGTTGATGGAGGCTTTCCAGGTCGTAAGAGGGGGGCCGGACGATCTGGCTGGAGCGCAGATACCATATCTGATGGGCTTGCAGCGCTCCGCCACAGGTTTCGAGGCTCTGGTGCCTGCCGAACACTTGAAGGATTTTCTGGCATCGGCTTCCCCTGCCGCCGTGGAGCCTTCGGATGGCCGCTACCTGGTGGAGCGGGCCGACTTTGACAACATCATCAGACTGACCGCGGGCTCACCTGCCGCGACCGACAGGAATAAGGAGGTGGAGTCATGAAGGCGATAGCCAAGCAGATCAGGTTGGACATGCAACGTTTCTCAGGAGCAGGGAGAACCTGGGTCGGTGTGCTGATTTTCATGTCCGTGCCCCTCATCGGAATCCTGCTGAACCTAGTCATGGCCCTGACAGGCAATGACGGGGAAGATGCACGGACTGCGTTGACGGGAGCAGTAGCCAGCATGGGAATCGGACTGCTTGTAGGCCTGGTATTCGGTATGTTCGTCGATTTCAGCAATACGGCAATTCGCTTGAACGGTCTGCTGCCCATAACACGTGATCACCAGGTATTCGGACGCTATGCTGCTGTAATTCTGCTGGTCCTAGTTCAGTCTTGCGGCTATGCAATATTCTTCTTCTACGCTACTGATTCATTTTTGCATGGTCAGGACCATTGGCGCGACACTGTCTTGTTTGCTTCGGGATTGTTCCTGTTGGAGTCTTTGCTCTTTGCGGTAGCTACACCCTTGTTTTATTGGCTGGAGCCAGTTAAGGCAATGATAGTCTTCCTGGCGCTTCTTGGTTTGGTGCCAATCATGGCCCTTATCGGCAGTTTGCTGCCCTTGGACTGGGGGACCTTCTGGAATTCAATCATGCGATCTTTGACTTCCGACCTGTGGCGGCCGATGGTCCTCGGGCTGGCCTTGATTCTGGCGGTTGATATGGTTTCGATAGTCATATCTCGCAAGGTCTATGCCAGGAAGGAGATCTGAGCCAATTTGTCCAGGTTTCAGGACTGCATGACCGCGTGGCGGACGTAGTCGGACATCTCCCTGGGATCGATGCAGTCCTGAAAGCGCACAGGTGCGCTTTCCAGGGCGCGCAGAGCCTTGGGAGGCCTGGTGTTGGTGGCCTCGGCCAGGATGTCCATGCAGCCGAAATCGCTGTCCGGGGTCTCCAGACCCAGGGATTGGCAGACCACCCGGGGGAACTTGTAGGGGCTGGCCGTGGACAGCAGCACCCGGGGTACGGCAGGATCCCTGTCGGTCTGCCCGGTCATGACCTGGTAGCCGCAGGCCGTGTGCGGATCGATCAGGTATCCACGGTCCTCCCAGCAGCCGCTGATGGCAGAGGCCACCTGGTCCTCGTCGGCCCAGCCGCAGGAGAAGAGCCCGCGGATTCTGGTCAGCAGAGCCTCAGGCACCTGGTAGCGTCCTGTGGACTCCAGGTTGGCCATAAGCGAGGCAATCAGTTTGGTGTCGCCGTCGGCCATGTAGTAGAGCATCCGCTCCAGGTTGGAGGAGATCAGGATGTCCATACTGGGGGAAGTGGTGGTGTAGAAGGGGCGGTTGCGGTCGTAAACGCCTGTGGTCAGGAAGTCGTTGAGAACCCGGTTGCGGTCCGCGGCCACGGTCAGCCGGGCCACCGGAAGGCCCATCATTTTGGCATAGTATCCAGCCAGCACATCGCCGAAGTTGCCGGTGGGCACGCAGAATTCGACTGGATCCCCAGGTCCGATCACACCCCGTTCCATCAGGGAGCCATAGGCCCGAAAGTAGTAGACGACCTGTGGAGCCAGGCGGCCCACATTGATGGAGTTGGCCGATGAGAGGACGGTTGAGGCCTTCTCGCTCAGTTCACGAGCCAGATCAGTGTCGGCGAAGATGGACTTGACTGCGGACTGGGCATCGTCGAAATTGCCCCGAACCGCGCAAACCCGCAGGTTGCTGCCCTCCTGGGTGACCATCTGCAGGCGTTGGATCTGACTGACCTTGCCCTGAGGATAGAAGACGGTGATACCCGTGCCCGGCGCGTCCGCGAATCCGGCCAGCGCCGCCTTGCCTGTGTCTCCGGAGGTGGCTGTAAGCACCATGATTCGCTCATCATCGTCTCCGGCTAGCGCCATCAGTCTTGGCAGAAGCTGCAGGGCCACGTCCTTGAAAGCCGAAGTGGGTCCGCGGAAGAGCTCCAGTACGAAGTCGTTGCCGCCCAGATCCACCAGAGGGGTGATTGCCGTATCGGACCACTGTTCTCCGTAGGCTGCGTCCAGGCAGGAGTCCAGCTGAGCGGAAGAGTAATCACTCAGCAGTCTCGAAAGGACCAGTTTGGCCGTGCCCTTGTAGTCCAGGCCGGCAACCGAGGCGGGGTCGAGGGTCAGTGCGTCCAGTCCATCGCTGACGTAGAGTCCGCCGTCAGGGGCCAGGCCTCGTCTGATGGCCTGCTTGGACTGCAGCTGCTCCCTGCCGCCTCGGGTGCTGTGGTATGTGCTCATGGTTGCCTGCCCCTCCGCCATGTCGCCGAACTGATCATTACCAGGGCATTCTACCCCGTGCAGGGGTCCGAACCATTGCACTGCTCGGCTCGCGGAGGAAACTGTCTGTGGACGCCAGGGCCTGCCAGGGGTCGGCATGGCGTACAGTGTTGCCCACCAGCCCCTGTATCCGAGGCTGTACGTTACAGACAAAGGAGCGACCCATGGTCGAAGAGAACCCGGTACAGCAATCCTACGATGTCCTGAACTCTTCGATCTCGCAGGTGGATCCGGAGATCGCAGCACTGCTGGATGGAGAGTTGGAGCGTCAGCGCGGCGGTCTGGAGATGATCGCCTCTGAGAACTTCGTGCCCAAGGCCGTCTTGCAGGCCCAGGGATCCGTGCTGACCAACAAATATGCCGAGGGCTATCCCGGCAGACGCTACTACGGCGGATGCGAGTGGGTGGACCAGGTCGAAAACCTGGCCCGGGACCGCGCCAAGGCCCTGTTCGGCGCCGAATATGCCAACGTCCAACCGCATTCGGGCGCCCAGGCCAACGCCGCCGTCTACCAGGCGCTGATCAAGCCCGGCGACACCGTGCTGGGCCTGGCCCTGGACCATGGCGGCCACCTGACCCACGGTATGAAGATCAACTTCTCCGGACGCTTTTACCACGCTGAATCCTACGGGGTCGATCCGGACACCTTCCGCATCGAGCCCGAGATCATCCGCCAGCGGGCGCTGGAGACCCATCCGGCCTTGATCATCGGCGGGTGGAGCGCCTATCCGCGCATTGAGGACTTTGCAGCCATGAAGGAGATCGCCGATGAAGTGGGGGCCAAGTTCTGGGTGGATATGGCCCACTTCGCCGGCATGGTTGCGGCCGGTCTGCACCCCAGCCCGGTGCCCTATGCCGATGTGGTCTCCTCCACGGCCCACAAGACCCTGGGCGGACCCCGGTCAGGGTTCATCCTGGCCCGTCAGGAGTACGCCAAGAAGCTCAACTCCTCGGTCTTTCCCGGCAACCAGGGCGGCCCGCTCATGCATGTGATCGCCGCCAAGGCTGTGGCCTTCAAGCTGGCCGGCACGCCTGAATTCAAGGAACGGATGGAGCGCACGCTGGAGGGCGCCAAGATTCTGGCCGAGCGTCTGATGGCCAAGGATGTGGCCGACAACGGCATCACCGTGCTCACTGGAGGTACTGATGTCCACCTGGTCATGGTGGATCTGCGCAACAGCGAGATGGACGGCCGTCAGGGGGAGGACCTGCTGGCCAGGATCGGCATCACCGTCAACCGCAATACGGTGCCCTTCGATCCGCGCCCGGCCTCCGTGGCCTCCGGTCTGCGGATCGGGACCTCCGCCCTGGCCACTCGCGGATTCGGCCCGGCCCAGTACGAGGAGGTGGCGGACGTGATCGGCACTGCGCTGGCCCAGGGTCCCCAGGCGGATCTGGATGCCCTCAAGGCCCGGGTGGACCGGCTGGTCGAGGCCTTCCCGCTTTATCCTGAGCTGGACCAGACCCACTGATCGGCCCTTGGAGGTGGGAGGCGCGGCAATGCCCTCCCCCTCCTGTCGTCATTGCCCTCGCTGAGGGTTACAATCGGTACAGAATATGGGTCTGGCGGACCCTTGAGGGCGAAAGGATCTGACGAACATGAGCGAAAACGAGAACTCCGATCGTCAGGATGTGTTCAACCAGGTCTGCGCCATGGCCGATGCGGCGGCTGCTGCACAGGCAGGTCTGGCAGGCATGACCGGCCAGACCAGGAATGCCCTCTTGCTGGCCCTGGCCGATGCCCTGATCGATCAGGCCGATCAGATTGCCGCTGTCAATGAACAGGACTGCACCCAGGCTTTTGAAGAAGGAATGAGCGCCGGACTGATTGACCGTCTGCGCTTGGATAAGGTTCGCATCGCGGATGCCGCCCGGGGCGTGCGTATGGTGGCCGGGCTGACTGATCCCCTGGGCGAGGTGGTTCGCGGCCATGACATGCCCAACGGCATGCGGCTCAATCAGGTGCGGGTCCCCCTGGGCGTGGTGGCCATGATCTACGAGGCCCGGCCCAATGTCACCATCGATGTGGTGGCCCTCTGCCTCAAGTCCGGCAATGCGGCCCTCCTGCGAGGGGGTCATGCGGCCGAACGCACCAATCGCGCCCTGGTGGAGCTGATAGGCGGGGTGCTTCGTGAGCAGGGGCTGGATCCGGCTCTGGTGGCTTCCGTGGACCGATACGGTCGCGAGGGGGCCCAGGCTCTGATGAAGGCGCGCGGTCATATCGATCTGCTGGTGCCCAGGGGTGGCCGGGGGCTGATTCGCAGCGTAATTGAGCAGGCCACCGTGCCCACCATCGAGACCGGTGCCGGCAATGTCCATATATACGTGGACCGCTCGGTGGACATGGATCAGGCCATCCCCATCATCGTCAACGCCAAGACCCAGCGGGTGGGCGTCTGCAACGCCGCCGAAAAACTGATCGTCCACCGGGATGTGGCCGCTGAATTCCTGCCACGTGTGGCGCAAGCGCTGACCCAGGCCCAGGTCGAGCTGCACCTGGACGCGGTCTCCATGGACATCCTTGCCGGGCATGGTCTGCCCGAAGAGCTGCTGGTCCGCGCAGAAGAGGGTGACTGGGATCGTGAGTATCTGGACTTGAAGATGGGGGTACGTGTGGTGGACTCCCTTGACCGGGCCATCGAGCACATCAACCGTCACTCCACCGGCCATACCGAGGCCATCCTGGCCCGGGACTACGAGGCTGTGGAGGAGTTCTCCCGCCGGGTGGATTCGGCTGTGATCATGGTCAATGCCTCAACCAGATTCACCGATGGTGGCATGTTCGGCATGGGCGCGGAGCTGGGCATCTCCACCCAGAAGCTGCATGCCCGAGGACCCATGGGCCTGCAGGAGCTTACCACCACCAAATGGATCGGCTACGGCAGGGGGCAGGTGCGGCCGTGAACGAGAAGATCGAAGAGCTCTTCCAACGCGAGCACGACAATCCGCGTATCTGGCTGAGGGTGGCTTCAGAGCGGCTGAGCCTGCTGCGGTACGTCTTTCTGGTCCAAATCGAGGACGGCATCCCGGATGCGGACCAGCGTTCCTGCCTGGAGTACGCCGATGCGGTCCTGATTGGCTGGCCTGATGAACATGCCGATGATGTGCATGACTTGGATCAGGACCAGCTCAACCAGGTCAGGCACGACATCACCGTCATGGAGGAGCGTGTGCCGGTCTTCCGCAAACAGGAGCAGGAGGGTCGCATCGCCGACCTGTCCGATTCATTGGTAGCCATCACCGGATGCGTGGCCCAGGTCCGTCGGGCCTACCAGCCGGGCTTCCCCCTGCCCACCTACTCCGAAATCCGTCGCGTGGTCCAGGAGGAGTGGAATGCCGACATGGAGCGGATCGATCCTGACCGGGTCAACCCCAGCGCCGAGCAGATGCGCCAGGAGGCCGAGTCCGAGAACGAGGAGAACGCCTCGGAAGCCAGACGGGAGGGCGAGCAGGCGTGAACCGGATGATGTCTGAACTGTCCAAGGAGGGAGAAACCGGGCAGGAGCCATCGGAAATTGACGGGTCCTGTAGGCCTGCCCACCATAACCGCCGACCCCGGGTGGGGATCATGGGCGGCACCTTCGACCCCATTCACAATGGCCACTTGGTGGCTGCCTCGGAGGTGGCCTGGGTCTACGACCTGGATGAGGTCATCTTTGTGCCCACCGGCCGCCCGGCCTTCAAACTGAACAAGACGGTGACCAATGCCGAGGACCGCTATCTGATGACCGTGATTGCCACGGCCTCCAACCCCAAGTTCACGGTCTCCCGGGTGGACATCGAGCGTCCTGGCATCACCTATACTGTGGACACCCTGCGCGACATCAAGCGCATGCGCCCCGACAGCGACCTCTTCTTCATCACCGGGGCGGACGCTGTGGCCGAGATCATGCGCTGGAAGGATGCCAACCGGATGTGGGATCTGGCCAAGTTCGTGGCCGTCTCCCGACCCGGCTACTCCTCCAGCCTGGACGACCTTCAGGTGCCTGCCCAGCGGGTGGATACCCTGGAGATTCCGGCCCTGTCCATCTCGTCCACGGACGTGCGGCGTCGTTCGGCCCGGGGCATGCCGGTCTGGTACCTGGTCCCGGACGGGGTGGTGCAGTACATCAACAAGCACGGGCTCTATCGCTCTGCTTCCTGAGCTTCGCATACCGTCGGACTCGCCAACACGGACTGTCCGGCTGTGTCAGCGCGCGCCATTATTATGGGGGCTGTCCGCTTCAGCGAAAACAACGTTTGGAGATATGGTGAGCGCGATACTCAAAGGCAGACCAGGAAAAAATCTCATACTTGTCACAGGCCGGGCCCATCCCAGACTCGCGGCGGACGTGGCCGATCAACTCGGCATTGACGTCCTCGAGACGACAGCCTACGACTTTGCCAACGGCGAGATGTATGTGCGTTATACGGAGTCGGTGCGTGGAGCCGATGTCTTCGTCCTGCAGACCCACTCCGACCCGGTCAACAAGTCCATCATGGAACAGCTGATCATGATCGACGCCCTCAAGAGGGCCTCGGCGCGATCCATCACCGCAGTCTGCCCGCTCCTGGGCTACTCCCGTCAGGACAAGAAGCATCTGGGCCGCGAGCCCATCTCCTGCCGGCTCATGTTCGACCTGCTCAAGACGGCTGGCGCGGACCGGATCATGTCGGTCGACCTGCACGCCGCCCAGTCCCAGGGCTTCTTCGACGGGCCTGTGGACCACCTGATCGCCATGCCTGTGCTGGTGGACTATGTACGTGACAGGATGGACCTGTCCAAGGTGGCTGTGGTCTCGCCGGATGCCGGCCGCATCCGGGTGGCCGAGCAGTGGGCCCAGCGCCTGGGAGGCGTGCCCCTGGCCTTCATCCACAAGACCCGTGACATCACCCAGCCCAACAAGGCCGTGGCCCACCGTGTGGTGGGCGACGTGCGCGGCCTGGACTGCGTGCTGGTGGACGACCTGATCGACACCGGCGGCACCATTGCCGAGGCCTGCAACGTGCTGGATGAGGCTGGCGCCAACTCCATCACCATCGTGGCCACCCATGGCGTCATGTCCGGACCTGCCGTGGAACGGCTCAAGTCCTGCAAGGCCAAGGAGGTCATCCTGACCGACACGGTCCCCATTCCCCAGGAGAAGCGTTGGGACGGCCTGACCGTGCTGTCCATCGCGCCCCTGCTGGCCTCGGCCATCAAGGCGGTCTTCGAGGACGGCTCGGTGGCACGGCTCTTCGACACCTATCCGGCCCATCACGGCCAGGGCTTCCTCTTCGCTTGAAGCCCCGCCTGCACGGCATGGCGTGGCGTAATCGTCCGGCTGTGGCATAATGAACCTGGCGGGGCCCCAGGGTCCCGCCTTTCCCCCATGGTGTAAAGGCAGCACACGGGTCTTTGGAACCCTTAGTCTTGGTTCGAATCCAGGTGGGGGAGCTTACGCTCGCCGATTCCGGTCGGAGACGGCCTCCTTGGGGTCGGTGACCAACCGAAAGGAACTGTCTTGGCAGTCAAGAAGATCGAAACCTGGCTCACCGACATGGACGGCGTGCTGGTGCACGAGAACACGGCCCTGCCCGGAGCTGCCGAATTCATCGACACCCTCAAGCGCAACAACCGCCAATATCTGGTGCTGACCAACAACCCCATCTACACCCCTCGTGACCTTTCGGCCCGCCTTGGTCGTTCGGGCATCGACGTGCCCGAGGATCGGATCTGGACCTCGGCCCTGGCCACTGCCGACTTCGTATCCCGGACCATGCCACGGGGATCGGCTTATGTGATCGGCGAGGCCGGACTGACCACGGCCCTGCACGAGGCCGGCTTCATTCTTTCCGACATCAAACCGGACTATGTGATCCTGGGCGAGACCCGGACCTACTCCTTTGAGTCCATTACCACAGCCATCCGCCTGATTCTGGGCGGCGCCCGCTTCATCTGCACCAACCCGGATGCCACAGGCCCCAGCGAGAACGGCGTCCTGCCGGCAGCCGGCGCTGTGGCGGCCCTGGTGACCAAGGCCACCAACCGGGAGCCCTACTTTGTGGGCAAGCCCAATCCAATCATGTTCCGCACGGCCCTGAACAGGGTGGGCGGCCACTCCGAGACCACGGCCATGATCGGCGACCGGATGGACACCGACGTTGTGGCCGGAGTCGAGGCCGGCCTGAACACTTTCCTGGTGCTGACCGGCATCACCACACGATCCGAGGTGGAGACCTTCCCCTACCGCCCGGACCAGGTGGTGAACTCCATTCAGGATCTGATCGACATCGCCGAGAGCGGGGTGGTGGAGTTTTGAGCGGCGGGCAGACACTGACCGCTGGCATCATTCTGGCCGCAGGCGAGGGTACCCGCATGCACTCGGCCCATCCCAAGGTTCTGCACACCCTGGCCGGCAAGACCTTCCTGCAGAGGGTCATGACTTCGGTGACCGCCCTCAATCCCGAGCTGACGGCCGTGGTGGTTCACCATCAGGCCGACCTGGTGGCGCAGGCTGCCCGCTCCTACGATTCCCAGGTGCGCATCGTGCGTCAGGACAGCCGACCGGGAACGGGGCGTGCGGTCCAGTGCGCCGTGGACCAGCTGGATGGTGAGCTCCGGCATGACGGCCAGGTGCTGATCGTCGCATCGGACATGCCCCTGCTTGACGCGGACACGCTGCACAGCCTGCTCGACTACCATGTCAGTTCCGGCGACGGGGCCACTGTGCTGACCGTCAATTTGGACGACCCCACCGGATATGGCCGCATCATTCGCGACCAGGATGGACGGGTCCTGCGCATCGTCGAACAGCGGGACGCCACCGGAACCGAGCTAGCCGTCAAGGAGGTCAACACCTCCGTTTACGTCTTCGAGACTGACCTGCTGCGACAGGCGGTCCGCGGTCTGGACGACAGCAACGCCCAGGGCGAGTTCTATCTGACCGATGCCTTGGAGACGGCCCGCCGCCTGGGCAGGGTCGGGGCCTTCGCTGCCCCTGATCCGCTCAAGGTCGAAGGCGTCAACGACAGGGTCCAGTTGGCCGATCTGGCCAAGGCCCATAACCTGCGGGTCTGCCGGGAGTTCATGCGCCAGGGGGTGACCATTCTGGACCCGTCCACCACCTGGATCGAGGACGATGTGGTCATCCAGCAGGATGCAGTCATTCTGCCCGGATGCTTCCTGCAGGGTCATACCGAGATCGCCTCGGATGCGGTCATCGGCCCCTATACCACCTTGATTGATGCCATCATCGAGCCGCAGGCCAAGGTGGAGCGTTCCCGCGTGCAGGAGACCCGGATCGGAGCCAGGGCCAACATCGGCCCATGGACCTATCTGAGGGCCGGCAACGTCCTTGCCGAGGACACCAAGGCCGGGGCCTTCGTGGAGATGAAGAAGGCCACCATCGACCACGGGACCAAGGTGCCCCATCTCTCATATGTGGGGGATGCCCATATAGGCCACGACAGCAACGTGGGAGGCGGGTCCATCACGGCCAACTACGACGGCGTGCACAAGAACCGGACCGAGATCGGATCGGAAGTGCATGTGGGCGCAGGGAACCTCTTCGTAGCACCAGTCCAGGTGGGCGACGGGGTCACCACCGGAGCCGGATCGGTCATCCGTCATCCGGTCGAGGACGGGGCCATGGTCTATTCCACCAACGACCAGCATGAGGTTCCGGACTGGAAGCCCGCCTGGGAGCGGTAACCTTGACAGCATCTGCTTCACAACAAGGAAAGGCGTGACAAGTGCCAGCATTGCAGGAATCCATCGACGCGGTCCGGGTGGCTGCTCGGGCCGCCAACGATGTCAAGGCCATGGACATCGTGGCCTTCGACGTCTCCCGGCCCATCGCCATCACCGACATCTTCATGGTGGCCACCGGCAGCAACGAACGCCAGGTCCTGGCCATCGCCGAAGAGGTGGAAAAGCAGCTCCATCTACAGAAGAATCTGGACCCCCGTTCGCGGGAGGGCGTCCAGGAGGCCCAGTGGGTTCTGCTGGACTACGGTGACTTCGTCATCCACATCATGCACAAGCAGGCCCGCGCCTACTATGACTTGGAACGGCTCTGGAAGGATTGTCCCCAGGTGGACCTGCAACTGGAGCACCCCTTCACCCTTAAGGATGATGACCCGGACGGCCGGTTGGCCTCCAAGGCGGACGATTTGAACGGGGATGATCTGCGCAGCCGTTTCGCTGACCCTCAGGAAAACCATGACTGATTCGGATACCGCCGCCGGGGATGGACGGCATGTGCGCTCCATGACCGTGGTCCGCCATGGCCAGACCTCATACAACGCAGGGCATCGGATGCAGGGTCAGATCGACATCCCGCTCAACAGCGTTGGCCGCTGGCAGGTGGAGAGGACCGCCGAGGAGCTTCGCGCTGAATACGTGGATGATGCCCCTGAAGACCGTCACCTGCTGGTAGTCTCCTCTGACCTGGGCCGGGCTGCCGCCACCGCACACGCCTTCGCCGACCCCTTGGGCCAGATGGTCCATCTCGATCCCGGGCTGCGTGAACGCAGCTTCGGCGAGTGGGAGGGAGCCAGCGCCGAGGAGGTTCGTCAACGCTGGCCCGAGGATTACGAATCCTGGTCCAGGGGCGCCGGGGGAGAGTTGCGCCACGGTGCCGAGACCAAGCCCCAGGTGGGCAAACGGGGCCAGGAAACCCTGAACCGATGGATTCATCGGGCCGGCCCGGACACGGATCTCATGGTCTTCTCCCATGGGTCCTTCATCGCTGAGGCCCTTCAGGCCCTGCTGGGCATGGCCACTGCATATCCCGAATACCTGGGCCTGGTCACCATGCGCAACGCCCACTGGGCCCGATTGATGCCACGGGATCTGCCGGACGGCGGTCTGCGCTGGTCCATGATCGACTACAATCGCGGTCCGGCCATCGCCATGCGGGGGGACTGGGACAATCCCCGGGGGCTGGTCCAGACCGACTGAGGTCCTTGGGGGTTGGCCGACCATCACAGTATCGCCATGACCACCAGCTACCATAAGAGCGCAGTAACCAGCCGTTGGATCAAAAGGGGTCGGAGTGAAGCAGTTCTTTCATGACATTTCCTGGGCGCAGATCATCGCCGGCGCTCTTGCAGCCATGACCTCCTTCTGGCTGGCCGCCAAGATCGGCGTGGCGGGATCCATCATCGGCGTGGCCATCGGTTCCATCGTCTCTGCCGTGGCCTCGCAGATCTACAAGAATGTTTTGGAAGCCTCTGGCCAGAAGCTGCAGGAGTCCGTGGTCGGCGGTGCTGGCCAGGACGATGACGACTCCGAGACTGACTCGAATACCGATTCGGACGCCGGTGGAAAGACCACCACCTTGCCGGCTCAGGGTAAGGGTCGTTCTGACGATTCCAGCGATACTGCCGACGGGTCCACCCAGGTCATGGCCCCGGTGGATGGGTCCACCCAGGTCATGCCCCCTGTCGGTGACGAAAAGTCGGCAGCCAAGACCGGCAGGACCGTTTCGTCCAGCAATGGTCCACGGACCCATGCGGCCTCCATGACGGCAACCAGCAAGAAGAAGCTGGATCAGCGCCGTCGCAACGTCATCATCGTCTCCGTGGTCAGCGCCCTGGTGGCCGTACTGCTTTCCGCTCTGGCCATCAATGCCCTGACCAAGGGCGAAGGCACCGACAAGGTGGTTCGCAACGTGGTCAGCCCGCCGACCAGCCAGACGGTAACCCCCAGCGAGGAGGAGACCCCCTCCAAGCCAGCGCGGCGCACAGAGGAGCCTGAATATCAGACGACCCCGAGTGCCCCTCAGAACCAGCCCTCTGGCTCGAATCAGAACCAAGGCAGCGAACAGGGATCCGGGCAGAGTCAACCGCAGGGAGGGAACCCCGCGAGCTCGCCTTCGCCGTCTGCCGACGCGACCAGCTCCACGCCAAGTCCCTCAGGCACGGCTCCTACGCCACAGTCGTCACCGACGAGCACGACCAGTCCATCTCCTCGTAACTGACCTGTCGGTCGGCGCGGCACACCCATCCCACCATGTAATGTGACTAGGGTCACTTTCGGGCGGTCCAAGAGGCCCGTCCCCAAGGATCTGGTCCCGAAGGCGGGATCAGCAATGAGAAAGGTGTGTATATGCGCAAGGTTCTGTGCTCTCCAGGCTCCTATGTCCAGCAGGAGGGCGCCATGGGAAAGCTGGCTGGAGAATACGCGGCTCTGGGCGCCAAGGGTGCCCATCTGATCGTCGATCCGGTCATCGACGGGCTCTACCACGACGACATCGTCGCCTCCTTTGAGCACGATGGGATCCCCTACGAACTGATGGAATTCGGCGGCGAGTGCTCCATGGAGGAGATCGACCGTCATCGTGCCCGTTTGGGCGGCAGCGACGCGGTGATCGGCATCGGCGGTGGCAAGACCTTGGATACTGCCAAGGCCGTGGCCCATTTCGCCCACCTGCCTGTCATGATTGTGCCCACGGCGGCCTCCTCGGATGCGCCCTGCTCCAGGCTGTCCGTGCTCTACACGCCTGAGGGTGTCTTCGACCGTTATCTGCCACTGCCTGCCAACCCCAACGTGGTCCTTATGGATACCGACGTCATCGCCAAGGCTCCGGTGCGCTTCCTGGTATCAGGGCTGGGCGATGCCTTCGCCACATACTATGAGGCGGCCGCCTGCGTGCAGTCGAACGCGGTGACCATGACCGGAGGACACGCCACCATGGCCGCCTTCGCCCTGGCCCGTCTCTGCCGCGACACCCTGTTGGAGGATGGCGTCAAGGCCGTGGCCGCCGTCAAGGCCGGTGTGCGCACAGCCGCCCTGGAGAAGATCATTGAGGCCAATACCTTGCTGAGCGGTCTGGGCTTCGAGAGCTCCGGCCTGGCTGCAGCCCACGCCATTCATGATGGGATGACCGCCCTGGAGGGCACCCACTCCATGCTGCATGGCGAGAAGGTGGCCTTCGGCACCCTGGCCCAGCTGGTCCTTGAGGATCGTCCCCTGGAGGAGACCCGCCAGGTCTACGACTTCTTCCGTAGCGTGGGTCTGCCCACATCCCTGGAGCAGATCGGCATCGGCCAGGCCAGCGAGGAGGATCTGCTCCAGGTCGGCGAGCATGCCTGCGGTCCTGACGAGACCATGGGCAACATGCCCTTCGACGTGACCCCTGCCGATGTGGCTCACGCTCTGCGCGCAGCCGATCAGCTGGGCAAGCAGCTCTGAGCTCTCCTGTTCTGATCCCTCTGTGGGTTGCCAAGCGGCCGCCGGCATGAAGTCGGCGGCCGTTTGTATTTTGCTTGGGTTTACATTGGTCACTCCTGTAGCGAGGCAGCGGCCTTTCGTATGGCTTGCTCGCCTGGGCATGTGGCTGGACCTGGCTGCGTGGTGGAAAGGGCACCTGCACAATTGGCCAGTGTCAGTGCCTCCTCGATGGGCAGGCCCTGGAAGATGCCCGCACAGAGGACGCCCGAGTGGGCATCGCCGGCACCGTTGGTGTCTATGGCATGGACCTGCGGGGTCGGAATGTATCGGCTCTGCCTTGCATCCTTGGGTTGGCAGTACCAGGCACCACGGGCGCCGGCCCTGAGAACCACCGGACTGTCCAGTCTCAGCGAGAGCGAACGGCAGACGGATTCCGGCTCGGTTGCATTGCCGGTTTCGGGTCGGCACTCCAGACGTTGCGCCAGGATTGGTCCCTCGCGTTCATTCAGCGACCAGATCGGGTGCAGTCCGTTGACCGTGTTCAGCACATCCAGTGCAATATCGGCCACCATGGGTCCCAGGTCGAAGAGCACGGGGAATCCTTCGCCCTGGTGTCTGTGAGCGAATCCGACCAGGCTTCGGGTGTTGTCCTTGTGGCAGAAGGAATACCCGCTCAGGTAGACGACATCGCCGGGAACCAGGTCCATGCCTTCGTAGGTGCCCTCCGGTACGCGGGTCTCTGCGCCCCTTGCCGACACAAAGGTGCGTTCGCCCGAGGGCTCGATCATGGCTACCGAGTATCCGGTATCACAGTCATCCAGCACAGGCCCCTGGGCGGGGACCCGCAGGGCTGCAAGGGCTCCACTGGCCATGTCCGCCATCGGACCTGTGCCGATCGCCCCCATATAGGCTATCGGCGCCCCCATCTGCCTGGCTGCGCGAATCACGTTGTACTCGCCGCCGACCTTTATGGCGCTTCGCCTGGCGAAAATATCCCCTCCGCGCTCCGGTAGGTGGTCGATGTCCATGCTCAGGTCAACCACCACCTGACCGAGATGGAGGATCCTTGGCTCAGTCATCGCCACTGCTCCTCACCGCCATGGAATCCTTGGAGAGGACGTGCAGAATGGCGTAGAGAATTCCTCCCAGCAGGAGGGAAACCAGCCATGCCAGGCCGTTCCTGCCCAGGAAGCTGTCGGCCAGCGGTCCCGAGAACCAGACCTCGTCCTTGGAGACCTGGGCCGTCACGAACAGGAAGCCGACGACTATTCCGACCAGCCAGCTGATGATGGCTGGGAGGTTGATGCCGTGCCAGTACCAGTAGGGGGAGTCGGCTCGAAGGTTCAGAAGGCCGTCGGAATCGTAGCGCTTGCGGAAGATCATGTCTGACAGGAAGATGCCTGCCCAGGTGCTCAGAGGCACTGCCAAGAGGGAGATGAAGGTGACGAAGGGGCCGTAGAACCCGTCGGAACCCAGCGTGAAGTACAGGGCTCCGCAGGTGGTCACCACCACGTCGACCACGACCGCGTAGGCGCGGGGGATTCTGATGCCCAGGGTGATGGTGGTCAGGCCGGCAGAATATACGGAAAGGTTGTTGGACATGAGCAGCCCGGCGAATGCGGCAATCAGATAGGGGATGGAGACCCAGGCGGGTAGGGCGCTTCGAACCGCGGCGACCGGATCGGCGGCGGAGGCAATGGTGGAGTTGCCAGCTGTAAGGACCGACCCCAGGCCGATGACGACCACCAGTGGAATGCCGGCGCCGGCCGCTGCAGTCAGGACCAGAGAGCCGGATTTCACCGAGGTCTTCTGGTAGCGGGCCATGTCTGCGCCGGAGTTGACCCAGCCGATGCCCGTCCCCGCGGCTATGGTGCCGACACCGATCAGGAAGGCGCTGGCTGATCCGGGGGCATTGCCGATGAAGGAGGACCAGTCGACGGTCGTGGCCAGATAGATGGCCACCAGGAGGGTGAGGGCGCCGAATATCCAGGTGGCCCACTTCTGCACGGTGAGAATGAAGGCGTGACCGGCGGCCGAGACCACCACGGTCAGGGCCACGAAGACGGCAATGCAGACGAAGGTCAGGAAGGGGGAGCGCCTGGCATCGGCCGAGGTGCCGAAGATTATGGCGATCAGGGAGAGCAGCGCAAAGGCGCCGGTCATGGTGTTCACCGTCTCCCAGCCCAGTCTGGACAGCAGGGCCACCAGGGTGGGGCCCGCATTGCCTCTGACGCCGAAAATGGCCCTGGACAGGGTCAGCGTGGGGGCGCCGCCCCTTCTGCCGGCTATGGAGATAATGCCGACCAGGGCGAAGGATCCGAAGGCCCCGATGGTCGTGGCGAGCACGGCCTGCCAGAGGTTCAGTCCCTGGGCAATCAGAGTAGCTCCCAGAGGGATTCCCAGGATCGAGATGTTGGCGGCGAACCAGACCCAGAAGAGCTGACCGGGCGACCCGTTCCTCTGGTCCTCGGGCACAGGCTCGATGCCCCTTTGCTCCACCCTGGAGAGGATGGTGCCCTCTTTTGGTGCAGTTGACATGGATTGTCTCCTTTGACTCACGTTGTACTGAATGTAGCGATGGATCAGCTGTTCGGGCAGTTGGCCTGGTCTGTGGGGTCCCCGTAATCTTGGGGGGGGGGTGACTGGATTCTACATTGTTGTGTTCCTGACGGAATCAGTCTTGTCGGTTTGCGCTTTACTGCCTTAGGGCAATCAGGCCACGGGCGGTTTTCTGCAGGTCGAGGTGAGATACCGAAGCCACCCGGGAACAGAGTGTGGGGTCAAAGGCCTCGGGACCTGCACTCGCGCCGGTCATTGCGCCGGTCATTGCAGCGATGGTGTCCGTATCGCCACCAAGGTTGACTGCGGCGAACAGAGCCGATTGGGGATCGTAGGCGAACCTCCAGGCCAGGGCGAAGGCGGCTGCCACAGACTCATTGGATTCGACCGAGGTGCCGCAGTCTTCAATCAGGTGGCGTTCGAAGTCGCCCTCATCACTGAATTCCTCAGACAGCCGTATTGCCTGGCGGGCCCGTGCGGGAACCGATGCCTTGGGGGTCCAAGCCCCTGAGGTCTCCATGGCGGGCACCAGGCGCAGGGACTCCTGCAACGCCTGGCGAACGGTCATTCCCTCAAGTCCCAGACTGACTGTCGTGGCGATCAGCGCTGCGCTTTGGAAGCCTGCGACCGTGTCGTGTGTGACCTGGCAGGACTCGTAGATGCGATTGGCGAGCCTCCTGGTGTCCTTGGGCCTGTTGGCTATCCCTACCGGGGTGACTCGCATGGCGGCCCCGTTGGTGGTGCCGGTCCTTCCCGTGGTCATGATGTCTGCGCCCTGGCGAACCTGTTCCAGGGCCAGCTTGGTGGAGGGCCCGAGCAAGTCCAGCGATCCGCGCGACTTCATATCGTCCTCCCAGGCCAGAAGGCGCTTGGCGAGCTCTTTCGGATCGATGTGTCCCTTGCCATCGATGATAAGTTCCGCCACGATCAGCGCCTGCTCGGTGTCATCGGTCACAGCCCCCGCAGGCATACCGGAAGCTATCGGCTGATCCGCAATGGCATCACGAAGGGTGTCGACTCTGCCGTAGGCCTCATGGATGGCTGCTGGACTCATGCTCTGCGTGGGCATGCCCAGCGCGTCCCCCAAGGACAGCCCGGTAAGCGCGCCAAGTGCGCCCTTTTCAGTTCTGGTCATT
>NZ_KQ033885.1:779477-781328 GCF_000967265.1 Bifidobacterium mellis
TATGATGGTGTAACGGTGGTGCTACTGTCACCGTTGATGTAATAACTCAAGAATGATAGTTAGGCCTATCTATCAGTGCAGTATTCCAGTTTTAGCTGGGTTGTCAGAGGTGCCATGGCTGACACCGCTGACTTCGTTATTGGTTATCAAGGATGAATTGACTCAACAAACGGAAAGGGGCTTATGATGAAAGCTCTGAACACTATCAAAAGTAGGTTGCTCGCCAGCGTTGCTGTTCCACTTGCGCTGTCTATGGGAGTCGCCATGGTTCCCAGTCAGGCGATGGCTGCAGAGCCTGTGGATACCGCTTCGACATCTATCGTGAGTCAAGTCACCGATTCGCTGACTCCGAGGGATGTGCTGGAGATAGCGGATACCGCATGGGAAAACGGTGATTATGAAGGTGCTGGCATCCTGACCGAGTATGCATTCTCGATGCATGATGGCACTGCCGGTAATGGCTTCCAATCGAGGAATTGGGCTACGACGATCGCCAAGAAAGCTGTCATTAAGCTTCTGCGCTGGGGAGGTTCCAAGCTTCCTGCCAAGATTGCTCCGTGGGCCGGTCGGATTGCAGACTTCCTGGAAGCCACCGGCGTCTGGACTCATGCCGCTATCGTCTCAGGTTTGATGCAGCTGGGCATCCCTTACGATATTGCTGAATACACGGCGACATGGGTTGATTTGTTCCTCTGATTCATGGAGAGAGGGGTGAGCGATGAGTGACCGTGGACGATCAGACCATGTAACGGTTTCGGATGCGATTACCGGTGTTGGTTTTTTCGGAACTGTGTTGTTGGGTTTTGTCTTTCCTTTTGCGGTCGGCATTGGTGTCACTTATCGCTTGCTCCCTTTCGGTGGCGTTCGTTCCTGGGTGCATGGGTGGCGTGGGGTTTTGGGTACCATCGTTATCTTTCTGTTGTGGTTCTTTGGTACCTACATAACTGATGCGTTGGTGGATGTGTTGTTTAGCATGAGCAGTCACAAGGTCTTGAAGAAGCTTGTTAGCGAAGTTGTGAGTTTTGTGTTTCTCATGGGGTTGATGGCCTTGGCCTTCAGCAGGTGGGAAGCCATGGCGCTCTCATCTTTGATAACTGAGGTTCTCACCATTCTCATCTCCCTACTCGTCATTCATGCCGTTGATGCTGCAGACAAGCATGATTAATCTAAACAACGATCATTCCTAGGGAATGAAGCGGATTCGAGTGCCCCTTTTATGGGGCGGGAGAAACGCATCGGACGCGGAGAGGTCTCCTCCTTGGTTTGGGAGGAGACCTCTTCGGTTTGGTTGTGTGTGGTGTTAGTCGTCGGTGGGGTTGATGTTCTTACTGAGGGCCAGGGCGATGAGCGCTGCGAGGTTGTTGGTTCGGTCGAGGGTGAGGGCTTGGACCATGTATGAGCTGGCTTGGTCGGGGTCGCGGGCGGCCCAGGCCAGGTAGGCTCTGGAGGCGCTGAGGTGTGGGGTGGGGCCGACGGCGGCGGTGAGCTGGTCGAAGAGGTTGTAGGCTCTGTCGGCGCGTTCCTGGTTGACGGGGGTCCGGCCTTCGAAGCAGGTGGTGAGGCTGGTGAAGATGAGTTTGACGGCGGCGGGGTCGTGGGGTTGTTCGGTGATGGTGGTCAGGTCGTCTCGGGTGGTGTCGGGGTTGATGGCGGCGACCAGGAGCGCGTCGCGGTGCGGCAGTGAGGTTTCTATCAGCGCGGCCATGCGGGTGAGCCGGTCGTGTCCTATGGCTTCGGGCTGGTGGGTGCCGTCGAGTATGCGCATGATGCTGTCGAGGGCCTGTCGGCCTGCGGTGAGCATGAGTTGGGGGTCCTGGCTCAGTTGCTTGACGTCGTCCTGGAGGCTGGTTG
>NZ_KQ033885.1:783253-785547 GCF_000967265.1 Bifidobacterium mellis
GCATGGAAAAAGGGACCCCGTTGAGGGGTCCCTTGATGATGTTGCCCTGATGGGTCAGGCCATCTGGCTTCGGAGTCCTGGGTAGTGGTGTGCCAGGTATTCGGCGGTGGCTTGGCGGATCAGTGCCGATAGGTTGGTGCCTTCTGTTTTGACGGCGGCTTCGGCCCATTGGTCCAGGGCCGGGGTGGTGCGTACCTGCCAGGTTTTGCTGGTGGGTTGTTTGAGTTCGTCGCGGGGGCGGCCGGCGAAGATGGAGAGCAGGTCGTCGTCGGTCAGGGGGCCGGCGTCGTAGCCCCGGTATACCCGGGTGCCTTCGATGGGTGTGAATTGGCCGGCGTCGGCCATGCGGTCGAGTGCTTCGGCGTGTGCTGCCCTGTCGGCGGGTGTCTGTGTGTTGGTCATGGTCTGGCTCCTTGTTGGTTGTGTCTATTGGTATCTGAGATGTTGCCACCGGCTGGTCAGCGGCATGGCGTGGAAGGCGTGGAGCTGGCCGTCCTGCCATTTGCTGACGATGACTTCGAGCAGGTTGTCGGGTAGGGCCCCGGGGTGTGGCTGGCCGACGAAGACCACCGTCATCTCGTCGCCGTAGCCCTCGATTTGTTCGTGGCCTATGGAGTGGAGGACCGCGTGCCTGATTTCGTCGTCGGCGCAGCCGTGCTTGCGGGCTGATTGCTCTATCTCGATCTCCATGACCATGAGTGTAGTACAAATTGCACATACAAACCAGTCGTGCGTTCCTCGCGTTGCGGTCTGGCTGTCCGAACGCGGGGCGTTCGACGATGCCGATTCCACCCCGTGGGGTGGCGCGAGGCATCGCTGCGCCGCCGCCGGCAGCCGGCCCCGCTTGGTGGCGGGGCCGGCTGCGGGGTTCATTCACTCTTTGGTGTCCTCCTCCTGGTCGCCGTCGTCTGTTTCATCTTCGTTCCCTTCGTTGTCTTCCTCTTCAGGTCGGGGCACCAGGTCGCCGTCGAGACCGGATTGCTCTTCGTCGCTGATGGCGTAGCCTGCGGTTTGGAGGGCACGGTAGAGGGGTTTGAGCAGGCCGTCTATGTCGTCTTGGCTGCGCCAGGTCTCGTGGTTGATCTGTGTCTCCATGATGGCGTGGCACAGGGCGAAGGCCGTCTGGGTGCGGCGACTCTCGTCAAGGTCGGCCTTTTGCGCCAGCTCGGCTTCCTGGTCCTGGACGATGGCGCGCCATGTGTCCCGCACCTGGTCCCGGCTGACCCACCAGGTGCGTTGGCTCGCTTGGGCGATGACCAGCATGGACAGGGCCTGGGACTGGTTTTTGGCGGGGCGTTTGAGGGACATGAGCCGTTGCGTGTAGGCCAGCCGCAGGTCGTGGCTTGCCGTGTCCAGTTGCTTGGCCGGTGCGATTTCGGCTTCTTGTTCGGCTTGCCACCTGGCCAGGTCATCCTCTCTTTGCCGGCGTTCGTCCTCCTGGTCCTGTTGGGTGTATGGCTCCAGCAGGGTGATTTTGACGCGCCACTGTCCGCCACGGTCGAGCAGTCCGGCGGCCGTGGGTTTGTCGCCTTCCCATTCCTCCAGCCATGTGTCGAGGGCCTGCTTGGGGTCGGGGTCGGTATCCGGGGAGAATCGGGCGATGGTGCGCCAACCTTCCGGGTCAGACCAGGATTGTGATGGTGTCAGCGGCACGATGGGCAGCCCGGCCTGCTTGATGGCTTCCTGGGCCTGTTCGATCCACTTGTCCAGCGACCGTTTGGCCTGGACCTGGTGCAGTGTCATGTTCCAGTTGTTGGTGCCTGCGGCTTTGATGAGCTGGTCTTGCAGGCCTTCGTCGTCGCGGAAGTCGGCTATCGTTTCCAATTCCTCGAAGCTCAGCTGGGATGGCAGCGCGAGTATTTTCTCGTCGTCGATGGACGATATTTTGAGCCGTCGCTGCACGGTGCTGCGGCTGCGGCCAGTGGCTTTGGCCATCTGGTCCACGTCTTCGCCAAGGTCCAGGAGGTGGGCGTATCCGCGTGCCTCGTCCAGGGCGGTGAGCTGGTCACGGTGTATGTTCTCTACCAGCATCACCTCCGCCTGGGTCTGCTCGTCCATGTCGGTGATGATACAGGGCACGGTTGCAAGGCCGGCCTGCTCGGCGGCCGCCAGCCGCCGGTGTCCGATGACCAGGGTGTGCCGCCCCTCCTGGTTCGCCGGTGTGACGACCAGGGCCTGCTGTATGCCTTGGGACGCGATGCTCATGGCCAGCTCCGACACGTCTCCTATCTCGCTTCGGGGGTTGGCGTCGTTGGGCCTGATGGCGTCGATGGGCAGCATGGTCACTGTGGTTG